>NZ_CP029426.2:3992965-4599558 GCF_002266435.3 Bradyrhizobium amphicarpaeae
CCCTGCTTGATGTTCTTGGCGATCGAGGTGAGGTTGTTGAGGTCGTCGGAGCGGATGCCGCGCACCAGCACGCCCGAGGCGTTCCACGGCGAGGACGCCAGCGCCTGGCCGTCCACCACGGGCGCGGCGAGCCGGATGCCTTTGACCTGGCTGAGGCGGTCGGCGACGTCCTTCCAGTCGGTCAGCGGCGATTCCAGCGGCTGCACCAGGATGTGGCCGTTCAGCCCGAGGATTTTGTCGAGCAGCTCTTTGCGGAAGCCGTTCATCACGGCCATGACGATGATCAGCGTCGCCACGCCCAGCATGATGCCGAGGAAGGAGAACCCGGCGATGACCGAGATGAATCCCTCCTTGCGGCGCGCCCGCAAATAGCGCGCCGACAGCATCCACTCGAATGGCGCGAAAGGCGCGGTTTGCACGGTTTCTGTCATGGTCTCATCCATCGCTCGATAATCCCATGATTCGGGGTCAATTGTGGCCGGATTGGCGGCCGCGATCTCGGGCGATGAACAATATTCAGCCGACCGGCCTTATCAGCCCACAAGTCTTGCGACCGCGTCCGCAGGCGACATGGTCTCGCGGGAGCCGTCACTGCGCCGCTTGATCTCGACCTTGCCGTCGGCGAGGCCCTTTGGCCCGATCATGATCTGCCAGGGGATGCCGATAAGGTCGGCGGCGGCAAACTTGGCGCCGGCGCGCTGGTCGGTGTCGTCATAAAGCACGTCGACGCCCTTGGCCGTGAGCTCGGCGTAAAGCTTCTCGCAGGCCGCATCGACCGCCGCATCGCCCTGCTTGAGGTTGAGGATCGACACGCGGAACGGCGCCACCGCCTCCGGCCATTTGATGCCGGCATCGTCATGGCAGGCCTCGATGATGGCACCCAACAGCCGCGAGACGCCGACGCCGTAGGAGCCGCCATGGATCGGCACGTCGACGCCGTCGGGTCCTGCCACCAGGGCCTTCATCGCGTCGGAATATTTCGTCCCGAAATAGAAGATCTGCCCGACCTCGATGCCGCGGGTGTTCACCCGCTTGTCCGCCGGCACTTCCTGCTCGAACCGCGCGGAATCGTGAACGTCCTCCGTCGCCGCGTAGACCGAGGTCCATTGCTTGATGATCGGCGTCAGGTCGCTCTCATAGTCGACGTCCTCGCCTGGCACCGGCAGGTCCAGCACGTCGCGATTGATGAACACGCCGGACTCGCCGGTCTCGGCCAGCACGATGAACTCGTGGCTGAGATCGCCGCCGATCGGGCCAGTCTCGGCGCGCATCGGGATCGCCTTCAGCCCCATCCGCGCGAAAGTGCGCAAATACGCCACGAACATCTTGTTGTAGGAGATGCGCGCCGCGGCTTCGTTGAGGTCGAACGAATAGGCGTCCTTCATCAGGAATTCGCGACCGCGCATCACGCCGAAACGCGGACGCTGCTCGTCGCGGAATTTCCATTGGATATGATAGAGATTCAGCGGAAGGTTCTTGTAGGACTTCACATAGGCGCGGAAGATCTCGGTGATCATTTCCTCGTTGGTCGGCCCGTACAACAGCTCGCGCTTGTGGCGATCGGCGATGCGCAGCATCTCCGGGCCATAGGCGTCGTAGCGGCCGCTCTCGCGCCAGAGGTCGGCGAGCTGCAGCGTCGGCATCAGCAGTTCCAGCGCACCGGCGCGGTCCTGCTCCTCGCGCACGATCTGCTCGATCTTCTTCAACACGCGGAAGCCGAGCGGCAGCCAGGCGTAGATACCCGCCGCCTCCTGCCGGATCATGCCGGCGCGCAGCATCAGCCGGTGCGAGACGATCTCCGCCTCTTTCGGATTTTCCTTCAGGATGGGCAGAAAGAACCGCGACAACCGCATGGTCATACTCTGGGAATCAGTGGTGGGTTGCAGTGAAACCGGATTGAGAGCGAAAACACAAGACCGGGAATGAGGAAAAGCTGCTAACGCAGCGGAATTCCTGTCATTTTTCCGTTGGACTTGAGGTTCAACCTGAGCTGTGCCTCAACGCTCCGTGACGTCGAGTTCATCTTCGAGCGTGATCTGCTCGAAGTCGGTCACCAGCGCGTCGATCCGCATATGCCAGCGGCCGGCAAACGGAAGCTCCACCTTGCGCACGTGCCAGTAGCCGTCGGGCCCCAGCGAGGCCTTCCGCTCCATCGGCTCGATGCCACGCTCGGGCAGGCTCAGCGTCAACGTCGCCTCCTTGGCCGCCAGCGGCGTCGCCTCGCCGGTCATCAGTTGGAGCACGACATCATTGGCCCCCGCCTTGCCGGGCGAAACCAGGACCTGGAACATCGCCTTGTCGGTATGGATGTGAATCGCCAACGGCGTCTCCGGCACGATCGTCCGAGGCGGCGGCGTGAAGCGCCACCCGGCCACGACGGCCAGGATGGCAAGAGCAATCGCACCTTCGAGTAGGATCGAGCGCTTGAGCGCGGGCGTCCCGGTCTCGTTCCGGGCCAAAGCCGGCGTCAGCCGGAACCGATTGAGCGCGGCCAGCGCCAGCAACCCTGTGACCAGGACGAGCTTGGTCGAAAGGATCAGCCCGTAGCCGGTCCCAACCAGTGCTTCCGGCTTTTCGAGCTGAACGATCGCGAGTGCGAGGCCGGTCAGGGCCAACACGCCCACCGCGAGCGCAGCAATCCGGGAAAACCGGTTCACGATCGGAAGCGTCGCCGTCGTCGGCTTCGACACCAGCACGGCGAGCGGGGCCAGCGCGCCGATCCAGAAGGCAACGCCGAGGCCATGGAGAAAGATCGCCGGTCGCGTCAACGCCTCGGGCGGTGCAGTTGCGGCGTGCCCGGTCATCGCGAGCGACAGACCGACACCGATGAACGCGATCATCGCAAGAGCGCGCGCAAACCACGCGCTGCGCAGCGCCAGCCACGCAAGCAGCATCGCTGCGAAGGCGACCAGCAGGGCAGGACCGGCGCTGGTCGCAAGAGCGACCTTCCAGGGACCAGAGGTCGCAAGAGCAGATAGTGGCAGCCCGAGAAGATCGAGCCCCAACGCGCCGACGGATGCCACCGCGCTCGCTAGGCCGACGGCGAGCGCCATGCGCGGGACTGCCATGCCGGTCGTCGACCACGCCACCCAGCGCGCGAAGAACACGCCGCCGACGCCGACGAACAGCCCGAGATAGAGGCCGACGCGCGTCAGCCAGATCAACGCGTTCAAAACGCTGTCCACCGCGGCGGCAGGCTTCGTCGCCGTTGGCGTGCCGATCGAGAAGATCATCGATCCCGTGACGGGGTGGCCGTCCTGCGAGATGACGCGATAGCTGACGACCGCGGTGCCCTCAGGCAGATCTGCCGGCATCGCGACCGAAATCGTCTCGCCCGATGCGCTGACGCGCGCATCGTCCCTCGCCCTGCCCGTCCCATCGATCAGCCGGATCGCGCCCGGTGTCACCGGCTCGTTGAATCGCAGTTCCACCGCCTTGGGCGCGGTCGCGAGCATGCTGCCGCTCGCCGGCTCGACCGCGACAAGTGCCGCGTGCGCCGACGCATCGCTTGCGAAGCCGGCAACGAGGAGCAACGTCGCGAGCGTGGCGAGCAGGCGCATCAGGGTTTTGGCAATAGTTTCACGCCCGGCGCCGGCGATTTGCCCTCATGCGAATGCCCTGCCCCCGCCGCAGGAATCTCGATCCAGCGGCTGACGCCGGACTCGCATTCCTGAACGACGGGGAAGTACAGAACCGTGTTCGGCTTCAGGCTGTCGGTTAAGAACGTGCTGACGACGAATTCGTCATAGTTCTTGTCCGGCAGCTTGCCGCCGGACCACGCCACCTCCTTGACGCCGGAGGAGAGCTTGTTGCCGTGATAGTCGTATTCTCCGGCATACTTGCCTTCGACGACATCGACAGTCCAGCCCGCCTTCGGCATCGGCTTCACCGCGATCACCCCTTCCGGAATCTGCACCCGGATCTTCACCGTCGGCGAGCCCGCGCAGCCATGCGGCACGGTGAACACGGCCTTGTAGGAGGCGCCGACGGTGGCTTGCTTAGTTTCGATCGAGACGTGCGCCGCCGCCGGCGAGGCGGCGAGCGTGGCAATCAGGATCAGGCAGGATTGCTTCGACATGTCTGGCCTTTCGAGAGTCCATATCCGTCTCATTTCATTTTCATTCCCGAATGATCCGGCTTCATGTCCATGTGACCGGAATGCCCGGCGCCGCCGGGGGCCTGCGCGCCGACGCCCTGGACATCGAGTGAAACGGCGACCTTGCCGGCCTTCTCGAACTGCAGCGTCACCGGCACCTTGTCGCCCTGCTTGAGCGGGCCCTTCAGCTCCTCAAGCATCAAATGATAGCCGCCGGGCGCAAATTTCACGGTCTTGCCGGGCTCAATGGTCAACCCCTTGTCAAACGCGCGCATCTTCATCACGCCATTCTCGACGGCCATCTCGTGGATCTCGAACTTGCCGGCAATGTCGGCGGAACCGCCGATCAACCGGTCCGGCGCCGTTCCCTTGTTCTCGATGACGAGATAGCCGCCGGCGACCTTTGCGCCGCCCGGTGTCGCACGGCTCCACGGCTGCGAGATGACGAGATCGCCGGCCTTAACGTCATCGGCGAGAGCGGGTGCTGCGGAGATCGCGAGTGCGAATGCAGCGAGAAGCACGTTTTTCGAGATCGTTTTCATTTCCGTATTTCCTTTGCAGAACGATTTCAGTGTTTGGAGAGCTGTTGCGCCGACCATTCTTCAAGGTCGGCGATTTCGGCAGAGCCTTCGATCGTCGTGATGGTCCCTTCCCGCGAGATGAGCATGGTGCGGGGGATGTCGCCCTGCCAGGCCGGATCGATCTCGAACCGCAAGCGCTCGACGAAGCCGTCGTTAAAGATGAAATTCTCGGTGGACGACAGACCCGCCTTGTCGAGCATCGATTGCGTCGCCGCCGGCAGGTTCGGCACGAGATCGGCGCTCACAGTGACAACGTCGATCTCCGGATGTTCCTTTGCAAACTGCCCGAGCAGCGGCAGTTCGACCTTGCAGGGGCCGCAGGTCACGCCCCAGAAATGCACGAGCACGGGCCGGCCGGCGTGCCCCCTGAGGACGCCTTGCCAGCTGCCGCGTTCGAACGGCTTCAAGGCGGGAGATGTGCCGAACGCGGCCGCAGATGCGATCAGGACGCCGAGACTCACAATGCCGGCAAATCTAAATCTCATGGCTGGTCCTCGATGGCTGTGAGGCGATAACCATCCGCCTTCGTCATCCATGACAAATAGGTCTGCTTGCCGTTGGAGACGAGCAAGGGGTGATCGGACGTGTCGCTCGTGGTCGCTATCGTCCTTGGCGGCGACCAATTCTCGCCATCGTCGTGGGAGACCGTCAGCTGGACCGAGGTCTTCTCGCCGTCGAACTCCTTCCAGACCATCACGGTCCCAGCAGGACCTGCGAGCACGAACGGCCGCGTCGGATTGCGGCCCGGCTGGCCCAGCGCCATGGGCGCGGAGAAGGTGCGGCCTTCATCGCGGGAGTGCGCGTAGAACAATCCCTTGCGGGCCTTGCCGTTGGTGTACCAGGCGACGTGATAGGTCCCGTTCGGCGCAACGGTGAGGCTCGGCCCGTGATGTGGACAGGCATTGATCTGCCAGTCGTCAACACTGACCCTGCGGACTTCACCTGGAGTCGCGACGTCCGCGAAGGTCATGACCGCGTGGTCGCGCACGCCGCCTTCAAAAATGTTCCTGAAGATCACGACAGGCCGTCCGGGCGCGGCGAAGGCCAGCCCCAATCGGCAGCATTCGCAGGTGCCCTCACGTGCCAGCTTGGCTTCTGCGTAGGTGGTACCGCCGTCGCTGGACGAGGCGAAGAACAGCCCGGCTCCATCGTACTTCTGTCCCGCTTCCTTCGCAAAAATGCGATTGCGCTTGTCCAGCCAGGCCGCGAAGACCGTTCCATCCTGATCGAGCGCCAGCGCCTCGAACCGCTGGCTCTCGTTGTTGGCGGTGATGGGCTTCAGTTCGGCAAAGCTCTTCCCGCCATCGGCCGAGCGCGTGTAAAGCACCTGACCGTTGAAGGCCTCGTCCCTGAAGGTCGAGAACGCGAGCGCAGTGCCGCCCTTGCGGTCGACCACGATCTTCGGCCGCGCGTCCGGTCCCCAATCGAGGTTGAGCCGTTTCGACGTGACCTGGGTGGGCGGTGAAAAGCTGCGGCCCTCATCCTGCGAACTAGCGACCGAGACCTGCCCTCCCGCCATCCAGACCAGCCACAACTTGCCGCCCGGACTGAAGGCAGGCGTCACCTTGGTGGCACACCGCAGGGTCGGTTCCTCGCACGCAGCTTCGGACACATGCGGGGCGCGCATCTGTGCAAGCGCTGCACTTTGCAGGAACATGCAGGCGACGATCCCGAGCAGGCCAGTTCGGGTCATGCCCCGCTCCCTTCGAGAAGCCCGGATCATTTGAATGCCACCTTCATACCCGCAACGAATGTGCGCGGCGAGCCCGCATAGATCGACCCCGTCGTGTTTGCCAGCACGCTCGCAGGATTTTGAAGGCCCGCCCCCGTAACCGTATTGGAGATGTTGTTGGCCGAGGCGACGTAAGTCTGGTCGAACACGTTCCTGACTTCGAGAAACAAGTTCAGGGATCTGAACGTGTCGGACAGCAGATCGGTCTTGTAGTGGACGTTCACATTGACCAGCTCATAGCCCGGCGCCTTCAACAGATTTGCATTGTCCATGTAGAAGGAGTCCTTCCACTGGACCTCGACGAAACCACCGAGCCCCGTGAGCGGGCCTGTGAACTCATCATAGCCGATCCGGGCCGTCAGCTCGTTGGGCGAGATGCCCGGGATCTTGTTGCCGGCCCGGTTGAAGCCGAACACCGCGCCGTTGGTGATGTTCTCGACATACTCGGTGTAGACTTCGTCGAGATAGGTGTACGCCGCCATGAACCGCCAGCCCGGGTAGAACTTCCAGTCCGCGGCAAGCTCGATGCCGCGATGTTCCGAGCGCGGTGCGTTGAACGAATAGTTTACGCCCGCGACAGGCGTTGCCTGGTTGACAATCTCGTTACGGAAAAACTCGTAAAAGCCGGTCGCGCTCAGCTTGAGCGTGTTGTTCGGAGTCCAGTCGAAACCGAGATCGTAGCCCAAATTTTTCTGGACCTGGAGCTGGGTATTGTTGCCCGACAAGCCAGTCGGAAGAACGAAGAGATTCGAAACCTGCGGAGTGCCATATCCCGTGGCGACTCGACCGCGGAAGAGCCATTCGTTGTTGAGATTATAGAGCAGCGCCAGTTCTGGCGCTGCATTCTGAAACTGGCGGTCTGCCGTCGTCAGCGTCGTAGTGGTGATGCCGCTGGGGCCGGCATAGGCATACGCTGTGTTGACACCTTTCAGCAGGGTCGTCTCCCAGCCGATACCGGCAATTGCCGTCAATGCCGATGTGAGCTTGAGCTCCTCCCTGGCACGTACGCCAAAATTGGTCGTTTCACTGAAGAGGTTGCTCGACAGCCTGCCGAGCGTCGCGTTGCCTCCGGGCATGACATTTCGCGTATCGCTCGAAGCTGTCAGGGTATTGTAGAAGGCACCGAAGAACGCGGTCGACTCCATGCCAAAAATCTCTCCGCGCTTGGTGAGATCGCTCATGTAATTATACGACGGAAAATCACCGATCGCACTGGTCGAGCCGGTGGGCTGACTGATGTTCCGGTCGTCAAACACGAACTGGTTGCGCCACGTCATCGTATTGTCGAAGTCGTGCTCCCAACGGCCGCCGACGATGGTTCGGCGATCGTTTCGCCCGAGCCCGGCCTGCGTGGCGGTCTCGGTGTCCTTGCCGCCGTTGAAGCCGTTGTTGAAAAGAGACACGGTGGGACATCCGGCCGTCCCCGTGCCGGTCGTGCAACCCTGCTGGAAGGGATTGGTGTAGAACTGGTTCAGCGACTGCCGAAGCGGCAGCCGCGCGCTGAGATCGTTGTTGATGATCTTGACCGTGAAGCGGTCGTCCGGCGTTGCCTTGAGCGTGCCGAGGAAGTTGACGGTCTGCGTATTGAACCAGCTGTTGCCGATATAGCCGTCGCCCCGTGTGTCGCTCGCGAACAGGGAGCCCTCGAAATTCCCGACCTTCTTGCCGGCCGCCAGGTAGTTGTTGAGGTAACCGTAGCTGCCGCCATCGACGCCGTATTCGACACCGTCGATCGTGCCACCCGGCCGTGTGCGAAAATTGAGCGCGCCGCCGGTCGCATAATTGCCGTAGAGCGCCGACGAGGGGCCACGGATCACGTCGATCGCACTGTAGGCGTGCGGATCGATCAAGTCGCTGCGCGACAGGCCGTCCGGCTGCGTCACCGGGAAGCCGTCGTCGAAGATCACGAGATTGCGGATGGCGAAACCGTTCCGGGCGTTGGATCCGCGAATCGAGATGCCGAAGTCGCGCGGGCCATTACCCTGCTTGATCGAGATGCCCGGGCTGTCCCGCAAGACGTCGCCGACCGAAAACGACGGGCGGTTGTCGAACTGGCTGCGATCGATGGTCGTCGCGGTCTGGCCGGCCGGCGCTTGATTGAGACCGGCCCGCGCTGCGCCGGTGGACATGATGTTGTTTTGCCCCTGGGCGCCATCGGTCGCGGTCGGCGCGACCGGCCTTGCTGCCCGCGACGCCGAAGCGGAGCGTTGCCGCGTTGGCCGGGTGATTGGTTTGGCACGGGACGTTTTGGGCGCCTCGACCGTCACTGCGGGAATCGCTTCCGAGGCAGGCTGGGCGAGCGCGTCTGAACCGATCGGGGACACCAGCCCGAAAAACAGGGGCAAGCCGGCGCGCCCCATCGCACGAATGCGTAACATCTCTTGAATTCCTGACATCCGGCATCGGCCGGTCCATTAAGCACGCCGTCGGCACGACAATTGCGCGCACCAACGGTTCGATTTGTCGCTACGTCAGGAAAATTGAGGTGGGGCGCGCGCCTGGGCGCTCGGACCCTTGGGAGCGGCGATGGCCGACGCATCCGCCGGCTGCCACACCACGCGCTCGGCATGGCGGAACGGAATCGAGAGTCCCGCGTGCGTCGGCGAATCGAGCGAGGCGCCCGCCTGGGCCAGGCAACACAGGGCGCACGCGCCCGCATGCGCGGTCGGGGTGCCGGTCCGATCGTCGAGGGCGCCCTGCTCGCTGACACTGTGGCAGATGACGACGGCAGATAGCGGATCGGCAACGGCCCGGCCGGTCGCCCAGCACGCGGCAATCGGCGCCAGCACCTGCATCACCAGGGCGAGCAGGACCAGGGGGAGGAATTTCTGTAGCCGCGCGTGCATCCGCCGAACCATTCGTTCGCCGGCTAACTAAACACCGCGCCGGGCTCAAGTCGAGATCAGTTCCGCCGCCTTCTTGGCCCAGCGCAAATTTGTCGAAAATCGAGGTCCGACGACTCCATTATCGCCAAGCGTCCGGTATTTAAGGCAAATCAACGGGTCGGGCATCCATCAATTTCTTATATTTGTCATACACTTGCGGGGCCAAAAGCCCGATCATTTCGTCTATTGCTCGAATTTTGAACATTCGTTGCTGAAAATGATGACAAGTGAGAAAAGTTGATCTAGCATCCTCCTTGCTCAGGCTGGCCGCGAGGTCACAGTCTGGTGGTCCAAGTCTCGGGAGGAGCCCCTGGCGCGCAAAACGCAGCGTCGCCCCGTCAAATAAGAGCAAATCTTAGAATCGGGGATAATAGGGTCGACACAATTTTCGAGCGGGGCCAGGGCCCCGCTCTTTTTTTGTCTGCATGGCACTTTTGCCCATGAATATGTCCCCAAATCCGGTCGAGCTCAGCTTTGAGCGCGCGGCCATGCGCTGCGCGGATATCACGCCACTGGTTTACCGGCGCCTGTTCGACGCGCATCCGGAAACGCAGGCGATGTTCCGCTCGCAGGGCAGCGGGTTCGTGAAGGGATCGATGCTCGCGCTCGCGATCGAGGCGATTCTCGATTTCACCGGTGAGCGTCGCGGGCATTTCCGGCTGATCGCCTGCGAGCTTGCCTCGCACGATGCCTATGGCACGTCGCGCCAGCTGTTCATCGCGTTCTTCGCAGTCATCAGGGATACGCTGCGCGATCTGCTCGGCGATGAATGGTCCAACGAGATCGCGCAAGCCTGGGACACATTGCTCACCGACATCGACGCATTCGCCGGCGCGCCGGCCTGACGCTTTGCGCTGCACCAACGCGGCTTGCTGGGAGCGCAGCGAGTGATTGCAGATTGAGTGGCGTCAACTCTTGTGAGACACTTTCGAACATCGGTTGCGCAATCAATGACGCACCGACGATAAAATTTATGGGAGCGAGCGATGTCCGGGACGAAAGATTTCTCGACGACGAGGCGCGATCTTCTTCAGGCGGCAGCAGCCGCCGGCGCCGGAGCTGCCCTTTTCGGCAGCATGGGCATAAACCCTGCTCTGGCCGCCGCGGTCGGACGAAGCGAGAAGCCGCTGAAGGCGGCGTTCTCCAATGCGGGCCTTCAGGCCACCTGGTGCGCGCAGGGCAAGCAGGCCGCGGAGTTCTGGGGCAAGCTGTTCAACGTCGAAGTCACCTGGTTCGACGGCCAGCTCGACGCAGTGAAGCAGCGCGCCGCGATCGACAACATGGCCTCGCAGAAATGGGATTTCGTCGCGATCCAGGCGTTCGGCATCGGCACCCTCACCCAGCCCGTGCAGAAGATGATCGACGCCGGCACGCCCGTGATCGACATGGACACGCTGATCGCGCCGCTCGACCAGATCAACGTCCACTCCTTCCTCGCCCCCGACAACGAGTTCATGGGCGCCTCGGTGACCCAGGCGCTGTGCAATGCGATGGGCGGCAAGGGCAAGATCATCATGACGCAGGGCGCGCTCGGTCATACCGGCGCGCAGGGCCGCGCCAAAGGCTTCACCAACACGGTGAAGCAATTCCCCGGCATCGAGGTGCTCGACACCCAGCCGGCCGACTGGGACGTCTCCAAGACCGCGCGGCTCTGGGAAACCTATCTGACCAAATACCCGCAGATCGACGCGGCGTTCTTCCACAATGACGACATGGCGCTTGCGGCGGCCAACATCATGAAAGCGCGGGGCCGCACCAACATCCTGATCGGCGGCGTCGATGCCATGCCGCCGGCGATCCAGGCGGTGAGCGAAGGCCGCATGTTCGCGACCGTGCGCAATCCCTCCTGCCGAATCCATGGCGGCGCCATCATCGCAGGCGTCTCCGCCGTGGTCGGCGGCGAGAAGAGCGGCCAGGGCATTCCCAAGAACGTCGTCACCGACGGCCCGGTCGTGACCAAGGCCAACGCCGCGGGAATGCAGTGGATGCAGGATCACTTCCTGATCTAAGCCTGCAAGATCAGAACTTTCATGCGAGAGGATCGTTCGCCCATCCTTGAACTGCAGGGCATCACGAAGAGCTTCGGCGGCGTCGAAGCGCTTCGTGGTGTCGACTTCGCGCTCCACGCAAGCGAGATCCACGGCCTCGTCGGCGAGAACGGCGCGGGAAAAAGCACGCTGATGAAGATCATCGCCGGCGTGCACACCGAATTCTCCGGCCGCTTCCTGATCGACGGCCGCGAGACGCATTTCCGCTCGGCGCGCGATGCGCACGCGGCCGGCATCGCGATGGTGCATCAGGAGCTCTCTGTCGCGCCCGACCTCACCGTCGCGGAGAATGTCTTCCTCGGCAACCAGCCGACCAACGCCCTCGGCCTCGTGCAATGGCGGCGCATGGCGCGCGAGGCCGGCGAGCAGCTGGCACGACTGGGTCTCGACGTCGATCCGATGAGCCGGCTCGGCGACCTCTCGATCGGCCTGCAGCAGCTGATCGAGATCGCGCGCGTGCTGTTCTCCGGCGCCCGCATCGTCATTCTGGACGAACCGACCTCCGCCCTCTCCCCGCCCGAGGTCGAGCGCCTGTTCGCGACGCTGCGTCGGCTGCGCGAGGAAGGCACGGCCATCGTCTTCATCTCGCATTTCATCGAGGACATCCTGCGCGTCTCCGACACGGTGACCGTGTTCCGCAATGGGCGGAAGGTCGCGGAAACCGCGAGCGCCGCCACCAGCAAGGGCGCGCTGATCGAGGCCATGATCGGCCGCGGCGGCGAAGCGCTCGAGCACAGCTACAGCGACGATTTGATGCTGCCAACGCCGAGCGTGAGCCCGGTGGTGCTGAAGGTCGACCAGCTCTCGCTGGCGCGCAGCCTGAAGGACATCTCCTTCGAAGCGCGCGCCGGCGAGGTGCTCGGCATCTACGGCTTCATGGGTTGTGGCCAGCAGGAATTGTCCCGCATCCTGTTCGGCAAGCTGAAGCCTGACGCCGGCACGCTTGCCGTCGAGGGTACGCCGAAGACTTTCGCCAGCACGGCAGCGGCGCGGCGCGCCGGGGTGGCGCTGGTGCCTGAGAGCCGCCGCGACATGCTGTTTCACCAGGAACCCGTCTACAAGAACATCTCGATCAGCATCCTCGATCGCATCTCGTCCCTGCTGCTCAAGCCGGCGCAGGAGCGCGATATCGCGAAGCGTCAGGTCGAGCAATTGCAGATCAGGCCGCCGGTGGTCGGCCTCGACCTCGGCATGCTCTCCGGCGGCAACCAGCAGAAGGTGGCGCTGGCAAAATGGCTGACCTATCCGCCAAAGCTGCTGGTGCTGTGCGAGCCGACCCGCGGCATGGATGTCGGCGCCAAGAACGACGTCATCAACATCGTCCGCGACCTCCGCGCCAAGGGGCTCGCCATCATCGTGCTGTCGACCGAGCCGGAAACGGTGTTGTCGCTGGCCGACCGCATCCTCGTGCTCAAGCGCGGCGCACTGGTGCGGGAATTCAGGAACGAGCCGGTCAGCAAGGACCGCCTGCTGGAGGCGGCGTGACGGAGAAGCACAATGGCGAGCAGTGAGACGGCTTTGGCGGCGGGGCAGCGGGCACGAGGCCTTGCGCCCTTCCTGCGCTCGCAGATGCGCAACATCGCCCCGTTCCTCACCCTGATCTTCCTGTCCGGCTTCTTCGCCCTTGCAAGCCCTTCGTTCGCGACGCTCGACAATCTCGGCAACATCCTGACGCAAGTATCGGTCACCGGCATCATCGCCGTCGGCCTCACCTTCGTGATCCTTTGCGCGGAGATCGACCTGTCGATCGCCAGCATCGCCAACGTCACCGGCATCGCGGTCGCCTATTTCACCCTGCAGGACTCCTACGTCAACATCGCCAACATCCCCCTGCCCGGTGTGGTCGCGATCCTCCTGTCGATCCTGCTCTGCGCCCTGCTGGGTCTGGTCAACGCGCTGGGGTTGACCGTGATCGGCATCCCTTCCTTCATCATGACGCTGGCGATGATGCAGATCGCGGCCGGCGTGTCGGCGCTGCTGGTGCGCGGCCAGATCGCCTACAAGGTGCCGAGCCTCATCACCACGCTCGGCTCGGGCTCGATCGGCGGCGTGCCCTGGCTCGTCATCGTCGCCGCGTTGATGCTGCTCGGCGGCCATCTGGTTCTGACCTACACGCGCTTCGGCCGCTACGTCTACATGGTCGGGGGCAACCGCGAGGCGGCCGAATATTCAGGCCTCAACGTCAAGCTCATCCTGGGCGCCGTCATGGTGATCTCGGCGGTGTGCTCGGGCATCGGCGGCATGCTCGGCGTCGCCCATTTCGGCAGCGCGCAACAGAACGAGTTCGACACCTACCTGCTCGACTCCATCGCCGCCGTCGTCGTCGGCGGCACCAGCCTGTTCGGCGGCCGCGGCGGCATCGGCAACACCATCGTCGGCCTGTTCGTGCTCGGCGTGCTCAACAACGGCCTCGACCACGTCAACATCGACAGTTTTTTGAAGATCCTGATCCGCGGCCTGATCCTGTTGCTGGCGTTGGTCATCAACGTCTATGCGCAGCGATTGAGGGAAAAGGCGGTGGAGTAGACGGTCTCAAAAACCAAAAGTGCGAAAACAACCCCATGCACAGTAGAAATTGTTAGGAATCTCAGGCCCTTATCAAACCCCGATTGACAGTCTCCGTAAGCTTTGGCGATGTTTGACTCGTCGGGCAGAACAGGGGGCCAGCGGCTGTTCGTGATGCCCGACCTCGGCGTGGTGGTCGCCATCACCTGCGGAAACTACGCCGACGAGAAGCAATGGATGCCACCGGTCCGGGTCATCCGGGACGTCTTGCTGGCCGGGCTGAAGTGAGGACGGTGTTCCGCGAAGGTCCATCATCCTGAGATGCGATGCACGAGGCGCAAAGCGTCCTGTGCGGAGCCTCGAAGGATGAGCGGCCGAGTGCGCAGGCCCTCACCTCAAGAGGCCGCTGAGGAGCGGCGGCACTTACACACGGCATTGCGAGCGCTGCGCAGCAATCCAGAGTGTTCCGCGGAGGGATTTCTGGATTGCTTTGTCGCACGGGCCTCTCACAACGAAGGATAGAGCGTCGCGCTCCAGACTTCGCGTGACGCCCCAGTCATCCCGAGCTCTAAAACGCAGACGAAGCAATATTCCTTGTAAGGAATATTCGACTCGCGTAAGGATTGATCCTATCGAGGGAGCTTCATGCCAAAATTGAACGGAAAAGTCGTAAGTGCAGTTCGCGTGAACGGGAGTGATCTTGGCAGAGTTGTTGGCAATTCGCTGCGCACATTGCGAACGTTTGCCGGACTTACGCAGAATGATCTGGCAGAACGACTAAAGGTTGGCCAAGCCGCGATATCAAAGATCGAGCACCGGGGCGATGTGCAGATTTCCTCGTTACAAAAGTATGTTGAGGCTTTGGGCGCCACACTGCGCATTGAGGCCACCTTCGAAGCGGACGCGTGGAAGGGCCTGCGTACCCAAGGCGCATTTGACGTTGATCTCCACGACGAGGATCAGCTCGTTTTCCCGATATTCGGCGACGAGGTGTTTCGTCCGACTCGTGATGTAGTGCTCAGTGTCAGGCCGGTCTATTCCGACAGAATTTTTGATGGCACGAAGACGATTGAGTTGCGGCGACGCTTTCCAATCTCCGCACCGCGCGGAACGATTGCCTATATCTATTCAACATCTCCGGTACGAGCGATGGTGGGAAGCGCCGAGATTGACAACGTTGTGAAGGCGCCGATCGGCGAAATCTGGAAGAAGTTTGGCAAGATGGCGCAGATCAAGCGGGCGGATTTTGATGGATACTTCGAAGGTGTCCAGGAGGGATTCGCTCTCAAGATCGCCAATGCGCGGCCGTTTTCACGCCCGTTAAATCTCTCCGAGCTACGAGACCGTTTCGGCTTCGAACCGCCCCAGTCCTACTTATATGCAACCCCCGTCCTGCGTACGGCCCTGCAAAATGAGTATTCAAACGTATCTGATTGACACTAATGTCATCATTGGCCTCGAAGATCATCACACAGTCCAACCTGCCTTCGCCGCGCTGCTTAGCATTGCGTCAAAGCACAAGGTAGGTGTGCTGGGGCACGAGGCCTCGCGCGACGATATTCAGCGCGACAAGAATGCTGATCGTCGCAAAATCTCGCTGAGCAAACTAGACAAGTTCCAACTGCTCAAGAAGGTGCGCGGCCTCGAAGTAGCCGAGTTGGAACGGAAATACGGGCCGCTACCGCGGCCAAATGATATTGTCGATGCGACGCTCTTGGATGCGATTGAACGCGGCGCAGCCGACTTTCTCGTTACCGAAGATCGCGGCCTCCACGAGCGAGCCCGGCGAGCTGCACCGGAACTGGGTCGACGCGTTCTATTTGTCGCAGACGCAGTCGCGCTTTTGCGGACCACCTACGAGCCGGTCGAAACGCCCGTTCGCTACGTGGAGGAAGTCTCCGCAAACGAGATCAAGCTAACAGACGAGATTTTCGACAGCCTTCGCGAGGATTATCCACCATTCGATACGTGGTGGCGGGAAAAATGCGTACGCGAGCGGCGCGCATGTTGGGCCGTGTTCGATGACGGACTGGCTGGCCTGATCGTTCGAAAAGACGAAACCGCAGCAGACACGGACGCGACTATCAAGGTCGATAAGATATTAAAGATCTGCACGTTCAAGGTTCGGCCGGAAAAGCGCGGCGTGAAGTTAGGCGAGCTTCTGCTGAAAAAGGTGTTCTGGTTTGCCCAAGCTAACAAGTACGATTTAGCCTATGTGACCACCTACTCCTCACAGGTCGCCCTGATCGATCTTCTTGAATACTACGGGTTCGTCAACACCAAAGCGAAACACGATGGCGAGCTTGTGTACGAGAAGGAGTTCTCGCGCGCCCCGTTGGCGGCGGCCTCGGGGATGTCAAATTTCGAGCGCGATAGGCTGAATTATCCACGCTTCATCGCCAGGCCAGATACGCGCGCCTTCGTGGTCCCCATTAAGGAGGGCTACCATGACACCCTCTATCCCGATTTGAAGAATCCGGCACAGCCGGACTTGTTCGAATTGGTCGGCCTCACGGGCAGCCCTAAGAGGCCCGGTAATACCATTCGCAAGGTCTATCTCTGTCGTGCCCAGTCAAACCTGGGGCCGGCCGGCTCGCTCCTATTCTTCTATAAGGGCAAATCGATCAGCCAGCCGTCGCAGGCATTGACCGCGGTTGGCGTCTTCGAAGAAGTCTCAGCGGCGGCATCGACCAAGGAGTTGATGCAGTTGACGGGTGGCCGCTCCGTCTACAGCGAGATCGAGCTGAACGATTGGCGCGCAGCGGCAGAACGCAAGGTTAAGGTCATCAACTATCTACTCGCGGGGTACATTGACCCGCCGATCGAGCTGACCGAACTCCAGGATTTCGGAATAATCAAGGGCCATCCGCCGCAGTCGATCTTCGAGCTGAGCCGAGCGCATCTGGATGTGTTGTTGCCGAGGCTCAATCTTGGATTCACACCATGATGCCACCCGTGGTTGCAGTTGCTGGGCTCTCGGGCGTGGGTAAATCGACGATTCTAACACGTCTAAGAAGCGCAGTTCCCATGCAAGTCCTACAAGCGAGCGCCCTGATCAAGGAAGCGCGAACGTCGGGAGATGGACGAAGCCTGACGCTCGACGCCCTGCGCGCAGTGGACCTCGACGAGAATCAACGACTATTGGTCGAGGGATTTGCGCAGAAGATCGATCGGACAGCGCCTCTTGTTGTGCTGGATTGTCATACGGTTATCGAGACCCCTAAGGGACTGATCCACATCGATCCGTGCGTCTTCGCTTCAATGAACGTAAAGGCAGTCGTGTTCCTCGAAGACCAGCCGGAAGAAATCATGCGTCGTCGAAGAGATGACACCACACGTCAAAGGCCGTCGACCGAACATCTTGGGTTCGTGCAAATCGAGGCGATCCAACAAGCCCGTACAATCGCGGCGGCGTTGAATATCCCATTATTCGTGCATCGCCCGACTGGGCAGGATGGCCCGATCACGGAGCGGCTTCGTTCCTACCTCACGCCGGCGTAGAATGGCGCGACGATTAGCTGCTTGAGTGTTCATGAGCGCTTAGTTAGCTCCAGCCTCGATCGACGCCACTGCCGCCCGCCCCGCGATCTCCTCGCTGCGCCAGCACCGTACCGCGTGCCCATCGGGCCGCGTCTCCAGCACCGGCCCCGGCTCGCTCCGGCACACCGCCTCCGCATAGCGGCACCTTGGACCGAAAGCGCAGCCGTTCGGCGGATCGAGCGGGTTCGGCAGATCGCCCCCTGTCGTCGCCAGCGGAGCCTGGCGCAGCGGATCGGGGATGGCGGCGATCAGGGCCTGCGTATAGGGGTGCGCGGGTCGCTCAAAGATCTCGCGCCAGTGGCCGTTCTCGACGATGCGGCCGAGATACATCACGGCGACGCGGTCGCTCATGTGCTCGACCACGCCGAGATCGTGGCTGATCATGATGTAGGACAGGCCGAGCGTGTCCTTCAACTCCAGCAGCAGGTTGATGATCTGGGCGCGGATCGAGACGTCGAGGGCCGAGACCGGCTCGTCGCAGATGACGATCCTGGGGTTGAGGATCAGCGCGCGGGCAATGCCGATGCGCTGGCGCTGGCCGCCGGAGAATTCATGCGGGTAGCGGTCGGCCTGTTCGGGCCGCAGGCCGACATGCCGCAGCATGGTCTCGACGCGCTCCTCGATCTCGCTTTTCGCGGTGACGCCGTGGACCCGCAGGGGATCCTCCAGCGTGCGGCGCACGGTCTGGCGCGGATTGAGCGAGGCGTAAGGGTCCTGGAACACCATCTGCACGGTGCGCGCCAACGCCTTCCGGTCGCCGGATGGCCGGCTCGTGACCACCTGCCCGTCCAGCACGATGCGGCCGCGCGTCGGCGTCAACAGGCCAAGGATCGACAATGCGACCGTCGATTTGCCGGAGCCGGATTCGCCGACGAGGCCAAGGCATTCACCACGCTTCAGCTCGAGATCGACACCATCGACGGCCCGGAGCATCCGCTTGCCGCGGCCGAGCCAGCCGCCGCCGCCGAGCGGGAAATGAACCGCGAGATCCCTAACGCTGAGGATGAGATCGTCGTCCGGCTTTTGCCCGGCCAGCATGTCCTGCGCCTCATGCATGGTGATGACACCTGACCAGACCGCCGGCGTCCAGCCAATCCGTCTCCGGCACGACTGTCCGGCAGATCCCGGTCGCCTGCGCGCAACGCGGATTGAACCTGCAGCCGTCGGGGAAATTCGTAATGGCCGGAACGACGCCTGCGATTTCCTTGAGCCTGCTGCGGCCGAGCGCAGCGCGGCTGCCGAGCCTCGGCAGCGAGGCGACCAGGCCCTGCGTATAGGGGTGCGAGGGTGCACGAAAGATATCGGCGGAGCCGCGCTCCTCGACGATGCGGCCGGCGTACATCACGGCGACGCGGCGGCAGACATTGGCGACCAGGCCGAGGTCGTGGCTGATCATCAGGATCGCCGTTCCCCGCGCGGCGCACAAATTCCGCATCAGCTCGATGATCTCGGCCTGCACGGTGACGTCGAGCGCGGTGGTCGGCTCGTCGGCGATCAGGAGATCCGGACCGCAGGCGAGTGCAATCGCGATCATCACGCGTTGGCGCATGCCGCCGGAGAGCTGATGCGGGTAATCGTGGACGCGCCGCTCCGGCGCAGGGACGCGGACGCTGGCGAGCGCCTCGACCGCCAGCCTGTTGGCTTCCCGCCAGCTCTTTCCCTTGTGCAGCACGAACATCTCGGCAATTTGCCGGCCCACGGGCGAGACCGGGTTCAGCGCCGTCATCGGCTCCTGGAAGATCATGGCAATGCGGTTGCCGCGCAGCTCCCGCTGCCTGGCGGCGGAAAGATGCTGGATCTCCTGGCCCTCGAACCGGATGACGCCCGCGCCGATCGAGAGCGGCGGTCGCAACAGCCCGATCAAGGCGAGCGCCGTGATGCTCTTGCCGCAACCGGATTCGCCGACGAGGCCGAACGTCTCGCCGCGGTCGATGCGGAACGAAACGCCCTCCGCCGCCGCCACGCGCCTCGATCCGTCATCGAGATCGATGCGCAGATCACTGACTTCGATCAGCGGCGTGCCGGTCATGTCCGCCGGCTCCGCGATTGCGGATCGAGAATGTCGCGCAGGCCGTCGCCGAGCAAATTGAGGCCCAGCACCGTCAGGAAGATGGCGAGGCCCGGAAACACCGAGAGCCACGGCGCGGTCGTGATCTGCTCGCGGGCCTCCGACAGCATGCTGCCCCAGCTTGGAAACGGCGGACGGACGCCGAGGCCGAGGAACGACAATGCGGCTTCGGACAGCACCGCGCTGCCCATGCCCAGCGTGCCGATGACGATGATGGGGCCCAGCATGTTCGGCAGCAGCTGCGTGATCATGATACGCAGATCGCCATAGCCGAGCACGGTCGCCGCCTGCACATAGCCCTGGCTCCGCAGCGACAGCGCCGAGGCTCGCGCGATCCGGCACGTAAAGGACCAGTTGGTCAGCCCGAGCGCGATCAGCAGGCTGGTCAGGCCGGGGCCGAGCACCGCCATGATCGCCAGCGCGAAGATCAGCGAGGGGATCGCGAGCATGAGGTTGGTCAGGGCGTTGACGACATCGTCCCACCAGCCGCCAAAATAGCCGGCGCTCAGGCCCAGGGCCACGCCGATGACGCTGTTGATGAGCTGCGAGACGATGCCGACGGTCAGCGAAACCCGGGCGCCATACACGACCCGGGAATAGATGTCGCGACCCTGGTCGTCGGTCCCGAACCACCAGGTCCAGCTCGGGGGCTCCTCCGCATTCATCAGATTGGCGTCCATGACGGGATCGGTATGCGCGATCCAGGGCGCGAGCAAACCGACCAGGATCGCCAGCGCGAACAACACCCCACCGATGACGAGATTGGCGCGAAGCTTCATGCGTATCTGATCCTGGGATCGATCACGCCGTAGAGCAAATCGATCAGCAGATTGATCGCGAGAAACGCCAGAACCACCACGAGAATGGAGCCCTGGACCGCCGGGATGTCGCGCTGCAGGACGCTGTCGACCAGCAGCGAGCCGATACCCGGCCACGAGAACAGCTTCTCGACCACGACCGCCTGCCCCATCAGCGCGCCGAATTGCAGGCCGACGGTGGTGAGAATGATGACGAGCGCGTTGCGCATCACGTGCCACTTCACCACCCGCGTCTCGCTCATGCCCTTGGAGCGCGCAGTGCGGACGAAATCGGCCGTCATGATCTCGAGCACCGCGGCGCGCGTCGTCCGGGCAAACAGCGCCATCGGCGACACCCCGAGGGTCACCGCCGGCAGGATCAGGTATTTTCCCCCGCCGTCGCCATAGCCGAAACTCGGCAGCCAGCCGAGCTTCAACGCGAACAGGTACATCAGCACAAGTCCGAGCCAGAATTTGGCGATGGACAAGCCCGACACCGCGACGACCATCGCAAGCGTATCGACGATGCCACCGGGCTTCAGCGCCGCGATGAAACCAAGCGGGACACCGATCGCGACCGAGAACGCCATCGCCGCGAAGATCAGTTGCAGCGTCGGCCAGGCCCGCTTGGCGATCATGGTCGTGACGGGCTCGCGGGTCCGGAACGAGGTGCCGAAATCACCGGTCGCGAGCCTGGCAATGTAGACGCCGAAGCGCACATAGACGGGTTGGTCGAGGCCGAGCTGCTTCTTCATGCGCAGCTCGACCTGTGGATCGCTGTCGTCGCTCATCGAGGAGACGATGCTGCCGGGAACGACGCTGAACAACACGAAGACCAGAGCCACGACGGCAAGCACGGTCGGAATGGTCTGCAGCAGGCGGCGGAACAGGAAGGAGAGCATCGGCGCTTTTCCTCTCTCCCTCCATCGTTTGACGCGATGAAGGGAGCGCGAGAGCGTATGTCACTTCGCGGGCGAGGTCTCGTCGACCCAGAGGTCCTCGACGTTCTGATGGGTCAGCTCCGTGGCGTTGAGCTGGACGCCGTGAAGCCAGGGCTGCACCGCCATGACCGCCTTGTTGTAGTTGAAGAACCAGACCGGCGCCTCCTCATAAAGCAGCGCATTGGCCTTTTGCAGAAGCTGGGTGCGCTTTGCAGCGTCGTCGGCCTGCCCGGCCTCGTCGATGATCTTGTCGAACTCGGCGTTCTTGTAGGTCATGTAGTTGCAGGCCGGTTGCGGCGTCGACGAATGGAAGCATTTGAGGGCAGCCAGCGGATCCGGACCGCTCGCCTGGGAATAGATGAAGGCCTGGTAGTCGCCGCTGCGAACCACTTCCGCCAGCACCGCGGTCTCGACCTGCTTGACCTTGACCTTGATGCCGACCTTGTCCAGCATCGGGATCACGGCGGAGACGATCGGCAAGCCCCAGCTCTCGTTCTGGCTGGTGGTCCATTCGAACTCGAAGCCGTTGGGATAGCCGGCCTCGTTAAGCAGCTGCTTGGCCTTGGCGGGATCGTAGGCATACGGTTTCATCGCCTTGTCGTAGGCCGGCGAGGTCAGCGGCAGCCAGCTGGTGGCACGATAGGCCTTGCCCTTGACCAGCTTGTTGATGATCAAATCGGTGTCGATCGCGTAGTTGATCGCCTGCCTGACGCGCTTGTCGGCGAACGGCTTGAACGAGGGATTCATCCCCATGTAGCGCGTGAAGACCTCGGCGACCTCGACGATGGTCCCCTTCAGACTGGCATCGGACTGATAGGCCACATATTGCGCGGGCCCGAGCACCGAGGTGTCGATCTCCTTGTTGCGGAAGGCGACATCGCGCGCCGCGGCCTCGGCCATGATCGACACGGTGACCTTGTCGGCATAGGGTTTGCCGGGCTTGTAGAACCGGTCCCAACGCTCCAGCACGATGCGCGATCCCGGCACGTGCTCGACGAATTTGAAGGGCCCGAGACCGATCGGCTTCTGGATGAAGCTCTCCTTGGCACCCTCGTCGGCGGGATAGATCGAGGTCAACGCGGTGAAGAAGTAGAAGCCGGGATCGACCTTCTCGGTCAGCTTCATCTCGACCGTGAAGTCGTCGATCTTCTTCAGGCCGGAGATCTCCTTGGCCTGGCCCTTTTCGACCGCGGCGGCGCCCTCGATGACGCGGACAAAGCGGGCGCCGGGATAGGCCTTGGTGCCGTCCATGATGCGGTTATAGGACCAGATGAGGTCGTCGGCCGTCATCTTGCGGCCATTGTGGAAATAGGCATCGTCGCGCAGCTTGAAGGTGTGAACGAGGCCGCCGCCCGAGACGACGTCCTCCTTGGCGAGCTCCAGCACCGGCTTTCCTTCCGCGGAATTCCAGATGTAGAGCGAGCGATGCAGCGCCTTGGCGTAGATCTCGTCCTGGGCGCGCTGCGTCGTGTGAATGTCGAGGCTGGTGAAGCTGGAGCCATAGGGCGCGGTCATGCGGATGGTTCCGCCCTTGCGCGGCGCCTGGGCCTCCACTGACCCGGCGAGCACCAGTCCCACGCCCGCGACGACGACCGCCATCATCCTGAACATCATGTGTCCCCTACCAACGCAGGCATCCTGATCAGGGATTTGATCATTCGCAGCCTGTCGAATGCAAGCTTCGTTTTTGATGGAAACCAATGTCGGTTCCGGATGGCGAACGTCCGGCGACGACCACGGGGGGCCAGTTGCATCCACCCAGCGATGCAAGCTGGCGATTGACGCGGTGCGTCATCGAGCGTGCCCTCCGCGTCATTGCGAGCGAAGCGAAGCAATCCAGAGTGTTTCCGCGGTGACAGTCTGGATTGCTTCGTCGCAAGGGCTCCTCGCAATGACGGAGTGGGCGAGCCACCTTTGCAACGTCCTCAGCCAGACAATTCCGGCTGCCAATCCCGCAGCTTTCGCGCGGCGCCGGCGACCTCGGCGATCGTCCGGAACGCCGCCGCCTCCACCATCATCGCTCGCGCGAGCCTGACAGCGCGCGCCTCGCTGACGGCCCGCTTGTTGGGGTCCTCGATCAGCTCGAAGTCGATATTATGCGCGAGACCGAAGATGCGGCGGATGGTCTTCGCCGCGGCGAAACCGACGGTGTCAGTGAACAGCCGCTGCATGTAGGCCTGCCGCTCGATTTCCAGCCGCGCAGCACCCTTCTCGCCTGCGAAGAGGGACACCGGGTAGGCATCGCCCGACGCGCCGGTACGCCAGAGATCGAGGAATTTGCGGGCGAACTCGTTCCAGACGTTCTCGATCGTCGCCAGCAGCCAGACCTCGAAGGCCTGTCGCTCGCCCGGCGCGCGCTCATGGCCGGCGGAGGCAAAATAGGCCATCAGCAAATTGGCGATCACGGCGCCGATGTCGAATCCCATCGGGCCGTAGAACGCGAATTCGGGGTCGATCACCCGCGTCTGGCTGTCGGTCACCATGATCGATCCGGTGTGGAGATCGCCGTGGAGCAACGCCTCGGGACTGGCCATGAACTTCAGCTTGAGCCGCGAGACGGCGACGTGCAGCTCCATGTCGTCGCGCAGGCCGGCGGCGAGCGCATCGAGATAAGGCGCCGTCCAGCGGTTCTGCTCGGCGATGCGGTAGGGATCGGTGAAGATCAGATCCTCGGTGATCTTGCAGAGCGCGTGGTTGCCGGCGAAGGCGGCGATGCCCTCTTTCTTCTCGGCCGCGGACAGCGCGAGGTCGGAGGTGAAGAACAGCGTTCGCGCCATGAAGGTAGTGATGTCGTCCACGAAGCCGGGATATTGCGTTCCCGCAACCAGCCCCTTGCGCATGATGATGTGGGGTTCGAGCAGCTCCATCACCGTCAGCGCCAGATCGTCGTTGTGATGCAGCAAGGCCGGCACGAGGCCGGGCGCGAGGTGGGCCTGCCGGGACAGAGCGAGATACTCGTAATGGGCGCGCGACAGCGGCAGCGGCCAGCTCTCGCCGACGAGGCGCACGTAAGGCAGCGCCTGCTTCACGGCGACGCCGCCACTCGCGCCCTTGACGATGAAGACGAGGTTGAGATTGCCGTCGCCGACCTCGGTGATTGCCCAGCCGGCGGGATCGCCGCCGAGGAGCGCCTTGAGGTCCCGCAGGCCTGCGAGATAATCCCGCAAGGCCGCCTCATGCAGAATCCGGTACTCCTCCTGCCCTTGCGCCATGACGATCCCATCCCATCTGCATGGCCGGATCGTTACTCCCGCTCCAGGAAGCTCGAGCCGATCTCGGCCTTTCTTTTGATCGGATCGTAATCACAATAAACCAGATCCGCCACCAGGGTGTAGCTGGCGCTGACGGTGTATTTGTCTGTTTTGACCGAGTTCAGGCCGATCACGGACGTGCTCTTGCCCCCGTTCCATCTGAACGGCGTCGAGCTCTTGGCCTGCTCACAGGCCATCACGGCTTCGTTGAAGACATAGCCCTCGACGAACGCCTTCAGCGTCCGCACCTGCACCGCCGTCTTCCATTCGAAATAGCCGATGCCGCCGAGGCCGGCGACGATCAGCACCAGAAGCGCGATGACGATCCTCTGAAAAGTCATTTGGCATGTCCCCCAATTCGACGAACTGTCTCGGGCGTGGTCGCTATCCCCTCGTTAAAAACCCTAGAACGGCATTCCCATCAATTTCGACAGGCGCTCGATCGAGAGATAGCCGGCATGATAGGCAACCATGCAGAGGCCGTAGATGATCGCCGAGATGATCGTGGTCCAGATCAGCTTGCTCCTCATTCGCGTCAGGATCGGCGCGCCGGGGTCGGTGCCGGGCGCGCCGCCGCCATCCTCGTGCTGGCTGCGCACGCCGAACGGCAGCGTCAGGAACAACGCGACCCACCAGATGACGAAGTAGATTGCGATCGCGGTTGAGATCTGGATGGCCATGGTTGGGGCTTATGCCTGCTCGATCTCGACCAGCGCACCGGAAAAATCCTTCGGATGCAGGAACAGCACCGGCTTGCCGTGGGCGCCGATCTTGGGCACGCCGTCGCCGAGCACCCGCGCGCCCTCCTTCACCAGCGTGTCGCGCGAGGCGATGATGTCGACGACCTCGTAGCAGATGTGGTGGATGCCGCCATCGGGGTTGCGCTCGACGAATTTTGCGATCGGCGAGGCCTCGCCGAGCGGCTCGATGAATTCGATCTTGGTGTTGGGGAGCGTGGCGAACACGGTGATGACGCCGTGCTCGGGCAGCGGCACGGCTTCCGAGATCTGGGCGCCGAACGCCGTGCCGTAGATCTTCGCAGCCTTGACGGCATCCTTGGTCGCGATCGCGACATGGTTGAGCCGGCCCAGCATGTGTCTTCTCCCTTTACACTGTCAGTACGTGTACCAGACAGGGAGGCTTTTTGCCCCAATGTTCGTTGATCACGGCCCGGACAGCGCGTCGCACCGACTCGCCCAAGGCATCGGCATCGCGGCGGCGCGCCTTCGGCAGGCCCTCGACGGTGGAGACCACGGCGTCGAAGACGAGGTCGTCAAAGGGCTCGCCTTCCCTGGTCTTCTCGGGAATGCCGACGAGATCGACTTCGGGATCGTCGGCCAGCTCGCCCTGCTCGGTCATGGCGATGGCGACGAACGCGCATCCGGAGAACGCCATACGCCGGCGCTCGACCACGGCGCGGGATTTGGAATCCTCCAAAATCGTGCCGTCCTTGTAGAGCCGGCCGGAGGGCACTTCGCCGATGATGCCGGGATCGCCGGGGCCGAGCTTGACGAGGTCGCCGTTGCGAATGACCAGAACGCGCGGCACGCCGGCGGCGCGCGCGAGCTTGGCGTGCTCGTGCAGGTGCAGGGCTTCGCCGTGAACGGGGATCAGGAGCTGCGGCTTCACCCAGGCGATCATGTCGCGCAATTCGTCGCGGCGGGGATGGCCGGAGACGTGGACCAGCGCGTCGCGGTCGGTGATGATCTCGACGCCCTGCATCACCAGATTGTTGATGATCGAGCCGACCGCCTTCTCGTTGCCCGGGATGGTGCGCGAGGAGAAGATCACGCTGTCGCCGCGATTGAGCGTGATCTCGGGATGGTCGTCATTGGCGATGCGGGCCAGCGCGGCGCGCGCCTCTCCCTGGCTGCCGGTGCACAGCGCCAGCACCTTGTCCTGCGGCAGGTGGCCGTAGACCTCCGGCGAGCGGAAATTCTGCACGCCGTCGAGATAGCCGCATTCGCGCGCGACCTGCACCATCCGCTCCATGGCGCGACCGACCACGACGACCTCGCGGTCGGCGGCCTTGGCGGCGGCGGCCACAGCCTTGATGCGGGCGACGTTGGAGGCGAAGGTCGTCACCGCGACGCGGCCCTTGGCGGCCTTCACGAGGTCGACGATGGTGCGGGCGACCTCGGCCTCCGAGGGCGAACGGCCGTCGCGCACTGCGTTGGTGGAATCGCCGATCAGGGCGATCACGCCCTCCTCGCCGAGTTCGCGCAGCCGCTTCTCGTCGGTCGGAGCTCCCAGCGTCGGCGTCGGATCGATCTTCCAGTCGCCGGTGTGCAGCACCGTGCCTGCGGAGGTGTGGATCGCCAGCGCGTGCGCTTCGGGAATCGAATGCGCGACGGGGATGAACTCGACGCTGAACGGACCGACGTCGACGCGGCCACCCGACGGCACCACCGTCACCGGGATCTTCGGTGCGTTGCGCTCGGCGGCGCATTTTGCCTCGAACAGGGCCGCGCTGAACTGCGTCGCGTAGATCGGGCATTTCAGCTTCGGCCAGAGGTCGATGATGGCGCCGAAATGATCCTCATGGGCGTGCGTCAGCACGAGGCCCATCAGGTTCTTGCGTTCCTTCTCCAGGAAGCTGATGTCGGGCATGATCAGATCGATGCCCGGCAGATGTTCCTCATCGCCGAAGGAGACGCCGAGATCGACCGCCATCCAGGCGCGCTGCTGGCGGCTGCCGAGGCCGTAGATCGACAGGTTCATGCCGATCTCGCCGACGCCGCCGAGCGGGGCAAATACCAGTTCCTCAGGCTTCGCCATCACGCAGCTCCCACGGAGGCGGCCGATCCGAAGAACACCTCGCCGGCCGCCACCGGCAGGCGCCGGCCGTCCGCGGTGCGGACGATCAGGCAGCCTGTGTCATCGATGGTGTCGAAAATGCCTTCCAGCGTCGCGGTCCCGGTGTGGATCGCGACCTTGTCGCCGAGGCCGGCGGCGCGCGCGAGCCACAGCTTGCGGATCTCGGCAAAGCCGCGGCCATTGTCCCAGATGCCCCGGAACTCCACCCAGGCATCCGACAGCGCCGCAAACAGCTCCTCGGCGCTGATCTGGACCCCGAGCGCCGCAAGCGAGACCGCAGGCGTCGGCGTGCCCTCGGGGGCGCCGACGACGTTGGTGCCGATGCCGACGACGACGGCGAGGCGATCGCCGACGGCTTCGGCCTCCAAGCCGATCCCGACGAGCTTTCTGCCGTTGGCGAGCACGTCGTTCGGCCATTTCAGGGCGTAGCGGGGACGGCTCTCGCCGAGCCGCAAGGCGGCCTCGAGGCTGACCCTCTCCAGCGCCGCCTCCTCCGCCAGCCCGGCGGCGAAGCCGAGCGTGGCGGCGACGGCAGGCGCGACGTCGAGAACTTCGAGAACGCTGGCGGCGAGATTGCCCTTTGCCGCGATCCAGGCGCGCTGGCGGCGGCCGCGGCCGGCGGTCTGCTCCGTGGTCACGAACCACATCGGGCCGCGCTCGCCGGCCCTGGCGCGTTCGATCGCCTCGGTGTTGGTCGAGCCGGTCCGCTCGAAAGCTGCGAGCCTGTAGCCCGCCGACGCTGCGCGAGGACCGAGCGCGAACGCCATCCTAGAACAGTGACTTGGCCGCGGCGGAGGCGACGCTCACCACCGGACCCGCGAACAGGGCAAACAGGATGTTGAACAGGCCGAACACCGCCAGCACCGTCTTGACCTCGACCCTGACAGGATCGACCTGGCCGGCCGGCTCGTCGAAATACATCGTCTTGACGATGGTGAGATAGTAGTAGGCGCCGACCACGCTGGTCAGCACGCCGACCACGGCGAGCGTGAACAGGTTGGCCTTGATGGCGGCGACGAAGACGTACCATTTGGCGAAGAAGCCCGCGAGCGGCGGAATGCCCGCGAGCGAGAACAGCAGCATCGCGAACATGAAGGCGAGCAGCGGATTGGTACGCGACAGGCCGGCGAAATCGCTGATCTGCTCGACCGCCTGGCCGTTGCGGCGCATGGCGAGGATGATCGAGAACGAGCCCAAGGTCATCGCGACATAGATCACGATGTACATCAGCACGCCCTGCGCGCCCTCGACGGTGCCGGAGGCAAGGCCGACCAGCGCGAAGCCCATGTGGCCGATCGATGAATAGGCCATCAGGCGCTTGATGTTGCTCTGGCCGATCGCGGCGAACGAACCGAGCGCCATCGAGGCGATCGACACGAACACCAGGATCTGCTGCCACTGCGAGACGATGCCCGGGAAAGCGGTCAGCGTGACGCGGGTGAACACGGCGAGCGCGGCGACTTTCGGCGCCGAGGCGAAGAAGGCGGTGACCGGGGTCGGCGCGCCCTCGTAGACGTCAGGCGTCCACATGTGGAACGGCACCGCCGAGACCTTGAAGCAGAGGCCGACGAGCAGGAAGACCAGACCGAACATGAGGCCGACATTCGAGACCGTCGCGGTCGCCGCGATACCGGTGAAGCTGACCGTGCCGGTGAAGCCGTAGATCAGCGAGGCGCCGTACAGCAGCATGCCCGAGGACAGCGCCCCGAGCACGAAATACTTCAGGCCGGCCTCGGTCGACTTGGCGTTGTCGCGGTTCGAGGCCGCAACGACGTAGAGCGCGAGCGACATCAATTCGAGGCCGAGATAGAGCGAGATCAGGTCGCCGGCCGAGATCAGCACCATCATGCCGAGCGTCGAGAGCAGCACCAGGATGGCGTATTCGAAGATGCGGCGCGACGGGTCGGACAGGAATTCGGTGGACAGGATCAGCGTCACCGCCGAGCCGATCAGGGCCAGGATCTTCATGAAGCGGGCGAAGTCGTCGACGATGAAGCTGCCGCCGAAGGTCACCTGCTTGCCCGCGGGCAGCATGTATTCGAGCACGCCGACCACGACCAGCAGCACGACCGCCAGCGAGGTGACGGCACCGGTCGTCCCCTGCCCGCGATAGGCGCCCAGCATCAGCAGAGCCATGGCGCCGATCGCGAGCACGATCTCGGGCAGCACCGGCGCCAGTTGGTAACCTGCAGTCACAAAGTTCATGGCGATATCCTGACCTGCCCGATCAATGGAGCAGTGCGGCGGCCTTCACGGCCGTCACAGCGGTGTTGTAGTTGTTGACGAGTTGCTGGACCGAGGCGGCCGACATGTCGAGCACCGGCTTCGGATAGACGCCGAACAGGATCGTCAGCGCGATCATCGGGAACAGCGTCAGGCACTCCCGGAAAGTGAGATCCTTCATGCTCGCCAGCGACGGCTTGACCAGCGCCCCGAACACGACCTTGCGGTAGAGCCACAGCGCGTAGGCCGCCGAGAGGATCACGCCGAAGGTGGCGAAGAACGCGGTCGGGATCGAGACCTTAAAGGTGCCGAGCAGCGTCATGAACTCGCCGACGAAGCCTGAGGTGCCGGGCAGACCGACATTGGCCATGGTGAAGACCATGAAGGTCAGCGCGTAGAGCGGCATCCGGTTGACGAGGCCGCCATAGGCCGCGATCTCGCGGGTGTGCAGGCGGTCGTAGACGACGCCGACGCAGAGGAACAGCGCGCCGGAGACGATGCCGTGCGAGATCATCTGAAAGACGCCGCCGGCGACGCCCTGCATGGTGCCGGCGAAAATGCCCATGGTGACGAAGCCCATATGCGCCACCGAGGAGTAGGCGATCAGCTTCTTCATGTCCTCCTGCATCAACGCCACCAGCGAGGTGTAGACGATGGCGATGGCCGAGAGCGTGAACATCAGCGGTGCGAAGTCGTGCGAGGCCAGCGGGAACATCGGCAGCGAGAAGCGCAGGAAGCCGTAGCCACCCATCTTCAGCATGATCGCGGCAAGCACCACCGAACCCGCCGTCGGCGCTTCGACATGCGCGTCGGGCAGCCAGGTGTGCACCGGCCACATCGGCATCTTCACCGCGAAGGAAGCGAAGAAGGCGAGCCACGCCCAGGTCTGCAAGCTGCGCGGCACGGCGGTGTGCATCAGCGTCGGAATGTCGGTGGTGCCGCCATTCCAGTACAGCGCCATGATCGCGAGCAGCATCAGCACCGAGCCGAGCAGCGTGTAGAGGAAGAACTTGAACGACGCGTAGACCCGGCGCGGACCGCCCCAGACGCCGATGATCAGGAACATCGGGATCAGGCCGCCCTCGAAGAACAGATAGAACAGCACGAGATCGAGCGCCGAGAAGGTGCCGATCATCAACGTTTCCAGGATCAGGAACGCCATCATGTATTCGCGGACGCGTTTGGTGATCGCCTTCCAGCTCGCGATGATGCAGAACGGCATCACGGCGGTGGTCAGGATCACCAGCGGCAGCGAGATGCCGTCGACGCCCATGTGGTAGGTGATGCCGGTGGCGAGCCAGTTCGCCTTCTCGACGAACTGGAAGTCGGGATTGCCGGCGTCGAAGCGCATCACCAGGATCACCGACACCGCAAAGGTGATCAGCGTGGTCCAGAGTGCGATCCAGCGCGAATTGCGCCGGGCGGCCTCGTCATCGCCGCGGCTGAGATAGACGATCAGCGCGCCGACCAGCGGCAGGAACGTCGTGACCGATAGGATGGGCCAGGTCGTCATTTACTGGCCTCCAAAGCCGAACATGAACCAGGTGATCAGGCCGGCGGCGCCGATCAGCATGGCGAACGCGTAGTGATAGAGATAGCCGGTCTGGATCTTCACGACGTTGCGGGTGACGTCCAGGACGCGGGCCGAGACACCGTCGGGACCGAGGCCGTCGATGATGAAGCCGTCGCCCTTCTTCCAGAGCTGATAGCCGATCCACTTCGCCGGACGGACGAAGATGATGTCGTAGAGCTCGTCGAAGTACCATTTGTTGAGCAGGAACTTGTACAGCATCGGCTGCGTGTTCGCGAGCTCGACCGGCAGATAGGGCCGTCGGATGTAGAACAGATACGACACCAGGAAGCCCAGCACCATCATCACCGTCGGCAGGAAGGCGATGGTCTCGGGGATGTGGTGCATCTCCTCGATGATGTGCGGGTTCATCTTCACGGAGTCGCGGAAGAACTCCTCGATGCCGTGACCGGCGAACAGTTCCTTGAACGGGAAACCGGCGACGATGGAGCCGACGGCGAGCACGCCGATCGGGATCAGCATCCAGATCGGAGCCTCGTGCGCGGCCTCGTAATGATGCTCGTCGTGCGGCTCGCCGTGGAAGGTCTTGAAGATCAGGCGCCAGGAGTAGAACGAGGTCAGGCCTGCGGCCACGACCGTCATGATGAAGCCGTACACGGCGAACGGGTTGTGCGAGGCGTAGGCCGCCTCGATGATCGCGTCCTTGGAGAAGTAGCCTGCCGTGAGCGGGAAACCGGTCAGCGCGAGCGTGCCGACCACCATCACCGCATAGGTGTAGGGAATCTTCTTCCAGAGCCCGCCCATGTTGCGGATGTCCTGCTCGTGGTGCATCGCATAGATCACCGAGCCTGAGCCCAAGAACAGCAACGCCTTGAAGAAGGCGTGCGTGAACAGATGGAACATGCCGACCGAATAGGCCCCTGCCCCCATCGCCACGAACATGTAGCCAAGCTGCGAACAGGTCGAGTAGGCGACGATGCGTTTGATGTCGTTCTGGACGAGGCCGATGGTCGCCGCGAAGAACGCGGTGGTGGCGCCGAAGAACATCACCACGGCCTGGGCGTTCGGAGCGAGCTCGAACAGCGGCGACAGACGCGCCACCATGAAGACGCCGGCGGTGACCATGGTCGCGGCGTGGATCAGCGCCGACACAGGCGTCGGGCCTTCCATCGCGTCCGGCAACCAGGTGTGCAGCAGGAACTGCGCCGACTTGCCCATCGCGCCCATGAACAGCAGCAGGCAGGTCAGGGTCAGCGCATCGGCGTGCCAGCCGAGGAAGTCGATGGTCTTGCCGGTCAGGCCGGGCGCGGCGTGGAAGATCGTCTCGAAATCGGTCGAGCTGGTCAGCAGGAAGATCGCGAAGATGCCGAGCGCGAAACCAAAGTCGCCGACGCGGTTGACCACGAAGGCCTTGATGGCGGCGGCGTTCGCCGAGGGCTTCTGGTACCAGAAGCCGATCAAGAGATAGCTGGCCAGACCCACGCCCTCCCAGCCGAAGAACAGCTGCACGAGGTTGTCGGCGGTCACCAGCATCAGCATGGCGAAGGTAAACAGGCTGAGATAGCCGAAGAAGCGCGGCCGGTTCGGGTCCTCGTCCATGTAGCCGATGGAATAGAGGTGCACGAGCGAGGACACGGTCGTCACCACCACCAGCATCACGGCGGTGAGCGTATCGACCCGCAAGGTCCACCAGACCTGAAGATCGCCGGAGAAGATCCACGGCAGCAGCTGGATCCTGACGTCGTGGTGCATGAAGCCGACATCGACCAGCGTCATCCAGGACAGCGCGGCCGACACGAACAGCAGCGCCGTCGTGATCAGCTCGGCGCCGCGCGAGCCCGCCGCCGGCGGCTCGGAGACGTGGTGGTCGTCGTGGGCATGATCGTCGTGACCATGGTCATCATGGGCCGCCGATGCGTGCGCGTCGCCGTGACCGTGGTCGCCGTGATGATCGAGCTCGTCGCCCGAGGGGTTGCGGGCATGCGCGCCGAACAGCGCGATCAGCCCGGCCAGAATGGCGCCCAGCAGAGGCAGAAAAACGATTGCCTGAACCATTTGAGAGCTCAGCCCTTCATCAGATTGACGTCCTCAACCGCGATCGAGCCGCGGTTGCGGAAATAGACCACCAGGATGGCGAGACCGATCGCGGCTTCAGCAGCCGCGACAGTGAGCACCAGAAGCGCGAAGACCTGGCCGACAATGTCGCCGAGGAAGGTCGAGAACGCCACGAGGTTGATGTTGACCGAAAGCAGGATCAGCTCGATCGACATCAGGATGACGATGATGTTCTTGCGGTTCAGGAAGATGCCGAGGATGCCGAGCGTGAACAGGATCGCGCCGACCGCTAGATAATGTCCGAGCCCGATCGTCATTTCACCCACTCCGCCGCGTCAGAGTCCTGGAGCCCCTGCCCCGGCGCCACCTTGCGCATCGCCATCGCCATCTCGGGCGTGCGCGCGTTCTGAACGTTGATGTCCTGCCGCTTCACGCTCGCCTTGTGCCGCAGCGTCAGCACGATGGCGCCGATCATGGCGACCAGAAGCACCATGCCCGAAAGCTGAAAGTAGTGGATGTACTTCGTATAGAGCACGAGGCCGAGCGCCTCGGTGTTCGAGACGTTGGTCGGGATCGGCGCCGTGATGGTCTTGCTCACGGTCGGGTTGATGATCCAGGCGCCGACGGTCAGCAGCAATTCGAACAGGAAGATGCCGCCGATCACCAGGCCCACGGGCAGATATTGGATGAAACCTTCGCGCAGCTCGACGAAATCCACGTCGAGCATCATGATCACGAACAGGAACAGCACCGCGACCGCGCCGACATAGACGACGATCAGCATCATGCCGAGGAACTCGGCGCCCATCAGCACGAACAGGCCGGAGGCGTTGACGAAGGCCAGGATCAGGTACAGCACGGAGTGTACGGGATTGCGCGAGACAATCACCATCACCGCCGAGGCGACGCAGACGCCGGCGAAGAGATAGAAGAACAGCGCGGGAAGGATCATGCTCTCATCTCACCGGTACGGCGCGTCGAGCTCGATCGCTTTTGCGATCTCGCGTTCCCAGCGGTCGCCGTTGGCGAGCAGCTTGGCCTTGTCATAGAACAGTTCCTCGCGGGTCTCGGTCGCGAACTCGAAGTTCGGACCTTCGACGATGGCGTCCACAGGACAGGCCTCCTGGCAGAGGCCGCAATAGATGCACTTCACCATGTCGATGTCGTAGCGCACGGTGCGGCGGGTGCCGTCGTTGCGGCGCGGGCCGGCCTCGATGGTGATGGCCTGCGCCGGGCAGACCGCCTCGCAGAGCTTGCAGGCGATGCAGCGCTCTTCGCCGTTCGGATAGCGGCGCAGCGCGTGCTCGCCGCGGAAGCGCGGCGAGATCGGGCCCTTCTCGAACGGATAGTTCAGCGTCGGCTTCGGCTGGAAGAAATAGCGCATGGCGAGGAAGAACGCCGAGACGAATTCCGACAGCAGAAGCGAGCGTGCAGTGGCGTTGACGTTGATACCCATGACGGCCCTCACTTCGGCGCGATGCCGGCGAACTGCAGCACGCCGGCCACCACGATCACCATCGCCAGCGACAGCGGCAGGAACACCTTCCAGCCGAGGCGCATCAGTTGATCGTAGCGGTAGCGCGGCACGATCGCCTTTGCCATCGCGAACAGGAAGAACATGAAGAAGACTTTGAGCGAGAACCAGATGATCCCCGGCACCCAGTTGAAGGGCGGCAGGTCCACCGGCGGCAGCCAGCCTCCGAGGAACAGGATCGTCGCCATCGCGCACATCGTGACGATCGCGACGTACTCGCCGAGCATGAACAAGAGATACGGCGTCGAGCCGTACTCAACCATGAAGCCGGCAACGAGCTCGGATTCAGCTTCCACGAGGTCGAACGGCGGGCGGTTGGTCTCCGCCAGCGCAGAGACGTAGAACACCACGAACATCGGGAACAGCGGCCAGACGTACCAGTTCAGGATGGTCAGCTGCGGCAGTCCGATCAGGCTGGCGAGCCCGCGGACATGCTGGGCCTCGACCACGGCCGACAGGTTCAGCGTGCCGGCGCAGAGCAGCACCGTGATGATGACGAAGCCGATCGAGACTTCGTAGGACACCATCTGCGCCGCCGAGCGCAGCGCCGCCAGGAACGGATATTTCGAGTTCGACGACCAGCCGGCCATGATGATGCCGTAGATCGACAGCGACGAGATCGCGAAGATGAAGAGGATGCCGACATTGATGTCGGCGATGACCCAGCCGAGATTGGTCGGGATCACCGCCCAGGCGGCAAGTGCAAGCACGCACGACACCAGCGGCGCCAGCAGGAACACGCCCTTGTTGGCGCCGGCCGGGATGATCGGCTCCTTCAGCACGAACTTCAACAGGTCGGCGAAGGATTGCAGCAGGCCCCAGGGGCCGACCACGTTCGGACCGCGCCGGATCTGCACCGCCGCCCAGATCTTGCGGTCGGCGAGCAGGATGTAGGCGATCGCGATCAGCAGGACGACGAGCACCAGCACGCTCTCCGCGATCATGATGATCAGCGGCCAGAGGAAGCCGGTCCAGAATGCGCTTTCGAAGAATTCCATTCTAGCTCACTCCGCTGCGGTCAGCATCTGCCCGGAGGCAAGCCGCGAACATTCCGCCATCACGGCGGACGCACGCGCGATTGGGTTGGTCAAATAGAAGTCCTCGACCCGCGGCTTGAACGGCGCCTTCTCGGGCGAACCGCCCTTCCCCGCCAGCTTCTTGATCTGGTCGGCGGAGCCGGCCTCGATCTGGTCGAGACGGATCAGATGCGGCACGGCCTTGAAGATCGCTTGGCGCAGCGCGGCAAGCGAGTCGTAGCTGAGCTTCTTGCCGAGCGCCTCCGACAGCGCGCGGACGATCGCCCAGTCCTCGCGGGCTTCGCCCGGCGGGAATGCGGCACGTCCCGTCATCTGCACGCGGCCTTCGGTGTTGACGTAGATCGCGGACTTCTCGGTATAGGCCGCAGCCGGCAGGATCACGTCGGCGCGATGCGCTCCGCGATCACCATGGGTGCCGATATAGACGACGAAGGTGCCGTCCGGCGCCTTGATCTCGTCGGCGCCGAGCAGGAACAAGAGGTCCAGCGTGCCGAACGTCGTCATCTGCGCCGCGTTGAGGCCGCCCGAGGTGGCGGAGAAACCGATATCGAGCGCACCGACGCGCGAGGCGCTCTCGTGCAGCACGCCGAAGCCGTTCCAGCCGTCCTTGAGCGCGCCGACGTCGAGCGCGAGCTTGGCGGCGGCGGCCAGGATGGCGGCGCCGTCGTGACGCGAGGCGGCGCCTGCGCCAACCAGGATGATCGGATTCTTGGCGGTCTTCAGCACGTCCATGAAGGAGTGCTTGCCGGCCGCGAGCTCGCCGAGCGTGTCGGTGCCCGCACCAAGATGGTCATAATCGTAGGTCAGGTCGACCTTGGCGCCGATCACCCCGACCTTGAAGCCGCCGGCGCGCCAGCGCTTGCGGATACGGGCGTTGAACACGGCCGCTTCCTTGCGCGGATTGGCGCCGACGATGAGCAGCGCATCGGCCTGCTCGACGCCGACCAGCGTCGGATTGAAGATGTAGGAGCCGCGACCAAGCGCGGGGTCGAAGGCGTCGCCGCCCTGCACCGCCAGATTGGCCGAGCCGTATTTGGACAGCAGGTCCTTCAGCGCAAACATCTCCTCGACGCCGGCGAGGTCGCCCGCGATCGCGCCGATGCGCTTGCCGTCGGTGCGCGCCGCTTTCGCAGCGATCGCGGCAAAGGCTTCCGTCCAGCTCGCCGCGCGCAGCTTGCCGGCCTCGCGGATATAGGGCCGGTCGAGCCGCTGGGTGCGCAGGCCGTCGACGACGTGGCGGGTCTTGTCGGAGATCCACTCCTCGTTCACGGCCTCGTTGATGCGCGGCAGCACGCGCATCACTTCGCGGCCGCGGGTGTCGACGCGGATCGCCGAGCCGACGCCGTCCATGACGTCGATCGACTGGGTCTTGCCGAGCTCCCAGGGACGCGCGGCAAACGCGTAAGGCTTCGAGGTCAGCGCGCCGACCGGACAGATGTCGACGAGATTGCCCTGCAATTCGGACGTCAGCGCGTGCTGGAGATAAGTCGTGATCTCCATGTCCTCGCCGCGGCCGGTGGCGCCCATCTCGGGTGCGCCGGCGACTTCCGCCGAGAAGCGGACGCAGCGCGTGCACTGGATGCAGCGGTTCATCGAGGTCTTGACCAGCGCGCCGAGATATTTGTCCTCGACCGCGCGCTTGTTCTCGGCGAAGCGGCTGGTGTCGACACCATAGCCCATCGCCTGGTCCTGCAGGTCGCACTCGCCGCCCTGGTCGCAGATCGGGCAGTCCAGCGGATGGTTGATGAGAAGGAATTCCATCACGCCTTCGCGTGCCTTCTTCACCATCGGCGAACGCGTCGAGATCTCCGGCGGCTCGCCCTTCGGGCCCGGACGGCAGTCGCGCACGCCCCAGGCGCAGCTCGCGACCGGCTTCGGGCCGCCCTTCACCTCGACGAGGCACATCCGGCAATTGCCGGCGATCGACAGCCGCTCGTGATAGCAGAAGCGCGGAATCTCGGCGCCTGCCGCCTCGCACGCCTGAAGCAGCGTGTACTCGGCGGGCACATCGATCTCTTTGCCGTCGATGATGAGCTTGGTCATGTCTCTTACTCCGCCGCGACCATGTTCACGGGATCGCGGACGCCGATATCGTCGATGTCGGACTTGTGCGAATACTCGTCGATGCGCGCTTCGATCTCGTGACGGAAATGCGCGATCAGACCCTGGATCGGCCATGCCGCCGCGTCGCCGAGCGCGCAGATGGTGTGGCCTTCGACCTGTTTCGTCACTTCGAGCAGCATGTCGATCTCGCGCTTGTGGGCGCGGCCTTCGGCCATCCGGGTGAGCACGCGCCACATCCAGCCGGTGCCCTCGCGGCACGGCGTGCACTGGCCGCAGCTCTCGTGCTTGTAGAAATACGAGATGCGGGCGATGGCGCGGATCAGGTCGGTGGACTTGTCCATCACGATCACGGCCGCGGTGCCGAGGCCGGAGCGCAGCTTGCTGAGGCTGTCGAAGTCCATCGGCGTGTCGATGATCTGCTCGGCCGGCACCATGCGCACCGACGAGCCGCCGGGGATCACGGCCTTGAGGTTGTCCCAGCCGCCGCGGATGCCGCCGCAATGCTTGTCGATCAGCTCGCGGAACGGAATGCCCATGGCCTCTTCGACATTGCAGGGCCGCTCGACATGACCGGAGATGCAGAAGAGCTTGGTGCCGACATTGTTCGGACGGCCGATCCCGGCAAACCAGCCCGCGCCGCGGCGCAGGATGTCCGGCGCAACGGCAATGGACTCGACGTTGTTGACAGTGGTCGGACAGCCGAACAGGCCGACATTGGCCGGGAACGGCGGCTTCAGCCGCGGCTGACCCTTCTTGCCTTCGAGGCTTTCGAGCAGCGCGGTTTCCTCGCCGCAGATGTAAGCGCCGGCGCCGTGGGCAACGTAGATGTCGAACGGCCAGCCGTTGACGTTGTCCTTGCCGACGAGCTTGGCCTCATAGGCCTGGTCGATCGCGGCCTGGAGATGCTCGCGCTCGCGGATGAACTCGCCGCGGACATAGACGTAGCAGGCATGCGCGTTCATTGCGCAGCTCGCGATCAGGCAGCCTTCGATCAAGAGATGCGGATCGTGCCGCATGATCTCGCGATCCTTGCAGGTGCCGGGCTCGGATTCGTCGGCGTTGACGACGAGATAGCTGGGACGGCCGTCGGTGGACTCCTTCGGCATGAAGGACCATTTCAGGCCGGTCGGGAAGCCGGCGCCGCCGCGGCCGCGCAGGCCAGAGGCCTTCATCTCGTTGATGATCCAGTCACGGCCCTTGTCGATGATGTTCTTGGTGCCGTCCCAGGCGCCGCGGCGCCGCGCACCCTCGAGCCCCCAATCATGGAGGCCGTAGAGGTTCTTGAAGATGCGGTCCTTGTCCTCGAGCATATCAGTGCTTTCCGATCAACGAATGGTCTGCTTGTAGGCAAGTCCGGCGGCGCAGACGGCGAAGATCAGCGCCCAGAGCAGACTGGTCTCCTGCGTCGCGTTCATGATGAAACGCTGCAGCAGGAACATGAAGGCGGCCGCGATCGCGGCGTGCATGGCGACGAAGCCCCATTTCTTCACGGCCTCGTTCCCTCCAATTGCGGGGAGATCACGCATCAGGTGTTCTCCTTCAACGTGGTCGGTCCGGTGATCGGCGCCGAGAACTGGCGGCCGTTCTGCGGACCGGGCTTGGGCGGATTGCCCGAAGCGAAACCGTCGAGCACCTTGCCAAAGCTTTCCTTGGTCAGGTCCTCATAGGTGTCCTTGCCGATCATGACCATCGGCGCGTTCACGCAGGCACCGAGGCACTCGACCTCCTCCCAGCTGAAATTGCCGTCCTTGGACAGATGGAAGGGATCGTGATGGATGCGGTGCTCACAGACGTGGATCAGATCCTCGGCCCCGCGCAGCCGGCACGGCGTGGTGCCGCAGACCTGGACGTGGGCCTTCTTGCCGACGGGGGCGAGCTGGAACATCGTGTAGAAGGTCGCGACTTCCAGCACGCGGATGTAGGGCATGTCGAGCATGTCGGCGATGACGCGGATCGCGGCTTCAGAGACCCAGCCGTCGTGCTGCTCCTGCGCGCGCCAGAGGATGGCGATGACGGCGGAGGCCTGGCGGCCGGCCGGATATTTCGCGATCTGCTGCTTGGCGAATGCGAGGTTCTCCTCCGTGAACGCAAAGCTCGCGGGCTGAACTTCCTTCGGTGCTAGTCGGCGAACGGACATCTCTTCAATCTCTCACTGCATGCGGCGCGCAGTTTTCGCATTCAGGGCTTCGATCCTGTCCTGCCAAAATGCGCTTGCGGTGCCGAAAACGTTGTAGCCGACGTGGGTGGAGACCTTGATGCGGTCGAGGATCGAAAGCTCGGTCACGGTCTCCATCCGGTTGCTGCGCGGATCGAACACGATCAGCTTCAGCGGGGTCTGTTCGAGGATGAAGCGCGACACTGCATGAGAGCGGTCGCTGCCGTGCTCCTCGCACATGATGACGCTGTCGGCCTGGAGCAGACGCGCGCCGCCCTTGATCGCCTCGATCTCGACGCCCTCGACGTCGAGCTTGATCAGGTACTTGCCGGCGCTTGCGATCTTGCCGTCCTCGATCAGATTGTCGAGCGCGATGACCGGCACCTCCTCACCGCCCGCGGACGGAGCGCCGGCGATGCTGAAGGCTTCGTGCTTGGTGCCCGACAGACGCGCGGTGCCGCGGCTGGCGCCGATCGCGCATTTCATGGTCTCGAAGCGATTGCCGTTGACGCGGGCATTGTTGGCGAGCTTCGGGTAGTTCTGCCCCGACGGCTCGATCGCAATCGACTTGTGCGAGCCGAACGGCTTGCTCGACACCAGCACCGACCAATAGCCGTAATTGGCACCGCAATCGAGCAGCGTGTAGTCGACGTCGACGCTATCGGCGAACAGAACCTCGAGCTCGTCCTCGTAATTGTAGGAGCGGTTGAGCAGCTTGCTCCAATAGCCGTCGCCGTAAGGGAATTCGAACACGGCGTCGGGATTGAGCCGGATCGCGATGTTGCGCTCCGGCAGCGTCTTCCGCAGCAGATTCGCGCAGGCGATGTAGCCCATGTGCGAGAAGTGCGAGGAGATCTTCGATCCCGTCACCAGCGCCAAGGCAGCCGTCCGCTCCCACAGGTTGGCCCCTTCCAGGGCCCCCGAGGCGCGGTCGAACTGGATTGGCGCCTGCTGCCCCATCACCGATCGACCTCTCCGAACACGATGTCGAGCGAGCCGAGAATGGCGGAGACGTCGGCGAGCAGATGGCCGCGGCAGATGTGGTCCATCGCCTGCAGATGCGCAAAGCCGGGCGCGCGGATCTTGCACTTGTACGGCTTGTTGGTGCCGTCGGAGATCAGATAGACGCCGAACTCGCCCTTGGGCGCCTCGACCGCGGCGTAGACTTCGCCGGCCGGCACGTGGACGCCTTCGGTGTAGAGCTTGAAGTGGTGGATCAGCGCTTCCATCGAGCGCTTCATCTCGCCACGGCGCGGCGGCGCAACCTTGTTGTCTTCGACGACGACCGGGCCCTTGCCTTCAGGCGCGTTCAGCTTCTGGATGCACTGCTTCATGATGCGCACGGACTGGCGCATCTCTTCCATGCGGATCAGATAGCGGTCGTAGCAGTCGCCGTTCTTGCCGATCGGGATGTCGAAATCCATCTCGGCGTAGCATTCATAGGGCTGCGACTTGCGCAAATCCCAGGCCGCGCCCGAGCCGCGCACCATCACACCCGAGAAGCCCCACTCCCAGGCTTCCTTCAGCGGCACGACGCCGATGTCGACGTTGCGCTGCTTGAAGATGCGATTGGCGGTGAGCAGCCGGTCGAGATCGTCCACCACCTTGAGGAACGGATCGCACCAGGCCTCGATGTCGTCGACCAGCCTCTGCGGCAGATCCTGATGCACGCCGCCGACGCGGAAGTAGGCCGCGTGCATGCGGCTGCCCGAGGCGCGCTCGTAGAACACCATCAGCTTCTCGCGCTCTTCGAAGCCCCACAGCGGCGGGGTCAGCGCGCCGACGTCCATCGCCTGCGTGGTGACATTCAGAAGGTGAGAGAGGATGCGGCCGATCTCGCAATAGAGCACGCGGATCAACTGGCCACGGCGCGGCACCTCGATGCCGAGCAGCTTTTCTGCAGCCATGCAGAACGCGTGCTCCTGGTTCATCGGTGCGACGTAGTCGAGCCGGTCGAAATACGGGATTGCCTGCAGGTAGGTCTTCTGCTCGATCAACTTCTCGGTGCCGCGATGAAGCAGGCCGATATGCGGATCGACGCGGGCGACGACCTCGCCGTCCAGCTCCAGCACAAGACGCAGAACGCCGTGCGCAGCCGGATGCTGCGGTCCGAAATTGATCGTAAAATTGCGAAGCTGTTCGGGTTGCTCGTTCATGATCAGGCCTTCGGTCCCGCCTTCTCGTCACCCGGAAGAACCGGATAGTCCGCCCCTTCCCAAGGCGAGAGGAAATCGAACTTGCGGAATTCCTGGTTGAGCCGGACCGGCTCGTACACCACCCGCTTCTCCTGGTCGTCGTAGCGGACCTCGACGAAACCGGTGGTCGGGAAATCCTTGCGCAGCGGATGCCCCTCGAAGCCGTAGTCGGTGAGAAGGCGGCGCATGTCGGGGTGGCCGACGAAGAACACGCCATAGAGATCGTAGGCTTCGCGCTCGAACCAGTCGGCGCCGGGGAACACCTCGATCAGCGACGGCACCTGGGTGGTCTCGTCGGCCTGGGCCTTGAGCCGGATACGGGCGTTCAGGGTCGGTGACAGGAAGTGATAGATCACGTCGAAGCGTTTTTCGCGCGAAGGATAATCCGCCGCCGTGATGTCGGTGAAGTTGATGAAACGGCAGTTCGGATCGTCGCGAAGGTACTTGACCACCTCGACGATCTTGCTGGCCTCGACATCGACCGTCAGCTGGTTGAAGGCCACGGAATGACCGATGGCGGCACCCGGAAGCGCGCTAACGATCGTCTGCCCCAGGGCGTCGAGCTTGGCGTCGTCCATGACGTAAAACCTTAGCGTTCGATGGTGCCGGTGCGGCGGATCTTCTTCTGCAGCAGCAGCACGCCGTAGAGCAGCGCCTCCGCCGTGGGCGGGCAGCCCGGCACGTAGATGTCGATCGGCACGATGCGGTCGCAGCCGCGCACGACCGAGTAGGAATAGTGATAATAGCCGCCGCCATTGGCGCAGGAGCCCATCGAGATGACGTAGCGCGGCTCGGGCATCTGGTCGTAGACCTTGCGCAGCGCGGGCGCCATCTTGTTGGTCAGGGTGCCCGCGACGATCATCACGTCGGACTGGCGCGGCGAGGCACGGGGCGCGAAGCCGAAGCGCTCGACGTCGTAGCGCGGCATCGACACCTGCATCATCTCGACCGCGCAGCAGGCGAGACCGAAGGTCATCCACATCAGCGAGCCGGTGCGGGCCCAGGTGATGAGGTCGTCGGTCGCGGCAACGAAGAAGCCCTTGTCGGACAGCTCGGAGTTGACCTCGAGGAAGAACGGATCATTGGCCCCGACCGGCCGGCCGGTCGACGGATCCAGGATGCCCTTGGGGGCCGGCGCTACGACCGGACCTGTGGACGGTGCAGGGTTCAATCCCATTCGAGTGCTCCCTTCTTCCATTCATAGGCGAACCCGACCGTCAGCACGCCGAGGAACACCACCATGGACCAGAAGCCGGTCGCGCCAAGCTTGCCGAACGCCACCGCCCAGGGAAACAGGAACGCCACTTCGAGGTCGAAGATGATGAAGAGGATGGCGACCAGATAGAAGCGGACGTCGAACTTCATGCGCGCGTCGTCGAAGGCGTTGAAACCGCACTCATACGCCGACAGCTTTTCCGGATCCGGCTGCTGGAACGCCACGACGAAGGGCGCGATCAGCAGCACCAGGCCGATGATAGCAGCTACCGCTATGAAGACGACGAGTGGAAGATAGTTCTGCAGAATGCCGCTCATTGGCGAGCCCTTGTTTCCCGCAGCCTCGGGACAGCCACGGATTCGTCCGATTTGGAATTATTCTGAGCCTTAGCGCAGTGCACCAATGGGCGCAAGACACGCTCTTTTTAGGCCCTTTGCCGCCCCCAGCAGTACGAAAATCCCGGAATCACCCCGCGCTGGTATGGAGCAGATCGCTGGGCCCAGCAAGGGCGGCCAGCTTTTGCAGGGCAGCAGTTCCGAGATTGCGGCGCAGGGGCCAGGGCAGCTCTTTGCGGTGCATTGCCCGAGAAAAGCGCCTGGTTTTCTGGGGCGGCAGCGCACCCAAACCGTGGTGACCGCCGTCGGGTCCCCCGACCGTCACCCTGGCGACATAATGCCGAAAGTCGCTGGGAGCAGCGCGGCCGGATTGCCGGTGATCGTCGCGGCCTGCGAGCAGGACAGGTGCAGCAAAGACACCTATCCACAGGCGGAAGTGATCAGACGAGCCATGCAGCGCGGCAGGACCGGGCCCGCCTGCCGCGCAGACAGCACCGGCTTGCGATATATTGCAGCCCGATCGGTCGCGAGCGCGGCGGCGACGTTCAGGGCCTTCGCGCGCGCCGCGCCCGGATGAGCTTCGGGCTGGGGGGCATAGCCCGGGAGCTCATCTATCTCGTGGCGGAGGATCGGCCGCCCGTGATGTCGCCGCCCTCGCCCGTCCTCACCATTTGTAGGAAACGCTGGCGGTGACGCGCCGGCGGTCGCCGTAGAAACAGGACGTGGCCGAGGCGCAACTCGCGACATACATCTTGTCGGTCAGGTTGATCACGTTGAGCGCCGTCCGCCAGTTCTGCCATTCGTAGTGGACCGCGAAATCGCCGAGCACCACCGCGGGAACCTCGAGGGTATTGGCAGTGTCGGCCCAGGACGCGCCGATGTAGCGAACGCCACCGCCGAAGCCGAAGCCTTCCAGCGGCCCGTCCTTGAAGGTGTAGTCGGCCCAGCCCGAGACCAGCAGCTCAGGCGTGTTGGTCGGCGTCTTACCGACCAGCGACGGATCGAGATCCCGGCTGTTGAAGAGATGATAGGCCGTGAAGGAGCCGATGAACTTCAGCTCCTTGGTGGCATTGGCCACCGCCTCGAGCTCGATGCCGCGCGAAGTCACCTCGCCGGTCTGGTTCTGCAGCACAGGAACGCTGCCCGGCAATGTCGTCGCGACGTTCTGACGGACCAGGTCGAAAGCCGAGACCGTGAAATAGCCGTCGAAGCCTTTCGGCGCGACCTTCACGCCGATTTCGGCCTGCTTGCCGGTCTCCGGCAGAAACAGCTGGTTCTGGGCGTTGAGCCCGATGATCGGATTGTAGCTTGTCGAATAGGAGACGTAGGGCGCGATGCCATTGTCGAAATTGTAGATCAACCCGGCCCGCCCGCTGAACTTGCTGTCCTCGCGGCTTCCGACGGTGGCGCCGGTGTCACGCGCGTCCTGCGTCGTCTCGACCCAGTCGTTGCGGCCGCTCAGCACCAGGGTGAAATTGCCGAGCTTCATCTGGTCCTGAAGATAAGTCCCGGCCTGCTTCTGCGTGATCAGGAAATTCCGGAACGGGGCGCTCGGAAGCGGAACCTCGGCCGCGCCATAGGAGGGATTGAAGACGTTGATCGCGGACACGCCGAAGCCGAAGGCCTGATAGTCGTCGATCTGGTAGCCCTTCAGATCGACCCCGAACAGCATCGTGTGCTTCACCGGGCCGGTGTCGAAGCGATACTCGAGCTGGTTGTCGAGATTGGCCTGATTGGCGGTGTTCTTCGCATACCAATTGTATCGATTGAGCGTGGCCGTGTTGACGTTGGCCCAATCGTTGCCGACATAGCCGCGGTAGGTGATGTCGACATGCGCAAAGCGGGCATTCTGACGGAACGTCAGGTCCTCGGTGAGATTGCGCGCGAACTGATATCCGAGCATCTCCTGCTCGCGCGTGAACTTGTCGACGCTGGGATCGCCGACGAAGAAGCTGGTCGGGATCTTGCCGAACGGCGCGTTCGTCACCGTTCCCTGATAGGGCAGGAAGTTGATGCCGCGGGTGTCCTGCTTCGAGGCCGAGGCCAGCACCGTGAAGCTCGTGTCGGCATCCGGCTTCCAGGTGAACGACGGTGCGATGAAGTAGTTATTGTCAGGCGTGAAGTTGACCTGTGTGCCGCCGTTCTGGACCTGGCCGACAACGCGGGCGAACAGCTTGCCGTTCCCGGGGCTCGTCGCGACCGGCCCACCGAAATCGAAGCTGACATAGGCGTTGCCGAAATTGTTGACGCCGGTCTCGACATAGCGGATCGGCTCGGCGGGCGGCAATTTGCTGATGACGTTGACGATGCCGCTCGGGCTCGATCCGCCGTAGAGCACCGCGGACGGACCGCGCAGCACCTCGACCCGCTCCATGTTCGGCGTCTGAAGCTTCCAGCTCGCATAGGAGGTGTAGAACAGCTGCGTGCCGTCGAGGAATAGTCCGATGTCCTCGGACTTGAAACCGCGGATCAGCCACCAGTCGTTGCGGGTGTCCGTGCCGAAAGTCCCTGCGCGCACACCGGCGGTGTAGCGCAGCACCTCGTCGAGCTTGTTCGGCTTCTGGTCGCGGATCTGCTCGGCGCCGATGACCGACACCGATTGCGGCGTCTGCAGGATCGGCGTGTTGGTCTTGGTGCCGGACGAACTGCGGCCCGCGACGTAGCCGTTCACCGGACCGCGCGGCGTCTCGACGAAGCCGACATTGCGCTGCGGCTGGGGCTTGCTCCTGTTGGCGGTCTGCGCCGACGACCGCGGCGCGCGGCGCTGAGGCGTCGTGGACGCCCGGCGGCGCGCTTCCGGCGCGGTGACGGTCACCGACGGCAGGTTCGTTGCGCCACTCTGCGCGGAAGATTGGGCAAGCGATGCTTGCGGCATCAAAACCAAAGCGGACGCGGTCGCCAGCACGGCCGACCGCAGCATTCCAAGACTGTTCAACGCGCACCCCAAAGCTGCATGTTCGATACGTCATGCCGCCTGTCCCCCGACGGCATGCGCCTGGAGCTGACGCTTATGGGAGGTTGCGAAAATTCCCTAATTGAAAGCTTCTTAGAAAGACTCTTGGAAGCGATCCAACATGTTCAGGGCTTGCCGCGAGATTCAGCGCGCGTTCTTCTCGCTCTCGAGCATCTCGGCTGCGATCGCCGTGAGGCGATCGACTTGTCCCAGAAGCGTGTGGAACTCGGCTTCGCTCAGATCTTCCAGCAGGCGCCGGTTGCGCTCCTGCGCGCCGTCGACGATCGCATCATGCGCGGCGAGGCCCGCCTTGGTCAGCGAGATCAGCACCTCGCGGCTGTCCTTCGGATTAGCCGATTTCGCGATCAGCTTGCGCGTCAAGAGATTGGCCAGCGCGCGGCTGATCTGCCCCTTGTCCTGACCGACCGCCTCGGCAAGCCGCGCCACGCTCATCGGCGGCCGGCGGCCGAGCGAGGCGACGAGACCGAACTCGACCGAGGACAATCCGGTGAGGCGCTTGTAGCGCAGGATCGCGCCGCGCTTGAGCAGATTGGCAAGCACCATCAGCCGCGACGACAGCATCACGGTAATCGGGGCCGACGGTTCGCTCTCGTCTCCGGCGGGCGACGTCGCCCCGCCCCTGCTCTCGATCTGGCTCATCATCCACCTCTGCCAAGAAAGCCGGGACCTGCCAAGCGCCGGCCGCCTCATCAAATGCGACTAAGAGGCATTTGGAAGATCGTTGACATTGTCATCTATTTATCTTTCACTTTCGGCAAGACGCTAAGAAGAGGCCGTCACCGGCCGAGCGGGAGGACCAGCAATGACCATCACCCAGCGGGATCGCGATCTCGGCACCGCCTATGCGATGAAGCCGGCGTACACGCGCACCGAGCTGACCGCTGTCGTGCGCGGCACGCCGATGGGCGAACTGCTCCGCCGCTACTGGCACCCGGTCGGGTTGATCGGTGACGCCACCGACACGCCGAAAAAGGTACGCGCCCTGGGCGAGGATCTGGTGCTGTTCCGTGACAAGCATGGCCGCGCCGGCCTCTTGCACGCCCGCTGCTGCCATCGCGGCACCACGCTCTATTACGGCAAGGTCGAGGAGGACGGCATTCGCTGCTGCTATCACGGCTGGAAGTTCGACACCGAGGGCCACTGCCTGGAGCAGCCCTGCGAACCCGACGGCGGCCAGTTCAAGGACAAGGTGCGCCAGCCCTGGTACCCGGTCGAGGAGCGCTACGGCCTGATCTTCGCCTATATGGGCCCGGCAGAGAAACGCCCGGTGCTGCCGGCTTACGAGTGCCTGGAGAAGATGGACGACGGCGAGCTGGTCGAGGCCGATGATTCCTCGATCGGCGGTGGTGGTCCCGCCATCATCCCCTGCAACTGGTTGCAGCATTTCGAGAACGTGGTCGATCCCTATCACGTGCCGGTGCTGCACGGCTCGTTCTCGGGGCCACAATTCACCAACATGATGGCATCGATTCCGGAGGTCAAATTCGAGAAATCGCCGCGCGGCATGCTCGTGCGCTCCGAGCGCAAACAGGACGACGGCAAGGTGTTCTATCGCGTCAGCGAGGCCGCGCTGCCGACCTTGCGCGTGGTGCCGAACCCGCGCGTCGCGCAATTTGCCCGCGTTGAATCCATCGGCTGGGTGCTTCCGATCGACGACACCTCCTTCCGCATCTATGTCGCCGGCCGCGTCAAGAACCCCGGCGACATCAGCCGCATGCGCTCGAAGTTCAACGGCAAGTTCTGGTGGGACATGACGGAAGCCGAGCACCAGCAATTTCCCGGCGACTACGAGGCTCAGGTCGGCCAGGGCGAGGTGACCGTCCATTCCGAGGAGCATTTCGGCCAGAGCGACCGCGGCATCCTCATGATCCGGCGCATGCTGGGCGACCAGCTCGACGCACTCGCCGCGGGGCGTGACCCGATCGGCGTCTCGTTCGATGCCGGCGCGCCGCCGGTTGAATTCGAAGCGGGGAATTACATCCGCGAAGGCTGATCTTCCAGCCCCCTTCGGGGCTGGACCGACAACGACAACAAAGACAAATTGGGGGAAGCGATGGTCGATGTAACGTCACAGATGTCGATGCAAACGGCCGCCGCGGCCAAGCCTTCGGCGCGGCGCTATTATGTGCTCGGGCTGCTCACGATCATCTACGCGCTGAACTTCCTCGACCGCACGATCTTCAACGTCCTGATCGAGCCGATCAAGAAGGAGTTCCAGCTCAGCGACACCATGATGGGTCTGCTCGCCGGGTTCGGCTTCGCGCTGTTCTATTCCCTGCTCGGCATCCCCATCGCGCGCTTCGCCGACCGGCTCAACCGGCGCAACATCGTCGCCGTGGCCTTTGCGTTCTGGAGCGCGATGACGGCGCTGTGCGGCGCGGCCACCAGCCTGACCTCGCTCGCACTGGCACGCATCGGCGTCGGCATCGGCGAATCCGCGGGATCCCCCGCCTCGCAGTCGATCGTCGCCGATCTCTTTGCCAAGAACGAGCGTCCGCGCGCGCTCGGCATCTATGCCATCGGCACCTATCTCGGCGTCTTCCTCGGCTATTTCGTCGGAGGCTACGTCAACCAGCACTATGGCTGGCGGATGGCTTTCTACTTCGCCGGCCTGCCCGGCATCCTGCTCGCACTGGTGCTATGGCTGACGATCTCAGAGCCGAAGCGCGGCGCGATGCAGGAAAGCTTCGTGCCGGAGCCGCTCGGGCCGACGCTGCGCTTCCTCGCCTCGCAGCGCAGCTTCATCATCGTCCTGCTCGGCTTCTGCCTCACCACCTACACCAACTATGCGACCGCTGCCTGGATTCCGCCGTTCCTGGCGCGCGTGCACCATCTGTCGAGCGCCGAGATCGGCACCTATGCCGGCACGTTCAAGGGCCTCGCCGGCATGGCCGGCACCCTGCTCGGTGGTTTCGTGGTGGCGCAAGTGAGCCGTCGCGACGACCGCTGGAAGCTGTGGGCGCCTGCGATCACCTCCGGCCTCGCCGGCCCGGTGTTCGCGCTGTGCATGCTGACGCAGGATTTCGCGATGATGGTCGCCATGCTGGCGCTGACCTCGTTCCTGGTCGGCTTCCATCTCGGCCCGATCTTCGCGATCGCGCAGACGGTGGCCAAGCCCAGCATGCGGGCGCTCGCCTCCGCGCTGATCGCGCTCACCGCCACCTGCTTCGGCCAGGGCGTCGGCCCGCTCGCGGTCGGCATGGTCAACGATGCGTTGAAAGGCAGCTATGGCGCCGAGGCCGTGCGCTATTCCCTGCTCTCGGCGGCTATCACGACCACGCTCGGCGCGCTCTTGTTCATCTGGGCCGCCCGCGCGATCCGCGATGACATCGGCCGGGCGACCGCCTGAGACCGGCCCGGTGGGCCCGCCCGGCGAAACCAGCCGGGCGGCAAGATGAAACCATTTTGCGGAACCCGCGAAACGATCCGGAAACAGATGGTCCTTAAGACATGAGCCCATAGACGGCGGCAAAGCCCGTCGGGAGGCTCAGATGAACCACTCAATCCACTCTGCTGATCGTGCGACCCACCTGAAGATCGTGGTGGTGGCGCTGGTGGCCGGCATCATGGTGGCCGGCTTCGGGATCGCTGCCCGGACCAACGCCGATCTCAGCCAGACCGCCCAGTCCACCCATGTGATCAAGGCCGGCAAGCCGGTGGTGGTGACGAGCGCCGGCACGTCCGAGATTCGCTGAAACGCCCTGTTTCGGGCTGACCGATGGCCGCCTCCGGGCGGCCTTTTTCGTTTTCCGGAGCAATGCTTAGCCGAGATCCACCGTGCCAGCGCAACGTCCTTGACTTCGCTCAGCCCCGCCTTTAATTCCCCCCTCGTTCCGCGCGCTTTGAGCGAACCACGCGGGAGTAGCTCAGTTGGTTAGAGCGCCGGCCTGTCACGCCGGAGGTCGCGGGTTCGAGCCCCGTCTCTCGCGCCATTTTGGCAATCCCTTCATAGTCTTAGCTTGAACTCCTTGAGGCCTGCCGCAGCCGTGGCGAGCCGTGGACGACGTTCGTCCGGCCGCGGACCTGCGGCGGTGTCAGCCGCGCCCGAATCGTTTAGGTCTCAAAGGACTTAGAGGGATCCCCACGCATTCTCGGCTTTTTCAGGGATTCCCTGTCATTGGACAACCGAGAGGCCAGCCATGTCTAAGAAGGATTCGTCTAGGAAGGATTCGGCTAAAAAGGATTCGGCGAAGAAGGCAGCCGCTCCCGCCACCATCACCCTCAAGCACCTCGCCGCCGATATCGCCGAGAGCCAGGACCTCTCCAAGAAGCGCGCCGAGGCGGTCCTGACCGACATGGTCGATCTGATCGCCAGGCACCTCAGGAAGGGCGACCGGGTCCGCATCGTCGGCTTAGGCATCCTCCAGGTTCGCAAGCGAGCCGCCCGCACCGGCCGCAATCCCGCCACCGGCGAGCCGATCCACATCAAGGCCAGCAAGAAAGTCACCTTCCGTCCGGTCAAGGAACTCAAAGAGGCGATTTGAGGCTACCTTTCGTTAAGCCTGATCTCACCTTCCTTGCTGCCGCAACGCGGCCCGCTTTTCTGGTATACCGGCTGCTCCCCTGACCCCGGCGGTTTGACCAGAAATGTCCTCCCTCACCTTTTCGCACACCGTAACCGAGCGCTTCCTGCGCTACGTCACCATCGACACCCAGTCCGATCCGGAATCCCCTCACTCGCCCTCGACCGAAAAACAGAAGGATCTCGGCCGCGTGCTCGCCGCCGAGCTGAAGGCCATCGGCGTCGCCGACGCACATCTCGACGAATACGGCTACGTCTACGGAACGATCCCGGCCAATACGACCAAGAAGGTGCCGGTGATCTGCTTCTGCTCGCACATGGACACCTCGCCCGACGTCACCGGCAAGGACGTCAAGCCGCAGGTCAGGACCAACTATCGCGGCGGCGACATCACGCTGCCGGGCGACACCAGCCAGGTGATCCGCTTCAATGAGCATCCGGCGCTGAAGCACCAGATCGGCAACGACATCATCACCACCGACGGCACCACGCTGTTGGGCGCCGACAACAAGGCCGGCGTCGCCGAGATCATGGATGCCGCGCATTTCTTCATCAACAATCCCGATGTGAAACACGGCACCATCAAGATCCTGTTCACGCCGGACGAGGAGATCGGCCGCGGCGTCGACAATGTCGACATCAAGAAGCTCGGTGCCGATTTCGGCTACACCATGGATGGCGAGAGCGCCGGCTGCGTCGAGGACGAGACCTTCTCGGCCGACGGCGCCACCATCACGATCAACGGCGTCAGCGCCCATCCCGGCTACGCCAAGGGCAAGATGGAGCACGCGATCAAGATTGCGGCGGCCATCGTCGAGCGGCTGCCGAAGGAAGGCTGCTCGCCCGAGACGACCTCGGGCAAGCAGGGCTTTCTGCATCCGATCGGGATCGAGGGCGCGCTGGAGCAGGCAAGGCTCTCCTTCATCGTCCGCGACTTCACCGAGGAAGGTCTGAAGGAGAAGGAGGCCCTGCTCGAGACCATCGTCAAGGACGTGATGAAGGACTATCCGCGCTCGAGCTACACGTTCGAGGTGAAGGAGCAGTACCGCAACATGAAGCAGGTGATCGACCGTCACCCGCACGTGCTCGAATACGCCATCGAAGCGATCCGCCGCGCCGGCCTGCGTCCGATGCGCACCGCGATCCGCGGCGGCACCGACGGCTCGCGCCTGTCCTTCATGGGCCTGCCCTGCCCCAACATCTTCGCCGGCGAGCACGCGTTCCATTCGCGCCTCGAATGGGTCAGCCGTCAGGACATGGAGAAGGCGGTGCAGACGATCGTGCACCTTGCGATGATCTGGGAGGAGAAGGCGTAAGCCGGCCCGCCGAATACATGCACCGGCCGGGCAGACGCCCGGCCGTTTGCTGAGTAGTTACGGCACCGGCATTGCGCGCGGAGTGCGATGGAAGCGGTTCGAACTCGCCATCCAGTTCGGCAAGGGTTCTCCGTCGCGATGCCGCCCACCGGCCACGGCCGCGGCCCAAGCGACAGCCGCGCCAATCAGCGTCGCGGCCGCGATCGAGAATGCCACGATGATGGAATTGCGCCGCGCCCGGCTGATCGCCGTTTTCGAGGCAGAGATCAACGCATCCACCCGACGTTCGGACTCCGGAGCCTGCAGTCCCGTTAGACCTGCAACCTGCTGCACGAGATAAGTGCGGTCGTCGGCGCTGACTCCGCTGTGGCTGGATGACGTCATCAGGATGCGCCCCGCTTCGGCACGAGCGTCCCTCAGGTCGATGTTTGGCGCACGCCGCGGGGCACGGAACAACTTGTCGAGTTCATAGCTCAACATCGGCTCGGCGGCAGAACTGCTGCTGGCCGAAGCGCGCAGCGGAGAACGCTCGATCGCGGCGGCGCCCAGCAGCGCAAGAAGAGCCGCGCCGGCAAGCACGGACAAGGCCCAGGCGGTCAGCCCGTGCAGGCCGTCGCGCCGCTCGCCGTCGTCTTCGATCGTCGCCAGCATTGGCGCGGGACGCGTGGTGCGGCCGGCAATGTAGCCGCCAAAGCCAAAGCTGATCACCGCCTGAAGGATCAGGTAGAGCCCGGACAGCAGCGCCAGCGCCGTGGAGGAATCGCGCCACGTCGGCGAGGCCGAGCTGACGCCGAGGCCGACGGCCACGCCAAATCCAATCAGGATGAACGACATTGCGCCGGCGGCCAGAGCGCCTGCGAAAACCGAACTCCACTGGATGCTGCGAGGCGCATCACGCTCCAGGCCGCCCTCTATGACTTCTTCCCGCATGAAACTCTCGACTGTCATCCTGGCGGTCTCAGCGCAGGCCGAAGAACGACAGGATCGCCATGATGACGACGATCAAGCCGATCAGATAAATCAGTCCGTCCATTCCGACCTCCTCCGTTTCTTATGGTCGGCAATTGCGAGACCCGAGGAACGTTCCAAAGGGATCGGGATGCACTGCGGCATTTGTTCCAGGGACGTTACTATGTTGCAGGTCGACAGCGTTCCCGCGGCCATGCTAGGCCCGGTGACCTCAACAAGAGTGACATCGTGATCGCCAGCCGCCAGTTCTCGGGAACCCGCCGTCCGCGCAACGCGCGCGGTCTGCTGTCCGTGCTGATCGCGGTCGTCTATCTGCTCGCGGGCGCGCTGCACGGCGCGCATGACATTGACGTCACATCGCCCGGCGGCGGCTCGGAGATCGCAGAGGCCCTCGATCACTCCTCGGGCCACGGCGACCACAAGGCCATCGGCGGACATCATTGCCATGGCTGCTTCTCGCTGGCCGTGACGCAGCCGGCGCCGACGACCTTCACGATCGCGCCGGTCTCGGCAACGCATCCGCAAGCTCCACCGCAGCTCACCGGCATCATCCCCGATACCGACTCTCCCCCTCCCAAGTCGCTGGCCTGAACGGATTGGTCGGGCGCATCGCGCCCATTGGTTCATCCTCACGGGTCGGTTTCATGTTTCCCAGGAATATAGCCGCGCGCCTGGCGTGCGCGGCAGCGTGTCTGATTGCAGGATCGGCGCTTGCGCCGTCTCACGCCCAGACTTTGACGATGCGGAGCGCGTTGTCGCGTGCGCTGGCCGCGAGCCCGCGGCTGACGGCGGCGGAGCGTGACGTCGGCATCGCCACCGGCCAGCGCATCCAGGCGGGCGCCTTGCTCAATCCGGAACTGTCCTACGAGCAGGACGATTCATTCGGCTCGGGCAAGTACCGCGGGACGCGATCGGCCGAAACGACGCTGCAGATCAGCCAGGCCTTCGAGCTGTTCGGCAAGCGCGACGCGCGGATCGCGGCTGGCGCTGCCGGCATCGAGGTCGCCGCGATCCAGCGCAAGGCGATCAGGCTCGAGGTGCTGTCGGAAACCGCGATCGCCTTCCTCGGCGTGCTCGGCGCGCAGCGGCGCATCCATATCCTCGACGAGCAGATCGCCGCCATCGACCGCCTGACGCCGCTGCTCCGCCGCCGCGTCGAGGCCGGCGCCTCCTCTCCGGCCGAGACCGGCCGCGCCGAGGTCGCCTCCGCCCTGGTGAAGGCCGACCGCGAGCGCTTCAAGGCCACGCTGGCCAGCGCCCGGCGCGAGCTTGCCGTGCTGATGGGCGATCCCAACGCCAAATTCGGCGAGGTCTCCGGCCGGCTCGACCTCCTGGGCAAGACACCGACGTTCCAGTCGGTGGTCGCCGCCATCGACGCCAATCCGCAGCTGGTGCGATGGACCGCGGTCTATGCCCAGCGCAATGCCGAGCTGCTGCTGGCACGCCTCAAGCCCTATCCCGACGTGCGGATCGCCGCCGGCTGGCGCCATTTCAGCGAGACCAATGACGACGCGGCGCGCCTCACCGTCTCGGTGCCGATCCCGGTGTTCGACCAGAACCAGGGAAATATCCTCTCGGCGCAGGAAAGCCTCGCCAAGACCAGGGCCGAGCGCGAGGCCAACCGCAATACGCTGATCGTGATCGCAGGCCGCGCCTACGACTCGCTGCAGGGCTCGTTGCGCGAGCTCGCGGTGCTGCGCGAGACCGCCATCCCCAAGGCCGTCGAGGCTTCCGAGGCGATCGCGCAAGGCTACGGCCAGGGCCGCTTCACCCTGCTCGAGGTGCTCGACGCCCAGGCCAGCGTCAGCCAGGCGCGCCTGCGCGAGCAGGAGGCACTGCAGAATTTCCACGCGGGCGTTGCGACCATCGAAGGCCTTGTCGGCAACCCCTTCACGCTGGCGCGGGAGAGCGCACGATGAAGACGTCCTCCACGATTCTCGTCGCCATCGTTGCCGCCGCGCTCGGCGCCTACGGCTACTCCCTGCTCGCGCCCGCCACGCCTGCGCACACCGAGCACACGGAGCATTCCGAAAAGAAGCCGAACGACCATGTCGAGCAGGACGAGCACGGTGCCGACCGCATCCGCATCTCCGACGTCAAGCTCGCAGCCGCGGGCGTGACGCTCGCCGAGGCCGGAAGCGTCACGCTGACCGACACGCTCGCCTTCAACGGCATCCTGCGCGCCAACCAGGAGGCGGTGGTGCAGGTAACGCCGCGCTTTCCGGGCCTCGCCAAATCGATCCAGAAGCGCATCGGCGACAAGGTCGGCAAGGACGATCTGCTCGCCGCGATCGAAAGCAACCAGAGCCTCACCGTATACGAGCTTAAGGCGCCGATTGCCGGCACCATCATCGAGCGGCAGATCTCGCTCGGCGAATACGCTTCCGAGCAGAAGCCGGCCTTCGTGGTCGCCGATCTCTCGACCATCTGGGTCGACCTGTCGATCTACCGGCAGGATCTCCGGCGCGTCCACCTCAACGACGAGGTGCTGATCGATCCCGACGACGGCCGCGGCGAGATCAAGGGCACGATCTCCTACATGGCGCCGATCGGCTCCAGCGAGACGCAGACCGCGCTCGCCCGCGTGGTGCTGCAAAATCCGGACGGCCGCCTGCGCCCCGGCCTGTTCGTCACGGCCCGGCTGATCCTCGCCGCCCGCAATGTCGCGGTCGCCGTGCGCCGGAGCGCGATCCAGACGCTGGAGAACCGGACCATCGTGTTCGTGCGCGAGGACAGCGACAAGATCGAGGCACGCCCGGTGGAGCTGGGCGATTCCGATCCCCGCCATGTCGAGATCAAGGCGGGCCTGTCGGCCGGCGAGCATTACGTCGCCGAGAACAGCTTCGTCGTGAAGGCGGAGATGGGCAAGGGCGAGGCCGAGCATGATTGAGCGCCTGATCGCCGTTTCGCTCGCTCAGCGCTGGCTGGTCCTCCTGCTCGCGCTCGGCGCCGTCGCTTTCGGATCCTGGAATTTCCAGCGCCTGCCGATCGACGCGGTGCCTGATATCACCAACATCCAGGTCCAGATCAACACGCGTGCGCCCGGCTACTCGCCGCTCGAGACCGAGCAGCGCATCACCTTCCCGGTCGAGACCGCGATGGGCGGCCTGCCCAGGCTCGACTACACCCGCTCGCTGTCGCGCTACGGTCTCAGCCAGGTGACGGTCGTCTTCAAGGACGGCACCGACATCTTCTTCGCCCGCCAGCTCGTCGGGGAACGCATTCAGCAGGTCAAGGACCAGCTTCCTGTTGGCGTCGAGGTCGCGATGGGTCCGGTCTCGACCGGGCTCGGCGAAATCTTCATGTACACCGTCGAGGCAAAGCCGGGTGCCAAGGCGCAGGGCGGCCACGACTATTCGCTGACCGATCTGCGCACCGTGCAGGACTGGATCATTAAGCCGCAGCTTCGCAACGTGCCCGGAGTGATCGAGGTCAACACCATCGGCGGCTTCGAGCGGCAGTTCCATGTGCTGCCGGATCCTGGCAAGCTGATGGCCTACCGCCTCGGCTTCCGCGACGTCATGACGGCGCTCGCCGCCAACAACGCCAATGTCGGCGCCGGCTATATCGAGCGCAACGGCGAGCAATATCTGGTTCGCTCGCCGGGCCAGGTCGGCAACCTCAGTGAAATCCAGGACGTCGTGATCGGCTCGCGCGGCGGCAATCCCGTCAGGATCAGAGACGTCGCTGGCGTCACGGAAGGCCGCGACCTGCGCACGGGCGCTGCGACGCGCAATGGCGAGGAGACCGTGCTCGGCACCGCCATGCTGCTGATCGGCGAGAACAGCCGCACCGTGGCGCGCCGCGTCGCCGCCCGCCTGGACGAGATCGCCAAATCGCTGCCCGATGGCGTGGTGACGCGGACCGTCTACGACCGCACCGACCTGGTGGAAGCCACCGTCCGCACGGTCAAGAACAACCTGCTGGAAGGCGCGGCCCTGGTGGTAGCCGTGCTGTTCCTGATCCTCGGCAACATCCGCGCCGCGCTCGTGGTGGCCTGTGTCATTCCGCTGTCCATGGCGATGACAATCACCGGCATGGTCGAGACGAAGGTCAGCGCGAACCTGATGAGCCTCGGCGCCATCGACTTCGGCATCATCGTCGACGGCGCCGTGATCATCGTCGAGAATTGCCTGCGCATGCTGGCCGAGGCGCAGCGCGAGAAAGGCGGGCTGCTAACGGTCTCGGAGCGATCGCGCGCGATTCTGCGCGGGTCGGGCGAGGTGATCAAGCCGAGCCTGTTCGGAACGCTGATCATCGCGGTGGTCTATCTGCCCGTGCTGACGCTGACGGGCGTCGAGGGCAAGATGTTCACGCCGATGGCGCTGACCGTGCTGATGGCGCTCGGCGCCGCCGTGCTGTTCTCCATCACCTTCGTGCCGGCGGCGGTCGCCGTCTTCGTCACCGGCAAGGTGTCCGAGCACGAAAACCTGTTCATGCGCATGGCCAAGCGCGCCTATCTCCCCCTGCTCCGCTTTGCCATCGACAACCGGCTCGCGGTCGCCGTCATGGCCGCATTCATCGTGGTCGCAAGCGGCATCGCCGCGTCGCGGATGGGCGGCGAGTTCATTCCGAGCCTCGACGAAGGCGACGTCGCCCTTGCCTCGATCCGGATTCCCGGCACCAGTCTGACGCAATCGCTGGACCTGCAGAAGGCGCTGGAAAAGCGCATCATGCAGATTCCCGAGGTGAAGGAGTTCTTCACCCGCATCGGCACCGCCGAGATCGCGACCGACCCGATGTCGCCGGCGCAGACCGACGGCTACGTCATGCTGAAGCCGCGCGCCGAATGGCCCGACCCCGGCAAATCGAAGTCCGAGGTCATCGAGGCCATCGCCAAGGCCGCCGACGATATTCCCGGCAGCGCTTACGAAATCTCCCAGCCGATCCAGTTCCGGGTCAACGAGCTGATCTCCGGAGTGCGCACCGACGTCGGCGTCAAGATCTTCGGCGATGATCTCGACATCCTGCAAGGCGCAGCCAAGCAGGTCGAGGCCGCGATCCGCGGTATCCGCGGCGCCAGCGACGTCAAGATCGAGCAGGTCGCAGGGCTTCCGATCCTCACCGTCCGCCTCGATCGCCAGGCGCTCGCCCGTTACGGCCTCAGCGTCAGTGAGGTGCAGGGCATCGTCGAGATCGCCGTCGGCGGCAAGTCGGCCGGCAAGCTGTTCGAGGGCGATCGCCGCTTCGACATCGTGGTGCGCCTGCCGGAGCATTTGCGCGGCAATCTCGAGGCGATCCGGGCGATCCCGATCCCGCTGCCGCCCGGCGAGGACACCGCAACCGGCACGGCCGTTCGCACCGCGCTGGCCGCCTCGCCTCTCGCCCAGATGCGCTATGTGCCGCTGTCGTCGGTCGCCACCGTCGACGCGACGCCCGGCCCGAACCAGATCAGCCGCGAAAACGGCAAGCGGCGCATCGTCGTCACCGCCAATGTCCGCGCCCGCGATCTCGGCTCCTTCGTCACGGACGCCGAGGCGGCGGTGGCCGAGAAGGTCAAGCTGCCGCCCGGCTACTGGATCGGCTGGGGTGGCCAGTTCGAGCAGCTGGTTTCGGCGACCAAGCGGCTGACGATCGTGGTGCCGGTGGCGCTGCTGCTGGTGTTTGTACTGCTGTTCATGGGCATGGGATCGGCAGCCGACGCGGCGCTGGTCTTCTCCGGCGTGCCGCTGGCGCTGACGGGCGGCGTCGCGGCGCTGCTGCTGCGCGGTATCCCGCTCTCCATCAGCGCCGGCGTCGGCTTCATCGCGCTGTCGGGCGTCGCCGTGCTCAACGGCCTTGTCATTATTGCCTTCATCGAGCGGCTGCGCAGCGAGGGGCGGCCCCTCGTGGAGGCGGTGCGCGAGGGCGCGCTGACGCGGCTGCGCCCGGTGCTGATGACCGCGCTGGTCGCCTCGCTCGGCTTCGTGCCGATGGCACTCGCGACAGGTGCCGGCGCCGAGGTGCAGCGGCCGCTGGCGACCGTGGTGATCGGCGGCATCATCTCCTCGACCATCCTGACATTGCTGGTGCTGCCGGCGCTCTACGTGCTGTTCCGCCGTGACGTCGCAAGCGAAACGCCTACAATGGCGCCTGATTTGGCGGCGTCCGGGGAGCGCTAGAAGTGGGCAGCCACGACCATCACGGTCATCACCACCATGATCATGCCGACCACGGTCATGGTCACGACCACAATCACGGCCATGTCCATGCGCCCGCGAATTTCGGCAGGGCCTTCGCGATCGGCATTGCGCTCAACACCGCGCTGGTGGTGGCAGAGGCGATCTACGGCTATCTCGGCAACTCCACTGCGCTGCTCGCCGACGCCGGTCATAATCTGTCCGACGTGCTCGGCCTGGTCGTGGCCTGGGGCGCCTCGATCGCGGCACGGCGGGCGCCGAGCGGCCGCTTCACCTACGGTTTTCGCGCCTCCACGATTCTGGCCGCGCTCGCAAACGCCGTGTTCCTGCTGGTCGCGACCGGCGCGATCGGCTGGGAGGCGATCCTGCGGCTGCGCGAGCCGGAGCCGGTCGCGGGCATCACGGTGATGGTGGTCGCCGGCATCGGCATTCTCATCAACGGTTTCACCGCCCTGCTGTTCGCGAGCGGGCGCAAGGACGACATCAACATCGAGGGCGCCTATCTGCATATGGCCGCCGACGCCGCGGTCTCGCTCGGCGTCGTGGTCTCGGCCGCGCTGATCATCTGGACCGGCTGGCTCTGGCTCGATCCCGTCACCAGCCTCGTCATCTGCGCCACCATCCTGTGGAGCACCACCAGCCTGTTGCGCGGCTCGATCGACATGTCGATGGCGGCCGCGCCCAAGGGCACCGACCTCGCCGCGATAAGAGCCCTCCTGCTCGCGCGTCCGGGCGTGTCGGCGATCCACGATCTCCACGTCTGGCCGATCTCGACCACCGAGACGGCGCTGACCTGCCACCTCGTCATGCCCACTGGGGCCGGCGATGCGTTCCTGATGGAGACGACGCAGTTGCTGAAGACGACCCATCGCATCGGCCATACCACACTTCAGGTCGAGACCCATCCGGACAATGGCTGCGCGCTGGCGCCGGATGATGTGGTGTGACCGCGCTCAGGCTTCGGCGCGGTCGGCCCGGCCCGCTCTGGCCCTGAGCCAATCGAACACCACACTCCCCAGGATCGCGCTCGAGCCGGCAAGGAAGGGAATGACGTAATAGGCGTAGCGATTGAGCCCATAGATGAGGAAGGTCGGAAACGCGGCACTGACCATCGCCAGCAAGATCATCAATGTGCCACCGGCGACGAGGCGGCCGCTCGGCCACCGAACCAAACCCGCATGGCTCGCAGGGACGCCAATCAGAAACACGAGAGCGAGGCCGAGTGTCGCGGAGGATAGCCACCAGATCAGACCCGGGAAATCGTCGTACTCGGTCGAAACCCGCAACCCACAACACAACGCGACCAGATCCGAGCTCGGCGCGTAGCCACGCGCAAAGAGGCGGTTCAGGTTGAGCTGAAACTGATCCGCGGTCGGCAGCAGCCGCGACAATGGCCACCAGGGCTTGTAGTAGTCCTGAATCAGCTGTCCGGGCTTCAACCCGGTCGGGCTGCCAAAGAACGGGAACCTGTCGCGTTCCATGAAGAACTCGTAGCCCTGCGGACTGGGCGTCCGCCGCGCCACCGAATTTGCGTCGAACAGCAGGAAGAACATCTCCCGGAGAAAGTGTTTGGTGAGGTGTCGATAGAGCGTCGACGGCGTCGTCAGCGTTTCCACGAAGATGTCACGCACCACCCTCTCGAGATCGGTATCGTTGTCGCCGGCCTTCGCCAGCCGGTGCATCGCGCCGAACGGCCACTGATAGACCTCGATGTCGGGCCATCCCCGAGGCGTGTCCTCGGCACGCATCTGCTCGACATACCCCCGCGCCTGCGCCTTCCGGTCGAGATGGACGCCGTGCTCGAAATCGCCGGAATAGCCGACCACGAAGGCCATCACGGCCAGGGTCTCGTTACCGGCAGGGCGCTTGCCGATCGCCAAATTGATCGCTGCCGGCGTCAGATAGACGACTGATGCGAGAACGCCTGCCAGGGCAAGTACGCCGATCCGGCGCAGGAGCCCTGTGTCCAGCACCACCACCAGCCACAACAGTATGACGGCAGCCTGTCCAACCGCCGCCGACCGGCAGGTCATCACCGCGCCGAGCGTCAGGCCCACCGCCGCTGCCGACGGCACCGCTGGCCATTTCCTCAATGCCGCGCCCGCGGCGATGAAGGCCGCTAGACTGACCAGGAAGTTGGAGATCGTCTCCGCACCGATCGTATTGTCATAATGGATGATGCGGCCATGCAGCGCCGCCAGACAAAAGGCCATTAGCGCGAAGACGCGCGGCGCGCCGGCAAGACGCACGGTCCCCGCAACGAAAAGCGCGGTGCCGACGCTCATCAGGTGCTGCGCGATGACGAACACGAGGATGTGCGGGCCGAATAGTTTCGACAGCAGCGCAAGGAAGGCGGCCACGCCATACGGCCGCTTCATCACATCCTCGAGATATTGTCCTCTCAGGATGGATTCGGTCTGGATGATATAGGCCGCACTGTCCTCATGGATGAAGTTGTCCGGCCATACCACCAGGAAAGCCAGGTGAACCATCAAGGCGAGGCCGATCGCACAAACCCAGACCCAGAACCACGCGATGGAGCCTGCCCACCGGGGCAAGGCGGACCAAAGACCGGTGCGCTGGATCAGTGCTGGATTCATCTCGATGCTCGCAACCGGAAGTTCGGGGCGACTACGTCGCCTTCGCGGTCACGATCCAGATCGCGCCTTGCAACGCGACGCTCTGCCCCTTCTGGAACGGCGCGAGCATCTCGCGGATCGAGGCTCTTGCGGCCGCGTATGTCTCCGGCGGATGTCCCTGCAGCGCGCGGCTGGCGGGGCCGATCTGCAAAGCGCCATCCACCGCGGCATCGAGGCCGCCGCCGATCGCGACGTCCATCGGAAGATTATGCGGCTCCATCGCCATGTCGACGAAGCCGGCCCCCTTCAGGATGCGCATCACGCGTTCTTCCGAGGCGAAAGCGAACGGCCCCGGCTCTTCCGGCCCGACCGGGGGCATCTTCGGCACGTGTTTGTACACCGCCATCAGCGGCGCCATCATCCACGGATTTTCCTTGGGCTCGCGCCAGCAGGCGAAGGCGAGCCGCCCGGTCGGCTTCAGGGCACGGCGGAGATTGGTGAAGGACGCAACGGGATCAGCGAAGAACATCACGCCAAAGCGCGAGACGAGCAGATCGAAGCTCGCCGGCTCGAACGGATAGACGGTGGCATCAGCCAGCACGAAATCCAGCGGCAGGCCTTTCGGCGCGAACGCGCGCGCCTGCGACAGCATCGGCTCGGAGACGTCGAGGCCAAGCGCGAATCCGTCGGGCGCCACTGCCTTGGCGAACGCGAACGTCGTCGCGCCGGATCCGCAGCCGATATCGAGAACGCGCTCTCCGGGCATCGGCCTGGCGCGGTCGATCAGCGCCTCGGCAATCGGTCCGAGCAGGCTCTCCTGCGCCGCATGGCGATCGGCCCAGCGCTGCCCGCTCGGTCCGTTCCAATAGGCGATCTGGTCGGCGTTCTCTGCGTGTCCGCTGGGCTGTTGCATGGTGTCCCCGGTCATTCCCATTCGCGATGCGGTCCGTTGCGGCTCTGCAACCACACCGCGGCGATACCACGTCCGGATGTCCAGCGCACCTTTCGGGAGCTAAAGCAGCTCGCGCCGCTTCTCCGAGCGCGCGGCTCTGAAGCTAATGTTGGGCCGCGCCGGCTTGGCTTGCTTGCCGAGCCGAAGCTCGCGAAGCGAGCGAAGGCTGGTGGGCGGTCACGGATTCGAACCGCGGACCCTCTCGGTGTAAACGAGATGCTCTAACCAGCTGAGCTAACCGCCCCTCGCCGCCTCTTTATCCCTACCCGCCCTTGGTCGGCAAGCCCGACCTCAATCCTGCGGCCTCCCCGGCAGCAGTACCACCGCGTCGATCCAGACCGCCGCCGACTGGCACCAGATCTGCCGAACGGGCCGCAATTTGTCGCGCTGACGGATCGAGCCCCAGCGGATGCCCCAATCGTCGGCCTGGTCGCCTCGCCGCTGGTGAACAGCGGGGAACCGCAATCGGCGCAGAAGTGCTGGAAGCGCATCCGGCCATTGTCGCCGCGCTTGCCGTAGATCTTGGGCGTGCCGGCGGTGAGCTTGACGTCGGTCCCGCTGCAGATCGCCGTCACGCGGAACGGCGAGCCGGTCAGCGTCTGGCAGTCGGTGCAGTGGCAAACCGAGACCGACTCGGGTTCGATCTCAGCCTCGAAGGTGATCTGCCCGCAATGGCATTGCCCGTCGACCTGCATCTCCCCCTCCTTGCCGCCAAAACAAAAACGGCGCCCGAAGGCGCCGTTCTATCATCTTTTCGAGTTGCGATCTCAGTGCGCGGTCAGGCCACCGGCGGCTTCGTCGCCGTCCGGCTTCACCGTCACCTTGGTGTCCTCTTCCCAGACGATCGGCACCGGCTTCCTCACCAGAGCCTTGGCGACGACGTCGTCGAGGCGCGAGACCGGGATGATCTCCATGCCGCCCTTGATCGCATCGGAAATCTCCGTGAGATCCTTGGCATTGTCCTCGGGGATCAGCACCGTCTTGATGCCGCCGCGGGCCGCAGCCAACAGTTTCTCCTTCAAGCCTCCGATCGGCAGCACGCGGCCGCGCAAAGTGATCTCGCCGGTCATCGCGACATCGTGGCGGACCGGAATGCCGGTCATGACCGAGATGATCGCGGTGGCCATGGCGACGCCCGCCGACGGACCGTCCTTGGGCGTCGCGCCTTCCGGCACGTGCACATGGATGTCGCGCCGGTCGAACAGCGGCGGCTCGATGCCGTAGGTGATCGCACGCGAGCGGACATAGGACGCCGCCGCGGAGATCGACTCCTTCATCACGTCGCGCAGATTGCCCGTGACGGTCATCTTGCCTTTGCCCGGCATCATGACGCCTTCGATCGTCAGCAACTCGCCGCCGACATCGGTCCAGGCCAGGCCGGTGACGATACCGACCTGCGGCTCGCTCTCGATCTCGCCATAGCGGTACTTCGGCACGCCCAGAAGCTCTTCGAGGGTCTTCTCCGTGACCTTGACCGACTTCTTCTTGGAGATCATCAGCTCCTTCACCGCCTTGCGGGCGAGTGTGGAGAGCTCACGCTCCAGATTACGCACGCCCGCTTCGCGGGTGTAGCGGCGGATCAAGAGCAGCAGCGCGTCGTCGTCGATCGAGAACTCCTTGGAATCCAGGCCGTGCTTGGACACCGCGTTCGGGATCAGATGCTTGCGCGCGATCTCGACCTTCTCGTTCTCGGTGTAGCCCGCGATCCGGATGATCTCCATGCGGTCCATCAGCGGGCCGGGAATATTCAGCGTATTCGCGGTCGTGATGAACATGACGTTCGACAGATCGTAGTCGACCTCGAGATAGTGGTCGGCAAACGTCCCGTTCTGCTCGGGGTCGAGGACCTCGAGCAAAGCCGACGACGGATCGCCGCGGAAATCGGCGCCCATCTTGTCGATCTCGTCCAGCAGGAACAGCGGATTGGACGACTTCGCCTTGCGCATCGACTGGATGATCTTGCCGGGCATCGAGCCGATATAGGTGCGGCGGTGACCGCGGATCTCGGCCTCGTCGCGCACGCCGCCGAGCGAGACGCGCACGAACTCGCGCCCCGTGGCCTTCGCGATCGACTTGCCGAGCGAGGTCTTGCCGACGCCGGGAGGACCGACGAGGCACAGGATCGGTCCGGTCAGCTTGTTGGCGCGCGACTGCACCGCAAGATACTCGACGATCCGTTCCTTGACCTTCTCGAGCCCGTAGTGATCGGAGTCCAGCACGGCCTGTGCGGCTTCCAGATCCTTCTTCACCTTGGACTTCTTGTTCCACGGAATCGACAGCAGCCAATCCAGATAGTTGCGCACGACGGTCGCTTCCGCGGACATCGGCGACATCTGGCGCAGCTTCTTCAATTCATGCTGCGCCTTGTCGCGCGCTTCCTTGGAGAGCTTGGTCTTGGAGATCTTCTCTTCGAGGTCGGCGAGCTCGTCGCGACCATCGTCGTCGCCGAGTTCCTTCTGGATCGCCTTCATCTGCTCGTTGAGATAATACTCGCGCTGGGTCTTCTCCATTTGCCGCTTGACGCGCGAACGGATCCGCTTCTCGACCTGCAGCACCGAGATCTCGCTCTCCATCAGGCCCAGCACCTTTTCGAGGCGCGTGGTGACGGACAGCGTCTCCAGGATACCCTGGCGATCCGCGATCTTGACGGCGAGATGCGAGGCAACGGTGTCGGCGAGCTTGGCGAAATCGGTGATCGCCTGCACGACGCCGACGACCTCGGCCGAGATCTTCTTGTTGAGCTTCACATAGCTCTCGAAGTCGGACACGACCGAGCGCGACAGCGCTTCCGCCTCGACCGACTTCGCATCAGTGTCGGCCAGCGCAATGGCGGTCGCTTCGTAATAGTCGGCGCGATCGGTGTATTTCTGCACGCGCGCACGCTCGAGCCCTTCGACCAGCACCTTCACGGTGCCGTCGGGAAGCTTCAAGAGCTGCAGCACGCTGGCAAGCGTACCGGTCTCGTAAATGGAGTCGGGCGCCGGATCGTCGTCGGACGCGTTCTTCTGCGTCGCGAGCATGATCAGCGCGTCGTTCTTCATCACCTCTTCGAGCGCGCGAATCGACTTCTCGCGGCCGACGAAGAGCGGAACGATCATGTGCGGGAAGACGACGATGTCGCGCAGCGGCAGCACGGGATAGGCGTGCGTTTCGCCATGAACGATGGTTGGCCGGGGTTTTGGATTAGTCATGGCCTTTTCCTTTTGCTTTGCCCCCTTGCACGCAGCCCGCCATGCTCATGCGCAACCGCCACAAGGTGCCGAGGTGATCCGCAAAACCGATCGGTCCGTTTTTCGCGTTGGACCGGCTCGCCGGATCGGAACTGAGGCGAATCTGGAAGAGAAGTTTCGCTCGCCGCCGACATTAGGTGGCTATCGACCCGGGGGGTGTCAAGTCATTGAAAAACACGCGCCATCAGGCGCTTACGCAACGCAATAAGCGACGCAACACCGGCTGCGGAGATACACGTCCGCAGCCCGACTTCGAGGGTACGATTGGAGCGTTCCAGCGCCGGACGATCAGGCGCTGGCGTTCTCGACGGCGCGATCGGACCGATCGGCGTAGATGTAGAGCGGACGCGCCGTTCCTTCCACGACTTCGCGCGAAATCACGACCTCTTCCACACCTTCCAGGCCCGGCAGGTCGAACATGGTCTCGAGCAGGATCGCCTCGAGGATCGAACGCAAGCCGCGCGCACCGGTCTTGCGCTCGATCGCCTTGCGGGCAACCGCGCCAAGCGCCTCGTCGGCGAAGGTCAGCTCGATGTTCTCCATCTCGAACAGCCGCTGGTACTGTTTCACCAGCGCGTTCTTCGGCTCGGTCAGGATCTTCTTCAGCGAGGCCTCGTCGAGGTCCTCGAGCGTCGCCACGACCGGCAGACGGCCGACGAATTCGGGGATGAGGCCGTACTTCAGGAGATCCTCAGGCTCGACGTGACGGAAGATCTCGCCGGTGCGGCGGTCTTCCGGCGCCATCACCTGGGCCGCGAAACCGATCGAGGTCGACCGTCCGCGCGCCGAGATGATCTTGTCGAGGCCGGCGAACGCGCCGCCGCAGATGAAGAGGATGTTGGTGGTGTCCACCTGCAGGAATTCCTGCTGCGGATGCTTGCGGCCGCCCTGCGGCGGGACCGAAGCCACCGTGCCTTCCATGATCTTCAGCAGCGCCTGCTGCACGCCCTCGCCCGACACGTCGCGCGTGATCGAGGGGTTGTCGGACTTGCGGCTGATCTTGTCGATTTCGTCGATGTAGACAATGCCGCGCTGGGCGCGCTCGACATTGTAGTCGGCGGACTGGAGCAGCTTCAGGATGATGTTCTCGACGTCCTCGCCGACATAGCCGGCCTCGGTCAGCGTGGTCGCGTCCGCCATCGTGAACGGCACGTCCAGGATGCGGGCGAGCGTTTGCGCGAGCAGCGTCTTGCCCGAACCGGTCGGACCGATCAGCAGGATGTTCGACTTCGCGAGTTCGACGTCGTTGTGCTTGGTCTGGTGGTTGAGGCGCTTGTAGTGGTTGTGCACCGCGACCGACAGGACCTTCTTCGCGTGGCTCTGGCCGATCACGTAGTCGTCCAGGACCTTGCAGATTTCCTTCGGCGTCGGAATACCGTCGCGCGACTTGACCAGCGAGGATTTGTTCTCCTCGCGGATGATGTCCATGCAGAGCTCGACGCACTCGTCGCAAATGAAGACGGTGGGACCCGCGATCAGTTTGCGGACTTCGTGCTGGCTCTTGCCGCAGAACGAGCAATATAGCGTGTTCTTGGAGTCGCTCGTGCCGACCTTACTCATTCCTGTCTCCGTCCGCGGTTCGATTCCGTTCCGCTCGATCGCTTCATTCCGACACGATGGCCGGCATGAAGCTTAAGTAGAGCAAATTCCGTACCAAAAAAGACCCTACGCATTACTTCCCGTGCGAATCACGGTCACGCGATTCTCCGCGATCATAGCCGATCGTTCGTAGCCAACCATGCTGTCACCCGACTATCAAGAATTCGCTAATCGGGGGCTGCCGACCATCCGTGACAATACCGTGATTTCCGGTCTTGGCACGGGCGAAGTGATCGAAATCACCCCGGCGTTGCTGGATAGCCACGAAAAACAAGCACGAAAGCGGAACTTTCTGCCTGTCGCAGGGCGCAAAACCCCGTTGTGCGACGCGCCACGCGGCCATAGCGTGAACGCCACCTGATGGTGACAAGCGATCTCTGAGGGATCGCCGTCACACTCCAGTAGTGCTACGGGGCTTTCGCCGCCGGCTCCTCGGCGCGCTTGTCGATGACCTTGTCGACCAGGCCGAACTCCTTCGCGTCGGCCGCGGTGAGGAACTTGTCGCGTTCCAGCGCATCCTCGATCGCCTTGTAGGTCTGGCCGGTGTGCTTCACGTAGATCTCGTTGAGCCGCTTCTTCAGGTTCAGGATTTCCTGGGCGTGCAGCATGATGTCGGTCGCCTGGCCCTGGAAGCCGCCGGAGGGCTGGTGCACCATGATGCGCGCGTTCGGCAGCGAGAAGCGCATGTCCTTCTCGCCGGCGCAGAGCAGCAGCGAGCCCATCGAGGCGGCCTGCCCCGTGCACAGCGTCGACACCGGCGGACGGATGAACTGCATGGTGTCGTAGATCGCAAGGCCCGACGTCACCACGCCGCCCGGCGAGTTGATGTACATCGAGATTTCCTTCTTCGGATTTTCCGCCTCGAGGAACAGAAGCTGGGCGACGACCAGCGTCGACATGCCGTCCTCGACCGGACCGGTCAGGAAGATGATGCGTTCCTTCAAAAGGCGCGAGAAGATGTCGTAGGCGCGCTCGCCACGGTTGGTCTGCTCGACCACCATGGGCACGAGGTTCATGTAGGTTTCAACCGGATCGCGCATGAGTCACCTAGGGTTTTCGGAGACGGACATCGCCGGGCCTGGCCGCCAGTTCTGGCTGGATCTGCCGGAGGGGGATGGACGTCCTGTGATGCAGGAACTTGGTAGAGATAGATAGAAGGGCGTACCGACAGATATAGCCCAATTCGGTTCTGACAAGTGCGGAGCGAATTAAGGCTTAATCCGGGGGGCAGTTGAAGCTGATTCGCACGAAGAGGCCCAGCCGGCCATCTGGCTAGCTGGGCCTCTTCGCCGATCATCCTTAATAGGTGACTGCGTCAAACCCTTCAGGCCGCGGTCTTTTCCGCCTCGTCGTCCTTGTAGAGGTCCTCGCGCGAGACCTTCTTCTCGGTCACGTTGGCGAGCTCGAGGATGAAGTCGACGACCTTGTCTTCATAGATCGGTGCGCGAAGCTGGGCCAGCGCCTGGGCATTGCTGCGGTAATAGTCCCAGACCTCCTTCTCGCGGCCGGGCATCGAGCGGGCGCGCTCGATCACGGCGCGGCCGACCTCGTCGTCGGTCACGGTGATCTTGTTCTTCTCGCCGATCTCGGAGAGCACGAGACCGAGCCGCACGCGGCGGTCGGCGATCTTGCGGTACTCTTCCTTGGCCTTGTCTTCGGTGGTGTCCTCGTCGGCGAAGGTCTTGCCGGCGGAGTCCATCTCGGCCTTGACCGAGTTCCACATCAGATTGAACTCCTCGTCGACCAGCGAGGGCGGCGCCTCGAAGCGATGCGCTTCGTCGAGACGGTCGAGCAGCGCGCGCTTGACGCGCTGGCGCGTCGCGCCGGCGAACTCGGCAACCAGCCGCTCGCGTGCGGCTTCCTTGAGCTTGTCGAGCGATTCCAGGCCGAGCGTCTTGGCGAACTCGTCGTCGATCGCGACGTCCTGCGGCGCTTCGATCGTGGTCGCGGTGGTCTCGAACTCGGCCGGCTGGCCGGCGAGCTTGTCGTTCATGTAGTTCTTGGGGAACGACACTTTCAGCGTGCGGGTCTCGCCCGCGCCGATGCCGGTGAGCTGTTCCTCGAAGCCGGGGATGAAGGTGTTCGAGCCGATCACGACCTGGATGCCTTCGCCGGTGCCGCCCTCGAAGACTTCGCCGTTGATGGTGCCCTTGAAGTTGATGGTGACGCGGTCACCCGACTCGGCCTTGGCGCCCTCGGCCTTCGCGGCGTAGCCGCGGTTGGTATCGGCGATGCGCTTGATCGCCTCGTCGACGTCGGAATCGGAGACCTCGGCCACGGGCTTCTCGACCTGGAAGGTCTTGAAGTCGGCGAGTGCGATCGCCGGCACCACCTCGATCGCGACCGTGTAGGTCAGATCGGTCTTGCCGCTCAGGAGCTCCTCGACCTCGGCCTGCTCGCTCGGCATGGTGATCTTCGGCTCGGTCGCAAGGCGGAAGCCACGCTCCGAGAACAGCTGCGTGTTGGTGTCGCGGATGGTCTGGTCGATGGTCTCGGCCATCACCGAGCGGCCGTAGACCTTCTTCAGGTGCGTGACCGGTACCTTGCCGGGGCGGAAGCCGTTGATGCGGACCTTGTCCTTGAGGTCGACGAGCTTGGCGCCGGCCTTGGCGTCGAGATCAGACGCGGGAACGCTGATCTTGAACTCGTGCTTCAAACCTTCCGAGAGGGTTTCTGTGACCTGCATGGCGTCCAATCTTCTTCCCGTTCGGTCCCGGCGCGCATGCGTCGGGACGCTGTCATTAATCGATCCGGCGCGAGGCGGACGCCTCAACGCCGGTGCTTCATCGAACCGGCTCCCGGCGGACGAACATCCGCGCGAAAGCAGGTCTCGTAATCCGTGCAAACGCGATAAGCGCTTGGTGCGGGCGGAGGGACTCGAACCCCCACAACTTTCGTCACTGGAACCTAAATCCAGCGCGTCTACCAGTTCCGCCACGCCCGCGTGAATTTGCATCAAGACCGGCCGCGATGCCGCGGGCGGCCGGGCTTATAACATGCGCCTGACTGTTCGCAGCAAAAAAATGGCCCGATCGAGGCAGGCTTTACCTAGGCACGGCGGCTGGACTTATCCAGCGCGGCGTGGTCGGGATCGGCTCATGACACCTGGGATATTCGAGCCGAACAGACGCGAGCTTTTGGCCGGGCTTGGAGTGGCGCTCGGCGCGTCCGCGGGTGGGCTGATGGCTGGGGGAGCGGCTCCGGCCGTGACCGCCCAGATCGCCCTCCAGGCACGGACCACAAGCCTGGCTCTCAAGCCGGATCGGCCACCGACACCAATCTGGGAGCTGGCCGCGGCCAGTCATCTCAGGGACGTCCGTCTCAGGCGGGGCGACCGTTGCGAGCTGGTATTTCGGAACGACCTGCCTGTGCCGCTTGCACCAGTCTGGTACGGCCTGAACAGCGGGGCCCCGACCGACCCGTTGCGAGGGCGCGCGCCTGCCCCGCCAAATGCGGTCGAAACATCAATTATTTCAATGCTGAACGCGGGGACCTTGTTGGCTGACTTTCGCCTCTTCGAGGACGATCAGAAGCAGCCTGTCCGTCCGCTTCCGGTCATCGTCGCCGAATCCAGCCCAGTCACCGTCGATCGCGACGTCGTCCTGCTGATCGAGGAATGGCGCCTGCGCCCGGATGGCACCGCGGTCCCGCCTGGCCAGGCCCCGAAGGATGCGATGCCGCTCTACACGATCAACGGGCAAACTTCATTCGAACACTCAGCGATGGGCAATCAGCGGCTGCGGCTGCGCTTGATCAACGGCTCGCAACGCACTGTTCTGGCAATCAAATTGGAAAGCCACGACGTCCAAGTGATGGCCCTGGACGGGCAACCGGCCGAGCCGTTTTCGGCCCGCAACGGGGCCCTGGTGCTGGCGCCCGGCGCGCGCGCGGACGCATTCGTGGATGCGGCCACATCGGCCGCGTTGCTGCTGCATGACGGCAAGGAGGCTCGCCAGGTCGGCCGCCTGAAGATATCCGGCCAGCTCGATCGCCGGGTGCCGCTGATGCCGGCGCAGCCCCTCCCTCCGAACGACCTGCCCGAGAAGCTCGACCTGAAAGGCGCCCTGCGGTTCGATGTCGCGCTCGGCGCCGCAGACGCGGGCTGGGCACGGCCGGCGAGCTTTTCCACCGCCTCCGCCCCCATCTTCCGCGCCGGGACCGGCCGCACCGTGGTGCTGGCCGTCAAGAACAGCGCCCCTGTCACCACCGTGTTCCACCTGCACGGCCACCCCTTCCGCCTGCTCGACAGGCTCGACGACGGCTGGAAGCCCTACTGGCTCGACACGCTCGCGATCGAGCCCGGCCAGATCCAGCGCATCGCCTTCGCGGCGACCGCGCCCGGACAATGGCTGATCGAATCCGTCGCCACCGACTGGGCCGCGCCGCGGCTGGTGCGGTGGTACGCGGTGGAGTGAAGCGGACTCAATATTCGATGCCGAGCGCATCATAGATCCGCCGGTGCACGGCCGGCAGCGTCTCGGTCAGATCCTCCGCGATCAGGCCGGGCCCGGCCTCACGTGCGGCCTCGCCGTGCATCCAGACGCCGATGCTGGCGGCCTCGAACGCCGGCACGCCTTGCGCCAGCAGGCCAGCGATGATGCCGGCGAGCACGTCGCCGGCGCCGGCGGTGGCGAGCCAGGGCGGCGCATTGGCCGCGATGGTCGCGCGGCCGTCGGGGGCCGCAATGGTGGTGTCCGGGCCCTTCAGCAGCACGACCGCGCCGGAGCGTTCGGCGGCATCGCGCACGCGCTCCAGCTTGGAGCGGCCAGGATTCTTGTTGCTGAGGTCCGAGAACAGGCGCGGAAACTCGCCCTCGTGCGGCGTCAGCACCACCGCATTGTCATGTGACGATTTGATCGATTCGAACAGCCGCGCAGGGTTTGCGGCAAAGCTCGTCAGCGCATCGGCATCGAGCACCAGATGACGCTGCGCGTTAAGCGCCGTGTGAACGAGATCGCAGGTGCGTTCACCGATGCCGGCGCCGGGGCCGATGATGCAAGTGTTGTAGCGCTTGTCGCCGAGCAGCTCGCCGAACTCGATCGCGGTGTCGACGGGGCGAACCATGACCGCCGTGAGCGCGGCCGCGTTGATCGCCAGCGCATCGCGCGGGCTCGCCAGCGTCACCAGCCCCGCGCCGGCGCGCAAGCTCCCGCGCGCGGCCAGCCGCGCAGCGCCGGTCGCCGCCGCATCGCCGGAGACCGCCAGCACATGCCCCCGCGCGTATTTATGGCCGTCGATGCGCGGCACTGGAAAGGCGGCGCCCCAGACATCCGGATCGTTCTCGAAGGTCCGCGGCGCGATCTCGTCGAGCACCTGCGCGTCGATGCCGATGTCGGCGACACGCACATGGCCGCAATGCATCCGGCCCGGCAACAACAGATGCGCCGGCTTCTTGCGGAAGAAGGTGACGGTCTCGGTGGCGTTCACCGCCGCGCCCATCACGGCCGCGCTGGTGCCGTTGATGCCGCTCGGCAGGTCGACCGCGAGCACCACGGCGCCGTTGCTATTGATCGCCTCGATCATCGCACGCGCCTCGCCATCGACGGGACGGCTGAGGCCTGCGCCGAACAGCGCGTCGATGATCAGCGCGGGCCGTCCGATCGCCTGCGGATTGAACGGGAGCACCGGGTGCTTCCAGCCGCGCGCGGCCGAGGCCGCGTCGCCCTGGAGCTGGTCGCGCTCGCACATCAGGATGATCGAGACCTCGCGCCCCTGCGCGGCGAGCTCGGCGGCGGCGACAAAACCGTCCCCGCCATTGTTGCCGGGGCCGGCCACGATCAGGATCGGCCCCTCCTCCACCAGCGCATGGGCGGCATCGGCGACCGCCTGCCCCGCGCTCAGCATCAGCTTGAAACCCGGCGTGCCGGCCGCGATGGTGAGCTGGTCGGCACGCTGCATTTCAGCGGTGGTCAGAACTTCCATGCCACTTCCCTGGTCCAAACGCCTTTTCAACAGGCACGTGACGTGCCGCCCCACCCTGGGGAACATCGATCTGCACACATATTGAACCGTTTGCCTATTTCGTAGTCTTCGGTATTTTGTGCAGGTCGGCGCCACTGCTCAGAGGTGCACGTTAAAAGGCTGATAACGCTCCAATAATCAGGGCATTTGCAACTTGGCATAGACCCTGCTTTCGAGGAAGCCGCTTCGGTTCGTCGTGCTCACTGGCATCTATCAGAGTGTGGCCGGCCGTTGATGCCGGACTGGTCAGGGGTTTCAGGCATAGCGAAGACAAGATCGTGCGTTAAGAAAGCGCATCCTGACGAAGACGTTGCTATTTGTTCAAGGCCGGGAGGCGCGCAGTGAAGAAAATCGAAGCCATCATCAAGCCATTCAAGCTCGACGAGGTGAAGGAAGCGCTTCAGGAAGTCGGCCTTCAGGGCATCACCGTCACCGAAGCCAAGGGCTTTGGCCGGCAAAAGGGCCATGCCGAGCTCTACCGCGGCGCAGAATACATCGTCGACTTCCTGCCCAAGGTGAAGATCGAGATCGTGATCGGCGACGATCTGGTCGAGCGCGCCATCGACGCGATCCGTCGCGCCGCGCAAACCGGCCGCATCGGCGACGGTAAGATCTTCGTCTCCAACATCGAAGAGGCGATCCGCATCCGAACCGGCGAATCCGGGCTGGACGCTATCTGAGCCGGGTGCTATCCCGAATTTTGCGACACTGCGACTAGAATGAAGGCTGCTTCGGCGGCCTGATTTCGTTTGTGCGGTCGCGCAAAACTCGCTCGAGCGAGAATAATTTTGCTCATCTGGAAACCGACCCGCAGAGCCAAAAGGGGTATGCATGAAGACCGCCAAAGACGTCCTGAAATCGATCAAGGACAACGACGTCAAGTACGTCGACCTGCGCTTCACCGATCCGCGTGGCAAGTGGCAGCATGTGACGTTCGACGTCAGCATGATCGATGACGACATCTTCGCCGAAGGAACCATGTTCGACGGCTCCTCGATCGCCGGCTGGAAGGCGATCAACGAGTCCGACATGTGCCTGATGCCCGATCCGGTCACTGCGACGATCGACCCGTTCTTCGCCGAGACCACCATGGTCATCACCTGCGACGTGCTCGAGCCGACCACCGGCGAGCCCTACAACCGCGACCCCCGCGGCATCGCCAAGAAGGCCGAAGCCATGGTGAAGTCGATGGGCGTGGGTGACACCGTGTTCGTCGGTCCCGAAGCCGAATTCTTCGTGTTCGACGACGTGCGCTTTTCGGCCGAGCCCTACAAGACCGGTTTCCGGCTCGACTCCTCGGAGCTGCCGACCAATTCCGACACCGAATACGAAGGCGGCAATCTCGGCCACCGCATCCGCACCAAGGGCGGCTATTTCCCGGTGCCGCCGCAGGACTCGGTGCAGGACATGCGCTCGGAAATGCTCGGCGCCATGGCCAAGATGGGCGTCAAGGTCGAGAAGCACCATCACGAAGTGGCTTCCGCCCAGCACGAGCTCGGCATGAAGTTCGACACGCTGACGCTGATGGCCGACCACATGCAGATCTACAAGTACTGCATCCACCAGGTCGCGCACATCTACGGCAAGACCGCCACCTTCATGCCGAAGCCGATCTTCGGCGACAACGGCTCGGGCATGCACGTGCACCAGTCGATCTGGAAGGACGGCAAGCCGGTGTTCGCCGGCAACAAATACGCCGATCTCTCGGAGACCTGCCTGCACTACATCGGCGGCATCATCAAGCACGCCAAGGCGATCAACGCCTTCACCAATCCGTCGACCAACTCCTACAAGCGTCTGGTCCCGGGCTATGAGGCTCCCGTGCTGCTCGCCTACTCCGCGCGCAACCGTTCGGCCTCCTGCCGCATCCCCTACACCGCTTCGCCGAAGGCCAAGCGCGTCGAGGTTCGCTTCCCCGATCCGATGGCCAATCCCTATCTCGGCTTCGCCGCGATGCTGATGGCCGGCCTCGACGGCATCAAGAACAAGATCGATCCGGGTCCGGCGATGGACAAGGACCTCTACGACCTTCCGAAGGAAGAGCTGAAGCAGATCCCGACCGTCTGCGGTTCGCTCCGCGAGGCGCTGGAAAACCTCGACAAGGACCGCGGCTTCCTCAAGGCCGGCGGCGTGTTCGACGACGACTTCATCGACGCCTATATCGAGCTGAAGATGACCGAAGTCGCCCGCTTCGAAATGACCCCGCACCCGGTCGAGTTCGAGATGTATTATTCGGGCTAAGCGGCCTGAACCGTCTGCGACAAGCAAAAGGCGCTTCCGAAAGGAGGCGCCTTTTCGTTTTTCGGCTCGAGGCGAACCTAAGCCTTCTGCCGCGCGATCCGCAGCCCGTCCGCCCCGATCGTACCGAACGTGCCGGCGATGATCTCAGCTGTCGGCTGCATGCCGCCGAGCGACCAGTGCGAGGGATCCTGCTCCTCGATCCTGACCCAGACGTTACGGCGGAAGTCCGCATTGCCCTGTCCTTCGATCTCGACCAGGAGATCGGTGACGCGATCGAGCAGCGCCTTCTTCTGCGCGGCATCCAGGATGCCGCGGACGGTGGAAATGGTGACGTAAGGCATGTCTCTCTCCAATCATGTCGTGTGACGACGGGGGCAGATTGACCCGAACGTGACCGGCGAGGCAGTGGCGGATAAGACAGAGATCGGGCAATTTCCGCCACGCGGTCCGCGCACCGATCGGACAGGATCGCCGCGTCCCGCCTGGAGCTCCCCATGAAGCTTGCAATTCTGGCCGTGGAAGGCTGCATGCACTCTGCGATTGCCGGCGTCGCCGACATCCTCTCGCTCGCCAATCACGTCATGCAGCAGAGCGGTGCAAAGCCCCGCTTCAGCTGGCAGACACTCTCGCTCGACGGCAAGCCCGTGCGCGCCGGCGGCGGGCAGATAGTCGCGGCCGACGGCGCGGTCGGAGCACGGGCGCGCTTCGACGCGATCCTCGTCCCCGGTAACCTCGTCGATCACGTCACGGCCGAGCGCCTGCAACCGCAATATGCCCGGGCCGGCGCCTGGCTCCGGCAGCAACACGCGAACGGCCGGCTGATCGGTGCGTTCTGCAGCGGGGTGTTCCTGTTGGCCGGAGCCGGCCTGCTCGACAACCGCCGCGCCACCATCACCTGGTGGCTGCAAGGCGAGCTGCGGCAGCGTCATCCCACGATCGACCTCGCCGCCGACGCCGTCATCACGGCTGCGGACCGCATCGTCTGCGCAGCCGGCCCGATGTCGTGGGTCGACCTGCTGCTCAGATTGATCGAGATGGTCGAAGGCAAGCAGATCGCAAAATTATGCGCGGACTACGTCGTCATCGACACCGCGCAGCGCACCCAGTCGATATTCATGCCGGTCGGCTATCTGCTCTCGCAGGACCCGCTGCTGACCAGGGCCGACCTCTTGGTTCGCCGCCCCGGCAAGGCTCCCATGACGGTCAAGCGGCTCGCCGGCGCGCTCGGCCTCAGCGAGCGCACGCTGAACCGGAAGTTTCAGGATCTCACGCACGAGCCGCCGCAGGCCTTCATCATGCGCCGCCGCGTCGAGCATGCGCGCACGCTGCTGGAGACGACGACGCAGCCGATCAAGGCGATCGCACGGACGGCCGGCTATGAGGACGAGAGCAGCTTTCGCAAGGCCTTCCGGAAATTGACCCTGATGTCACCACAGGCCTATCGCGCGCGGCGGACAGAGCGCACGGCGTGAGCCGCCCCCGGGACATCCGCTTTCGTTCCGCATCCGACTCCACTTCGTTCTCAAAGAACAAATCAGGGCCGGAAAAATCAGGGCGGAGCAATTCCTACTGATTGGTTTATCGCGTCCAGAATGGAATGCTCGAGTGCATGGCGCCACTCCAAGTATGGCGGATCATGCCTCCGGCTGATCCGGCATACGCAATCGCACCGATCGTCACCTGTCCGGAAAATTCACACCGATCTCCGTCACTACTGGCGCCCATTTCACCAGCGCCGCGCCATCCGACGCCGCCTTCACGCCGTCACCCGACAGCGACCTTGGCGCGCCTGTCTTGCCGCCGAAGCGGATCGTCACCGTGCAACCGCCTTGCAGCGGCCGGCTGAGCGCGCCACCCTTCCAATCGGTGACGAAGCCACCATAGTCCCATTCGAAGCCGCTGACGAGGAACGGCTTGCCGTTGGCCTTCTGCACGTCGGCAAGGCTGGATCCGATCGTGACGCCGGCGACATTCCAGACGTTCACCTTTCCCGCGTCGCGCAAGGTCAGGCCGGAGGCGCGTCCGGCCTTGTCGTCGGTGAAGGCGATCTCGATGCGACGGTCCCCCGCCTTCGGGAACAGCACGACGCCCTTGTAGCGTTCGCCCTCGGCGCCCGGCAGCTCCTGCACCACGGCGTCCTTGCCGTAGCGCTGCTTCAGGCTCCGCTCGGTATCGTCAGGCGCAACCGGCGCAGCGCAGCTGATCGGGCCCTCCCGCGGCGGCGCGCTTTGGGCGAATGCGCAGGACGCGAACAGGACAAGGACTGTGGCAGTGAAGCTGCGTATCATCGAGAGGCAATCCAATCCCGGGAACGAGCTGGAAGTCGTGCGGACGCCTGACCGGACACGATACAAAGCACGATCATGTTTCGGATTGAACCACAACAAGTTCTCAATTCTTCGGCTGGCCGAAATCGAGCGGCGGCGGCATCTCGATATCAGGAATTTCGATCTTGATCTTGTCCAGATCCACCTTCCTGGGAGCGTCCAGCAACCCCGTGACGGTGATCGGGAATGCGATGACGACCGCGACCATGATCGCCTGCAGGCCGATCCATGGCATCGCGCCCCAATAGATGTCCGAACTTTTGACCTCCTTCGGCGCCACGCCCCGCAAGTAGAATAGCGCAAAGCCGAAGGGAGGATGCAGGAAGGAGGTCTGCATGTTGACGCAGAGCATGACACCGAACCAGATCAAGGCAGCATCCGCCCCGACGACGGGAGTGAGCAGCTTCTGCGCGATCGGCGCGATCATCGGGATGATGATGAAGGCGATCTCAAAGAAGTCGAGGAAGAAAGCGATGAAGAAGATGAATAGGTTCATGAAGATCAGGAAGCCCCAGACCCCGCCCGGCAGGGATGTCAGCATGTGCTCGAGCCAGACACCACCATTGCAACCGAGGAAGACGATCGAGAAGCAGGTCGATCCGATCAGGATGAACGTCACCATGCAGGTGATGCGCATGGTGGTCTCGTAGCCCTGCTTGACCAGGATGCGCAGGTCCGGAATCCTGATCGCCTCGATGCAGACCCAGGCGACCGCGAGATAGGCGATCGCGAAGGCGATCTTGAACACCAGATTCGGCGTGAAGTAGATGCCGATGATGGTGCCGACACCCGCGGCCGCCACGCCGATGAGCAATATTTTGTGCCCGGCCGAGCTGAAATCCTTGTGATGGATGACGGCAAGAACGATGGCGCCGACTGCGCCCATCGCGCCCGCTTCGGTCGGGGTGGCAAGGCCGAGCATCATGGTGCCGAGCACCACGAAGATCAGGACGGCAGACGGGATGATGCCCAGAAGGCATTTACGCCAGAGCGCCCAGCCCGTCAGCGTCCTTGCTTCCTTCGGCACCGCCGGGACGTGGCCGGGCTTGATCACGCTCAGTACGAACGTGTAGCCGGCAAAGAGTGCGATCTGGAGGATCGATGGGCCCCAGGCGCCGAGATACATGTCACCGACCGACTTGCCGAGCTGGTCCGCGAGCACGATCAGAACCAGCGAGGGTGGGACCAGCTGGGTGATGGTGCCGGACGCTGCGAGCACGCCGGTGATGTAGCGCATGTTGTAGCCGTAGCGGATCATCACCGGCATCGAGATCAGCGCCATCGCGATCACCTGCGCGGCCACGGTGCCCGTAATAGCCCCGAGGATGAAGCCGACGATGATCACGGAATAGCCGAGACCGCCGCGGATGGGGCCAAACAGCTGCCCCATGGAATCCAGCATATCCTCCGCGAGGCCGCATCGTTCGAGGATCGCGCCCATGAACGTGAAGAACGGAATCGCCAGCAACAGTTCGTTGGCGAGAACGCTGCCGTAGATGCGCTCCGGGATGGCCTGGAGGAAGCTGAACCCGAAGAATCCTTCGTGGATCGCGAGGAATCCGAACGAAAGCCCGAGGGCGGCCAGCGTGAAGGCGACGGGGAACCCGATCAGCATTGCCAGGACCAGCCCGCCGAACATCAGCGGCGGCATCATCTCAATCGTGATCATTGGGTCGGCCGCTCGTATTTCGCATCGATCGTGACTTCACCGCGCAAGGCGGCCGCGCGTTTGATGGCCTCCGAGACGCCTTGCAGGGCGACCATAAAGAACCCGGCCGGCAGGACGAACTTGATCGGCCACCGCATGAGGCCGCCGGCGTTGTTGGACATCTCGCCGATGACGAACGAGTTGTAGAACATCGACCATGAGAGGTAGCTGAGAAGCACGCACGCCGGGACGAGGAAAACCAATGTCCCGATCAAGTCGAGCCATAGCTGGCCGCGTTCGGACAGCATGAGGTACATGATTTCGACGCGGACATGCTCGTTGCGTTTGAAAGTATAGGACGAGCCGAACATCACGACGACAGCGAACATATACCACTGCGTCTCGAGCCAGCTGTTGGAGCTATAGCTGAAGGCATACCGGATCATCGCATTGATAGCGCTGACCGCGCAGGCCGCGAGCACCAGGATGTTGCAGACGTTGCCGACCTTTTCGTTCAGCCAGTCGATAGCCGTACTCACCGCCAACAATGGGCGCATCGATGCCTTTTCCCCGCTCGCTGAGTGCTGACCCCAAACGAGCAGGACCGTGACGCCAAATCAGCGTCCGTCCACTTCCGCGCGGGAGCTAGTCCACCCTCCTGATGCTTCCGCCCGTTCTTGTTGCCGGTTTTTGGCAAGACCTGTCAGGTCTTACCCGCCGCGTGAAGCAAGATACATTTACCGTCGGCCGATTTAGGGTCAACCAGAAAATGGACAATGTGCCGCAGCGACGCCGAAAATTTGGTCGCAGTGATGAACCCGGTTGGCGTGCAGCGCTTCCGGCAATCCGATCCTCGAAGGGACTGCCTAGCCCTCGACGTCGTACTGCTTGCAGAGGTGGTCGCCGATCTGGACGAGCATCGCCACGCATTCGGGGTAGCCGGGCCGATCCGAAGTGGCCCGGTCTGCACTGGCTCGAAACTCCCAGGAACGACCATCGCGGAGGATCGAGATTGTCATTCCATCGGGACAGTCGGCGTGAACCTTCAACTCGGCCTTGGCCATGGCGATCAGTTCGCTTTCCGTCTTCACAGGTCTGCTCATGAAGGTCATCCTCCGCCTCGGGACAGAACCTAAATTGGATCTGCCAGCCCCGCCAAGCAAGTCTGGCCGATCAAGCGCCTCCCGGCATTGGGATAGCGCAACGCGACCCGACCCGCTCAGGGTCACTCTCGAGAGGCGTCGGGCAAAACACCCGGTCAAGCCCCCCGCATCAAAAATATTCTACTTTACCGAATTTCGGATTTGTGGCATACGCTCGCGCATCCCGGCCCTGCCAGAGGGGGCGCTTCGCGATCGTCACGAGATGCGGGCCGGGGTGCGGTGGACGCGGTAGCGCCGGCGCGATTGCGTGGGGACAAGGGCGGGCGACCGTTGAGTCCCGGCGCGATGCGCATACGACACGGCGCGGTCACAGCGGTTTGGTCGATGGTCCGGGGTGCGCACACCAAGCCCCGGGCGCTGAGGCCAAATCGTCCGCGGACGGAGAAGTCGTGTGGTCCCGACGCCCGCGGTTCTGGCGCCATGCCTTAGCGGTGATGCGGCGGCCCGACCGGGCACGCGCATCAGCCATCCGCAAGGCGACGGGGGCAATAGTGCATCGCTCCCCGAGGAGAGCGCGAAGGACACCGTTAAAACCATCCGCGCAGGGAAGGCCGGGCGACCGGCAACACCTGTGGTCCACCCCGTGTGCATTTCTGTTGCGCACGGATTGCGGGTGCCGCCGGCGCCCGGCCTTCCCTGCGCCCTTTGGCCTTTCAAGGAGCGCGAAACGACATCAAGCCTCGGGCGAAACGCGCCGCGAGATCGCGATGCCTTGCCGCGATGCCTTGCCTCCACGAGACTGCGATTTGAGATGGACCGAAGTCGCCCTGCCCCGCCGCGCCGCCCGCTCACTTCAACAGCGGCAAGGCGCCCTTCAGGACGTCCTCGCCCCATTCCTGCACGAAGTGCCCGGCCGCGGCGAGCTCAACCGGGGCGGGACAGTTGCGGATGGTCTGGCGCATGTCCTCCATCACGACAGGCCCCAGGACGGGATCGGTCATGCCGATCACCATCGCCGTCGTCCCGCTGTAGTCGTTGCGCCACCAGTCGCGGGCCTTGCGGGAGATCGCGGCGCCGCCGGCGTCGGGCCGGTCGGGCACGAGGTTCGGGAAGCGCCGCACGCCCGCCTTGTAGGTGGCATCGGGGAACGGCGCGTCATAGGCCGCGGCCTCCGCGGGCGAGAGCTGCGGGCAGGCGCGCGCCATCAGCCTGCCGACTGCCATGTCCGGATTGGCGTTGTTCCAGGCGCGCCAGTCGAGGAAGCCCTTTGTCAGCGGGCGGTCTCCGCTCGCCAGCGTGGTGTTCATGATCAGCAGCGCCTCGAACCGGTCGGCCATCTCCATCGGGATGGTGAGGCCGAGCAGACCGCCCCAGTCCTGGCAAACCAGGGTGATGCGACGAAGATCGAGCGCGCGGATCAGCGCCATCAGGCTGTCGCGGTGGAAGTCGAAGGTGTAGACCGCCTCCTCAGCCGGCTTGTCGGAGCGGCCGAAGCCGAACATGTCAGGCGCGACCACCCGGTAGCCGGCGTCGACGAGGCCGCCGATCATCTTGCGGTAGAGATAGCTCCAGGTCGGCTGGCCATGCAGGCAGAGCGCGACGCGGGCGTTGCCCGCGCCCTCGTCGAGATAGTGCATCCGCAGCCCCGCATAGCCGGGGAGATCGTCCCTGTAGTGTGGCGCGAACGCATAGCCGGGCAGACCGGCAAAGCGCGCATCGGGAGTCCGCAAAGCCGTGATCGCCATGGTCGAAACCTCCTCGTTGTCGACGCGCCGCATGCCGTCAGCTGTCGTCATTTGTTCATTGGCGGCATCTATAGCTCACACCCGGCGCCAACAATGGCGTTCACCCACGGCGAGGTCGAACATGAGCAGCGAACATCCGGAGCTCGACGACCTTCAAGCCGCGTACAAGAGCGCGGTCGACAACTGGATCGCGGCCATTCGACACGAAGAAGCGGTCGCCGTCGCCGCCGACCATTCCTTAGCCCAGCTCGACCAATGGGAAAAGGCGCACTTCGACGAAGAGAATGCGCGCACGATCGCCAAGGCGGCGAAGGCGAACTACGAAGCCGGGCTCCGCGCCGAATTCTTCGGATTCTAGGCCCGCGCCTACGCCGCCGCCCTCTGCCTTGCGACCAGCGCCTCGCCGAACGCTTCGAACAGCTTGCGGTTGACCGGATTGTGCTGGGGATCGTATTCGGCGTGCCATTGCACACCGAGGGCAAAGGTCGGGGCTTCCGCGATCCGGATCGCCTCGATGGTACCGTCCTCGGCGACGCCCTCGACCAGCACGCGCTTGCCGGGATCGAGAATGCCCTGGCCGTGCAGCGAATTGACCCTGATCTTCTCGCAGCCGAGCAGCCTTGCGAACGCCCCGCCCGGCGTCAGTTCAACGTCGTGACGGTCGGCGAACACCACGGTCGGATCGGGATGGATCTCGCCGTTCTCGAGCCGGGGCATGCGATGGTTCATGCGGCCGGGAATTTCGCGGATCTCCGGATGCAGCGAGCCGCCGAAGGCGACGTTCATCTCCTGCAGGCCGCGGCAGATGCCGAACAGCGGCACGCCGCGGGCAACGCAGGCGACCGAAAGCGCCAGCGCCACCTCGTCGCGATGGATATCGTAGGGCTCGTGCCGCTCGCACGGGTCGACGTTGAAGCGGGTCGGATGGACGTTGGCGCGGGCGCCGGTGAGCACGATCCCGTCGACCACATCGAGCAGCGCGCCGATATCGGTGATATCAGGCGCGCCCGCGAACATCATCGGCAGGCCGCCGGAAACCTCGGCCACGGCGCGCAAATTGCGCTCGCCGACCATCTGGACCTGAAATCGATTTTCGACGCGATGGGCATTCCCGATCACGCCGACGACCGGCTTTCTCATCTGTCGTTCCGCGCCTCTCCGATAGGAAGATTCCCCAAACATGCCCTTCGGCTGGAACAAATTCAACAGAAGGGATCGCGGGACGGCAATGCTATTTTCGCGCAAATGCCTCCCGGGCCTCACCCCCGGCGGGCAGGCCCGCGGCCTGCAGTGCGGTTGCCGCCGGATCGCCCGGCGCGGCCAGCCAAGGCAGTTTCGCCTCGAGGCCGCGCGTCACGGGCTCTCCGAGCGCCCCACCGAAATCAATCGGCCAGAACCCGTTGGGCACGACCTCGACCGTGAGGCCCCGGATCGCATAGCCCTCGCCCAGAACCGCCTCCGCCTTGTCGCCGGCGACAAGGCGCGCCGTCCCGGGGTCATGGGGATCGCCAAAGCTGACCAGCACCGGCACCAGGTCTGCCTGTACCGGGACGACGCCGGTCTGGCGCTGGATATCGTTGAAGGAGACGCGGTTGCCACGCGCGGCGCCATAGGCACGCAGCGCGACATAGTTGATGTCGTCGAAGTCCAGTTTCGGACCATGCTGGTGCGCCAGCAATGCCATCAGATTCTTGCCCTTGGCGCCGTTTTGGCCGAGATCGACGAACACCGCCTCCCCGCGCATCGTGGTGCGGCCGCCGCGGTTGTAGTTGCGGTCGGGCACGACGGCCAGAACGCCGGATCCGGTCTTGATCCCGTCAGGCGTCGTGACCTCGACGGTGAGACGATATTTGTGCCCGGGCCGGTTGATCCGGATCTGGTCGCCGATCACGAGCACCGCCAGAAGCCCGAGCAGGCCGGCCCATTTGCTGATGAAGCTCAAACCGCCCCCATTGTTCTTTCCTCATCGCTGTGCACCGTCGGCGCGCCGGCGTCAAACCGGCGCGTCGACGCGGCCTTGATCCGAAGCGTGTTTGTCGAGAGAGTGCGGCGCGAATTGCGCTGAAAGGGCCCCGACGTGACCATGTCCAAAGATGAACGCTCCCGGACCCGCGGCGACCTCGCATGGGCGATCTCGGTCGGGGGCATCGGCGTCGTGCTGTTCACCGCGCTGCTCGCCTTCACCTGGTATTTCGCCGCCACCGTGCTGCTGATCTTTACCGGCATGCTGCTCGGTCTCGGCCTCAACGCACTGACCGGCGCGCTCGGCCGCCGCGTGCCCCTGCCGCATGCGGTGCGGCTCGCGATCGTCTGCACCGCGCTCGCCCTGATGCTCGCCGGCGTCGCCTATCTCGGCGGCGCCACCATCGCCGATCAGGCTTCGCTGCTGAGCAAGACCATCAAGTCGCAGATCGGAAACGTGAAGTCCTACCTCGACAGCCACGGCATCGACACCAGCTTCTTCGATTTCGGCAATGGAGCGACCGACTCCTCGGCCAATATTCCGTCGGAGGCGGCGCCCGCACCGGCAGCGCCCTCGCGCGGTTCCTTGCCGAGCGCCGGTGCGCTGGCCTCCAGCGGCGGCGCAATCGTGAGCCAGACCTTCAAGCTGCTGCTCGGTACCATCCACGGTGTCGGTAACATCTTCATCGTGCTGTTCCTGGGCCTTGCCTTCGCCGCCCAGCCCGGCGTCTATCACGACGGCCTGCTTTATCTCGCGCCGGCGAGGCACCGCACCCGCTTCGCCCTCATCATCGATCGCATCAGCGAAACCCTGGAGCGCTGGCTGATCGCGCAGATCATCGTCATGCTCGCGGTCGGGGTGGTGACCTGGATCGGGCTTGCCGTCATCGGCATCCCCGGCTCGTTCATCCTGGGAATTCAGGCCGGCCTGCTCGCCTTCATCCCGACCCTCGGAGCCATCATCGCGGGCGTCGTCGTGGTGCTGGCGAGCCTCGCCTCGGGCTGGATCCCGGCGCTGTCGGCCTTTCTGCTCTTCATGGGCGTGCACGCCATGGAGAGCTACGTGCTGACGCCGATCCTGCAGCGGCAGGCGCTGGACATCCCGCCGGCCACGCTGTTCGCGTTCCAGATCGTGCTCGGCGTCGTGTTCGGCATCTGGGGCCTGGCGCTGGCGCTGCCGCTGGTCGCCATCGCCAAGGTCATGATCGATCATTTCAAGACGTATGAAGCGCCAACTGCGGAGGCGACCTGAGCCTGCTCAGGTCGTCAGCACGGTCTCGGTGTGCTCGACCTCCGGGGGCGAGGCGAAATACTGGCCGACGAGGCCGCGCCATTCGGCAAAATTCTCCGAACCGCGGAAATCGACGGTGTGGCTCTCCAGCGTCGCCCATTTCACCATCAGCCGGTAGCGCTGCGGCTTCTCGATCGATTTGTGCAGTTCGAAGCCGTGAAAGCCCTTGGAGCGGCCGAAGGCGGCCTTGGCCTTGGCGACAGCGGCCTCGAAGTCCTTCTCGCTGCCCGGCTTAACGTCGATTTGCGCGATCTCGGTGATCATCTGTTTCCACCCGTTTTTGTTCGATGGGCGTGTCTAGCGCAGACGGCGAAAAAGCAAAAGGCGCCGAAACGGCGCCCTGCTCGGCCTAGAAATGCAGATCTCTCAGACGAGGAGCAAAACCGTTCCCGCCACGATGAGAGCGCAGCCGATGAACAGCGCGAGCGGCCAGGTACTTCGGCGGGTTTGCGTGTAACGCCCCTGCGCACGGCGCTCGGTGATCAGCGCGCTCTCGTATTCGTCCGAGGTCGAGAACAGGCAGGCGAACCCGCTGCGTGCCGAGGCCGCAGCGGCTTCGAGCGACATCAGGGCAGCTTGCGGGTTCTGTCGACGGATCGATTCCATGACCGCAATGGTAGGGATCGAATGGTAAACAGGGGATTACCGCGGCTGCTGCCTTGCGTCTCAGGCGGTGGCTGGCCGCGGCGTACTGATCCGCGCGGCGCTCTGGCGGCGCCAGTTCTCCAGCGACAGCGGCAGCTCTTCAGCCGCCTCGACGCGGTTGCGGCCGCCGCGCTTGGCCTGGTAGAGCGCAGTGTCGGCGGATGCCAGCAGCACCTCGAGCTCGGTGCCGGCAGGACCGCCGGCGACGCCGATGCTGACGGTGGTGTCGACCGGGCCCTCATCGACCACGACGCCGGAGGTCTCGAACGCCTCGCGCACCCGCTCGGCAACCAGCACGCCCTCCTCCAGCGAACACGGCAGCAGTGCTGCGAATTCCTCGCCGCCGATGCGGCCCGACATGTCGGTGATACGCAGATTGCTGACGACGACGGTGGAGAACAGCTTGAGCATCTCGTCGCCGGCGGGGTGGCCGAAGCGGTCGTTGATCGACTTGAAATGGTCGATGTCGAAGATCATCACGGTGACGGGACGGCCGGCCTTGGCCTCGCGCTCGATCACGCGGCCGCAGGCTTCCGAGAAGCCGCGGCGGTTGAGCATGCCGGTCAGGGGATCGGTCGACGCGGCGGTGCGGTGCGCGGTCACGGTGCGCTCGGACACCAGCATGAAGATCACGAATACGGTGCCGACGGCGTAGAGGATCAGTTCGACCGCGAACACCTTGACCCAGATGCTCTGGGAGAAGCCGGCATCGTGCGGACGCAGGAAGCTGCCGATCAGGACCGGCAGCATCAGCACGCAGCCGTGCATCACCGGCATCACGAGGGCCGGCCAGCGTCGCTGCAGGCTCTTGCGCCGTTCGGTCCAGAGCTCGCTGGCGGTCAGTGCCGCGTAGACCGAGACGATGCCGGCGCCGACGATCATCCGCACCATGGATGCCTCGGGGTCGAGCAGCGTGACGGCGGCGACCCAGGCGAGCGCGCCGAGCACGAGGCCGGCCCAGTTCGGCTTGCGGCCGTGGAAGACGCGCGCCGCGTTCCACACCATGCCGCAGGCGACGAAGCCGACCGCGTTCAGCGCGAGGTAGAGATGCGGGCCCAGCCTGTCGCCGGCCGCGGTCCACAGCGCGACGGAGGCGGCACCGAGGAGATAGGCGGTGCCCCACCATTTCAGCGCAGGGCTGTTCTCCTGCCTGCCGAAGAAAACCATCATGGCGCCGAGCAGTGCGGCGACCATGGTGGCAACCAAATAGAGCGTGATGCTATCGAGCGACATCATGTCGGCCCCCTTAAGCCATAGCAGTTACGCGACCGGTACATCCGATTTGCGCGCCCTTCCAAAGGCGACGCTAGGTCTGCCGGGTTCCATTCAGGTTTTCGCGGGCACCCAAGTTTTCTGGAAACACGCCATCAATTTGCATACAAACGAACAACAAAAAGGGCGCTGAAATCAGCGCCCTTTTGCATCTCATTGAAGCCGCTTTCGCGGCGAATCCGACCGAAGCGATTAACGCTTCGAGAACTGGAAGGACCGGCGGGCCTTGGCCTTGCCGTACTTCTTGCGCTCGACGACGCGCGAGTCGCGGGTCAGGAAGCCGCCCTTCTTGAGCACGGTACGCAGCTCCGGCTCGAAATAGGTGAGCGCCTTGGAGATGCCGTGACGGACCGCGCCGGCCTGGCCGGACAGGCCGCCGCCGGCAACCGTGCAGACGACGTCGTACTGGCCCGAACGCGCGGCCACCGAGAACGGCTGCTCGATCATCATGCGCAGCACGGGACGGGCGAAATAGACCTCGACCTCGCGCGAGTTGACCGTGACCTTGCCGGCGCCCGGCTTGATCCAGACGCGGGCGACCGCGTCCTTGCGCTTGCCGGTGGCATAGGCGCGATTGAACTTGTCGACCTTCTTCTCGTGCTTGGGCGCATCGGGCGCCGCCGTCTTGAGCTGCGAGAGCTGGTCGAGCGACTGGATGGATTCGGCCATGTTATGCGGCCCTCGTGTTCTTGCGGTTCAACTTGGCGATATCGATCTTCTCGGGCGTCTGGGCCTCGTGCGGATGATCGGCGCCGCCATAGACGCGGAGGTTGCCCATCTGGACGCGGCCGAGCGGACCACGCGGGATCATGCGCTCGACGGCCTTCTCGAGCACGCGCTCGGGATGCTTGCCCTCGAGGATCTGGCGCGCGGTGCGCTCCTTGATGTGGCCGACATAGCCGGTGTGCTTGTAGTAGGTCTTCTGCTCGCGCTTGCGCCCGGTGAGGACCGCATGCTGCGCGTTGATGATGATGACGTTGTCGCCGCAATCAACGTGCGGGGTGTAGGTCGGGAGGTGCTTGCCGCGCAGGCGCATGGCGACGATGGTGGCGAGGCGGCCGACGACCAGACCCTTGGCGTCGATCAGCACCCACTTCTTCGTCACCTCAGCCGGCTTTGCCGAAAAGGTTTTCATGTCAGAGTTTCCGTGGACGGGGAGCATCGGCGCGAACACCGCACCGGACTGCGCGGATTTCTAGAGAAGGGAGGCGCAACGGTCAATGCCCCGCAACGCAAATTAGATCAGCAATATCAACGCATTAAAAATATGGTACTATATTACCTGCGAAAAGCTCAAACATTTGGAATGGAATAGGTCGAGGTGACATGGGCGATCGGATCGGGCGAGGTGCCCGACAGCAGCTTGACCTCTCCGACCGCCAGCCGCTTGCCGAGCTTGAGCAGCCGTGCCTCCGCCAGCACGTCCTGGCCCGGCTGACCCTTGCGCAGGAAATTGATGTTGAGATTGGTGGTCACGGCGAGCCCGACCGGCCCGATCGCGGACAGCAGCACCACGTACATCGCGAAATCGGCCAGCGCCATCAGCGTCGGGCCCGACACGGTTCCACCGGGCCGCAGCATCTTCTCGCTGAAACGCTGCCGCAAGAGGCAGGTCTGGCCGTCCGCGCTTTCGATCGTGATGTCGTCGCCGCTGAACGCCTGGGGAAATTCGACGCGGAGGAATTGCTCGACATCCGCCACGCTCATTTTCGCTAACGCCATGCTGTTCCCCACCCTCGCTTCGCTTGCCCTGTTACATTAAGTTATCTGCGTCATTCAAATGCAATAATCCAACGGAAACGCTTCGATGTCCGCCCAGGCCGCCCGCGCCCCCTCCCCGCAACCGCCGATCCTGCTGCGCGAGACCAAGGGCTCCATCGCAGTCCTGACGCTGAACCGGCCCGCTGCGCGCAACAGCCTGTCGGCCGCGATGATCGCCAGCCTGCATGCCGAGCTCAATGATATCGGCAGCGACAAGGCCATCCGCGGCGTCGTGATCGCGGCCAACGGCCCGGCTTTCTCCGCCGGCCACGACATGAAGGAACTCACCGTTCGCCGCACTGACCCGGATCGCGGCCGCGCCTTCTTCGCCGAGATGATGACCGCCTGCAGCGCGATGATGCAGGCGATCGTGCATCTGCCCAAGCCCGTGGTGGCTGCCGTCCAGGGCATCGCGACCGCGGCCGGCTGCCAGCTCGTGGCAAGCTGCGATCTTGCGATCGCATCCGAAGCCGCAAGCTTCGCCACTCCCGGCGTCGACATCGGCCTGTTCTGCTCGACACCGATGGTGGCGCTGTCGCGCAACGTCCCGCGCAAGCAGGCCATGGAGATGCTGTTGACGGGCGAGCCGATCCCCGCAACGCGTGCTCGCGAGATCGGGCTCATCAACCGCGTGGTTGCCGCCGGCAATGAGCGCTCCGCCGCGATCGAGCTCGCGCAACAGGTCGCGTTGAAATCCGCCTACACCATCAAGCTCGGCAAGGAGGCGTTCTATCGCCAGGCCGAGATGAGCCTTGCGGAGGCCTATCGCTATGCCGCGGAGGTGATGACCGAGAACATGATGGCGCGCGACGCCGAGGAAGGCATCGGCGCCTTCATCGAGAAGCGCACGCCGACATGGCGGGATGAGTAGAATCGTCATTGCGAGCGCAGCGAAGCAATCCAGAAATCCCTCCGCGAAGACAGACTGGATTGCTTCGTCGCTTCAGCGCAAAATTGCTTCGCAATTTTGTCGCGAGCTCCTCGCGATGACAAGCAAGAAGAACGACAAATGAACCACGACGCCTATCCCGACAACTACATCCGCGGCATCCTCAACTCCGTGAAGTCGATCGCGATGGTCGGCGCTTCGCCGGTCAACGTGCGGCCGAGCTATTTCGCGTTCAAATATCTGGCGCAGCGCGGTTACGACATGATCCCGGTCAATCCCGGCCATGTCGGCAAGGAGCTGCTCGGACAGCCCTTCGTCGCCTCGCTCTCCGACATCGGCCGCCCCGTCGACATGATCGACATCTTCCGCAACTCCAGCTACATCCTGCCTGTGGTCGAAGAGGCGCTCACGCTCGATCCGCTGCCGAAGGTGATCTGGATGCAGCTTGGCGCGCGTGACGATTTGGCGGCAGCGAAAGCCGAGTCAGTCGGTATCAAGGTGGTGATGAACCGCTGTCCAAAGATCGAATATGGCCGCCTGTCGTCCGAGATCTCCTGGATGGGCGTGAATTCGCGCACGCTGAGTTCCAAGCGCGCGCCGGCACCGACGCAAGGCATGCGGCTATCCCTCAATCGGATGAGCGTCGGCGGCGGCGACACCGCGGCCTCCGACCGCGCCGCAAAAAACAAGACCGAGCAAAGCTGACGCAATCGCGAAGGATTCGTTTCGCGATCGCGACACTACGTAGCAAGACCATTCCCAAATGATCCTGATGTGACGCGGCGCCTTGACGGCGGGCGCGGCGCCGATCAGCATGCCGCGCGATTTCAGGCCACGAGAACAGGACGCCCTCAATGAGCGATCGCCTTCCGGGATTTTCAACCCTCGCCGTGCATGCCGGTGCACAGCCCGACCCCACCACCGGCGCGCGCGCAACTCCGATTTATCAAACGACCTCGTTCGTGTTCAATGATGCCGACCACGCCGCCTCGCTGTTCGGCCTGCAGGCATTCGGCAACATCTATACCCGCATCGGCAACCCCACCAATGCGGTGCTGGAAGAGCGCGTCGCAGCCCTCGAAGGCGGCACGGCCGCGCTGGCGGTGGCCTCCGGCCACGCCGCGCAGGTGGTGGTGCTGCAGCAGTTGATGCAGCCCGGCGACGAATTCATCGCGGCGCGAAAGCTCTATGGCGGCTCGATCAACCAGTTCACGCACGCCTTCAAGAGCTTCGGCTGGAACGTGGTGTGGGCCGATCCCGACGACATCTCGAGCTTCGAGCGCGCGGTGACGCCGCGCACCAAAGCCATCTTCATCGAATCCATCGCCAATCCGGCCGGCAGCATCACCGACATCGAGGCGATCTCGACGGTGGCGCGCAAGGCGGGCGTGCCGCTGATCGTCGACAACACGCTGGCCTCGCCCTACCTCATTCGCCCGATCGACCACGGTGCCGACATCGTGGTGCACTCGCTGACGAAGTTCCTCGGCGGCCATGGCAATTCGCTCGGCGGCATCATCGTCGATGCCGGCACCTTCGACTGGTCGACCGGCGGCAAATATCCGATGCTGTCGGAGCCGCGGCCGGAATATCACGGCATCCGCCTGCAGGAGACCTTCGGCAATTTCGCCTTCGCGATCGCCTGCCGCGTGCTCGGCCTGCGCGACCTCGGCCCCGCGCTGTCGCCGTTCAATGCCTTCATGATCCTGACCGGCATCGAGACCTTGCCGCTGCGCATGCAGAAGCAGTGCGACAATGCAAAAGCGGTCGCCGAATTCCTCGCCGGCCATCCGGCGGTGGCATCGGTCAGCTATGCCGGCCTTGCGAGCGACAAGTACAACCAGCTCGCGCGCAAATACGCGCCGAAGGGCGCGGGCGCCGTGTTCACCTTCAGCCTGAAGGGCGGCTACGACGCCGGCGTCAGCCTGGTGTCGAAGCTGCAGCTGTTCTCGCACCTGGCCAATGTCGGCGATACCCGCTCGCTGGTGATCCATCCGGCCTCGACCACGCACAGCCAGCTCGACGATGCCGCCAAGATCAAGTCCGGCGCCGGCCCCGACGTGGTGCGGCTGTCGATCGGCATCGAGGACAAGGAAGACCTCATCGCGGATCTGGAGCAGGCGCTGGGAGCTTAGGTTCCTCGTAGCCCGGATTGCGCTTCGCTCCATCCGGGCTACGGAATTTCGTTGCGTACGCGCGCCCCCCGGGATGTTCGTTTTGAAGACCGCTCGTTAACAGTCATTAACCATATCTACCCCATACATCGTCTCTGGACCGCCCCTTTTGATTCGGAGCCGACGATGCTGCGCTGGATGGCGCCTGCCCTTGCCGCGATGCTGACGGTTTCAAGTGCGCTCGCTGCTGACTTGCCCGCGACACCCAAGCGGCGAGCCGCCGCGCAGCAGGAGCCACCCAAGGTTTGGGTCGAAACCGATCCGGATGCGCTGATCTCGCCGGCCTATGGCATCCGCAGCTACATCCGAAACCTGCCGGGCGCGCCGCTGCTGCCGGGCTCCCACACGCTGCCGGGCTATTACGGGCGCCCCTGGGACTACGACTATCAGGGCTCGTATTACGGCGGGAAGCAGGTCGACTATTTCTGGCGGCTGCCCTACTCGTGCGGCATCTACGGCTACTGCTGATCAGCCGGGCTGATGGTGATCAGCCGGGTTGGCCAACTGGAACCGCGCGCGACTGCACCTGCGCAGATTGCCGCGAAGCGAGCCGCTCCACCTGCATCACTGCGAGCATCAGCACGACGATGGCGACCGCCTGGTGCGACAGCGCGAGGTCGATCGGCACCTGGTTGAGCAGCGTGAGAATGCCGAGCACCGCCTGCAGGCTCACCGCCGCGAACAGCCAGAGCGCGCCGCTTGCCGCAGCACCCGCGCGTGAACGCACCGCGTCAATCGCGTGCAGCGCGGCCAGCGCGAACAGCGCATAGGCGGTCATGCGGTGCTCGAACTGCACCGTCAGCAAATTATCGAACATGTTGCGCCACCACGGCGTCTCGAACCACAACCGTTCGGCCGAGGGAATGAACGCGCCGTCGATCTGTGGCCACGTGTTATAGGCGCGCCCGGCGCGGAGGCCCGCGACCAGCGCGCCGAAATAGATCTGCACGAAGGTCACCGCGAGCAGCAGCGCGCTCGTAAACCGCAGCCGCGCTGGCGCCTCGATCGGCGGCCTCTCCTTGAGCCGCCGCACCGTCCAGACGATCCCGGCAAAGATCAGCAGCGCGAGCACGAGATGCGTCGCCAGCCGATATTGCGACACCTCGACCCGCTCGGTCAGGCCCGAGGCCACCATCCACCAGCCGACCGCGCCCTGGAGCCCGCCGAGCGCGAACAGCAGCCACAACCTGCGCTTCAGTTCACCGGAGAGGCCGCCACGCCACAGGAAGAACAGGAACGGCAGCAGATAGGCGACGCCGATGAAGCGGCCGAGCAAGCGGTGGCTCCACTCCCACCAGAAGATCTCCTTGAACTCGGACAGGCTCATGCCCGCGTTGAGCTCGCGATATTGCGGGATCTTCTTGTAGGCTTCGAACGCCTCGGTCCACTGCGCCTCCGACAGCGGCGGCACGCTGCCCGTGACCGGCTTCCATTCGACGATCGAAAGGCCGGATTCCGTCAGCCGCGTCGCGCCGCCGACCAGCACCATCAGCGCAATCAGCGCGGCGACCGAGATCAGCCACCAGCGAACGGCGCGATACGGGTTGGACGGGGCGGAAATCGTTGTCATTTCGGGAGCAAAACCAGGACTTGAAGGCTTGAACCGGACTGCGTGCCCCTTATAGTCCCCCGCTCCCGCAGCGCAAGTTACGCGAAAGCCGCTCATAATCTGCCATGACGATCCGCACCCGCAAGTTCCTCGGCGCCATCCTGCTCCTGGTGCTTTGCACCGTCTGGGCCCTGCTCGGCATGGCGGCAGCGCAGATGCCGTGGATTGCCGAGTCCGGCTGGCGGCAGGCGATCTATTACGTCGTGGTCGGCATGGGCTGGGTGCTGCCGGCGATGCCGATCGTGAGCTGGATGCAACGACCCGATCGCGCCAAGTCTAACTCATAGCGCTGCCCGTCGGCTTCACCGGCGCAAAGGCAGCACCTGACACCAGCACACGCAGCATGCGCAGCGAGCGCACACGGCCGTCCCAGGAAATCCGCGGCAGCGCGCGCAGATTGGTCCGCCCCTCCGCATCGACGATACCCGATATCGTCGACACCGCGCTGGCAAAACCGGCCGCCTCCGCCATCATGACGTGGCTGCGCCGGAAGGAGGCACGATCGCCGAACGGAAAGGCGAAATGCCCGACCTCGCGGCGGAAGGCGGATTCGGCGACGGCCTTGCCCATCGTCATCTCGCGCAGCGCCGCAGCGTCCTTCATGTTGGCGAGCACGGGATAGTTCACGGTCGCGCTGCCGATCGTGACGAGCGGATCGGCGGCGAGCTTCGCCAGATCCTCCCAATTCATCGACGCCTCGCGCGAGAGCGCGGCGAGGTCGATCCGGTAGCGCGTGCAGAGATCGGCGATCGCCGCCGACAGATCCGCCGGTGACAGCGAGCGCAGCCAACTCTCGAGATGCGAAAACAGCGCTTGCTTCTCGGCACTGTCGGTGACGACGAAGCGCTGCTCTTTCTCGCCCATCATCAGGCTGATGCGGCTCTCGCGCGCAATCACCTGCTCGAGCCCGAGCCACCAGGCCTGCCCGACGCCGTCGGGAAACGCGGTGGGCACGTAGATCGCGAAGGGCACGGCGTGATGCGCCAGCACAGGATAGGCGAAGTCGATCAGATCCTTGGCCGCACCATCGAAAGTGAGCGCCACGAAACGCTGCTGCTCCGGCAGCGTCACCGCGCGGCGGCAGACCTCGTCCATGCCGATAAACCCATAATCCCAGCGCTTCAGCGCGCGAATGGCGCGGTCGAGAAATTGCGGCGTGATCGCGCTCGCGCGCAGCGGCTGAAACCCGCCGCGCTGCCGCGGACGCACCCGTTCAAAGCGCAGGATGGCGCCGGCACCGCGACTGCGCAGCGCGGCCTGGCCGGTGAACCAGGCCAGCTCGAAGCGCAGCCGCTCCAGCCATCTGTCGTCGGATGCCAATACCTTGCCCCTTCGCGCCCTCGAGGCGCCCGTTCCCTCTCCATTGTCCTTACCCTTTGTTGACATTTCTTTGCAAAGGTCGGCCACCGGCCGAATTACGTCTATTTTGCTTTCTCGACAGGTTTCGTGAATGACCATGGCTGCGGCGATGCAAAGCCGGACGGCAGAAGCGCCAGCGCGGTCGAGAGCGAGCCGTATCGCGCATGTCGATATCGTCACCGATCTCGGCGCCGCCGAGGCGATCTGGCGCGTCTTGGAGCAGCCCGGCCATCTCTTCACGCCCTATCAGCGGTTTGATCTGCTGAGCCCCTGGCAGCGACTGGTCGGCGAGCGCGAGGGTGCGCGCCCCTTCGTCGTCATCGCCCGCGACGATGATCACAGGCCGCTGCTGCTGCTGCCCCTCACGCTGCGCCAAAGCCACGGCGTGCGCACGGCCTGCTTCATGGGCGGCAAGCATACGACCTTCAACATGGGCCTGTGGAACGCCGCATGTGCCGCGCAGACCGTTGCCGCCGATCTCGATATGCTGTTTGCGCCGCTCCGCGAGCACGTCGACGTGCTCGTGCTGACGCAGCAGCCGCAGCGCTGGCACGGCCAGCAGAACCCGTTTGCAGCTCTGCCACGACAGAGCCCGATCAACGGCTGTCCGCAACTGGTGATGGAGCCGGGCGGGCCGCCGGCATCGCGGATCAGCAATTCCTTCCGCCGCCGCCTCAAGAGCAAGGAAAAGAAGCTCCAGGCTCTCGCCGGATATCGCTATCACCTTGCCACCTCGGACGCGGACGTCACCCGCCTGCTCGACTGGTTCTTCCGCGTCAAGCCGGTGCGGATGGCAGAGCAGAAGCTCCCGAACGTCTTCGCCGAGCCGGGCGTCGAACAGTTCGTCCGCAGCGCCTGCCTTGCGCCGCGCGGTGAAGGCCGCGCCATCGACATCCATGCGCTCGAATGCGACGACGAGGTGATTGCGATCTTCGCCGGTGTCGCCGACGGCGAGCGCTTCTCGATGATGTTCAACACCTACACGATGTCCGAGCACGCCCGCTACAGCCCCGGCCTGATCCTGATGCGCTACATCATCGATCGCTACGCCGAGCGCGGCTACCGCTCGCTCGACCTCGGCATCGGTTCGGATGACTACAAGCGGATGTTCTGCAAGGACGACGAAGAGATCTTCGACAGTTTTGTGCCGCTGACTTCGCGCGGCAGGCTGGCCGCGATGGCGATGTCATCGCTCAGCCACGGCAAGCGGCTGGTGAAGCAGAACCAGATGCTGTTCGATCTGGCCCGCCGCGTGCGGCAGGCGTTCGGGTAGCTCTCACCGCTTGCACGGCTGCACTCCTTCTCCCCTTGTGGGAGAAGGTCGCGCGAAGCGCCGGATGAGGGGTATCTATCGTCTGGCTGAAAACGAAATGGGACTCGCGGAGCGAAACCCCTCACCCGTCTCGCCGCTAACGCGGCGAGCCACCCTCTCCCACAAGGGGAGAGGGCAAGATCAACTACGCCGCCACCACGCGCGGCGCTTCCGCGGCACCGGACGCCTGCACCGGCTTGCTCAGCATGGTCACTTCGCTGAATCCGACCGCCCTCAGCTGCTCGCACATCAGCGTGCGCGCATCGATCGCCATCGACGCATCGGGCACCACGACGGCGCGGGCATGCGCCGTCAGCAGTTCGGCCGGAAGGTCGGAGGCGCTGCCGGCGTCGATCAGCACGTGATCATAGGCGCGCAGCAGCGCGTCGATCGCGAGCGTCACGCGCGGCGATTGCAGCACGCTGCGGTCGAAGCCGGGACGGCCGGCCATGACGAGATGCAGCCGCGACAGCTTGTCCTTCGTGATGATTTGCGCGAACGAGGCCTCGCCCTGCATCAGCTCGGCTAGGCCGGGCGCCGACGCATCGACGGACACCGCGGCAATCGTCGGCGAAGACGCGGCGAGATCGACCACGACGACGCGGGCCTGGCGCGCCAGATGCCGGGCCAGCGTCAGCGTCGACAGCGTGATGGCTTCGCCGGAAGCGGTGCCGAGCACCGTGACCTTTTTCGCCGCGGCACCCGCGGCGCGCAGGCTGTCGGCCAGATTTTCGATCTCGGTGAATTCAGTGACATCGGCAACTTCCGCCATCTCCGGCTGAAGCGGCGCCAGCTCCGCCATGACCGGATCGGCGATCGGCTCGACCTCCGGCTGAACGACCGGCTGGGCAACGGATTCCTGGCGCAACGGCGCCTGCGTCTGCACCGGCCCGAGCGCAGCCACCGTGCGCGGCGCGGTCTGGCTCAGCAGCTCGCCGGTGACGACGAGGCCGGAGGAGAGCAGCAGCGTTGCGATCGTCGCGATCAGCACGATCGGCAGCTTCTTCGGATAGGCCGGCGTGTTCGAGACGATAGCGCGCGAGATGACGCGGCCGTCGGTCGGCGCGGTGTCGATGGTCTCGCGGGTATTGGCCTCGCGATACTTGGCGAGATAGCTCTCGAGCAGATCGCGCTGCGCCTTGGCCTCACGCTCCAGCGCGCGGAGCTGGACGTCCTGGCCGTTGGTCGAGGTCGCCTGCTTCTTGAGCTGCTCGAGGCTCACGGTCATGCCATCGACCCGGCCGCTGGCGATGCGCGCGTCGCTTTCGAGCGAGCGGGAAATCTTGGCCGCCTCGTCGCGGATTTGATTGTCGAGGTCGCCAAGCTGCGCCTTCAGCTCCTTGATCCTCGGGTGGTTGCCAAGCAGCGTGGACGATTGCTCGGCGAGCTGCGCGCGCAACGTTACCCGTTGCTCCGACAGCCGCCGCATCAATTCAGAGTTCACGACCTCGGACGCCTCGATCGGCTTGCCGCTCTGGAGCATCTCCTTGATCAGCCGCGCCTTGGATTCCGCATCCGCCTTCATCGAGCGCGCATTGTTGAGCTGGGTGTTGACCTCGCCCATCTGCTGGTTCGACAGCGTGGTGTTGTTGGTGCCGATGAACAGGCTGGACTTGGAACGGAAGTCCTCGACCCTGGCCTCGGCGTCGGAGACCTTCTTGCGCAGGCTCTCGATCTCGCCGGCGAGCCACTGGCTGGCGTTCTTGGCCTGCTCCTGACGCGCACCCTGCTGCAGCACGAGATAGCCGTCGGCGATCGAGTTGGCGACGCGCGCGGCCAGATCGGGATCGGCGGACTGGAATTCGACAACGATCACGCGCGACTTGTCGACGGCGTAGGCCTGCAGACGGTCGTAATAGGCATCGAGCACGCGCTCTTCCGGCGTCATCGAGAACGGATCGCGACCGATCCCGATCATCGCAGCCAGCGACTTCAGCGGCGAGATGCCTTGCAGCACCGGATCGAATTCGGGGCGTTCGGCGAGCTTGTTCTTCTTGATGATCTCGCGCGCCAGATCGCGCGACAGCACCAGCTGCACCTGGCTGGTGACGGCCTCGGCGTCGAGCGCCTGGCGCTCCTCGGTGCGGTCGCTGCTCGGGCGCAGGAACACGTTCTCGCGGCCGTCGATGAGAATGCGCGATTCGGATTTGTAGCGCGGCGTGACGAGATTGACGATGGCCACGGATGCGACGAGCGCCAGCACCGTCGGCACGATGATCCAGCGACGCTTGCGCGCCAATGCCGCGCCGAGCGCGTGCAGGTCGATATCGCCGGATTCGACTTGTGCCTGCTTGGTGACAACAGGCGCAGGCCTGACTTCGGTCTTCTCGATTCCAGACTCGACCTTGCGCTCGACCTTGACCTCAGCTTTGGGCGCAACTTCGGCTTTAGGCGCGACTTCGGCTTTGGACTTTGCAACAGCCCGCGCAACAACGGCCTTGTCCTTGCCGGCACGCCAGAACGCTAAACGCATCGAACACTCCCGCAGGGGCAACGCCACCAAGCTACCTCAACCGGGGCGATTACACTCCATTAAGGTTGCCGCTGGGTTAATCGCGGCATGCGGCGACTTGCGCAGGCGCAGTCGTCACCGTTTGTTAACCACGAGGCCCCTTAATCCGTCTCGATATTTCCCTGGGATTGTTCGGCATTTGCCATCGAGCGCTGGTTTTGATTTATGCCCCCCTCTCCTGACCGGCCGCTTCGCATCCTGCACGCCGTGCGTGCTCCGGTCGGCGGCATCTTCCGCCACATCCTCGACGTCGCCAACGGCCAGGTCGACCGCGGCCATCATGTCGGCATCCTCGCCGACAGTCTGACCGGCGGCGAGCGTGCCGACAAGGCGCTTGCCGAGCTCGCGCCGCGGCTCAAGCTCGGCGTGCACCGGCTCGCGATTCGCCGCGAGCCGTCACCGGACGATGTCCTGGTCTGGCTTCGCATGCGGCGCCTGATCGCCACGCTCAAGCCCGACGTCATGCACGGCCACGGCGCCAAAGCCGGCGCCTTCATCCGGATGCGGCGACGCTCCGACGACACCATCCGCATCTACACGCCGCATGGCGGCTCGCTGCATTATCCCCTCAACACCTTCAAGGGCGAGTTTTACGCGCGGCTGGAGCGGACGCTGATGGACGCGACCGACCTGTTCCTGTTCGAGAGCGCATTCGCCCGCGACACCTATCAACGCATCGTCGGCACGCCCAAGGGCGTGGTGCGCTGCGTCTTCAACGGCGTCACGCCCGAGGAATTCGAGCCCGTCGTGACCGCCGACGATGCCACCGACCTCTGCTATGTCGGCGAGTTCAGACACATCAAGGGCGCCGATCTGCTGGTCGATGCCGTGGCGCGCCTGCACGAGGGCGGCAAGAAGGTCAAGCTGACGCTCGGCGGGGACGGTGAGGAAACCGCGGCGCTGAAGGCGCAGGTCGAGAGGCTCGGCCTCACCAATGCGATCCGCTTCATCGGTCACGTCAAGGCGCGCTACGGCTTCTCCAAGGGACGGCTGCTCGTCGTCCCCTCGCGCGGCGATTCCATGCCCTATGTCGTGATCGAGGCCGGCGCGGCCGGCATTCCCATGATCGCATCGCGTATCGGCGGCATCCCCGAGATCTTCGGCTCCGACAGCCCGGCTCTGTTCGCACCGAGCAATTCCGAGGCCATGGCGGAAGCCATCGCTGCTGCGCTCGATGATCCGCAGACCACCGCGCAGCGCGCCGTCGCCTTACGCGAACGCATCTCGGCGCATTTCTCGCAAGCCGCCATGGTCGACGGCGTGATCGCCGGCTATCGCGACGCATTCGCCAATCATTAACCATCCTTAAGCCCGCTTTAGAAAATCTTCCGATTTGTTCGATACTCCAAGGACCAGGGGATGCCGCCCGGGGTGCCAATGCCATTGGCCCGCGGGTGCTTGAAATGGACGTGGACGCCCGTGGAACCGCTCAACGCACGCTCGATGCTCGATGCCGCGACCAGCGCCGCGGCGAAACCCGCTGACCAACCCTTCGTGGAGCGTCGCCGCCGGCTCTCGCCTGCAGCCCTCGAAGTCGTCAACCAGAAAGTCGCCCGCGCCTATTCGCCGATCGTGATCACCGGCTTCGTGCGCCTGGCCGACTTCGCGCTGCTAAGCCTCGTCGGCATCGCGCTCTATGTCGGCTATGTCATGCAGCTCTCCGGCTTCAGCTGGGTCTATCCGGCCGAGGTCATCGCCGTATCGATCGCCGCCGTGATCTGCTTCCAGGCCGCCGACATCTATCAGGTGCAGTTGTTCCGCGGTCAGCTCCGGCAGATGACGCGGATGATCTCGTCATGGTCGTTCGTCTTTCTGCTGTTCATCGGCATCTCCTTCTTCGCCAAATACGGCAGTGAGATCTCGCGGCTGTGGCTGGCGGCCTTCTACTTCCTCGGGCTCGCCGCGCTGATCGCCGAGCGCCTGTTGCTGCGCTCGCTAGTGCGCGGCTGGGCGCGCCAGGGCCGGCTCGACCGCCGCACCATCATCGTCGGCTCCGACAGCAATGGCGAGCAGCTGGTCGAAGCGCTGAAGGCGCAGGAGGATTCCGACATTCACGTGCTCGGCGTGTTCGACGACCGCAACGACAGCCGCGCGCTCGACACCTGTGCCGGCGCGCCCAAGCTCGGCAAGGTCGACGACATCGTCGAATTCGCCCGCCGTACCCGGATCGATCTCGTGCTGTTCGCGCTGCCGATCTCGGCGGAGACGCGCATCCTGGAAATGCTGAAGAAGCTCTGGGTGCTGCCGGTCGACATCCGCCTCTCCGCCCACACCAACAAGCTTCGCTTCCGGCCCCGCTCCTATTCCTATCTCGGCGACGTGCCGACGCTCGACGTGTTCGAGGCGCCGATCACCGACTGGGACCTGGTGATGAAATGGCTGTTCGACCGCGTCGTCGGCAGCCTCGCGCTGCTCGCGGCCCTGCCGGTGATGGGACTGGTGGCGCTGGCGGTGAAGCTCGACAGCCCGGGCCCGGCGCTGTTCCGCCAGAAGCGCTTCGGCTTCAACAACGAGCGCATCGACGTCTACAAGTTCCGCTCGATGTATCACCATCAGGCCGATCCGACCGCTTCGAAGGTCGTGACCAAGAACGATCCGCGCGTCACCCGTGTCGGGCGCTTCATCCGCAAGACCAGCCTCGACGAGCTGCCGCAACTCTTCAACGTGGTCTTCTCCGGCAATCTCTCTTTGGTCGGTCCGCGCCCGCATGCGGTGCAGGGCAAGCTGCAGAGCCGGCTGTTCGACGAGGCCGTCGACGGCTATTTCGCCCGCCACCGCGTCAAGCCCGGCATCACCGGCTGGGCCCAGATCAACGGCTGGCGCGGCGAGATCGACAACCAGGAGAAGATCCAGAAGCGCGTCGAGTTCGACCTCTATTACATCGAGAACTGGTCGGTGCTGTTCGACCTCTACATTCTCCTGAAGACGCCGGTCTCGCTGCTGACCAAGAACGAGAACGCGTATTGAATCGAATGCTTCAAGGACGCGCTGTCATCGCCCGGCTTGACCGGGCGATCCAGTAAACGCTGGCGGCGAACGTCGCCATTGACAGCGCGGAGTACTGGATGCCCCGGCTTCGCGGGGCATGACAGCGGAAGTTGTGTGTACGAGTAGCGTGAGCGTGTGATTGATGGCGTATGCGGCAACAGCCGGGGACATGAATGCAGCGGTTCGCGCTGCGCCCGGCGTGCTGGCCCTGCAGCGCGCGCTGGTGTGGCTGGTCGGCGCCTCCGGCGCGGTCGTCTTCATCGAACCGAGCCCCTACGAGATCACGACGCTGCTCGCGGCCGTCATTTTCTTCGCCACCGGCCTGCGGCTGCGGCTCGCGCTGATGCCGCTGGTGTTGATGCTGGTGCTGCTCAATGTCGGCTACACCATCAGCGCGATCCCGCTGTACGGGCAGTCCGAGGTGACGAGCTGGATCGCGACCTCCTGGTACATGGCGGTGACGGTGGTGTTCTTCGCGATGGTCACGTCCGAGGACACTGCGGCCAGGCTCGACATGCTCCGCCGCGGCCTCGTGGTCGGGGCGATGATCGCCTCGCTGCTGGCGGTTGCCGGCTATTTCCATTTGGTGCCCGGCGGCAACGACCTGCTCACGCTCTACGGACGCGCGCGCGGCACGTTCAAGGACCCCAACGTGCTCGGCGCCTTCCTGATCCTGCCGGCGCTGTTCTCGCTGCAGAGCGTGGTTTCGGACAGACTGGGGAAGGCCTTCCGCAACGTCATCGCCTTCGGCATCATGTCGCTCGCGATCCTGCTTGCCTTCTCGCGTGCCGCGTGGGGCGGCCTGGTGCTGACCTCCGCCTTCATGCTGGCGCTGATGGTGCTGACCAGCCGCACCAACGCGCAGCGCTCGCGCATCATCGTCATGGCGATCGTCGCCGCCGTGGTGGGCCTTGCGCTGATCGCGGTGCTGCTGTCGTTCGATTCCACCGCCGAGATGTTCAAGCAGCGCGCGAGCTTCGACCAGAGCTACGACGAGGGCCGCTTCGGCCGGTTCGGCCGCCACATCCTGGGTGCGGAGATGGCGCTCGACCTGCCGTTCGGCATCGGCCCCCTGCAATTCCACCGCTTCTTCCCCGAGGACACCCACAACTCCTATCTCAACGCTTTCATATCCGGCGGCTGGCTGTCCGGCGTGTGTTATCCCGCGCTGGTCTTCACCACCGTCATCATGGGCTTCAGGCACATCTTCGTCCCTGTGCCCTGGCAGCGCGCCTATCTCGCAGTCTTCTCCGCCTTCGTCGGCACCGTCGGCGAGAGCTTCGTGATCGACACCGACCACTGGCGGCACTTCTGGATGATGCTGGGCGCGATGTGGGGCATGATCGCGGCCGCGCAGATCTACAAGATCAGGGCCGGCGAGGACGCGTCTTCAGCTTGAGGGCCGGACGTTTCTCCGGCGGCGTGTCGAGCAGTCCCTTCAGCGCTTCGGTTGCCGCGAGCACGCCCTTGTAGCCGTCATGGGCGAAGCGCAGCAGCAGGCGCAACTCCTCCTCGGAATAACCGCCGAACACCTTCTCCATCGCCTGCTGCATCGGCACGTAGAATTGGCCGATCTTCATCGCCGCCTCCGGCACGACCGCGATGAAGACCTTGCGGCGATCGGCGTCGTCGCGCTCGCGGCGGACGAGGCCGGCCTTTTCGAGCCGGTCGACCACGCCGGTAATGGCGCCGGTCGTGAGGCCCGTGACCTCGGCGAGCCGGCCCGCGGTGACGCGGCCCTCGAGGTACAGGATGTCCATGCATTCGAGGTCGGAATTGGCAATTCCGGCAACGTTGGCAACGGTTTGCCCGTAAAGCACGCCCTGCGCGGACGACCGGCGCATCGCCTCCTCGAGCTCTTGCAGCAGCGCAGCACGCGCCTTCGTCCTTGACAAGGTCGGCCTCATATCTTAGGCGATATATATCTTAGCCACTAAGAGATTTAGCGACCGTAATTTCTCCTAGCACCATGGAAACGTCGGGAGCAAGCCATGTCCTATCGTCCCCGCAAGGCCCTGATCATTGGCGCCGGCATCGCCGGTCCCGTGGCCGCGATCCTGCTGCGCCGCGCCGGCATCGAATCCGCGATCTACGAGGCCTGGCCCTATTCGAAGGGTATCGGCGGCGGCCTTCAGATTGCGCCGAACGGCATGCAGGTGATGGACGAGATCGGGCTTGCGAACGAGCTGATCAGCCGCGGCTCGGTCGCGGAGTCCTTCGACTTCTATTCGCAAGCCGGCGCAAAGCTCGGCTCGATCAATCGCGACATGGCACGGCGTTTCGGCCAGCCCGCGGTGAACGTGTGCCGCGCCGCGCTGAACGAGATCCTCATCGACAAGGCCTGGTGTGCCTGCGCCTCGCTCTATTTCGAGAAGCGCCTCATCAAAGTCGAGGATCGCGGCGACCAGCCGATCGTCGCCTATTTCGCCGACGGCACCACCGCCGAAGGCGACTTCCTGATCGGCGCCGACGGCGTCCATTCGGTGGCACGCCGCCAGGTCGTGCCGGACGGGCCGCAACCCTTCAACACCGGGCTGATCGGCTTCGGCGGCTTCGTGCCGCATGCCGTCCTCGACGGCCAGTCGATCGGCCGGAATGTCGAGACCACGTTCGGCCAGAGCGGCTTCTTCGGCTACGGCTATTGCAGCCCGGATCCCAGCGACGGCGTGATGTGGTGGAGCACTCAGCCAGCCCACGGCATGGATGCAGCGATGTTTCGCGCGCTCGACCAGGCAACGCTGAAGCAGCATTTGCGCGGCTTCCATCACGGCTGGCACGATCCGATCCCTGATATCATCGAAGCCGCCGAGAACATCGTGGTCACCGACACGCTCGACGTCGCGACCCTGCCGGCCTGGTCGCGCAAGCGTTCGCTGCTGATCGGGGACGCCGCGCACGCGACCAGCCCGCACGCGGGCCAGGGCGCTTCGCTCGCGCTCGAAGATGCGATGCGGCTCGCCCGCCTGATGCAGGAAGGCCAGGAGCTCGGCGCCACCTTCCAGGCCTTCGAGGCCGAGCGCCGCCCGCGCACCGAGAAGATCGTCGCGCTGGCGCGCCGCAACGGCAACAACAAGCGCGAATTCAGCGCCACCGGCGCGTGGATGCGCAATCAGATGATGAAATTGCTGCTGCCGCTCGGCGCAAAGCACATGGATTTCATGTATGCTTATGATGCACGGGCGGTGTAGCCGGACGACCGGTGCCGTAGGCTGGGCAAAGGCAGCACGCGCCGTGCCCACGACCTCTCAATGATTGCGAAAGAACGTGGGCACGCTTCGCTTCGCCCACCCTACGAGAGCTACGAGAGCTGACCTAGCTCTCCACCTCGAACCTCAGCCCGGCACTATCGCGCAGTCGCTTGATCAGCTTGTGCTGCATCGCCGCGCCCGGGGTCCACAGACCGGGCGGAACGTCGGTCGCGTCGCGCAGCAGGCAGATCGCGCATTCGGAGATGATCTTCGCCGTCGACGCATAGCCGGGATCGAGATCGCCCTTCACCGCGGCGCGGACCTGACGGCCGTCGGGCGCGATCGCGACATAGAGCAGATCATAGTGACCGTTGTCGCGCTCTTCTTTCGACGGCCCCTCGCCGGGCTTGAGCGCTGCGGGACCGGTCTTGTCGCCATTGGCGGCCATGACGAGCTTGGCGTTGGCCTGCCCTTCGTCCCCCGCTCCCGTCAGCACCATCTCGTCGTAGACGAAATCCCGGCCATACCGGAATCCCATCAGCATGTTGGAGCGATGGACGTTGCGCGTGTTCAGAAGCGCCATCGCGAACGGAGCGGACCAGGACTGCAGGTCGTCCTCAAACACGGGCTTGTTGCCGCGCGGCTGCTTGGGTCCCTCGAAGCCCGGCGTGAAGGCAAACGGGTCCTTGAGGATCGGCACCAGGCTGAGATCCTGGGCAACTGCTTCGAAGGTCACCCTTGCACTCGCCGAGGTGCCGCCGGAAAACTTCCAGCTGAGATCGCGGACGCGTCCCTTGACGCGCGGCGCCGGCGCACCGAACGCACGTCTGGCTTCCTCCTGCACGAAGAACGCACCGAGTTCGAACGGGATGGAATCGAAGCCGCAGGAGAACATGATACGCGCGCCGCTCGCCTTGGCGGCCGCCTCATGCCTGTCGATCATCTGCTTCAGCCAGATCGGCTCGCCACAGAGATCCATGTAGTCAGTGCCCGACGCGACGCAGGCCGCGAGCAGATCGGAGCCGTAGAGCTGGTAGGGACCGACGGTGGTGACCACCAGCTTTGCCTGATCCACCATCGCCCGCAGCGATGCGGGATCGGCAGCGTCCGCAACGACGAGCGGGGCGTTCGCGGGTGCGCCGATCGCATCGCGAACGGACGCGAGCTTGTCCCTGCTCCGCCCCGCCATCGCCCATGTCGGCGCGCCGTCACCGACATAGTTCGCGGCGAGATATTCGGCGACGAGCTGGCCGGTGTAGCCGGTCGCGCCATAGACGACGATGTCGAACTTCGCGGACACGGAGAGGTTTCCTGCAGACCGTCGACCTTACGCTTCCACGTCGAACGTCAGTCCCGCATTGTCCCGCAGCCGCTTGATCAGCTTGTGCTGCATGGCTGCGCCCGGCGTCCAGAAGCCGGCGGCGACGTCCGTGGTGTCGCGCAGCAGGCACATCGCGCATTCGGAGATCATCTTCGAGGTCGAGCCGTAGCCGGGATCGCGGTCGCCGGTAACGCCGGCGCGGACCATGCGGCCGTCGGGGGCGATCGCGACATAGAGCAGATCGAAGAGCCCATTCTCGCGCTCCTCCTTCGACGGCCCCTCGCCCGGCTTCGGCGCGCCCGGGCCGGTCTTCTCGGCATTGGCCGCCATCACGCGCTTGGCGTTGGCCTCACCTTTCTCGCCGGGACCGGTCAGGACCATCTCGTCGTAGACGAAGTCCTGGCCGTAGGGAAAGCCCATCAGCATGTTGGAGCGATGCACGTTGCGCGTGTTGATCAGCGCCATCATGAACGGGGCGGCCCAGGAATTCAGGTCCTCCTCGATCAGCGGCTTGTTGCCCCTCGGCTGCTTCGGGCCGGTGAAGCCCGGCGTCAACGCGAACGGATCGTTCAGGATCGAGATCAGGCTGATGTCCTTGGCGACGGCGTCGAAGGTCGCCTTGGCGCTGGCGGCGGTGCCGCCCGAGAGCGTGCCGCGCATGTCGCGCACACGGCCCTTCACGCGCGCGGCCGGTGCGCCGAACACGCGCTTGGCCTCTTCCTGGACGAAGAAGGTGCCGAGCTCGAACGGCACGGAATCGAAACCGCAGGAGAACACGATGCGCGCGCCGCTCTCTTTCGCAGCCGCCTCGTACTTGTCGATCATCTGCCGCATCCAGATCGGCTCGCCGCAGAGATCGAGATAATCCGTGCCGGTGGCGACGCAGGCAGCCAACAGTTCCTCGCCGTAGAGCTGATACGGACCGACCGTCGTGATCACCGACATCGTCCGCTCCGCCATCGCCCTCAGCGAGGCCGCGTCGGACGCATCGGCGACGATCAGCGGTGTGTTGCCGGGGGCGCCAATCGCATCGCGCACGGATTTGAGCTTGCCGAGGCTCCGGCCTGCCATCGCCCATTTGAGCGAATTGTCGGTTTTGTATTGCCGCGTCAGATATTCGGCGACGAGCTGGCCGGTGAAACCGGTGGCACCGTAGACGACGATGTCGAATTTCGCAGAGCTCATGATCGGCCTTTACTTCTTCGCGTAGCTCACGCCCATGCCGGCACGGACGTCACTTTGAATGCCATAGGGCGGGATCGGATAGCGCAGGCCGTTCCTGGCCAGCGCCTTCATGCCTTCAATTGCCTTGGCGAGATGCGAAGGCTTCAAGGCCATCAGCATTTCCTCGTCCGGCACGCCGCCATAGCGCCGTTCGGCATAACATGGCAAGGACAGGCTGGGCTCCCCGGTCTTGAGCGCCCGCCCCCAGGAATCCGCGCACGCGGTCTCGCCGACCACGCCCCATTCGAACTTCTTGTAGCCGGTATATTGCAGCCCGTTGATCAGGATGATCATCTGCCCCGGCGTCGCATAGACCAGGCAGATGTCGGGCGGATCGAGCCGGCCGCTGGCGAGCGGACTGACGGCGAGCGCCTGATACTGTCCGAACGGAACCACGTCCAGCGCCTCCTGGCGCTTGCGCGCGTCCTCCGCGGTGCCGTGCCACACCCCGACATAATTTTCGCCGGCGAGCCATTTGTCGTCCTGGGGGCTGAGCCCGATCACCGCGCGGCACTGTGCGCCGACCAAATCGTCGGCGGTGATGCCGACGGTCCAGCCCAGACGCGAAGCCATGCTGACGATCTGGTCGGTGGTGTGGATCGCATTCGGCCGCCGGATTTTGGGGATCGCCTCCATGTCAGCGGCGCGCGCGAACAGCTTCATGCCGATCACATTCGTCTTCAGCCGCAACAGGTTGTTGAGATCGGCGACGAGGCCGCCGAGATCGATGCTGTCTGCACTCTGCTGTTGCATTGGCGTCCTCCGGGCCGGCGATCATGCGCCGGCGCTGTGTTCTTGTTGTGCAGCCTCGTTCTAGTCCTTGCCCGGTCCCGGAAGCAACTCGCCGGTCCTGCCCATCAGACGGTAAGCCACCAGGCCGATCCACTCGCGCACCGCGACTTCGGTTCGGCCCAGCCCGTCGGCGCCCATATTGGTGAAGGCGAAGAGATCGTCACGCCCGCCCATCCGCCAGTCCACCGGATAGGCCTCGACGTCGAAACCGGCCTTGCGAAAGATTCCCATCGAGCGCGGCATGTGGAAGGCCGACGTCACCAGAAGCCAGCGCTCGCCGGGCTTCGGCTTCACCAGCTCCTTCGTGAAGATCGCATTCTCCCAGGTGTTGCGCGAGCTGCGCTCCAGGATCAGGCGCTGTTTCGAGATGCCGAGGTTCTCCAGGATCGGCGCGGAGTAGTCGGCTTCCCTGGCATCGGTCGAGACCAGGTTCGCGGTGCCCCCGGTGAAGACGATGCGCGCATTCGGATAGCGGCGTGCGAGTTCGGCCGGCGCGAACAGACGATCGGCGGCGTGCGCGACCACCGGCGTGCGGTGCGCTGCCGACAGATCGGTGTCGACGGAGCCGCCGAGCACGATGACGCCGTCGGGCGCGCCGCGCGCGGGGTCCCACGCCGGAAAGCGCGACTCCAGCGGATATATCAGAAGATTGCCGAGCGGCGAGAACGCCGCCAGCGCCAGCAGCACCAGCGTGGTCACCGCAAGCTTGCGGCCGAGCGCGGCAAAGCGCGTCGCCATCAGCACCAGCGACAGGATCCCGAGCTCGACCATGAAGTTGATCGGCAGCAGTGCGGTGCCAAGCGTCTTGGACAGAACGAAAAACAGGGGAGCCTCGCTGGAATGAACTGGCCGGTCGGCGCGGGGCTTGACCTGCCCGGCGATCTTCAGAATTCTTCATGAAAGAGGATCGATCGCCGGGTCAAGCCCGGCCTGATGAAAGCGACCGGACCCGGCAAATGACCCATCACCACCTGCATTCCGGCCACAGAACCTGCCATTGGGGCTTCTTCGAAGCCGCGCTCGAGCCCGTGCTGACGGTCAAAAGCGGCGACGAGGTGACGGTCGACACCATCAGCGGCGGCCCGGACATGCTGCCGGACCGCGACAAGTTTCACATTCCCCCCGAGATGTTCGAGGTTCACGCCAACAACGAGCGCATGCTGCCGGGGCACATCCTCACCGGGCCGATCGCGGTCGAAGGCGCCGAGCCCGGCGACGTGCTCGCAGTCGAGATCCTCGACGTCCAGCTCCGGCAGGATTGGGGCTGGAACATGATCAAGCCGCTGTCCGGCACCCTGCCCGACGATTTCCACGAGACCCGCATCCTGAACATCCCGCTGGACCGGACGCGGATGGTCGGCCGCATGCCGTGGGGTCTCGATCTGCCGCTCAAACCCTTCTTCGGCGTGATGGGCGTGTCGCCACCGCCGGCCTGGGGCCGCATCTCCTCGTTGATCCCGCGCGCCATGGGCGGCAATCTCGACAACAAGGAACTCGGCGCCGGCGCGACGCTCTATCTGCCGGTGTTCGTGCCGGGCGCGATGTTCTCCTGCGGCGACGGCCACGGCGTGCAGGGCGACGGCGAGGTCTGCGTCACCGCGATCGAGACCGCTCTGCAGGGCCGCTTCCGCCTGACGCTGCGCAAGGATCTGACCTTCGACTATCCCCGCGCCGAGACGGCCACGCATTACATGACCATGGCGATGGACCCCGACCTCGACCAGTGCGTGGTGCGCGCGCTGCGGGACATGATCGCCCTGCTCGGCGAAACGCGAAACCTGTCGCGGGAGGACGCCTACACGCTGTGCAGCCTGGCCGCCGATCTCAGGGTGACCCAGACCGTGAACGGCGCCAAGGGCATCCATTGCATGATCGAAAAGGCCATCGTGCACGGCTGAGCCGGCCCGCGCACCTCCCGACCTGTCGACGCTACGCCGCCGCCCGATGTCCCGCGCGGCGCGCCTGGCCATGTCAAAATTCTCCAGCGATTCCAGCGAGCTGATGCACCAGTCTTGCCCGAATTTGACTTCCACCCCCGAACCTAAATAGAGTCTTAATCGTTACTTTTATGTACCCGAGTATGAGGCTAGCGTTCGGGCCATGGCCACCGAAAAAGCCGAGACTGACCGTATTCCCGTAACCTTGGCGCTCTCGACCATCACCTATCTGGAGAAGCTGGTGAGACAGGGCACCCACGGCACCAGCGTTCCCGGCGTCGCGCGTACCCTGATCGAGGAAGGCATCCGTCTCGCCATCAAGGACGGACTTCTGTCGATTCGCGACAACGGCAGAACGTGAGCGCGCGCCGGACGTGATGCGGACGGATCTCGGACGGCGGATGGCCACATCTGCAACCTGGGACCGTGACACATGCCTGTTCTTTCGCCCACCTGGACCGACGAACGAATTGAACTTCTGAAGCAGCACTTCGAGGCCGGCCTCTCCTGCCGCGAGATCGCCGCCGACATCGGCGTCAGCCGCAATGCCGTGATCGGCAAGCTGTCCCGCCTCAATCTCACGCGCGGCCGCACCATCGACGACCGCAAGGTTCAGGACCGGCCGGCGCGGACGCCGAGGACCGTGCCGCGGCTGCAATATGAGATGCTCGCCACGATCTATGGCGACGCCGACGCACCCGTGGCCACAGGTCCGATCGACGACGCCAATCGCTGCTCTCTGCTGGAGCTCTCGGAGAACCGCTGCCGCTGGCCGATCTCGAGCCCGGGCGCCGAGGATTTCTGCTTCTGCGGCAATTCCGCGCCCGACGGCCAGCCCTATTGCACCGGCCACAGCCGCCTCGCCTACCGGCCGAACGGACGGGCCCGCGTGATGCGCGGTTGAAGGCCGCCGTCGCACAAAATGAAAAACCTCCGGCGGGGCATCGCCGGAGGTTTCTGGAGGCTTAGCGTGAAGCTAAGAGCCGCAACTTTCGTATCTGGCTTCAAGTGGTATAGCTTAGTAACTCATGTAAGTAAATAAATCTGAGGCGCTTGAATCGCATGGCTCGTCTTCGCCGTCTGCACGGGCCAAATGTTTCCGAAGGCCCTGCAAAAAAAGCCCCGGCGGTGTCCCGCCGGGGCCTGTGTCGGATCGGAGCAGATCTCGCGCTTACCAGTTGCGCTGGGCGCGCAGCAGCAGGCTGTAAGTGTCCTGATCCTTGATCTCGTAGGTCGCCGCCGGCTTGGCGACGCCCGTCAGCGCTGCAGTCGTGATCGCGCCAGAATATTTCTGGTCGAGGTGGCTGTAGGTGAAGTCAGCCGAGAAGGTCAGGTTCTTCACCGGCGTCCAGCGGGTGATGACGCCGACCTGGCCGATGTTGAAGTCCGGGTTGCAGGTGCCGGTCAGCGTGGCGAACGCCGCGCTGCCGCAGATCAGGCCCTTCGCGGTGCCGCTGTAATTGACCGCGGCCCACGCGCCGTACAGCGCCGTGTTCCAGTACGGGCTCCAGTTGTGGGTATAGGCACCCCGGAAGCCGTAGGTCTTGGTCAGCTCGAGGCTGCCGCCCGGTGCGAACACCGCGTCGGACACGCCGGCGAAGCCGATGCTCTGATACGCAGCGTTCGAGCTGCCGAACATCGAGTAGCTGGTCGCCGCCAGCTCCTGGAAGTTGTAGCGGCTCGCACCCTCGGTGTAGACGCCCGAGATGTTGATCACGTCGCCGGCGCCGGTCGGGATGTTCTTGATGCCGAGCGCAAGCTGAACGGCCCAGCCCCATTTGTCTTCGGGATGACCGGTGGTTTCGGTCGCACCGTAATAGGCGACGTGGTTGTCGTGCGCGGCGACCGAAGCCTGGAACAAGCCCCAGGCTTGCTCGACGCGAACCATGGCAACGAGATCGGGCGCGCGGGTGCCGCCGAGGTCGTTCGAGCCATAGGCACCGCCGAGAACGCCGGCGGTGGACATGCCGGCCGTGTTCCAGACATTGGTCTGGAACACCTGCGTCTGGTCCTGCGCCGAGAATGCAGCCGTGATGCCCTGACCGAAATCGGCGGTGTAGGTGAACTGGGTCACGCCATTGGTGGTGCCGCTGCCGCCGACGAGCTGGTCGAAATTGTTGCCCGGATAGTTGATCCAGGGCGCGTCGAACTGCGACACGGCCTTACCCATGGTGAAGCCGGCGAACTGGATGAAGGCGTAGTAGACGCCGAGCGCACCGCCCGAGACGTTGCCGTCGGTGCCGTTGATGTTGGTCGAGCCGGTGAGGCCGGTGCCGGCCGCGTTGAGGCCGACCGTGCCGCTGTACTGGGTCGCACCCGTGCCCGAACCGGTTCCGCCGTAGTTGCCGGTCGTCCAGGTGAAGACCGCGTCGAAATAGGTGCGGACCACGCCGTACTCGGTCGCGGTGCGCGTGTCGATGTTGAGGTCTTCACGAGCGCGCATCGAGTAGTAGTTGGTCAGGCGGTTGTTGGCCGCGAACACGCCGTTGTACTGGGCGCTGTAATTGCCGCCGGCGTTGAGCGCCACTTCGGCACGCACATAGCCGCCGAGCTTGATGCAGGTGTCGCTGCCCGGGATGTAATAGAAGCCCGCGCCGTACAGCGTGCAGATCTTGACGTACTCGACCGCCTTGGCCTTGACCGGAAGATCGGCCGCTTGGGCTCCACCGACGGCGATCAGACCCGCCGCAGTGCCGAGCAAAAGGCTCTTCACCACTTTCATCTTAAAACCTCCAAGTTGCTCATTTTACGGAGACCGGACCGTGAGGCCCCCCAAGATCCCCGTCTCTATCAATCCGCTCGGCCGTTTTCGGACACCCCCGCTTTCGACGCGAGGAACGTGAGCGAACCACCTGCAACGGGACGATCGAGTACCCCCCACCGTCGGGAACCAGTATGCCTGCGTCGGTCAGTAATCAAAATAGTTTATTAGATAAGCTTTTCGGTTTTGCTGCACGTGTGTTTCGCGCGCAACACCGGCGTACGGGCGAATCAATGATCTGATCATCTTTGTAATTTTAGTGACGAAATTACCCTGCCCTGCACTTGCGTCAGGGCAGGCTTGCGTGGACTATGGCTTTCCACGAACACCGGCCTGAACAATCGGTTCACGGGAGTGACGTTGTGTCCGCGACGAGGAAAGAAGGAGCGCGCCTGCGCTCGGTCGGCAATTTGGATATCATCAGGCGCTTCACCTGGGAGATCTCGTCGATCAACATGTATCTGGAGGAGCTGCGTCAGTTCTGGGCGAAGACGCTCGGCATCAGCGGCCCGCAATGGCTGATCCTGATGGCCATCTCCGACCTCGACAAGGACGACGGCATTCCGGTCAACATGGTCTCCAAGCTTCTCCACGTCGATCCGTCCTTTGTCACCACCCAGTCCAAGCTGCTCGAAAAGAAGGGCCTGCTGCGCCGCCGCCCCTCCCCGACCGACGCCCGCGTGGTGCGACTGTCGCTGGCCGACAAGACCCAGAAGCACATCGCAAGCCTCAACGAGCAGTACAAGACGATCCGCGAGTTCGTGTTCGAGGAGTTCGACGAGGACGAATTGACGGAATTCACCGGCAAGCTTGCGACGCTGAAGACTCGCCTGCAGAAAGCCTGCGTCCGGATTTCGATCGACTATTGAAGGCTTGGTGCGGCGCCTAGATCCGCCGGGCGGCGGCGCCGAGCCGCGATTCGAGCCAGTCGAAAATGAACTCGTTGGCAAGGCTCGGATTGTCCGCATGGGACTGCGCGGCGCCGGTCTCGGCCGCCGTGAACACCTTCAGCATGACATCCGGACTGGCGAGCCGGGAGCTCTCGACGATCTGACGCGCCCGGTCGGCCTTGAGCCATCCGTCCTCGCCGAGCGTGATCAGCACCGGACAGTCGGCGCTGGAGGCCATCAGCGGGGCGTGCGGCACCGGCACGATGGTGACGTCGCTCATCGCGAAGCGGCTGGCATAGAAGGCCCGCTCGTGCAGGTCCCACAGGCCGCCGTCGCAGACGGCGGCGGCAAGCCGCGGCTCCTGCAACAGTGCGCGCGCCACGAAGGACGAGCCCCAGCCGTCGGCGATGATTCCGATCCGGGCGAAATCGATGTCGCCCCGCGTCTCCAGATGATCCATCACGCAGGGAATCGCGCTTTCGAGATCCCCCCGGCGCAACAGCTCGTCGGTGAAGTCGTCGCGCTGGTCGCCGAGCAGATCGAGCGCGAGCATCGAGAATCCGCGCTCGCGCGCATGCGGCACGAGCTTGTGCAGGAATTCTTCCTTGCGGTGGCCGGGCTCGCCGATGCAGATCACGGTCGGAGCCCGCTCGCTTGCCGACGGCGCGGGAAGGAAATAGCCCTGCAGCGCATGTCCGTCGAGCCAGGGGATCGTCACGACCTCGCCGGCGGGCCCGCGCGCCGCGAGGTAGCGGCGGGCGCATTCCTGCATCGCGAGCACCGCAACCCAGCGGCGCTCGTCGTCCGGCTCGAGCGGCATCGCCGCCGCACCATAATAGTTCATCGCGCGCAGCCAGTTGCGCTGCGCGCTTGCCATGTGGCCTTCCGCGAACGCTGCCTCGGCGCGGTGCCGATTGGCCTGCGCCAGCTTCTTCCACTCGCGATGCCAGGACCGGTCGTCGCCCCGCTTCAGCTGCCGCGCGATCATCAGGCATTCGGCGATCGTGGCGCCGCCCTCCTGGGCCGCGGTCAGGAGCCGGGTGAATTCAGCGGAGATGTCCTCCCGCTCCGGGCAGAGGATCCAGTCGTCGGAGAGGCATGCGGGTATCATCGGAGCTACGCTCTATCATCGCGTTACCCTCGATTGAGTAGACCAATTCAGTGCACCGACCAAGCAGCCGTGCACCGAATGAGAGCCGTTCGAGATCACCATCGCTTGAACGAAACGGTCCGCTCGCATGCGTGACATTCCAATACGTCATGAGGCGATCGCCATTGGCAGGAGGTGGCACGTACAAATACCTGCACGCCTCTTGCCATGATGATGATCATACCTATATCCGCGCGCCCTGTAGGCGATCTCAACCGAGCCGCCAACCGACCTCCTGCGTAAAGCTTTCGTAGAAAGCGCGATCATACGCCTGCTCCGGCGTGGCGCGCACGCGTTCGTCGAGGCGCCTGGCGTCGTCGCCGACGAGGATGCGCCAACGCTCCGCCTTGACCCCGTCGAGAATGATCTTCGCGGCCTGTGCAGCCGTGGTCGGCGCATCCTCGAGGAAGCTGCGGGCGCGCTCGGCGAACACCGCCTGGATGTCGTCGTCCGACATCTTCTCGGCATCCGGCACGCCGGCGGCGACCATGCGCTTGCGGGTCAGCGCGACCTCGTCCGCGTTGAGCCGCTCCGAGCCGTCGGCGCTCTGCACCTTGCGCGAATTGGAGACGATCGAGGTGCCGATATGACCGGGCATCACCACCGAGCATTTGACGTGCGGCGCATGCAGGCGGAGGTCGTTGATCAGCGCTTCGGTGAATCCCTTCACCGCGAACTTGGCCGAGCTGTAGGCGGTGTGCGCCTGGCCCATGCCGATCGAAGCCCAGAACCCGTTGACACTGGCGGTGTTGACGATGTGGGCCTCGTCGGCCGCGACCAGCATCGGCAGGAAGGTGCGCACACCGAGATAGACGCCGCCCCAGCAGATGTTGAAGGTGCGCTCCCACTGCTCGCGCGTGTTGGTGAACAGGCTGCCGCCGCCGCCGATGCCGGCGTTGTTGAACAGCAGATGGATCCTGTCCGTCTTCTGCTGCTCGGCGAGCTCGTCGCGAAAGCGCTTCAGATGATCCTCGATCGAGACGTCGGCGACATGTGTCGTGACGCGCAGCCCTTGCGGCAGCTTCTCGATCTCGCAGAGCCGTTTGGTCTCGGCCATCGCGGCCTCGGAGACGTCGCACATCGCGACATTGCAGCCCTCGGCCACGAGCTGCCGCGCGAGCTCGCGCCCCATTCCCGTGCCGCCGCCGGTGATGACGGCGATCTTTCCTGCGAAATCCTTCATGGGACTTTCGGCCCCTCCCCTTGTCGGTCTGTTTCTTCGTCATCGCGCACGCGCTGGCGCGTGCACGAAATGTAGCAGCCCCGCATCCGCAAATGAAAGCGGATCGGCGACGCGGTTATTTCGGTACGCGGACTATCGGCCGCACTGATCCGATCATCGCGCGGTCCGCTTCGGCGACGATTGAGCAAGCGCCTCGTCCTTCGAGACGCCGCGCGAGGGGCGCGGCTGCTCAGGATGAGGCTGAGCGGAGTTGGTGCTCGTTGAAGCTGCTGCCGCATACTCCGCACTCATCCTGAGGGCACGCCGGAGGCGGGCGTCTCGAAGGATGCGTTGCGGGCGAGGCCGCCGGAGCTTTACGGGCCCCGTTTCCCGTATTTGTCCGGCTTCGGTTTATGGGCAATTTTTTTACAGTCCGAATCGTCAAATGGACTCCGGACGCTGGGTCGAGTCGGCCAGGCCAGCGTGTGGTTTGCGTGTCACAGGCTCTGGCACTCCGCTTGCATCTTCTTCGTGGTCTGAAACTACCGATGAGGTGACAGGAATGTTCGTGACCGTCGTTGCCGTGCTCTGCCGGCTAAGCGCCGCCAGCTCAGGCAGTTGCATCGAGGAAATCGTGACCGACAGCAACATGACGCCCGAGATCTCGATGATGCAATGTGCGATCGGCGCACAGGCGCCGTTGGCGAAATGGATGGGCGAGCATCCGATCTATCACGCCAATTGGCGCCTGGATCGATACAAATGCGTGCCCGGCCATTACGAGATCAAGGGCCACGCCTAAGGCCCCGCAAAACTACTGATCCGTCAATGACGGATACGAGGAAACGCCCGGGGGCCGGCTTGCCCTCCGCGGGCACGACCAGCGCCAAACCCGACCGAGGCGGCGCGCCCTGTGACCACGGTCACACCTTTCCCTCAAGCCACCACGCGCATGATCTGCGCCCGCGCCCTGCGCCCCTCCGGCGTCGGCATCAGCGCGTAATTGTGCGGCTGGTCACGCAGCAGATGCAGCTCGACCGGCACGCCCACCGCCCTCGCCCGCTCGGCGAGATCGACGCTGTCGGGATACAGCAGATCGCGCGTGCCGGAGAAGATCGTCATCGGCGCGAGGAAGCGGAAGACACCGTTGAGCGGGCTGACGAAGGGGTGGCCGATATCGAGATCGCCGGCGTAGAGCCGCCCGGTCTCGACGATGCCCGGGATATCCTGGATCGGATCGCGGCGTGCGATCTCCATTTGCTCCGGACGGCTGACCGAGGCGTCCGCGGCAGGCGAGATCAGCACCAGCCGGGCCGGCTGCCGATGGCCGTGATCGCGCAGCCATTGGCACGCAGCGAGCGCGAGGCCTGCGCCGGCGGAATTGCCGACCAGCGTGACTTTTGCGGATCCGGCATCTTCCAGCAGCATGCGCAGCAGCTCGCCCGTCGCCGGCACGAGGTCCTTCGCGGTGGCGCGCGGCGCAAGCGGATAGATCGGCACGACGCACGACACGCGCGCCTCGCGCGTCATCTGGCCGATGAAGCGCCAATGCGCCGGCACGATCTCGTTGATGAAGCCGCCGCCGTGCAGGAACATGACGTAGTTGCAGCCCTCGAAGCCCGACGACGGCGCGGTGTAATAGACCGGCCAGCCGCCCATCTTGGTCAGGGTCACCTCGACGCCGCGCCCCAGGCCCGTCGGCTCGTGAGAGGCCGGCTGCAAGGCGAGCTTCTGCACATGCGCCTGCACGGCCTCGACCGAGGCGAGTTGCTGCTTGAACGGGAGCAGCCGCAGCAGCAGGTTGAAGGCGCGGCTTTGCAGGCTGGGTGCGGGATCGCGCCGGGCCGGCGGACTGAACCAGCAACCACCGGGACAAAACTGCAAGGCCGACACGATCCTGGCAACGCTCATGGCCACATCCCCACCTGGCGCGTTCGCGACGGCGACAAAGAGGCTTGCCGACCGGCGGATACCTGCCGCTATAATGCGAGCATTCACTCGCTTTTCCAACTCGCATTCAGATCACAAGGCCGTGGACCGCAAAGCGCCGACAAAACCCCGGAAAAATGCCTCGCAGGCGCGATCGCGCGCCACCATCGACGCGCTGGTCGAGGCGACTGCTCGCATTCTGGTGCGCGAAGGCTTCGAGAAAGCCAGCACCAACCGCATCGCCGAAGTGGCCGGCGTCAGCGTCGGCTCGCTCTACCAGTATTTTCCGGGCAAGGAGGCCCTCGTCGCCGCCGTGATCGACCGCCACAACGAGGCGATCATGGGCCTCGTCCGCACCGCGCTCACCGAAATTGCCGACCTGCCGATCGACAAGGCGGTGCGGAAACTCGTCACCGTCGCGATCGAAGCCCACCGCATCAACCCGAAACTGCACCGCGTGCTGGCCGAACAGATCCCGCGCACCGGCCAGCTTAGGGATGTCGAAGCCTTCAATCGCGAGATCCAAACCCTGGTGCGCGCCTATCTCGAAAGCCGCCGCAAGGAGATGCGAAAGATCGACCCGGGCGTAGCCACGTTCATCTGCGTGAGCACGATCGAGGCTGTCGCGCACAACACGGTGCTGCACGGGGCGGAGATGCTGTCGGAGAAGATGGTGAAGGTGCTGGTGGACGAGACGACGCGGTTGGTGGTGGGCTATTTGAGGTAACAGCCACGTGGCCAAGCCCAAGTTCTGACCTTCCTATAGTTTGGGCTGCTTACTTGAGAGGTCAACACCTATGCTGAGGATGAAGCGCCGCAGAACGATAGCTCAAAGCCGCTGGTCGACATCAAGGTCGATGCAAGCCTCAAAGGCGTTGGTGAGCTTGACGACATCCGGAACAATCTAATCAACGCGTTCACGCGCGGTGACGCCACGCGGACGGGGTGGTCAGCGCGAACATGCCGAGCCGTGCAGACCGAGAGCTGAGCCCACACGCCGGTATGATGACAGCATATCCCTGTTTTGCCTGACCGGTCAAATCGCTTCGGAAAACCATCATTCCGCCAATGACATCGCTACTGTGCATGGGGTTGTTTTCGACATTTCGATTTGCCGCCACCGCAACAGCCACACGCCGCGACCGTAGCGCATGCCTCAAGGGCGGCGCGGGCTCAATCCCGACCGTCCATCCCCAACCGATGCTTTGGAAAAAATGGTCGGAGCGAGAGGATTTGAACCTCCGACCCCTAGTCTCCCAGACTAGTGCGCTAACCGGGCTGCGCCACGCTCCGAACGTCGTTCCATTAGCTAGGATCGGGGCGATGCGCAAGGCGAGGCCGCAGCATTTTGCCGTCTCCGCCCACACGCCCCGGAACGGCCCGCAAAGCCGCCGGAAGGCGCCCTCACCCGTCCTTGAGCGCCTGGTCCAGCATCTCGCGGCAGGCGACGAGGTCGGCGAGGACGCGGCCCAGCCGTTCCCGGTCCAGCGCACTGGGGCCGGCCGGGGCCGCGGGAGTGGTGCCGCCCTTGCGGAAGGTGGTGAGGATGTCCTCGTCGTCGACCTCGGTGAAGCGGAAGTCGATGCCTTCCTCCTCATCACCCTGGTAGTCGTCCTCGTCGCTGTCGGTGACGCCCTTGATCGGCGCCTCCTCGTCCTCGGGCTCCATCAGGCTGGCGCCGATGGCGTCCTCGATGGCGCCGAACGAGACTGCCGCCGCGCTGTCGGCGAGGCCCTGCACCGATTTGACGCCGTGCTCCTTCAGGATCCGCTGCACACCGCGGATGGTGTAGCCCTCGCCGTATAGCAGCCGGCGGATGCCCTTGAGCAGGTCGACGTCGTCGGGGCGGTAATAGCGGCGGCCGCCGCTGCGCTTCATCGGCTTGATCTGGGAGAACCGGGTCTCCCAGAACCGCAGCACGTGCTGGGGAATGTCGAGTTCCTGCGCTACTTCGCTGATGGTTCGGAACGCATCCGGCGCCTTGTCCAAATGCCAAATCCTTTGCGCAGGGCGCGATTACGCCTCGGGTTGAACCTTGCTGGCGTCACCGTTGGTCCGGTGCTGCGCGTTGATCCGCTGCTTCAGGATCGCCGACGGCTTGAACACCATGACCCGGCGCGGCGAGATCGGCACCTCAGTGCCGGTCTTCGGGTTGCGACCGATGCGCTGGCCCTTCTTGCGGACCATGAAGGACCCGAACGAAGACAGCTTCACCGTCTCGCCCTTTTCCAGGCAGTCGGTGATCTCCTTCAGCACGAGTTCCACGAAGGCGGACGATTCCGTGCGCGACAGCCCCACCTTCTGGTAGACGGCTTCGCACAGATCGACACGCGTTACGGTTTTACTTTGATCGGTCATCGCCCTGCCCCACATCACGGCGAACAATTGTTGTCTGAAATTATGAGCTTACGATACGGCGGTCAACAGCGCTCATCAATGCAGGCGCATCGATAATCGCAACAAATTCCGGCAAAATTTTATCGAGTGTGGCTCTACCAGCGCACCATCGCCGAGCCCCAGGTGAAGCCGCCGCCCATCGCCTCCATGAGAACCATGTCGCCGCGCTTGATGCGACCGTCCTTGCGCGCAGCCGACAGCGCCAGCGGAATTGAGGCGGCCGAGGTGTTGCCGTGACGGTCCACCGTCAGCACCACCTTCTCCGGCGCGATATGCAGCTTGTGGGCGGAGGCGTCGATGATTCGCTTGTTGGCCTGGTGCGGCACGAACCAGTCGATGCTGTCGGCATTGAGCCCGGTCGCCTCGAAGGCGTCGACGATGACGTCGGTGATCATGCCGACCGCATGCTTGAAGACCTCGCGGCCCTCCATGCGCAGATGACCGACGGTCTGGGTCGAGGACGGACCGCCGTCGACGAACAGTTTTGCCTTGTGGCGGCCGTCGGAGCGCAGATGCGTGGTGACGATGCCGCGATCGGTCGCGGCCTTGCCCGGCTGCTCCTGCGCCTCCAGCACCACCGCGCCGGCGCCGTCGCCGAACAGCACGCAGGTGCCGCGGTCGGTCCAGTCGAGGATGCGCGAGAAGGTCTCCGCGCCGATCACCAGCGCGCGCTTGAAGGCGCCGGTGCGCAGGAAATTGTCGGCGGTGGCGAGCGCGAACACGAAGCCCGAGCATACCGCCTGGAGATCGAAGGCCGCGCCGTGGTTGATGCCGAGCCCGTGCTGCACGGCGACCGCGGTCGCGGGAAACGTGTTGTCCGGCGTCGAGGTCGCCAGCACGATCAGGTCGATCGACTGTGCGTCCAGGCCGGCGTCGGTCAGCGCAGCCTGCGCCGCCTTGATCGCCAGATGCGAGGTGAACTCGCCCTCGCCGGCGATGTGCCGCTCGCGAATGCCGGTGCGCTGCACGATCCACTCGTCGGACGTGTCGATACGCGCCGCCAGCTGGGCGTTGGTCACCACCTGCTCCGGCAAATAAGAGCCGCAGCCCAGCACGACCGAACGAATCTGAGTCACGAAACAGCCTCCTGCGCGGCCTGCACTGAATTGAGTGCACCACCTTCGCGGTTGAGCATCTGATTGATCTTGTTCAGGAGATCGAATTTGACCATCTCATAGCCAACATCGATCGCCGAGGCAAAGCCTTCGGCGCTGATTCCGCCATGGCTCTTGACCACTAATCCGTTCAAACCCAGGAACACGCCCCCGTTGGACTTGTTCGGGTCCATCTTGTTGCGCAGCGCCTGAAAGGCGTCGCGCGCAAAGAGATAGCCGAGCTTTGTCATCCAGGTCCGCTGCATCCCTTCGCGCAGCAATTCCGCCATCTGCCGCGCGGTTCCCTCGGCAGCCTTGAGCGCGATATTGCCGCTGTAACCTTCGGTCACGATGACGTCGGCGTGCCCCTTGCCGATGCCGTCGCCCTCGACGAAACCGATATAGTCGAGTTCCGGCAGGTTCCGCGCGCGCAGGATTTCGCCGGCGTCGCGGATCTCCTCGTGCCCCTTGATCTCCTCGACCCCGATATTGAGCAGCCCGACCGTGGGGCGCTTCTTGTCGAACAGCACGCTCGCCATCGCCGCGCCCATCACTGCGAGCGACACCAGATGGTGCGCGTCGCCGCCGATGGTGGCGCCGAGGTCGAGCACGATGGTTTCACCGCGCTTGGTCGGCCATATCCCGCTGATGGCCGGACGGTCGACCCCCGGCAATGTGCGCAGATGGAAGCGCGACATCGCCATCAGCGCGCCGGTATTGCCGGCGGAGACCGCAACATCCGCCTCGCCCTGCTTCACCGCATCGATGGCCATCCACATCGAGGACGTTCTGCGGCCGCGCCGCAGCGCTTGGCTCGGCTTGTCCGAACCGCTGACGGCCACGTCGGTGTGGATGATCTTCGAGGCCGCCTTGAGCTGGTGATGGCGGTCGAGCTCGGGCTCGATCCTGGCGCGGTCCCCGATCAGCAGGAATTCGGCATCGCGATGCCTGCCCAGCGAGATGGCGGCGCCGGGAACGACCACGGCGGCGCCGGCGTCGCCCCCCATGGCGTCCAGCGCGATGCGAATCTTGCTTGGCATAAAAGTCCTGGAAACCTGATCTGGTGCGGTCATGAACGAGCGGGGCCGCAGAATGGGTTCGCCATGGACATGGCGATCGGTCGAGCGCCACGCCGCGCCCCGGCCGGGGCGCGACAATAGCGTTTTGTTACCCCGAAACAACCTCTTGCCCCCAGCCTTTTGCTTTCAGGGCGGTCCGGCCGCCAAACGGCAAATTGACAGGAAACACATCGGAATCAGATAGATAAAGCAGCCTTTCAAACCACTCACGCAAGCACCTCACGCCCCGTAGCAAAGCGGTGCTCCCGGGAATGCCCAGCTATTTGCCCTTCTTCTTGTCTTGCAACGCCTTCAGGACCGCGAATGGATGGTCTTCCGGATCGGGGGCGGTGACCTCCGCCTCGAACACGACCCCCTCCTTGCGCGGATAAGGATCGATCGCCAGGAACAGGGCGTCTGTGGCGAGGCGGCCGAGGTCGATGATACCGCCCATGATCGGTTCCGGCGGGTCGGCGACCTCCGACGGCTCCTTGTCGTCCCGCCTCTCCGCGATCAGGTCGGCCAGGCGGCGCGCCTCGGCCTCGGGGGCGAACGTCAGGTCCACCTCCTCGTCGACCACGCTTTCGATCGGATCCAGCGTGACCACGCAGGTCTGACCGATTCGCGCCCGGACGCTGCCGGTCACCTGGACCCGGCCGCCACTCCTGGGCACCACATCGAACTCGGCCTGGGCAGACAGGACCTCACGCAGCCCTCCGGCCTCCGCGATAGCCTGCCGCTCGGCGGCCGAGGCCTCGAGCTTGCGGTGCAGACCGGTGTCGGGGATCTGCGCAACGATGACGGGGGCCCGCCAGGGATCGGGCTCGGATCCGGTATTTGGTCGGCTCATGGCGTGTCACCTTCGGAAAGCGCTGGAGGAAACCTGAAGGCGGCACGCAGCAGCGCGGCCTCGTCGGCCCGGCCGAGATCGGCCTCGCTGGCCCGCGCATAGGCCGCGAGCCGCTTGGCCCGGTCCAGGCCGGTCCCGTTCAAGATATTCTTGCAGATCGCCTTTGCCAGGGCCTCGCCGCCGGCCTCCACGGCCTGGTCATAGGCCTGGACGCGACCGTAAAACGCCTCGCCGAACTCGCGCATTCGCTTCGGCACGGTCTGGTCGCCGACCCCCATCTCGCGCAGATTGTCGTCCATGTCCTCGCAGAAGCGGTCGAACAGCGCCTGCGACAGCCCGGCGGCGCCTCCACCGGCGCCCTGGACCGTGCGCAGGCGCCGCAGCAGCAGCCAGAGATGCAGCAGCAACAGGTCGAAACGCCCGTTAACCGTATCGGGCACGCCCAAGTCGCGGTAAAATATGGGTTCTCGCGCCTGCGTCACGATCATGCCATAGATGGCTTCAATGGTGCCGCGCGGGGTTAGCCGGGGTTTCCTGAAGTGATTGAACGGCCAAAGCATTGTGGTTTCCGCAAGCGGGCGCGCGCGTGTTGCAATCAGACGCCCCGCCCGGTACTTCAGCGCCTCGCGCGACGCAAGGGGACGGAATCAGTTCCGCTATGACGATAACGAACCAGACCAGCCTGCGCGCTGACAAGCGGCGCGGCCTTCATGCACGCTGGCGCGGCTGGCGCATGCTCGCAGCCGTCACCCTGATCGGCGCGGCGCTCGCGGGCTGCACCGGCGAGCAATTCCAGAAGGGCTATATCCTGCCGCCCGGCGCGCTGGAGCAGATCCCGATCGGCGCGAGCCAGGACCAGGTGCTGATCGTGATGGGCACGCCCTCGACGGTCGCGACCCTCGACGGCGAAGTGTTCTACTACATCTCGCAGCGCTCGGAGCGCATGGTCGCCTTCATGAACCAGAAGGTGGTCGACCAGCGCGTCATCGCGGTCTATTTTGACAAGAACCGGCGTGTGCGCCGCCTTGCGAATTACGGCCTGCAGGACGGCAGGATCTTCGACTTCATCAGCCGGACCACGGCGACATCGGGCCAGGAAATGAGCTACCTCGCGCCGCTGTTCAAGCTACTCAGCTTTAACTGAGAATCACACCTGCGGCGTCCTGCCGCTGTCGTAGCAGCCGTTGCGGTCGCATGCGGCTTGCCGTCGCGCGCCTGGTTCCCTACGCTCCCTGCAAAACAAGAAGCAGGGAGAGGATTCGTGCCCAGAAATTTGCTATCCCGACGTCGCGTGCTCACCGGTACGGCCGGCCTTGCGGCCGCAGCGATTTTGCCACGGTCGAGCCTTGCCGACTGGAAGCCGACCGAAAACGTCCGTCTCGTCGTGCCGGCGGCGGCCGGCGGCTCGACCGACGTGTTGGGCCGGCTCCTGGCCGCGCATCTGCAAACCGCCTGGGGCCAGTCGGCCGTCGTGGAAAACCGCTCCGGCGGCGGCGGCACCATCGGCACCGCCGAGGTGGTTCGCGCCAAGCCTGACGGCCACACCATCCTGATCGGCAATCCCGGTCCGAACGCGATCGCCTACAGCATCTTCAAAAATCTGACCTACAAGCCGGACCAGCTCCAGCCTGTCTCCAACATGATCCGGATCCCGAACATCGTGTCGGCGCATCCGAAAACCGGCATCAAGTCGATCGCCGAGCTGATCGCCTATCTCAAGGCCAATCCGGACAAGCTCAGCTACGCCTCCTCCGGCGTCGGCCAGAGCCCTCACCTCACCGGCGCCTGGTTCCTCCAGCTCACCGGCCTCAAGATGACGCACATCCCGTTCCGCGGTGCGGGCCCGGCGCTTCAAGCCGCTTTGGCGGGCGATATCCAGATCCTGTTCGACAACCTCTATCCGAGCCTGCCGCAGGTGCAAAACGGCACGCTCAACGGCCTGTGCGTCACCACGACCGAGCGCAGCGACCTCGCGAAAGACCTGCCGACCATGCGCGAGAGCGCGCCGGAGCTGGCGAATTTCGACGTCTCGTCGTGGTTCTCGGTGTTCCTGCCGAAGGGCGTCTCGCCCGAGGTGCTGACCGCGCTCAATCTCCAGGTCAAGGCGATGCTTGAGCGCGACGACATCAGGAAGCAGATCGCCGCCATGGGCGCCCGCGCCGACTACGGCACGCCCGAACAGTTCGCCGCCTTCGTGGATGCCGAGACGAAGAAGTTCGCCGGCATCATCCAGAAGGAAGGGCTGCAGATGGACGTGCAGTAGCTGACGTCCGAGATCCGTGTCGGAGGCACTTCGCCCCCGATTGCCGCCGCGCCCAGCGTGGCGGATTGCGCTTTGCAGGTCCAAAAGTCGCTCGACTTGGAGCGCACTTAAACTCGTAGTTTGCGTGCGTCACCTCGAGCAAAGAGCCAAGGCGCGATGGTGATTCAACCCGATCGCATCGCGCCTAGGACGACTTGTTGATCTTCTTGACCTTTGCATCGGTGGCCTCGATCGCCAGAGCGAGCTCCAGGATGGCCTTGGATAACAATTCGGCGGCCTCCTTCTGGTCCTGCGACTTGGCGGCGCGCAGCGCATAATTCCGGGCGGATGAGAGCGACATGGATTGATCTCCGTGTTTGTTCGCTTGGAGCGAACGAGGTTCTTGCCAAGCAAAACCCCGCGGCTCACGCCGCGGGGTTTTGTCTTGTCTGGTCTGCGCCGCTCAGTGCGCCAGGATCGCCAGCAGCAGCAGGGCCACGATGTTGGTGATCTTGATCATCGGGTTCACCGCGGGACCCGCCGTGTCCTTGTAGGGATCGCCGACGGTGTCGCCGGTCACGGCCGCCTTGTGGGCATCACTGCCCTTGCCGCCGAAATGACCGTCCTCGATGTACTTCTTGGCGTTGTCCCAGGCGCCGCCGCCCGAGGTCATGGAGATCGCGACGAACAGGCCCGTCACGATCACGCCGAGCAGCATCGCACCCACGGCGGAGAACGCCGCCGACTTGCCGGCCGCGCCGCCGCCCGCGATCGCATAGATCACGAAGTAGACGAAGATCGGCGACAGCACCGGAAGCAGCGAGGGGATGATCATTTCCTTGATCGCCGCCTTGGTCAAAAGGTCGACCGCCTTGCCGTAATCAGGCTTGTCGGTGCCCTGCATGATGCCCGGCTTCTCACGGAACTGGCGCCGCACCTCCTCGACGATCGCGCTCGCCGCGCGACCGACTGCGGTCATGCCCATCGCGCCGAACAGATACGGCAGCAGGCCGCCGAACAGCAGGCCCACCACGACGTAGGGATTGTTCAACGAGAAGTCCGGATTGACGCCGGCGAAGTAGGGATGATGCGCGGAGTCCGCAACGAAGAACTTGAGGTCCTGGTTGTAGGCCGCGAACAGCACGAGGGCGCCGAGACCGGCGGAACCGATCGCGTAGCCCTTGGTGACCGCCTTGGTGGTGTTGCCGACCGCGTCGAGTGCGTCGGTCGACTTGCGCACCTCCTTCGGCAGGCCCGCCATCTCGGCGATGCCGCCGGCGTTGTCCGTCACCGGGCCGAACGCGTCGAGCGCGACGACCATGCCGGCCAGCGCCAGCATTGTGGCCGTCGCGATCGCGATGCCGAACAGGCCGGCAAGGCTGTAGGTGACCAGGATGCCGGCGATGATCACGATCGCGGGCAGCGCGGTCGCTTCCATCGAGACGGCAAGGCCCTGGATCACGTTGGTGCCGTGGCCGGTCACCGAGGCCTGGGCGATCGACTTGACCGGTCGATAGTCGGTGCCGGTGTAGTATTCGGTGATCCAGATGATCAGCGCGGTGACGATGAGGCCGACCACGCCGCACTCGAACAACGCCATGCCGGTATAGTCGACGCCATCGAGCTTGCCGAAGCCGATCAGGCTGTAGATCACGCCGGCAATGCCGATCAGCGACAGGACGCCGGTTGCGATCAGACCCTTGTAGAGCGCACCCATGATCGACTGGCTCGGCCCGAGCTTCACGAAGAAAGTGCCGATGATCGAGGTGATGATGCAGATGCCCCCGATCGCGAGCGGCAGCGTCATCATGTTGACGAGGATCGGCGTCTTGGCGAAGAAGATCGCGGCGAGCACCATGGTGGCGACCGCGGTCACCGCATAGGTCTCGAACAGATCGGCGGCCATGCCGGCGCAGTCGCCCACGTTGTCGCCGACGTTGTCGGCGATGGTGGCCGGGTTGCGCGGATCATCCTCGGGAATGCCAGCCTCGACCTTGCCGACGAGGTCGCCGCCGACGTCCGCACCCTTGGTGAAGATGCCACCGCCGAGACGGGCGAAGATCGAGATCAGCGAGGCGCCGAAGCCGAGCGCCACCATGGCGTCGATGACGATACGGCTGTCAGGCGCAAGCTTCAGCGAATGCACCAGGAAGCCGAAATAGAGCGTCACGCCGAGCAATGCGAGACCTGCCACCAGCATGCCGGTGATCGCGCCGGCCTTGAAGGCGAGCTCGAGGCCACCGGCGAGCGACGTCGTCGCGGCTTGCGCGGTGCGCACATTGGCGCGGACCGAGACATTCATGCCGATGAAGCCGGCGGCCCCCGACAGGACGGCGCCGATCAGAAAGCCGAAGGCGACGTAGATTCCGAGGAAATAGACGAGCAAGACGAAGATGACCACGCCGACCATGGCGATCGTCGTATACTGGCGCCGCAGATATGCCTGTGCCCCCTCCGCGACCGCTGCCGCGATCTCCTGCATGCGCGGCGACCCCGCATCCGCGCTCAACACCGAAGACGTCGCCCAAATCGCGTAGACGACGGAAAGCACTCCGCAGAGCACAATCAACCATAATGCTGTCATTTGATTTTTGCCTCAGATCCTTGATGTGTCCCCGGCGCCTTTTGTTGTCCGTCTTGCGGTGCGGCGCCTTGATTTCGAACAAAGCCGCCCCCTGCCCAAAAGGGGCGGCCTTAGTCGGTCACAAGCTTGCCAAAATCGAATTGAGGGTGCAACGCCGGATAGGGCCGAAAACGCCGATCTCGGCAGGTATTTAGCCAAGTGCCGAGAACCAGGATGCCGGTTTGGAGAAATTCCTAGAAGTGGCTGTAGGACAGCCGCCTCAAGACCAATTCCTGGCCCTGCCCGTCCAGGAAGCGCGGCCCCTGCTGGCCCGCGACGATCGTGCCGATCGCGGTGACGGCAAGGCCGGCCGCCCGCCCCGCGGCAATCAGCGCATCGGCCTGCGCCGGCGAGACGGTGCACAGCACCTCGTAATCGTCGCCACCCGCAAGCAGCGTCTCGACGCAAACGGCGTTACTGGCAAGCAGGCCTGCTGCCGCCGCCGAGAGCGGCACGCGCGCCACGTCGACCGTGGCCGAGACCCCGGATGCCGCGCAGAGTTTCGCCAGATCGCCGGCGAGCCCGTCGGAGACGTCCATCGCCGCGGTGGCATGATCGCGCACGGCCCGTGCCAGCGGGTTGCGCGGCTGCGGCACGCGATAGCGTGAGACCAGGGCCTCCCTTGCAGCGGGATCGGTCGTAAGCGCGGCAGCAGCCGCACCGCCCGTGAGCACGTCGAGGCCGAGCGCAGCGTCGCCGATCGTGCCGGTCACCAGGATGCGATCGCCTGGCTTCGCGCCGGTACGCCCGACCATCCGCCCCTTCGGCACGCGGCCGAAGGCGGTGATCGAGATCATCTGCGGCCCCGGCGTCGACACCGTGTCGCCGCCGAGCAGCGGACAGACGAATTCCCTGGCGTCTTCGCCCAGCGCGTCCGCGAACGGCCGCAGCCAGGCATCCTCCTTGCTGCGCAGCGCCAGCGTCAGCACGAAGCCGGCGGGCACCGCGCCCTTGGCGGCGAGATCGGACAGGTTCACCCGCAGCGCTTTTCGCGCGATCGTGTCGGGCGGGTCGGTGGCAAGATAGTGCACGCCTTCGACGACGGCATCGGTGGTGACGACGATGTCGTCGCCCGACGACGACAGCACCGCCGCGTCATCGACCAGGCCGAACGCGCCGGGATCGGTCGCCAGCGGCTTGAAATAGCGCGCGATGAGGGAGTCTTCGGCGGAGCCCTGATCGTCGTTCTGCGTCACAACAGCAGACCCGTCATCCTGAGGTGCGAGCCCTTGCGAGCCTCGAAGGATGCGCGGCCGAGCAGCACCTCAGCAAGCCGTCGTCCTTCGAGGCCTCCGCTTCGCTCCGGCACCTCAGGATGACGGCTACGGCGGAAAACATCGTCTCAACTTACCCGCGCCCGAACTCGTCGCCGCGAAACTGACGGCCGATCTGGTCGAGCACGGCGTTGACCATTCCGGTCTCCTCGCGATCGACGAAGGCGTTGGCGACGTCGACATATTCGGAGACGACGACGCGGCCCGGCACGTCCTTGCGGTGCTCCAGCTCATAGGCCCCTGCCCGCAGCACCGCGCGCAGGATGGCTTCGATCCGCTTCAAGGGCCAGCCCTTCGACAGCGCCTCGTCGATCAGGGGATCGAGCTTCTTCTGGTCGCGCACGACGCCCGAGACGACGTCGCGGAAGAACGCTGCTTCGGCCGGCAGGTAGGTGTCGCCCTCGACCTCGTTGCCGAGCCAATGGCTTTCGAACTCGGCGAAGATGTCGTTGATGCCGGCGCCGGCGATGTCCATCTGATACAGCGCCTGCACGGCTGCAAGCCGCGCGGCGCCGCGCCGGTTCGCCTTCTTCTCAGTGCTGGCAGGCGGCTTTTTGCTGTTGTCAGCCATGATCAGGCCTGCGCCATGCGGCGTTTGATGCGCAGCATCGCCAGCGCCGCACGTGCGGCATCGCCGCCTTTGTCGAGCTCGCTGGCCCGCGCCCGCGCCCAGGCCTGCGCCTCATTATTGACGGTGAGGATGCCGTTGCCGAGCGGCAGCTTTCGCGCCACGGCCAGATCCATCAGCGCGCGCGAGGATTCCTGCGATACGATCTCGAAGTGAATGGTGTCTCCGCGGATCACGCAGCCAAGCGCGATCACCGCGTCATAAGGCTTGCCGTTCGCTGCCGCGGCGTCGATCGCGATGGCGATGGCCGCCGGAATCTCCAGCGCGCCCGGCACCGTGATCACATCATGGGTCAGGCCGGCCGCCTTCAATTCGGTCACCGCGCCGTCCAGGAGCGCGTCCTGGAGATCGTCATAGAAACGCGCCTCGACAATCAGCGCCCGCGCGCCGGAAATGTCGGTCTGGTCCTTCAGGGGTGCGCGCCGCGCGTCTGCCATGGTCAACCTATTCTGTCATTGCCGGGCTCGACCCGGCAATCCATCGGGCAAGCCCCTCTTAAGAGGATGGATGCGCGGGTCAAGCCCGCGCATGACGACTTTGTACGCCGTCACTTCATTTCCGTCAGCCGCGCCGCATAGCGGGCCATCAGGTCGACCTCGATATTGACCTCATCCCCCGCCTTCCAGCCGCCGATCGTCGTGACCGAGAGCGTGTGCGGGATGATCAGCACCGAAAAGGTCGTGTCACTGACCGTATTGACCGTCAGCGAGACGCCGTCGAGCGTGATCGAGCCCTTGGTTGCGATGAACCGCGCCAGCTCCCGCGTGGTCGAGAGCTCGAACCGCGCCATGTCGGGCAGATCCTCGCGGCTGACGAGGGTCGCAATACCGTCGACGTGGCCGGCGACGATATGCCCGCCCAGTTCGTCGCCGATTTTGAGCGCGCGCTCGAGGTTGAGCCTGGTGCCGAGCTTCCAGTGTTTTGCCGTGGTCAGCGCCAGGGTCTCGGCGGCGGCATCGACGTCGAACCAGGTCTTGCCATCGGCAACACCGGAAGCGACCACGGTGAGGCAGACGCCGTTATTTGCGATCGAGGCGCCGTCGGCAATGGTGGTCTGGTCATAGCGGCAGGCGATGCGCAGCCGGTGCAGCTGTCCCTGCGCCGTCGGCGTGAAGCCGACGATCTCGCCGAGATCGGTGACAATGCCAGTGAACATTACGCGCGCTCGTAGATGGTGAGAGTATCCTTGTCGAATGTTTCGCTAGCATGAACCTTGTAGGCCTGCGACTGCGTGATTTTCGACAGGGGCAATGCATCGAGCGCATCGACGCCACCGGCGCCGACCTCTTCCGCGCCGCGGAACAGCCATATCTCGTCGACGAGGTCGGCGGCGACGAACGAGGCCGCAACGCGGCTGCCGCCTTCCACCATCAGCCGCGTGATGCCCTTCCCGGCCAACCCAGTCAGCACCGCACCTAGATCGAGCCCGGATGCATCGCCGGGAGGCACGCGCATGATTTGCGCACCGACCGCACCGAGGCGGGTCGCCGCCGCCGCTTCCGCCAGTTCGGAAGCGATCACCCAAAGCGGCGTCTCGCGCGCGGTACGCGCCAGCCGGCTCGATGCGGCAATGCGCAGGCTCTGATCGAGCACCACGCGCACCGGCGAGCGCGCCGCCATGCCCGGCAGGCGGCAGGTGAGAAGCGGATCGTCCGCCAGCACCGTTCCGATGCCGACCAGGATGGCATCGCTCGAGGCGCGCAGCAGATGCACGCGATTGCGCGCCGCCTCCCCGGTGATCGCGATCGGCTTGCCGCCGGCGGCGCCGATCTTGCCGTCGGGCGAGACTGCGAGCTTCAGGATCACATGAGGGCGCTTGTCCCGGATGCGGCGGAAATGCCCGGCATGGTCGAATGCGGCTTCCGCCGCGCACAGGCCCAATTCCACATTGATGCCTGCAGCACGCAGCCGGGCGTGCCCCTGGCCTGCGACCTCCGGATTGGGATCCTCGATCGCCGCGACCACGCGCTTGATGCCGGCCGCGATCACCGCGTCGGCGCAGGGCGGCGACTTGCCGAAATGGGAGCAAGGTTCGAGCGTGACGTAAAGCGTGGCGCCGCGTGCGGCTTCGCCTGCCCGCCGCAGGGCTTCGGGCTCGGCATGTGGACGCCCGCCCGCCTGGGTCCAGCCGCGGCCGACGATGACACCGTCCTTGACGACGACGGCACCGACCGCCGGATTCGGCCACGTGCGCCCCTGCCCGCGGCGTCCGAGCGCCAGCGCAAGCTCCATGAAGCGTCGATCGGAGTCCTTGGCTTCGCGGGCCTTCTGCGCGAACTGATCCTCCAGGATACGGAAGATCATTTGCGGATCGCAGCGAGCCGCGCTTCCTCCTCACCGGAGAGCTCGCCGAGCACGTCGGCGAAATCCTTGGCCTCGCGGAAATTGCGGTAGACCGAGGCGAAGCGCACATAGGCGACGTCGTCGAGCGTGCGCAGGTGCTCCATCACGGTCTCGCCGATCACCTCGGACGAGATCTCGGCCTCGCCGCCGGTCTCGAGCTCGCGCACGATGGTGGAGACCATCTTCTCCACCCTTTCAGGCTCGACCTGCCGCTTGCGCAAAGAGATCGACACCGAGCGCATCAGCTTGTCGCGGTCGAACGGCACGCGGCGGCCGTTGCGCTTGACCACGGTGAGCTCGCGCAGCTGCACGCGCTCGAAGGTGGTGAAGCGGAAATTGCAGGCGACGCACACGCGCCGCCTGCGGATCACGGACGAGTCCTCGGTCGGACGCGAGTCCTTTACCTGCGTATCGAGACTGTTGCAGTTCGGGCAGCGCATCCGTTGACCTTGACCTTACTGGTAGATCGGGAACCGGTCGGTGAGCGCCTTGACCCGCTCCTTGATCGCGGCCTCGACCAGCGGCGCCTTGCCGTCGTCGGACTGCGCGACCGCGTTGAGGACCTCGGCGATCATGCCGCCGACCTGCTGGAATTCGGCGACGCCGAAGCCGCGGGTGGTCGCCGCCGGGGTGCCCAGACGAATACCGGAGGTCACGAACGGCGACTCGGGGTCGAACGGAATGCCATTCTTGTTGCAGGTGATGGCAGCGCGAACCAGCGCCTTCTCCGAGGCGTTGCCCTTCAGGCCCTTCGGCCTGAGATCGACCAGCATCAGATGGTTGTCGGTGCCGCCGGAGACGATGTCGAAGCCGTGGCTCTTCATCGCTTCGGCCAGCGCCTTGGCGTTCTCGACGACGTTCTTGGCGTAGACCTTGAAGTCCGGACGCAGCGCCTCGCCGAAGGCGACCGCCTTGGCCGCAATCACGTGCATCAGCGGACCGCCCTGCAGCCCCGGGAAGATCGCCGAGTTGAACTTCTTGGTCAGCGTCTCGTCATTCCACAGCATCAGGCCGCCGCGCGGACCGCGCAGCGATTTGTGCGTCGTCGTCGTGGTGATGTGGGCATGCGGCACCGGCGAGGCATGCACGCCGCCGGCGACGAGGCCTGCGAAGTGCGCCATGTCAACCAGCAGATACGCACCGACGCTATCGGCGATCTCGCGGAAACGCTTGAAGTCCCAGGCGCGCGAATAGGCCGAGCCGCCCGCCACGATCAGCTTCGGCTTGACCTCTTCGGCCTGCCTGGCGACCGCATCCATGTCGATGATCTGGTCTTCGCGGCGCACGGTGTAGTGCGCGGCCTTGAACCACTTGCCGCTCATGTTCACGGGCGAGCCGTGGGTGAGATGGCCGCCGGCCGCGAGGTCGAGGCCCATGAAGGTGTCGCCGGGCTGCAGCAGCGCCAGGAACACCGCCTGGTTCATCTGGCTGCCGGAGTTCGGCTGCACGTTGGCGAATTTGGCGCCGAACAGCTTCTTGGCGCGGTCGATCGCGAGGTTCTCGGCGACGTCGACCCACTCACAACCGCCATAGTAGCGCGCGCCCGGATAGCCTTCCGCGTATTTGTTGGTCATCACCGAACCCTGCGCTTCCAGCACGGCCCGGCTGACGATGTTCTCGGAGGCGATCAGCTCGACCTCGTGGCGCTGCCGGCCGAGCTCGCCCTTGATGGCGGCGGCGATTTCCGGGTCGGCCTGCTCGAGCGAGGCGGTGAAAAACGAATCGGGCGCGGAGGCGGTTTTGGCGAAGGTCATCTTGCGAATATCTCCACCGCCGCAGCCTTTTGGCGGGCTACGGGCGGTCTGGTGTGGCGATCGGAAGCGGCGAGCGCGATCTACCACATCGCCCGCAACAGGCCAAGTAGTTGCGGGTCAGGCTGGATATTTGTGCAAGATATGGTGGAGGATGGAGGTTCGCCGTGCTTGGGCCGGTCTTGGGGAACCGCCCGAGCGCCGCCTCCCGAATGGGGCCGATTTGGGCCCTAACTCCTCATCCTTGGGGCCGGCCGGCTGCCTGTCACAGCCCCGTATAGCCCGCCTTCACGGGGTCCACGCTGCCGTCGAGCTGGCGCAGATAGGTCAGGCCGCACACCGTCAACCGGTGCGTGTCCTTCTCGCCAGCTTCCATCAGGGTGTTGAGATAGTTCGTGACCTTGGCCTTCGCCTCTTCGCTGGCCGCAGCAGTGCGGTTGGCGAGCAAGTCGTAGGTCTGCATGATGCGGTCGATGGCGGCTTCCATGGCACCCTCTGGTTGGTCGATGGTCTGGGATTGTCGATCAGGCAACCGCGCGAGCCTCGCCCTGTGCCTGGAACCGGGCGATCGCCTTGTTGGCGAGCCTGATCTTGTTGATTTCGCCGCCGTGAAGCAGCTTGACGATGATCCCGAGCAGGCGTTCATTGGTCACGAGCGTATCTGGGATCGCGCCGGAGCGCCGAAGGGAATTTGCGGCGATGGCGTAGGCCTCGCTCACGATTTCCACGTTCATCGCCTGAAGCCCGCGCTCGATCAGCATCGCCCTGTCTCCGATCGAAGGAGATAAGCGCAAAGCCCGGAACTGGTTCCCCGGGACCGTACGATTTTCTTCGCATGTGCAAAATGCAAAACGCACCGGTCCGGGGCAACTCCGGGCCGGCGCGCTTGGGGAAGTCAGGCACGTTCGGGAGGGCTGCCGGTCTTGTTGCGGGCCGGCTTGGCCTATCCCCTTAAAACTCAGAGACGATACAGGATCTGGTCGGTCCAGAACCGCTCGAGGCGGTGCAGCGACTTGTTGAGGGTCGAGAACTCCTCGCCCGAGATGCCGCCGACCTGCTCCACGGTCTTGACGTGCTTCTGGTAGAGCGCATCGACGATGCGGCGGACTTCCTGGCCCTGCGGGGTCAGGCGGATGCGCACCGAGCGGCGATCGACGCGCGAGCGCTGATGATCGAGGAAGCCGAGTTCGACGAGCTTCTTCAGATTGTAGGAGACGTTGGAGCCGAGATAGTAGCCGCGCGTGCGCAGCTCGCCCGCGGTCAGCTCCTTGTCGCCGATGTTGTAGAGCAGGAGAGCCTGCACCGAGTTGATGTCCGCGCGACCGCGGCGATCGAATTCGTCCTTGATCACGTCGAGCAGCCGGCGATGCAGCCGCTCCACCAGAGTCAAAGCTTCCAGATAGAGCGACTGCACCGAACCCTGCTGGCCGGAGACGCGCTCTGCGGTATCTGCCGCAGTTGCGACGGCTTTCATCATGACACTTCCCCTGTTGTCGTTTTTATCGACACTTATTCGACGAAACTTGTGTCCCGCCTGATAGGTGCAACTTAAGGGGGGCGTTTGAAGATCGGCTTAAATAAGAGAATAAAGAGATCATGAATTTAAGGCAGTGAATTGCGGATTAAGCCTGTGCCACAAGCACTTTTCGAAAGCCTCTGTTGACCTTCGCAAGGTCCTGTTCACCCTCCGTCCGCCGCATCTGTCGCATTCCAGAACAGCCCCGCTCCGTTTCGAAACGGGCGCGTAACAGCTGTGGCGGAACCGGCTGGTCAACGAAAACTTACCTCGAATTTTAGGCAACCAACGGTCAACCAAACGCAACACTCTCGTGTCCCGGACAAGCGCCGCAAAGCGGCGCGCAGAGCCGGGATCCAGAACGCTCAAAGCGAGATCGTGGAGAGATGGGCCCCGGCTCTGCAACGCATCACGCCGCAAGTGCGGCGCGCCGCGTCGCGTCCGGGGCGCGAGAGCATTGTTGATCGCGACGTTGAGCTATGGCGGCCGTTCGCGCGCGGCCATCCAGGCGAGCGCGAGATAGGCCGCGAGCATGAAGGCCTCGACGCCGACGACGATCAGGCTGCCGCCGTAGATTCCCGGGAACATCAGCTCGATCACGGCCATCGACACCACGGTCGTGAGCCACACCACCGCGCCCCACGGCGTCGCCAGCCACAGGCCGACCGCGGCGACGAGCTCGATCACGGCGAAATAGACGGTGGCGGCCTGCCAGGCCATCGACTGGTTCTCGAACGCCTCGTCCTCGCCGCCGACGAAGCCCGTCACCTGCGCCCAGTGATAGAGGCCCTTCAGGATCGAAAGCAGCGCCATCACCCGCAGGAACAGCACGAGCCGCCGCGTCCAGACATTGTCGTCGGACTCCGGGCGCTCCGAGGAGATCGCGGCCACCGACATCGCGCTGTCTCTGGCACTGTCTCTGACGGCGTCCCTGGGGCTGCCGTCGCGGGCCGCATCGCGGGTGGTGATCTCGGACATGGCCCCCTTCTGGCTGCTTCGGCCCGCAAAATCAATCGGCGGCCCGTCAGGTCAATTCTGCCTTGCGGCAGGTCAAGCCGCGGTGACGGGAACCATGCGAGCTGGTATAAGAATAATTCCAGCCGGAGGAAGAGTGATGGCGATCAAATACGGACGTCCGATCGAATTGCGCGAGGTTTCGCGCCGGGAGGGTGCTGCGGTGCCCCATGCCCTCGATCTGACCGTCCGCCCGCGCCGCAACCGCAAGGCTGAATGGGCCCGGCGGATGGTGCGGGAGAACGTGCTCACCACCGACGACCTGATCTGGCCCCTGTTCCTGATCGACGGCCACAACAAGCGCGAGCAGGTCGCCTCGATGCCCGGCGTCGAGCGCCTCAGCGTCGACCAGGCCGTGCGCGAGGCCGAGCGCGCGTTGAAGCTCACCATCCCCTGCCTCGCGCTGTTTCCCTACACCGAGCCGTCCTTGCGCGACGAGGAAGGCTCGGAAGCGACCAACCCGAACAATCTGGTCTGCCAGGCCGTGCGGGCGATCAAGAAGGAATTTCCGGACATCGGCATCCTCTGCGACGTCGCGCTCGATCCCTTCACCAGCCACGGCCATGACGGCCTGATCTCGGACGGCAGGATCTTGAACGACGAGACGGTCGCCGTGCTGGTGCGTCAGGCGCTGGTGCAGGCGGAAGCCGGCTGCGACATCATCGCGCCCTCCGACATGATGGACGGCCGCGTTGCCGCGATCCGCGAGGGGCTGGATCAGTCCGGCCTGTCCGACGTGCAGATCATGGCCTATGCGGCCAAATACGCTTCCGCCTTCTACGGCCCGTTCCGGGACGCGATCGGCTCGGCCAAGACGCTCACCGGCGACAAGCGCACCTATCAGATGGACAGCGCCAACACCGACGAGGCGCTGCGCGAGGTCGAGCTCGACATCGCCGAGGGCGCCGACATGGTGATGGTGAAGCCCGGCATGCCCTATCTCGACGTGGTGCGCCGCGTGAAGGACACCTTCGCGATGCCGACCTTCGCCTACCAGGTGTCCGGCGAATACGCGATGATCGCGGCTGCCGCCAACAACGGCTGGCTCGACGGCGAGCGCGCCATGATGGAGAGCCTGCTCGCGTTCAAGCGCGCCGGCGCGGATGGCGTGCTGAGCTATTTTGCGCCGAAGGCGGCGGAGAAGCTGCGCGCGCAGGGATAGGATGCCGCAGACCGCGCGCGACCCCCTCGCCCCCACCGCCCCCGAATCGCCGGAATATTTCGGCTTGTTGACGTCCGTGTGCCCTTGGCACGGGGATGGCCTGTTCCCATGTCCTGCCACGGGAGAACTCCCTGGGAGACGGTCATGTCGTATTCGGAGTCGGGCAACACGTGGCGCAATGACGGCGGGGCGCAGCCGCACGCCTACGACCCCTATCTGCATCCGGAACTGTTCCGCGGCGTTGCGACGCGGCGGGTGTTCGCCTTCCTGATCGACATGGTCGTGATCTCGGTGCCGGTCATCCTCGGCTACATCTTCATCGCCTTGTTCGGCGTGGTCACGCTCGGCATCGGCTGGGCGCTGTTCTGGCTGGCCTGGCCGGCCTCGGTGATCTGGGCCATCGTCTATTACGGCGCCTGCATCGGAGGCCCCTCCTCCGCGACGATCGGGATGCGGGTGATGGATCTGGAGCTGCGCACCTGGTACGGCGCGCCGGGCTATTTTGTGCTCGGCGCCACCCATGCGGTGCTGTTCTGGGTGACGGTCTCGTTCCTGACGCCCTTCGTGGTGCTGCTCGGCCTGTTCAACGGCCGCCGTCGCCTGCTGCACGATTTCGTGCTGGGAACGGTCGTGATCAACAATTCGGTCCGCGTGCCGGCGCCGCAGGCGGCCAGGACCTATTGAGGACCTGGTGATCGCAAGGACCTCGTGATCAACGGCCTGCTAACCGGGATCCGCTAAGCTGACTGACCTGACCTGCCGAGCTGACCAATTGACCGGAGGCTTTCGTAGCGCGATGCTGACACTCACTTCGGAGGCCCACGACGTCCCTTGACCCAGCACTCGCGCGACACCCCCCAATTTTACCTCACGGCGCCCTCGCCCTGCCCCTATCTGCCGGGACGGCATGAGCGCAAAGTGTTCACGCATCTCGTGGGCGAAAAGGCCGGCGACCTCAACGACCTCCTGACCCATGGCGGCTTCCGCCGCAGCCAGTCGATCGCCTATCGGCCGGCTTGCGACCAGTGCCGCGCCTGCGTCTCGGTCAGGGTCGTCGCCAACGAGTTCCGCCCGTCCCGCAACTTCCGCAAGGTGATGGCGCGCAATGCCGACATCGTCGGCGAGCAGCGCAGCGCGGTGCCGACCTCCGAGCAATATTCGGTGTTCCGCGCCTATCTCGACGCCCGCCACCGCCATGGTGGCATGGCCGACATGACCGTGCTCGACTACGCCATGATGGTCGAGGACAGCCATGTCGAGACCCGCATCATCGAGTACCGCAAACGCGGCCCCGACAGCGGCATCACCGGCCGCGGCGAGGAACTGATCGCGGTCGCGCTCACCGACGTGCTCAGCGACGGGCTGTCGATGGTCTATTCGTTCTTCGAGCCGGGCCAGGTCAGCCGCTCGATGGGCACCTTCATGATCCTCGACCACATCGCGCGTGCCCGCCGGCAAGGGCTGCCTTACGTCTATCTCGGCTACTGGATCGAGGGCTCCAAGAAGATGGACTACAAGGCCCGCTTCCTGCCGCAGCAGCGCCTCGCGCCCTCGGGCTGGCTGCGCATCGACGCGCAGGGCGATGCGGCGTCCGAGCCGCAGGACTAAGGTCCGACTTCGCAGCCTTCAGGGGGCCGCAGCTTCGGCCAGCTCCGATGTCGCGAACTTTGCAGCCCCCTCCTCACCGACGATGAATCTGAGCGCCGCGAGTCCGGGCAGGAAGAAGTAGCCTCCCCCGAGCGTCGTCGCGAAGTTCGCCAGAGAGACCTCTCCACCGCTCGGCAGGCCCGGCAACGACAAGGCCTTCGGAAAGGTCTGTGGGTCGGACGACCCGACGAGCGGATCGTCGGCGTGAAGGTTGACGAAACTCGGATTTCGCGCCCAACGCTGCTGGACGAACTCGAACTGCCGCTCGATATCCGCATTGCAGGCGATGAAGAAGATACCCTTGCGCGTCTCGCCGTTGCTGTCCTCGCGATACGGCCGGCCGCGACGCAGCAGCCTGTGCAGCTTGGTCGACTGGATGCTCGATTGGATGTCGACGCCCAACGTGTCCCGCGGATTCATCCGTCGAATGTGCGCCCCCTTCGGGCACATGAAGCCATTGGCGTCGTCGACCCGATAGCGGAAAGCGTCAAGTTCCGAATCCGTTTTTGGGTTGCCCGGGTCGTATTGCCACGGGAGCGGCCAGCCATTGTCCTGACGCCCCATCAGCTTATTGCAGATATCCTGGCCATTCAGCTCCCGAAAGCGATCGAACGCCGCCACGTCCTGCTCGATCTGGCGCACGGCGAGGTAGCTTCCGTTCAGGGCAAATCGGCCGCCCGGATGTTTGGCGAGGCCTGAGGGCCCCCACCCCTTCACGTCCGGGCAATAAGTGAGCTCATCATATTCGTTGCGATAGCCGAGGATGAACTCTCCAGGCTGGACGACGCGATCGTCGTACAGCGCATCGGCCTCCTTCTTGTCCTTGTCCTTCTCTGATCGGAGCAGTCGGACATTGTCGTCCTGCTTCAATCCCCTGATGACGGGCTGCGCCAGGCCGTCGCGAAACCCGAACGCTTCGCGCAATTTCTCTTCCTTGTCGCCTTCAAGTTTTCGAAATGAGCAAGGGTCGTTATCGATCTGGATGGTTCTGAATATCGTCTCATCCGGGCGCGAAATGATTGGCCCGACGCCTCTCTTCGTCCATTCGGCAATCAGGACATGCACCGCATCGCCGCTGTCGCCATCAACATCGGACCAGCGCCATGCGCGGGGATTATCCCTCAGCAGCAACACACGTGCATCGCTGCCCATGCCACTGCGGAAGGGTGTCGGGAATGGAAAAATGTCGTCTTCCACGCATCCGAGCTTTGTCAGCCCGGAAAAACTGAACGCGATCGCCGCAGCCTTCGCGATCGGATGCGTTCTCGACTTACCAACCTCCTTTGCGTTGGTAATGACGCCGCTCTCCACGAATTTTGCGAGCCATGCCCGGGCCGCAGTCTCCTGCCCGTCCCTGATCGTCAGCAGCCAGAACCGACTGTCTTGCAGCCAGCCGTAACCGCTCCTCAGCATTCCCTGGATGTCATCGAAATGGTGCGCGAGATGTGCTGCCGGCGCTTTCATGATTCGATGGCCCTCATGATCAGGTCGTCGTTGCTGTCGTTCCGCTCTCCGAACAGAGCGTCGCGCAGTCCCGTTGCGAGGTTGATCTGGTCGACAGATTCTTTGCGCGCGTCGAAGCGGAACATATGCGGAAGCATGCTGTCGCGCGCATATGACTTGAACTGCAGCTCGCGCTTCACGCCCCGGAACACGATAAATCGCGTCGGCGGGAAGCTGCGCGCATGGATCACGGCGGGCTGGCCGATCGCTGCCGCATCTCGTGGTTTCAACGTGGTCCACCGCCAGGCGAGGTTCGTCCCGATCGTGGCGCCATTGATGAAATCGTCGAGATAGCCGCCGAAACTGCCATCATAGTTCGAGCAGAACAGGTAACGGCGCCCGTCCTCGATGATGTGCCAATGGCCGAAATGAATGCCCGGCGCACTGCCCAGCCGACTCTCGGTGAAGATCACACGTCCAAACAGGGTCACGATGCGCAGCGACGCCCGGATCCACCAGGCACTCCAGCCGTTCGGACTGCGGAGATCCGTCAGGCTGATCATATGGGCAGTTTCGCGCACCACCAGCCCTTCGCTATTCTCGATCGACGGATCGACCTGTTGGGCGCGAGGCACGTTGTCTTCGTAAGGTTGAAAGAACCAGTTGCCAACCGTCGCGAGATCCTGATTGATCCGGGACAGCAGGCGTACCGCGCCGATCAACACGACGATCGCAAGGATAATGAAGGCGATGATCTGCCATCCGAGGAATTTGGCAGTTAACGCTTCGTATGCGTGCACGATCGTCCCGGGCCAGAAGATGAAGGCGAACGCAAGCGCGACGACGGCGAACGCGATCGGCACGCTGATCAACAGGCCGATCCGATAGGTAAGCCATGACGACCACGTCTCCGTGGGCCGGTCGAGCTCGCGCCCCACACTCTCCAGCCAGCGTCGCCACGTTCTGGAAAGGGCTGGCAGAGCGATCAGGAACAGCCATACCAGGACCCCGAGCCCGAGCAGCGCAAGTACGCTGCGGATGCTGACGTCAAGCACCCAGCAACTCGCCCTTGAAATGAAGGCCACCACGTCCGTCACGCCGGAATAAGGCGGTCCGAACAACCACGTGTAGATGCCAAGCGCACCGCGCGGCACTGCGCCGACCAACCAGACCGCGAACAGCCACAGCACGAACAGCGTCAGCAGATAGCCGATCTTTGCGGAGATGCTCGCGCCTTTGCCGCGCCAGTACGAACGCGGCGCCGAATCCAGTGCCCAGCCGAAACGAGGATTCTGGAATGCCCGTTGCGCGAGCGCCAGCGCGAACGCAGCGCGATCATCGCCATACAGCATGGCCTGCTTCATGGCCCGCGCCTCGTCTCGCGTCCATTCAAGCAGCTCCTGCTCCTTCTCGATCTGCCGGGCCGTTCGGTCGCGGGCGCCGATGAAGCCCCCATCGGCGATGCTGAGATGCTTCATCAACATGTTGTGCAGCATATCGTTGCGTACGCTCCGCAGCGCGGTGGCATTGCCCGGCCAGAATGAGCTGTACAGCGACCACATCGCCTCGCTCCAATGGTAGACGAGCCGATACAGTATATCGTAGGGATCGATCCCCTCTTCGATGGCGAGCTCGAGCATCAACAAGGGCCTCTTGTCGCCTGCGTCGGCCCTGGCCGGCAGCAACGCGATGGAGGCGAACTGGACCACCTCGACATCTCGGAACAGAGAATACAGCCCCTTGGAAACGGGGCTATCTTCCGAAAGATCGGTCGTGCCATTCCAGCCAGGCACCACGATGCAAATCATCTGCTGGCGGACTATCTCGAGCATGCCCATCCTTCTCGCGCCTGCTAGATGAAACTCACGCGCATTTGCGACATCAGCGGTCCGTCATAGGCGATGGCCTTGCCCTCGCCCCGCGCCAGTTGCAGCTCGGGCAGGATCAACAGACCGATCAGCGCGCTGGTCAGGATCTCGACCGCGTAGACCATGGCCGGACACTGGCGCGTGCCGTATCCGAACATCAGCCAGCGCAGATCTTCGTTCGCGCCCCAGTTGCGTGCCGGAGAAAATTGGCTGATGTCTTTGTCTATCGCGGTATCGAACATTGCGGCGATCCCCCAGATCGCCATCTTTCCGCCGGCGGGACACTTGGCATTGTGCCGCGCACCCGTCTCGAATTCCGTGTCGCGCGGCACATCGCGCGCGAGCAGCGGAAAAATCGGGCGGAAACGCAAGAGCTCGAGCACATGATCTTGCACCAGCTTGCGGAATGCCTTGTCCTCCCAAACCTGGTTCGGACCCATTTTCAGGAGTTGCTGCGCCTGCGCGCGCAATGCCTTGTGAACATCGGGACGCCCCAGCAATTCCTGCACGGCGAGCGCCCCCGATTGCACGGTGACCGGATGCGATATCCAGGCAAGGCCAACGGCGTTCCGTTTGATGACACCGAACGGACAGGACGTTCCCCATGCAAGCTGGATGTCTTTGCCCACACCAGCGATACGCGAGCTCAGCGCGTCAGCGTTGAGTTCAGCCCTGCGCTGCACTCTCAGCGTCGCCGAGTTGCCAGCCAGGAGTTGCCCCGCCACATAGCGGATCTCGAGAAGATATTGCCGCTGCAGCCCGGGATCATCGAGGCTTCCGGTCGCGCCTGCTGCCACCCTGTCGGTGGCCTCCCCGAACAGTGGATGCATGGCGCGAAACACGATCCACATCAGGTAATTCTCGATGAGATCGAACGATTTCTTGCCGAACGGCCGGAGCTTCTCAACGTAGTCTCGGACCGCAAGATCGGCCGCCGCAGGCAATGTCGCGTCCAGGACAGCCAATCGACCATCCAGCAGAAGCTTGTCCGTCTTGTATGTGGCGTCGGGATCCATGCCGATCAGGTAATCGCCGGCCGACAGGTTCGCCGCGTGCGCGGTGTTGGAGAAACTGTTCGGCCTGGTCAGTACCTTTTTGACCGCGTCGGCGCGGGCGGCCGTGCCCAACCAGCCGCCGACGAACGGCCAACGCCGAAGCACCGCGCCGATCGCGCGCAAAGCGCCAGGATGTCGGTTGGCCCAACAGAAGATCCCGTAGGTGATGCTCCGAAGTCCCGGCGGCATTGCATCGGGAGTGCCAGCTGAGAGTTTCATGCTGCGTACCCGTCCTTCCGCCAATCTGCGAGCGCCGCGACGGCCCGTTTGCGGTAGTGAGGCATGCCCAGACGCTCCGCCGCCTCGGCAGCTCGCTTGAAATGCGCTTCGGCACCTGCGAGATCGCCGGCCTGCCGCAAGGTCTCCGCAAGCTCGTACAGGGCTTCGGTCTGGTGTCCGTATTCCTCGGCGGCCTGCTCGACTGCCTTGCGTCCGACAACCATCGCATCGTCCAGTCGTCCGAGCTTGCGATAGGCGACGGCCAGGCTCACGCGCATGAACGTCCTGCCATAACAGCCGGCCGCGTCGTAGATGCGATCGGCAAACCCCTTCTCCAGAATGGGCACCGCTTCGGCGGCCTTACCGTTGCGCGCCAGCGCGCTGCCGAGAACGCCGGTGCACACGGACAGCATGGTCGGCACGTTGTACATCATGCATTGCTGCACACCCGTGCGCATCAGGGACTCGGCACGGTCGAGTTCCTCACGTTCGATCCAGATCTGCGATTGGACAGTGTCGATCAACAGACGGGAATATGGGTGATCGATGTTCGACAAAATCTCATAGCTTCTGGCGCAGAAATCATCGGCAGCGGCGCCATCCCCGAGGCGCCACAGCGTGCTGGCAAGAAATGCGTACAGGTTGATGATCGGAATCGCGGCCCAGCCGGGCTGGACATAATGCGCCGACAGTTCCGGTTCGTAATCGGACAACAGGACGCGGCCTTCGGCCGCCGCTTCCGCATAACGCCCGAGCGCATGCAGATGCATGAGACGGGTCTGATGCGCCGCCATCATCATGTGGCGACGCTGTGCCAGGCGTGCCGCTTCCAGTCCCTGCGAAGCGTAGCGCAGACCTTGTTCGAAACGTCCGCGCATCCACAGAAATACGGCCGTCTCGGTCGAAACCGCAGCCCTCGCACGCTGATCGTTCAGTTGCACGGCGATGGCTTCAGCCCGCTCCATGTTGTCGAAGATCTCGTCGATCTGCCCGAGGGCCAGCATCGCACCAATGGCCTCAAGCCGAAGCGCGAGCTCCAGGGTCAGGGCGGTCGTCGCTCCCTCGACGCGCTGTGCCGCCTGGATGCCGTTCTCCAGCAATTGGACGGCCTCCCGATTGGCCGAGCGCGAGATCGCACGCGCCATCGACTTGACGGCGAATTTTGCCGCCTGCTCCCATTCCTCGCCCCCGAAGGCATGATGCGCCAGTGCCGGCGCGGCATCGACATCGGTGGCGCCGGGCTGGGCGTGCAGCGCCAGGAAGGCCTGGCGATGCAGTGCCTTGAGCCTGGCGCGCGTGAGGACCCCGAGCACGACGTCACGGACCAACGCATGACGGAATGCGAAGGCGTGCGAGCCGCGCGAGCTCCTCGCCTGGTCCGGCCCCGTCAGCAAGCCGGACGCGACACAAAGACCCAACAGCTCTTCGGCGCGATCGAGGTCCACGGCCTGCATTGCGGCAACCAGGTCGTGCGTGATGGGATCGCCGAGGATGGCCGCGGCCTCGATCGCCGACTTGGCAGCGTCGGGCAGCCTGTCGACCCGCGCGCCGATCACCGCCGCGATCGAGCCCGGCACGCGCAGCTCGCCGAACGGCCTCTGCAAGCGGTAGGCGCCAGGGGTTCCTTCCAGCGAGCCGTCATCGATCAGCGTGAAGACCAGTTGCTCCAGGAAGAAGGGATTGCCGTCGGCGCGCGAGACCAGTTCGCTCGTGATGCCGAGCACGGACGGATCGTCACCGAGACAGGCGCGCGCGAGCCGGAGCATTTCTCCATCCCCCAGCGGCTCGATCATGTACTCGGCAAACCAGGACGCCCGTTGCCACTGGTGCTCGAAATCCGGACGATAGGTGACGCAAATCAGGACCGGCAGCCCCTGAAGTTTGGGAAGCAGGCCCTCGAACAGCCGCCGGCTCTCGCGATCGGCGAGGAAGACATCCTCGAGCGCGAGCACGAAGGCGCCGGACCGCACGCGTCTGCGCACGAGCCAGAGCAACGCCTCGCCGATCCGGCGCCGTCGTTGCGCCGGGTTCAGCGCCAGCCAGGCCTCATCCGGCGCCGAAAGTCCCAGGAGATCATTGACCGCCGCCAAATGCTCGGCGCCGTCATCGGGCCATTCCGCAAGCAACGCCTGCTTGGCCGAATGCCTGATGTCGGCCGCACTCGTTTGCGGAAGCCCGACCAGACTTGCGGTCAGATCGGTGGCGGTGCTGTAGGCACGCGTGCTCGCATAGCCTCTCGCTTGCGAAAAGCAGATCTCCATCCCCTCTCGCGCGAGGCTGTCCATCCAGTCGACGATCAGGCGCGACTTGCCGATCCCGGCATCGCCGCACAACCCGATCGCTCGCATGCCGGACTTCTGAACGGTCGCCAGCGTCCCCTCCAGGATCCTCAGCGTGTCTTCGCGTCCGATCAGAGGCGCCCAGCGCGGCTTCCGCGTCAATGGCGCTGCCGCCGAACTTTCGGTCTCCACCACGACTTCATGCACTTCGATTGGAGCATCCAGTCCACGCACGGCCCGCATGCCGGCCGTACGCGTGTCGATCTGCTGCGCGACCAGCCGCTGCGTCGCGGCGCTGATCAGGATGCCGCCGGGCGGCGCCATCTTCTCGAGCCGCGAGGCGAGATGGATCGTCTTTCCGTCCGCGCCGTAATGGGACCATCGGTACTGTCCGACGATTCCGACCAGCACCTCGCCCGAATTGATACCGATGCGCAGCGTCGGGCTGACGATGCCTCCGACGTCATGGCCTGGGATGGACGCTCTCTGCATCTTGAGAGCGGCAAGGCACGCCCGCAGGGCGTGGTCTTCCTGGGCCACGGGCGCGCCGAACAAGGCGACGAGGCCATCACCGAGCAACTGGCTCACCGTGCCGCCATAGGTCTCGACCGCCTCGGCCAACCGGTCCAGCGCCCTGCCGAGATAAGCGCGGGCTTCCTCGGGGTCGACATGCTGCACCAGGGAGGTCGAATTGCAGACGTCGACGAACAGAACGCTGACCTGCTTGTTTTCAGTCAGCATCTGCGAGCGAACCGGGATTTGATGGTGCAGCTGGACGACGCGCGCATCGCGGTTCGGGGCGCCCGGCTCTTCCGCGCTACGATCGAGACTCGCGCCGCATTGAGAGCAGAAGCGATGCTCACGGGAAATATGGGCAGAACAAGCGGGGCACCTGGTCACGGCAGCACACACTCATCAATGACTTGAACTAAATTACAATACGGCCTGGCTTGAACATCGCCCCTTCGAGGCGTGAACCCGCTCAGTAGAAAAACAAGCTGTCGATCAATCCAAACGATCAAACCAAATATTTCGTGCGCCAACAATATTTGCGCACAACCGATAGATGAATCCTGAGAACTGCAGTGGCCGCTCTGGTCCGGCGCGGGACCCGCCGATCATCCCGCCGGAAGCAAAATCAATGCTGAAACAGGGACTATTATTGTACGCCCGATCAGCAATTGCAACTAGTATACGCCTGTCGCACAAATTGAAAAGTGACAGTTTGCCAAATCGACCCCGACGTCTTCCTCCGCAAACCTGCGCGCGAAAACGGGGAACAAGTTCGCCAGCCGACACATCTCACCGGGCCGGACGCTCGCGTTCGGGAAGGTCATGCCCGCTGTCTGATCGAGGGGCCGTCGAGCACGGCCCACTTGACCGGGCCGGACGGATCGCCGCCGCCCTCACCCGAACAGCGTATCCACCAGCAGCTTCACGTTCAAAGCCACGATGACGCCCGCGACAATCCAGGCGATCGCCGCGACATATCCCGGAATCGCGAACTGCCCCATCTTGCGGCGGTCGGAGACGAAGCGGACCAGCGGGATCACCGCGAAGGGCAGCTGCATCGACAGCACGACCTGGCTGAACACCAAGAGGTCGGCCGTGCCGCGCTCGCCGTAGATCGCGGTGACGACGATCACCGGAATGATGGCGATGCCGCGCGTGAGCAGGCGGCGCGCCCAGCTCGGCAGGCGCAGGTCGAGAAAGCCCTCCATCACGATCTGGCCGGCGAGCGTCGCCGTCACCGTCGAATTGAGGCCCGAGGCCAGCAGCGCCACTGCGAACAGGGTCGAGGCGATGCCGAGGCCGAGCAGCGGCGACAGCAGCTCGAAGGCCTGGCCGATCTCGGCGACGTCGGAATGGCCGCTCTTGTGGAAGGTCGCCGCCGCCACGATGAGGATCGCGGCGTTGATGAACAGCGCCAGCATCAGGGCAATGGTCGAGTCCGTCGTCGCCCATTTGATCGCCTCGCGCCGGCCCTCGTCGTTGCGCTCATAGGCGCGCGTCTGCACGATCGAGGAGTGCAGGTAGAGATTATGCGGCATCACCGTCGCGCCGATGATGCCGATCGCGATGTAGAGCATCTCGGGGTTGGTGAAGATCTCGCTCTTCGGCATGAAGCCGTGGAGGACTTCGGCGACCGGCGGTGCGGCCGCTACGATCTGGACCCCGAAGCAGACCGCGATCACCGCCAGCAGCGCGATGACGAAGGCTTCGAGGAAACGGAAGCCGCGGTTCATCAGGAGCAGCAGCAGGAAGGCATCGAGCGCCGCGAGCAGCGCGCCGCCGATCAGGGGAATGCCGAACAGCAGCTTCAGCGCGATCGCGGTGCCGATGACTTCGGCGAGATCGCAGGCGATGATCGCGGCCTCGCAGGCCAGCCAGAGCAGGAAGTTGACCGGCGGCGAATAGGTGCCGCGGCAGGCCTGCGCGAGGTCGCGGTCGGTGACGATGCCGAGCCGTGCCGCCAGCGACTGCAGCAGGATCGCCATCAAATTCGAGAGCAGGATGACCGAGAGCAGCGTGTAGCCGAACTTCGAGCCACCGGCGAGGTCGGTCGCCCAATTGCCGGGGTCCATGTAGCCGACCGAGACCAGATAGCCGGGGCCGACAAAGGCGAGCAGCCGGCGCCACCAGCGGCCACCGAGCGGAACGGCAACCGTGGCGTTGACCTCGGGGAGGCTCTTGGTGACGGGCGCATCAGCGCGCCAGCCGGCGGCGTCGGGGGTCAAATCAGGTGATCGGGCATCCATGCGCCGAGAATACCGACTTCGGGGCTTATTGCAACTCATTTGCAACTGCATCTAGCGGCATGGGTTCCCGCTCCTGCCGTTATCCGCCGTGTCGGGAAGCGGGTGGGTCTGGCGGCCGTTGGCGCCGGATACTGGCGCCAATCCGACTTTGCAGGAAATGAGCCATGTCAAACCCGCCTCGCCTCCCCGATACCTTTGGCCGCCTCGCCTGGTCCAACCTCGCGGCGCAGTCGGCCGAGCAGATCGCATTGGCCGCAGCGCCGATCGTCGCCGTGCTCACGCTCGGGGTCGCGGAAGGCCAGACCGGCCTGCTGCAGACCGCGCTGACCCTGCCCTTCGTGCTGTTCGCGATTCCGGCCGGCCTGCTCGCCGACCGCATCTCCCGCCGCTCGCTGATGGCCGGCGCCGAGGCGCTGCGGGCTGTGGCCCTCGGGACAATCGTGCTGCTGCTCGCGCTCGGCGCGCTCAATCTTCCACTGCTGGCGCTGCTCGGCTTCGCCGCCGTGTGCGGCACCGTCGTCTACAGCGTGGCCGCGCCGGCGCTGGTGCCGTCCCTGGTGAGCTCCGACCTCCTGCCGGCGGCGAACGCCCGCATCGAGCTTGCGCGCACCGTCGCCTTTGCCAGCGGCCCTGCGCTTGGCGGCGCACTGGTGGGATGGTGGGGCGCGAGCCCGGCCTTCGGCTTTGCCGCGGCGCTCTCCGCGATCGCTGTCGTGCTGCTCTCCGGCATCTATGAACCCGCACGTGCGCCTGCCCCGCGGCGCCATCCGTTCCAGGACATCCGCGAAGGCGCGGCGTTCGTGTTTCACCATCCGCTGCTGCGGCCGGTGTTCGTCACCCAGTTCATCTTCAACACCGGCTGGTTCCTGCAGATCGCGGTGTTCGTGCCCTATGCCGTGCGCCATCTCGGCCTGAGCGCCGCCGGAATCGGCACCGTGCTGACCATGTACGGCGTCGGCATGGTGATCGGCGCGCTGCTTGCCACCCGCGTGATGCAGCGCATCGCCTTCGGCACCGTGGTCGGCCTCGGCCCCGTCACCGGCTTCGTTGCGGCGGTGGTGATGGCGCTGACGGTGCTGGTCCCCTCGCCCTTTCTCGCCGCGTTGAGCTTCTTCCTGCTCGGCGTCGGGCCGATCCTGTGGGTGATCTCGACCACGACGCTGCGCCAGTCGGTGACGCCGCCGCGCCTGCTGGGCCGCGTCTCCGCCATCAATATCATGAGCTACGGCGCCCGCCCGCTCGGCTCGGCGCTCGGCGCGATCGTCGGCGGCCTCTGGAGCGCGGAAGCATGCCTCTATCTCGCAGCCGCCGTGTTCGGCGTGCAGGCGCTGGTGATCTGGCTGTCGCCGGCGGTGGCACTGGATCGGCAGCCGGAGATGGTAGGGGATGAAGTCGCGGCGAGGTGTTAGCTAGCCGGCCACAACGCAGGTAGTCGGATCAAGACCGCACCGGCTCAGTCCGCGCGGAGAGCGCGCGGAACAAGAATCCGGCAAATCAGCCTTGAAGTTGAGCCTCTTTCATGATGCACTTTCAGCGTGCCGCGAACCTGTCGGCGTTTCCATGTCGCGAATTGTCGGAGGCGGCTTTCTATCATTCGATTTTAATTTCATAACCCTTTTGGAGATTGCCATGCCCCATCGTCAGCCTCCGCTCGACCTGTCGAAATTTCACACCGACGACAATGATTTCGCCCATTTATCGTTGAAGAACCTGATCGACGCACGCGAACTCTTCCATATCCACTTGATGCGGCATCCCAACGTCGTTGCCACCGCGATCGGCCGCTACCGCATTCGCAAGGGAGACAGCTGGCCGCATGCCAGGAAGAAGAATCACGGCAAGGGCGTGCGGCGCCTCGACAATTCGGAGATTCGCCCCTACTCGTGGCCCTGCATCCTGGTCTTCGTCTCGGAATGGCAGGACCCGGGAAAATTCCAGTCCCGGCCGGGCGATCTGATCCCGAGCACGGTGTTCATGCCTGACGGCTCGAAAATCCCGATCTGCGTCATCGAGGCGCCCAGGGAATCGGAGACCTCCATCGAGGCACCGAACGACATCGCCTATCCCCTCAACAACATCGGCCCGGGCAACCCGCTGATCGCCAACGTCCAGGGTCAGAAATATCTAGCGACGATTGCTTGCCTGGTCAGCGATGGCCACAAATTCTATGCTCTGACCAATCGCCACGTCACCGGAGAGGAAGGCGAGCCGGTGAACGCGATCCTGGCGGGGGCCGAGGAGCGCATCGGTGAGACCGCCGCCCAACAGCTGACGCGCGTGCCGTTCTCGTCGCTCTACCCGAACCTCACGCTCAGCGACACCTTCGTGAATCTCGACGTCGGGCTCGTAGATATCGACGACATCTCGCGCTGGACCACGCAGGTCAAAGGCATCGACGGCACGGTCGGACCGATGGCCGACTTTTCCGGCTCCAACCTCTCGCTCAGTCTGGTCGGGTGCGCCGTGCGCGGCATCGGTGCGGCCAGCGGCACCATGCTCGGCGAGATTCACGGCCTCTTCTACCGCTACAAGACCAGCGGCGGCTTCGAATATGTCGCCGATCTGATGATCGGACCGCGCACGCACGAGGCCGGCGGCAAGCAGGCGGCAACGAAATTCGCGACGCTACCGGGAGACTCCGGCGCGCTCTGGCTGCTCGAGCCGGCGGGAGCGATGGACACAGACGACAAGGCCGCCAGCGCCCAGTACCTGCCGCTGGCCATGCAGTGGGGGCGCAACATGCTCTATTCGGCGGACAAGGCTCCGCCGCAGGGCTTCGCGCTCACCACCCTGCTGTCACGCACCTGCGCCATGCTCGAGGTCGACTTCGTGCGCGGGTGGAACATCGATCAGCCCGACACTTGGGGCGCGCTCGGACATTTCTCTATCGCCTCGCGAACGCTGGTCGCCTTGTCGAGCCGCTTCCCAAAGCTGAAGAAGTTGATGGAGAACAATCTCGGCATCATCAGCCATGACGATGCGGCCCTCGAAGAGGGTGATTTCAAAGGAATGGGAAGCGAGGATTTCGTGCCCATGGCCGACGTTCCCGACTTCTTCTGGAAGCCGCGTGTCGCCAAGCAGGGCTTTGCCCGACAATTCGAGGGGAGCAATCACTTCGCCGACATGGATCAGCCCGATCCGCAGGGCAAGACGCTGCTGGATCTCACGAAGAGTAACGCCAATATCGACCCGAACGTCTGGGAATCCTTCTACGACAGTGTCACCGACATCCTCAGCGGCGAGAAGATCAAGGAAGACCGGCGAGGCCTGCTGCCGTTCCGCGTCTGGCAGATATTCGACCAGATGTGCGACTTCGCCGCAAAGGGCAAGGCCGAGGAATTCGTCTGCGCCGCCGGCGTGCTCGCCCATTATGTCGGGGACGCCTGCCAACCGCTCCATATTTCCTATCTGCACGACGGCGACCCGGGACACCCGGTCAAGCATGTCTTCGCCAAGGGAAAGAAGGCAGGGCAAACCAAGCTGCAAGCGCTCGGCACCGGCGTCCACAGCGCCTACGAAGACGCCATGGTGTTCGAAAACCGCAAGGCCATTCTCCAGGGGCTGAAGCAGACGGCGAAAGTTCAGCAATCCGAACTCGTCGCCTCAGGCCGCGACGCTGCGATCGCGACGATCGCGATGATGCGCGAGACGTTCAAGTCGTTACCGCCTTCGAAGATCGTGCAGGCCTATGTCGACGTCGGCAAGGGCGGCAAGGCCGCCTCGGCCAAACTGTGGTCGTTGTTTGGCAAGAAGACTATCGGCGTGATGCAGGACGGCGCGCATCTGCTCGCCGTGCTCTGGGAAAGCGCCTGGCAGGTCGGCAACGGCGAGACGAACGTGACGCGGCAAGGCGCCCTGACCCAAAAGAAGGCCATGAGCATCGTCCAGAACGAGAACTTCCTGCCCTCGTTCACCATCGGACAGATTGGCAAGGTGCTGCGCGGCCTGCCGACTGCCGCGGCCGGACAAGCCGCTGCCAAACCGGCTTCACCAACGCACAGGACCACAGCGCCCCGTCGGCAGCGCGGAGGCGAATCCAAGCCTCGCCGGGAACGAACGTCGGCGACAGGCAGGCGCGTGGCAGCGCGTCGCTGACCCGCATCGAACGTCCGGACGCGCGCTCCGGCGGCGTCCGGCTATCGATGGCCCGCGTGAAGGCTAAATTAGCCCGCCAGATACCGCTCGTAGCTCCCCGTCACCGGCTCGCTGGCGTCGACTTCGGGATCGAGCGTGTAGAGATCCTGCGCGCGGCCGATGCCGCGCAGGGCGTAACGGCCGGTGGAGACGAGATAGCGCCGCCCGGCGGCATCGAGGCCCTGATAGAACTCGGATGAGGCCAGCAGTTCGCGGTCGACCGAGCGGCTCATCGAGGCGATGCGGCTGACCTCGTTCACCGTCGGGCCGACCACGGTGAAGTCGAGCCGGTCCTCGCTGCCGATATTGCCGTAGAAGACCTCGCCGACATGCAGGCCGATATAGGCCGACGTGGTGGGACGGCCGTCGGCCTCGCGCCGCTTGTTCAGCGCCGCGATGTTCTTGCGGAACAGATGCTCGGCGCGCAGCGCGGCGCGGCGCGCATCGGCCATGTCCTCACCCCAGAACATCGCGAGCACGCCGTCGCCGATCAGCTTGAGCACGTCGCCGCCGGCCTCGTGGATCGGGTCGATCACGGCCTGCGCGTAGTCGTTGAGGAACGGGATGATCTCGTCGGGCGCGATGCTCTCGCTGATCCCGGTCGAGCCGCGCAAATCCGAATACCACAGCACGGCGTTGATGCGCTCGGTGACGCCGCGCGAGATGCGCCCGCGCAAGACCTGCTCGGAGGCGTCGCGGCCGAGATAGACGCGCCCGAGCGTGCGGGCGATGTCGACCTGCTGCGCCGATTTGATCGCGAGCCCCAGCACCGGCACGAGATCGCGCAAAGCCTCCAGCTCACCGTCGCTGAAGCCGCTGTCGCGGCGCGTTGTCCAGCAGGAATAGAGGCAGTCCATCAGGCCGAGCGCGCCGTTCTCGCCGAAACGGTGCACGAAGGCGAGATAGTGCTTGTGGCCCTTCTCGGCGAGCTCGCCGATCTGCGAGAAATCCAGCGACGGCGCCTCGGCGAGATCGATCACCATCTCGTCGTGGCCGTTCTCGAGCATGTGGAAGAACACCGAGCGGCGCCAGCTTGCGGCGGCATCGCCGTCGGCGGTCGAGCCGTATTCGAACGCGTCGCTCTCGTTGCTGGGACGGTCGCTCCAGCGGAAGCCGCGGCCCTCGTAGATCGGATGCAGCGTGTCGATGACGACCAGCGCGCGCGACAGGTCGAGCCCTTCGGCGCGGCAACGCTCGCAGAATCCGCGGAGCAGATCGATTTCGGGAAGGCCCGTGAGCCCCTGGCCGGTCAGCCAGTTCATCAGCGCAAGGCGCGAGGTCAATTGCATGCGCCATTATGGCGTGCATTCGTGACGAGCGGAAGGCCGCGTGCGAACGTCACGTGACCAAGGCTCCCTTCCGCTGCGGGTCGAATATGCCGCAGCCGCGGTTGACGCGCTGTCGTTGCCGCTGCAAATGGAACCGATGACACCGCCGACCAGAAACTCGGGACTATGAGCCAGCGCCAGCTTCCGATCATCCTCGCGCTCGGCACCACGCAGACCCTGGCCTGGGCGTCCAGCTATTATCTGCCGGCGCTGATCGCCGATCCCATGGCGCGCGACCTCGGCGTCTCCTCCAACTGGATCTTCGGCGCGTTCTCGGCCTCGCTGGTGATCTCGGCGATGCTTGGGCCCCGCATCGGACGGCAGATCGATCTCGTCGGCGGCCGGCAGGTGCTTTCGGCCTCGAACCTGACGATCGCGGCCGGCCTCGCACTGCTTGGCTTTGCGCATTCCGTCCCGGTGATGGTGTTCGCCTGGCTCGTGCTCGGCATCGGCATGGCGATGGGGCTCTACGACGCCGCCTTTGCCGCGCTCGGGCGCATCTACGGCACCGAGGCGCGCAGGCCCATCACCGGCATCACGCTGATGGCGGGCTTCGCCTCCACCGTCGGCTGGCCGCTCACCGCCTGGGGCCTCGCCCATATCGGCTGGCGCGAGACCTGCTTCGCCTGGGCCGCCGCCAACATCCTGATCGGCCTGCCGCTGAACTTCTTCATGCTGCCCGCGATCAAGGGCGCCAGGCAGGCGGCGGCGACGGCCGAGAAGCCGCATCTGCCGCTCGACCGCACCATGGTCCTACTCGCCTTCATCTTCGCTGCGGTCTGGACCGTCACCGGCGCGATGGCCGCGCATTTCCCGCGTATCCTCGAGACGACAGGGGCGACGCCCGCCGAAGCCATCGCGGCCGGCGCCTTGATCGGCCCGGCGCAAGTCGGGGCACGCATGTTGGAGGCCGGCTTCCTCAGCCGCTTCCATCCCTTGTGGTCGACGCGGCTTGCCTGCCTCACCCATCCGATCGGCGCGGTGATCGTGGCGATCTTCGGCGGTGCCGCAGCGAGCGCGTTCGCGCTATTCCACGGCTCGGGCAACGGCATTTTAACGATCGCGCGGGGCACGCTGCCGCTGTCGATCTTCGGCCCGAAGGATTTCGGCTACCGTCTCGGCATCATCGGCGCCCCCGCACGCATGGCCCAGGCGGTGGCGCCGCTGGCGTTCGGCCTGCTGATCGACGTGATGGGCGCCAAGGTGCTGATCGTCTCGTCCGCGCTCAGCCTGTCGGCGCTGGCGGCCTTGTTCCTGATCCGCACGAGCGCCCGGCCCGATTGACCGCGCGACGGCTTTCGCGCACAAGCGAACCATGAGCCAAGACAACAGCCCGCCCCGCACCTTCAAGGGACTCCTGCGCTGGGCGACCACGCCGCCGCAGGCCTGGGGCGTCTATCTCCTCGCCATCATCCTGGTATGGCTGGTCTCGTTCTACGCCGGCACGCTGAAGCCGAAGAAGACGCCCGAAACGAGCCCGCCCACGGTGATGGCGCCGAAGAGCTAAGCCGGCTTCGCCTCGCTGGTCGCGATCCAGATGCCGGCGAACACCGCCGCCAGCCCGATCAGAAGATTTGGTGTGATCGGCTCCCCGATCAGCAGCGCCGCCAGCAGGGCTGCGGCAATCGGATTGACCGTCATCGTGTTAGCCACCCGGGTCGGGGTTGCCCGCGCCAGCGCCATGACCCAGAGGATGAAAGCGAGCGCACCGCCGCCAATGCCGAGATAGACGCCGGCGATCCACTGCGCCGGCGTGAAATGATCGAGCGCGGCGAAACTGCCTTTCGCCAGACCGGCCAGCACCAGCACCGCGGCCCCCGCGCCCATGCCGACGGTGAGAAAGCCGAGCGCGCTGGAGCGTTGCATCAGCGGCCGCGACAGCACGTTGTAGAACGCCATGCAGAACACCGCGCCGGTCATGATCAGCTCGCCGCGCCAGGCGCCCGGCGGACTTTGCGAAAGGCCCGCGGCGAGCGCCGCCGCCACGCCGAGCACGGCGATGCCGACGCCGGTGATCTTGCGCGCGGTCAGTCGCTCCACCCCGAGGATCGCGCCGACCACCATGGTGTGCAGCGGCAGCGTCGCCAGCGCGAGGCTGGCGCGCGCAGCGGTCGTGTAGGACACCGCGATGTTGTAGAGAATGAAGAACAGGCCGAAAAAGCAGATGCCGAGCAACGCCACGGCCGGCCAGTCAGCGCGCGGCGGCCAGCGCACGCGAAGCAGCAGCGCGCATGGCAACAGGCAGAGAAAACCGATGCCCCAGCGCAGGATCGCCAGCAGGATGGGATCGGCGCCGCCGACGAGATAGCGGGTGATCGCCGCAGCCGTGCCGCCGAGGCTGCTCGAGACCAGCGCGATCGCAACCCCGAGCCACTCCCCCACGCATCGTCCCCCATCGCGGAGCTTTGCGGGGCGACTAACACACTCCTGCTGACACCGCTGTGGCAACAGGGGGTCAAGCGCTAGTCGTAAAACTCCGGCGAAAGCTTCTGGCTGTCGCGCTGAGCCTTGTCGTGATTGATCCAGAGCTGCGCCTTCTCCTTGGCCAGCGTATCGGCGATCTTCTGCATCGAGGCCGACGTCTGGTCCTTGTCGACGTTCATGCCGGGCACGCGGCGATTGTCCCAATTGTCTTTGAAGTGCACGGCATCGCCCGACAGCACCACCGCGCCCGTCTTGGGCAGCCTCACCAGCAGCGACTGATGCCCGGGCGTGTGGCCGGGCGTCGACAGGATGGTCACGCTGCCGTCGCCGAACACGTCCTTGTCACCGGTGAGCAGCTCCACGGGGTGCGAGGGCTTGAACCGCGGCGCGTTGTTGGCGCCCGGCCAGTCATATTCGGCCTTCTGCACGTAGAGCATCGACTGCGGGAACAGCTCGACATTGCCGGTATGGTCCGGATGGGTGTGCGAGACCGCCATGGCCTTGACTTCGTCCGGCTTGACGCCGAGCTGCTCGAGCTGCGCTTGCAACGTCTTCGGCCGGCGCCAAGTGACGGCCTTGGGATCAGCGGGCACGAGACCATTCGGCATCGCGGCGACGGAATCGGCGATGCCGGTATCCCACAGGAACCAGCCCTTGGCGTGCCTGATCAGATAGCAGGTGTCGACGAAGTCCATCGTCTTGCCTTCGTTCAGGCCGGGCGTCCAGCGCGAGATGTCGCCCGCGGTGCCCTCCCCGCAATTGAGCACGTAGAGTTTTTCGACACCGCTCTTGTCCGATTGCGCCAGCGCCGCCTGGCCTGACAGCGCCAGGCAATGGCGAGAGCGAGCTTGGTCCTGCGCATCATGTGTCCTCCCTGGCAGCCGTGCAGGCCGCGACCGAAGATCAACCCCGGCCGCGCGGCAGAATTCCGGCCATCTCAATGCGGGCAGGTCTCGACCTCGACCGTGACGTGGCTGAGGCCCTTCAATCCCGCGAGCCGCCGCTTGTAGATTGCCGGCTGCTTCGGCGTGTCCGACACCACCGAGAGCAGCACGGCGCAATGGCCGGGGCCGACCTGCCACAGATGCAGATCGGTGACGCGATCGTCGCCGACCTCCATGCGGGCGCGGATCACCCGCTCCAGCTTCTCGTCGGCGCGCACGTCGAGCAGCACCGCGCCCGAAGTCTTGACCAGGCCGAACGCCCAGCTCGCGATCACCGCGCTGCCGATCAGGCCGACGGCGGGATCGGCCCAGACCCAGCCCGAATACATGGCGACCGCGAGCGCGGCGATCGCCAGCACCGAGGTCGCGGCATCGGCCATGACGTGGACATAGGCGGCGCGAAGATTGTTGTCGTGATGATGGTGGTGGCCGTGATGATCGTGGTCGTGATCGTCATGGGCATGGCCGTGCTCATGACCATGATGATGAGCATGGCTGTCGCGCAGCAGCCACGCGCTGGCGAGGTTGACGCAGAGCCCGAGCACGGCGACCGCGATGGCCTCGCCATAGACGATCGGCACCGGCGTGAACAGCCGCAGCACGCTCTCATAGGCGATCTCGACCGCGATCAGGCCGAGGATGATCGCGCTGGCGAAGGCGGCGAGATCGCCGAACTTGCCGGTGCCGAAGGTGAAGTGCGCATTCCCCAGATGCCGCCGCGCGAAACGATAGGCAAAGGCGGCGATGCCGAGCGCGGCGGCATGGGTGCCCATGTGCCAGCCGTCGGCGAGCAGCGCCATCGAGCCGAACAGCGAGCCGGCGACGATCTCGCCGACCATCATGACCAGCGTCAGGACCACCACGAGCCAGGTCCGCCGCTCGTTCTCGTCGTGCTTTTCGCCCAGGAAGGCGTGGTCATGGGTCCATTGCTCGATGGAATGCGAATGCATCGAATTCTCCAGGAGATTCATATCTGCCGAGGCGCATTATAGACCGCTGGACAGCAGTTTTCTAAGGTCCAATTTGTTCCCCGGATTGACAGCGCGTCCTGGTTTCGATGTAATCCGCGCCATGGGGGTTTGAGCGATCTCCCCACGAGGCGACATGCCCAAGTATCGCGTCCCGTCTGATTTATGCGAGGACGCATCATGTCACCATTCACGACCATATCACCCGATAAATTGGCACGCCTGATCGGCACGGCGAACGCGCCTGTCCTGATCGACGTCCGCACGGAAGAGGATTTTGCCGCCGACCGGCGACTGATCCCGGGCTCGATCAAGCTCAGCCACGAGACCGTTGCGGAATGGGGCGCCGAATTTGCCGGCCGCTCCGCCATCGTCTCCTGCCTGCGCGGCGCCAAGCTCGCGCAGGGCACGGCCGCCTGGCTCAGGCAACTCGGCGCTGACGCCGAAACTCTCGAAGACGGCTTCGAGGGCTGGAAGGCGGCCAAGCTGCCGCTGGTCGACTCGTCGAAACTTCCGCCGCGCGACGCCAGGGGCCGCACCGTCTGGGTGACGCGGGCGCGGCCCAAGGTCGACCGCATCGCCTGCCCCTGGTTGATCCGCCGCTTCGTCGATCCCAACGCAGTGTTCCTGTATGTGGCCCCGTCCGAGGTGGTCGCCGTCGGCGAGCGATTCAACGCCGCTCCCTTCGACATCGAGAACGTGTTCTGGAGCCACCGCGGCGAGCTCTGCACCTTCGACGTCATGATCGAAGAATTCGGCATCGCCACCCCGGCCCTGCTGCGGCTGGCCACGCTGGTGCGCGGCGCCGACACCGCGCGGCCCGACCTCGCCCCGGAGGCACCCGGCCTGCTCGCGGCCTCGCTCGGGCTGTCGCGGATGTATGACGACGACCTCGCACAGCTCGAGGCCGGTATGACGCTGTACGATGCCTTCTACCGCTGGTGCCGCGACGCCACGGCCGAGAGCCACAACTGGCCGACCAATAAGGTGAAGGCGTAATGGACACCCGCAACGTTCAAGCAGGAGCTGATGCCGGTCACGGCGTCAGCTTCGACGAAGCGTTTCGCGTCTGGCTTCGCGTCGCCTGCCTCAGTTTCGGCGGGCCCGCGGGCCAGATCGCGGTGATGCACCGCATCCTGGTCGAGGAGAAGAAGTGGATCTCCGAGGGCCGTTTCCTGCACGCGCTGAACTATTGCATGCTGCTGCCAGGACCCGAGGCGCAGCAGCTCGCGACCTATATTGGCTGGCTGATGCATCGCACCGCCGGCGGGCTGATGGCGGGCGGGCTGTTCATCCTGCCCGGCGTCATCGCCATCATGGGCCTCAGCATCATCTACGCGACGTTCGGCAATGTCAGCTTCGTCGAGGCGCTGTTCTTCGGGCTAAAGGCCGCGGTGCTCGCCATCGTCGTCGAGGCAGTCGTTCGCGTCGGCAAGCGCGCGCTGAAGAACCGCATCATGATCGCGCTGGCGGCCATCGCCTTCGTCGCGATCTTCTTCTTCGCGGTCCCCTTCCCGATCATCATCCTCGCCGCCGGCATCATCGGCTATGCCGGGGCCAGAAGCGGCCGGCCGGAATTCGCGCCGGCCGGTCACGGCCATGGCGGCAGCAACGCCGTGGTCGACAGCATGCTCGGCGACGCAGTCCCCGATCATGTGCGTCCCGACACCGCGCGCACGATCCGCGTCGGCGCTTTATGGCTGGCGCTCTGGTTGGTGCCGGTCGCCGCATTGCTGATCGCGCTCGGCCAGGGCAATGTGTTCAGCCAGATCACGCTGTTCTTCTCGAAAATGTCGCTGGTGACTTTCGGCGGCGCCTATGCCGTGCTGGCCTACGTCGCCCAGCAGGCGGTCGAGCATTATCACTGGCTGAAGCCGCACGAGATGCTCGACGGCCTCGGCATGGCCGAAACCACGCCGGGCCCGCTGATCATGGTGCTGCAGTTCGTCGGCTTCATGGCCGCGTTCCGCGATCCCGGCGGCCTGTCGCCGTTACTGGCTGCCACGCTCGGCGGCCTGCTCGCGACCTGGGTCACCTTCACGCCCTGCTTCCTCTGGATCTTCGTCGGCGCCCCCTACATCGAGCGCCTGCGCGGCAACGCGGGTTTGGCCGGCGCGCTCGGCGCGATCACCGCCGCGGTCGTCGGCGTCATCCTCAACCTCTCGATCTGGTTCGCGCTGCATACGCTGTTCCGCGAAACGGTGCCGGTGCACGCCTTGCCGCTGAACTTCGACAGGCCGGTGCTGACGAGCGTGGATGTCCCGGCGCTGCTGCTGGCGATCGCGGCGGCCACCGCGATCTTCCGGTTCAAGCTGGGGATGCTGACGGTTCTGGCGGGGAGCTGTGCCGCGGGCGTGGCGCTGAGGCTGGTGGGGGTGATTTAGACTCGTAGGATTGAGTAGACGAATCCCATCATGCCTCGTCATCGGCGGAGCGATTGATGGGTTTCGCTTCCGGTCCAGGGCAGCCCAGGCCTGTTCAGCTATTAAGTCGAGTGCCCGTCGGGCAAAACAGCCGACCAATTCCGCCATGCCGCCCGTCAAGCCCCAGCGTACAAAATATTCCACTTTACCGAATTTCTGATTTGCCGTACAAGCAGATTACCCCGGCCCAAGACAAGGGGCGGATCGCGATCGTCACGAACTGCGGGCTGGGGTGCGATGGACGCGACGGCGTCGGGCGTGATGGGCATTGCAGGGCGGGCAACCGTGAGCAATGGCCGTCGCGCATACGACACGGCGCCGACAGCGTCTTCGCATGGCTTCGGGGGCGAGCACACGCCACCCCCCGGATTCCCAGCGAGGACGTGCGCGGACGGAGAAGTCGTGTGGTCCCGACGCCCGAGGTCTGGCGTCAAGCCTTAGCGGTGATGTGGCGGCCCGACCGGGCGCGCGCATCAGCCATCCGCAAGGCGACGGGGGCAATAGTGCAACGCTCCCCGAGGAGAGCACGAAGGACACCGTTAAAACCATTCGCGCAGGGAAGGCCGGGCGACCGGCACACCTGTGGTCCACCCCGTGTGCATTTCTATCGCGCACGGATCTCGGGTGCCAGCCGGCGCCCGGCCTTCCCTGCGCCCTTGTCTATTTCGAGGGCGGCACATGAAGCAAAACTCGGGCGGGATGCGCCGCGAGAAGACAAAGGCGCGTCTGCTGTTTCGAGTGTGAATTGGAGAGCGATGCCCTCGCCCCTCGCTCCGTCATTGCGAGGAGCCCTTGCGACGAAGCAATCCAGACTGCATCCGCGGAGGGATTCTGGATTGCTTCGCTGCGCTCGCAATGACGGCGTTGATTTAGCGTGCACAAATCTATCGCCGTCACCCTGTCGCTGCTCAAATATCGAAGAATCCCGTCTGTTCATCCTCCGAGGCTCCAGGCGCGATGCCGTTGCATCGCGCCACTCGCGCCTCAGGATGACGGAACAAGAGGAACCGGGCGTGGCGGCCTTACCGCATCATCATCCGCGCGATCGCTTCCCCGATCACCACCGTGGTGAAATGCGTGTTGGCACGGCAGTCGGACGGCATGATCGAGGCGTCGGCGACGCGCAAGCCGCTTATCCCCTTCACGGTGCCATCGGGATTGACCACGCCGTCGGCATCCCCAGCGCCGCTCATGCGACAGCTGCCGGCGGCGTGCTGGATGTCGCCGGTCTCACGGCGCAGCACCGCGTCGAGTTCGTGATCCGGCAGGCCGGCGGCCTGCGGCAAGGTCAGATCGGTGTCGGCAAGCCTGATCCAGTCGGCGATGCCGGACAGTGCCGGCTGCGACGTGATCACCGCAAGCCGTCTCACCGCATCGATCATGCGCAGCATGTCGCGGGGATCGGCCAGCATGTTCTCCTCGACGATCGGGTCGATGCACGGATCGGGCGAGGCGAGCTTCAGCGTGCCACGCGAGTACGCATTGAACAGCCCCGCGCCGATCGCCCCGGAATTCCCGATGCCGCGATGGTTGAAGGCGATCAGGATCATGTCGCGCTTGCCGCCGTCGGCAAGGCCGGAGGAATAGGTCACGCAGCAATTGGTGTGGCGGGTGTCCGGGTCGGTCGGCCGAAGCTCGTCGCGGAGCTGGATCGTGGCGCGAAACAGCGGATGGTCGAAATAGTGGCGGCCGACCGGCAGGTCGCGCGCGACGCCAATTCCCATCGCCTTCAGTTCCTCCGCCGGGCCGATGCCCGAGCGCAGCAGGATCGCCGGACTGTGGATGGCACCGGCACAGAGCACGATCTGGCGGGCGCTGATGTCCTGGGTGCCCTGCCCCTCGATGACAACGCGGACGCCGGTGGCGCGGCCGTCGCTGATCAGGACACGATCGACCAGCGCATGGCCACGGATCTCCAGATTGGCGCGGTCGCGCGCGGGCTCCAGATAACCCTCATTGGTGCTGATGCGGCGCAAGTCGCGGCTGTTGATGGGATAGCAGGCGACGCCCTCGCCATCGGGGCCGTTGAGATCGGCACACCAGGGATAGCCGCTCGCCAGCGCCGCATCGCGCAAGCCGCGATCGATCGGGCCCCATTTGTCCAGCGGCGCGCGATAGACCGGCAGCGGTCCGTCGCGGCCGTGGCCCTCGGCGTCGCCGAACTCAAAATCGTCCTCGATCACGGAGAACAACGGCATCACGTCCTTCGCCGACCAGCCGGTGCAGCCATTGGCCGCCCATTCGTCGAAGGCGTCGGCAACGCCGCGGATCGCGATCTGGCCGTTCATCATCGAGCTTCCGCCGAGCCCCTTGCCGCGCCAATAGAAGCGCGGCTCCTGCCCGGCCACCCGGCGCGATAGGAGATCGGGCCACTGCCATTTCTCCTGATACTCGCGCTTGTGGATGATCGGGATGGGATTGGGCGTCCGCACCTCCCACGGCGCCTCATCGGCACGCCAGTCCAGCCCAGCTTCCAGCAGCAGCACGCGCCGGGCCGGATCCTCGGAGAGCCGTGCCGCAACAGCGGCGCCGGCGGAGCCGCCGCCGACAACAATGACATCGTACATCGCGTTACTTCTCAACGTTCCAGAACACCGGGATGGCAGAAGGTATCAGACCCTTCAGGGTGGCGCGATAGGCCGCGGGCTGCGCGAACTGGCCCCACGGGATCGCGGGGGCCTGATCGTACATGATGCTCTGGATCTCGCCCGCGATTTTCTTGCGGTCCTCCTCGGCCGGCGCCTTGGCGAACGCTTCCATCAACGGCGTGATCCGCGCATCGCATTGCCAGCCCGTGAAGTCAGCGCAGTTGAAGGCGACCATGACGTTGGTCAGCGGCGAGCCGAGATCGAAACCGCCGGCATGAACGCCATAGACGCTCCAGCCCTCCTTCTTGGCGCGGCGGGCCAGCACGCTGGCCCAGTCCATCACCTGGAGATCGACGTTGAAGCCGGCCTGCTTCAGCCGTTCGGCCAGCACCTGCGCCGAGACACGCGGGGCTTCGAGATCGTTGGCCTCCATCACGATGACGGGCTCGCCGGCATATTTGGTCGCCTTCAGCGCGGCCTTCGCCGCCTCGATCGACGGCTTCGCTGCGGCTTCCGTGCCCGCCTTGCTCTCATAGGTGGTGCCGCAGGTGAAGTATGTCGCGCAAGGCGTCGCGTATTTCGCATCGAGGCCGAGCGCATCCAGCACCTCGCGCTGGTCGACCAGCTTCCACAGCACGCGCCGGATCGCGCGGTCGTCGAACGGCTTCGATGCCGCGTTGAGGCGATAGGCGCCCGCGAACATGTTGCCGCCGGTGAAGTTCACGAGCTTGACCTTGGAATTCTTCTCCAACTGCGGCAGCAGATCGAACGGGGCGTATTGCATGAAGTCGACTTCGCCGGCCTGCAGCGCGGACGCCGCGGTCGAGCCGTCGGGAATGACGCGAATTTCGAGCGTGTCGACGTTGACGCGCTTGCCGCCGGCGAGGAAATCGGCGGGTTCTGGACGCGGCACATAGTCGGCGAACTTCTTCAGGATCATGCGATCGCCGGTGCGGTGATCGGCCTTGCTGTAGACGAACGGGCCGGAGCCGACGATCTCGGTGATGCGCTGGTCGCCGGGCGTTTTCGCAATGCGCTCAGGCATCATGAAAGCGACGGGGCTGACGGGATTGCCGAGCGCGTCGATGACGAGGCCGGAGGGCTCCTTCAAATTCAGCACGAAGGTTTTCGCATCGGTCGGCTCGAGCGAGGCCGTGATCGCAAAGATGCGGCGGCCAAGCGCGCTGCGCGTGCCCCAACGGCGCAACGAGGCCACGCAATCGGCGGCGGTGACCGGCTGACCATCGTGCCATTTCAGGCCGTCGCGCAGTGTGAAGCTGTAGGTCAAACCATCGGCAGAGACTTTCCAGTCCTGCACCATCTGCGGCTTGATGTCGCCCTTGGAATCCTTCGCGAACAGCGTGTCGAACACCATGTAGCCAAACGTGCGCGTAATATAGGCGGTCGAGAAGTGCGGATCGAGCGTGACGATCTCAGCTTCGAGCACCGCGACGAGATTGCCTGCTGCATGCACAGGCGCTGCGACAATCGCGAGCCCGAGCAGCGCGGGAATGAAAGTCTTCAGTTTGAACATTGGTTTTCTTATTGCCTTTCGACGAGACGTTTGCAGTCTCCAGGAAAAAGCAATGTTCGTGCCCGTAAGGCACAGGCACTCATGCGCTCACGACTATCTGCCACGCGTTTGAGGGGATGCGGACGGGATCGCCGCTGCTACCTCCCGTCAGTGTTGGGAAAGGTATGCACGACACGCTCATCCGTGCCCCGGACGCAGCGCAGCGCTCCTTCAGCGGTGCGCTGCAGAGCCGGGGCCCATGTCTCCGGGCAAACGATGCAGCGTGGGTCCCGGCTCTGCGCAGCAGCGCTGCACGCTGCAGCGCGTCCGGGACACGAGAGCCCCTACCCGATCACCTTGCCGAACTTGTTCGACTTCGGGAAACCCTTCGGCGGCAGGCGGCCGGCGTCGGCGCGGGTGCCTTTCCACTCAGCGAGCTCCTTCATGGTCGCGGAGAACTCGCGGCCGGCGGAATCCTTCCAGGTCAGGCCGGCCTTGGCCTCGAACACGGCAATGTCGGAGAGACCGCCGTCCTTGTACTTCTGCAGGCGGACGCCGCGGCCGCGCGCCATCTCCGGCACCTGGTCGAGCGGGAAGATCAGCATCTTGCGGTTGTCGCCGATGACCGCGACGGTGTCGCCGAGCACTTCGGTGACCACGCGCGCCTCGTTCGGCATGTCGACGTTGAGGACCTGCTTGCCCTTCTTGGTGGTGCCGACGCAGTCGTCCTCGTTGACCACGAAGCCCTGGCCCTCGGTGCTCGCGACCAGGAATTTGCGTCCGCCCTTGTTGACGAACAGCGCGACGGGCGCGGCCTCCTGCTCCATGTCGATGAACAGGCGGATCGGCTCGCCGTGGCCGCGGCCGCCCGGCAGCTTGGCCACGTCGAGCGAATAGAATTTGCCGTTGGTGGCGAACAGCAGCAGCTTCGAGGTCGTCTCGGCGAAGAACGCGAAGCCGAGCTTGTCGTCCTGCTTGAAGGCCAGCCCCGAGAGATCCTCGACATGGCCCTTCATGGTGCGGATCCAGCCCTTGTCGGAGACCACGACCGTCACCGGCTCGCGTTCGACGAAGGCCTCCTCGATCGCGGCGAGGTCGTGCTCGGGCGCATCGGCAAAAGTGGTGCGGCGCTTGCCGAGCGGCGTCTTCGGCCCGAACATGTCGCGCACCTTGCCGACCTGTTCGCCGACCTTCTTCCACTGCTCGGTCTCGGAGGCGAGCAGCCCCTCGATGCCCTTCAGCTCCTTGCGCAGATCCTTTTCCTCGGTGCGGATCTCCATCTCCTCGAGCTTGCGCAGATTGCGCAGGCGCATGTTGAGGATGGACTCGGCCTGCAATTCGGTGAGCTTGAACGCCTTGATCAGGGCGGGCTTCGGCTCGTCCTCGGTGCGAATGATCCGGATCACCTCGTCGATGTTGAGATAGGCGATCAGCAGGCCGCCGAGGATTTCGAGCCGATGCTCGATCTCGCCCTTGCGGTGTCTGGTACGGCGGATCAGCACGTCGCGCAGATGGTCGAGCCATTCGCGCAGACACTCGGCCAGGCCCACCACCTTGGGGACGCGGCCCTTGATCAGGACGTTGAGGTTCAGCGGAATCTTGTTCTCGAGCTCGGTGAGCCGGAACAGCGATTCCATCATCAAGGCGGGATCGACGTTCTTCGATTTCGGCTCGATCACGATGCGGACGTCTTCGGCCGATTCGTCCCTGATATCGCCGACCAGCGGCAGCTTCTTCTGGTCGAGCAGCTCGGCGACCTTCTCGATCAGCCGCGACTTCTGCACCAGGAAGGGAATCTCGGTGACGACGACGACCCAGGCGCCTCGCGCGCCCTCCTCCTGCTCCCACCGCGCGCGGACGCGGAACGAGCCACGGCCGGTGGTGTAGGCCTCGGCAATGGACTGCTTGGAATCGACGCAGATGCCGCCGGTCGGGAAATCGGGGCCCTTCACCCACCTCATCAGCGCCTTGGACTTGGCGTCGGGCTTCTCGATCAAATGCAGCGCGGCTTCGCAGAGCTCGGCGGCGTTGTGCGGCGGGATCGAGGTCGCCATGCCGACCGCGATGCCCTGCGCGCCGTTGGCCAGCAGGTTCGGGAAGCCGCCGGGCAGCACGACCGGCTCCTTCGACTGGCCGTCGTAATTGGGGCGGAACTCGACGCCGTCCTCGTCGATGCCTTCGAGCAGGAGGCGCGCGACGTCGGTCATGCGCGCTTCGGTGTAGCGGTAGGCGGCCGGGTTATCGCCGTCGATATTGCCGAAATTGCCCTGGCCGTCGACCAGCGGATAGCGCGAGGAGAAATCCTGCGCGAGGCGGACCATGGCGTCGTAGATCGCCTGGTCGCCATGCGGATGGAACGAGCCCATCACGTCGCCGACGATCTTGGCGGATTTTTTGAAGGCGGTGCCGGGGTCGAGTCTGAGCAGGCGCATGCCGTAAAGAATGCGGCGATGAACCGGCTTCAGCCCGTCGCGCGCGTCGGGCAGCGCGCGGTGCATGATGGTGGAGAGCGCATAGGCGAGATAGCGCTCCTCGAGCGCTTCACGCAGCGGCACCTCGTGAATTTCGGCCGGTTCTTCCGGCGGAACGATTCGTTTTCCCATGCCGCCCGGTTAAACCGTGGAAGCGAATCGGGCAAGGATGGATTGGTTCCCTGTGGGCTGCCTAGTGGCCGGCCCAGCCGGCCGTCACAGGCTGGGTGGCCTGAGCCTTCTGGGCCTGTGTGGTGGTCGGAGCATTGGTCAGGCAGCGCCGGGCGACCTCGATTTCAGCCTCCGTCGCTCCCTTGGACCGCGCCCATGTCTCTGCGGCCGCAGCGGAATATTTGGCCACATAGTACCGGACGACGGTGCAGGATGCCCGCCGAAACACGCCCGGTTGCGGCTCGCCGGCGATGGCATCAGGCGCAAACGCGAGCAGCGCCGCAGACAAGGCGAATCCCCTGATCAACATTTGGGCTATCCCCTTGGTGGAACCTGAGGAGCCAAGTCCACCGAACCCGATTTCGTTCCAGGGAACTCCATGTCGGGAGACAAGGCAGAGTCCCGCTGAGCTCATGGCGCGGAAATTGCGGCTTTGGCCTGCTGTCGCGTCAGCGCGTTGATGAAGCCGGCACGCGCGTCGGAATGCACCTGCCCGCGCGGCTCCAGCACGTGGCGCAGCAGGAACAGCCCGGTGAGCCGAAAGCCATCCTGGAGATCCTCGTCGGTAAGCTCCCCCTGCACCTCGCCCTGGCGCAGAAACGGCGGCAGCCGCAACAGCCGGTCACGCCATGGCTCGCCCGCGCCGCGCGACACCGCGCCGCCGGATTTCGGCGAGACATAGATCAGGTCCGTGGTCTCGCCGGTGACCGCGCAATTCTCCAGCGCCAGCCCGAAGCCGAGTTCGGCCAGCATCGCCAGCTCGAAATGGATGACGTGCACCGCCGCGCTCCCGATATCCTCGAAATCGTCGAGCGAATGTTCGAGCAGCGCGAAGATTTCTTCGTGCGGATCGCGCTCCGGCAGGAGGCGCGCAATCGAGGCGAGATGGGTGACGCCGTAGACACCATGGGACGATCCGAGCAGCGTGGCCGCACGCAGCTTCAAGCCCTCGATGGCGTAGGTGCCGAGATGCTCGTCCAGCCGCGCCCGCCATACCACGCCGACGCTGTTCCCCGGCTGCAGCAGGGGCCGCATCCGCGATCCGGCGCCGCCGCGCACGAGACCGAGGTGGCGGCCGTGCCCGCGCGTCAAGAGCTCGACGATGGCGCTGGATTCGCCATGCCGCCGCACGCCCAGCACGATGCCCTCGTCGGTCCATTCCATGGGAGGAATCTTATCGCATTTCGAGCCGTCGTAGGGTGGGCAAAGCGAAGCGTGCCCACGCATTTTTGCGACCATGGTGAGATGGTGGGCACGGCGCGCAGGGGCGCGCCTTTGCCCACCCTACGGCATCGCGCAAAAAATCACGCGTTGAACCAGCCCTGGGCGTCGCCGGTGAAGGAGAAATAGAGGCCCATCGTCGTCAGCGCGCAGGAGACGATCTCGATGGCGCTGTCGAGCTCCATGCCCTTCTCGCCGATGATCTGGCCGAGCGAGATCACCGACAGCACGAGCGCTGCCGCGAGCACCCAGCGCGGCCAGTTCTTGCGCCCTTGCGCGGCGAGCCGGACGAAATAGACTAGGAGCAGGATCATGACGCCGGCGAGCAAGGTCCCCGTCATGACCATCTGCTCGGTCACCTCGGCACTCGGCGTCCGGTCCTGCACTGCAACGGACAAGGCGTCCAGCATCAACGATGCATAAAGCAGCGCTTCGAAGCGCCGGACATTGCTGGGCACGCTCATCGGATACCGATCTGTTCTTGGTTATTCTCTCGGAAAGTCCAGGCCCATCTCGCGGTAGCGATCGGGATCGTCGCCCCAGTTCTCGCGCACCTTGACGAACAGGAACAGGTGGACCGGCACGTCAAGGATCTGCATCAGTTCCTTGCGCGAGTCCGCGCCGATCGACTTGATGGTGGCGCCGCCCTTGCCGAGCACGATCTTGCGCTGGCTTTCGCGCTCGACGAAGATCGTCTGCTCGATCCGCACCGACTTGTCCTTGCGCTCCTCCCACTTCTCGGTCTCGACCGTGGACTGGTAGGGCAATTCCTGGTGCAGCTTCTGATAGATTTTTTCGCGCGTGATCTCGGCCGCAAGCTGCCGCATCGGCGCGTCCGACATCTGGTCCTCGGGGTAGAGGAACGGCCCTGCCGGCACCATCTCGGACAGCGTCTCGCGGAGGTCGTCGACGCCGTCGCCCGAGATCGCCGCGATCATGAAGGTCCGCGCGAACGTCGTGCGCTCGTTGGCGGCCTGCGCCAGCGCCAGCAACTTCTCGCGCTGGACCAGATCGACCTTGTTGATCACCAGAATCTTCTCGTGATTGACGCTCGCGACCTTGGTGAGGATCGCCTCGGCCTCCTCGTCGATCCCGGCCTTGGCGTCGATCAGCACGCAGACGAGATCGGCGTCATGCGCCCCGCTCCAGGCGGTCGAAACCATGGCGCGGTCGAGCCGGCGCTTCGGCAGGAAGATGCCGGGCGTGTCGACCAGAATGATCTGCGCGTTGTTCTCGATGACGATGCCGCGGATCAGGGCGCGCGTGGTCTGCACCTTGCGCGAGACGATCGTGACCTTGGCCCCGACCAGCGCATTGACCAGCGTGGACTTGCCGACATTCGGCGCGCCGATCAGCGCAACGAAACCGCAGCGCGTCGCAGGGGGCGTCTCGCCGCTTGCTTCAGCCGTCATTGCTGCCGCCAACACCTTCTCGTTCGATCATCACTGAAGCTGCCACCTTCTCTGCCGCGCGCTTGCTGCCGCCGATGCCTTCGGCAGGCGCGAGCCCCGGCAGGTCCACCGCGACGCGGAATTGCGGATCGTGATGCGGGCCGGTGCGCTCGACCTCGCGGTAAACCGGCGTCGGCAGTCCCTTGCCCTGCGCCCATTCCTGCAGCACGGTCTTGGGATCGCGCAAGGGACGGCGCGGCTTGTGCATGCGCTCGGTCCAGTTGCGCTTGACGAATTCGGACGCCGCCGCGTAGCCGCCGTCGAGGAAGACGGCGCCGATCACGGCCTCGCAGATGTCGCCGAGGATGGACTTGCGCAGGCGCGCGTCGGCGCTGGAGCCGACCGAACCGAGCTTGATGTCGTCGAGCAGACCGAGCGACTTGGCGACGTCGGCGCAGCTTTCTTTGCGCACGAGCTCGGCAAGTCGCTTGGACAGCTCGCCCTCATCGGCGTTCGGGAACGCATGATAGAGCATGTCGGAGACGACGAGCCCGAGCACGTGGTCGCCGAGGAATTCCAGGCGCTGATAGCTGTCGCCCCGCTTGCGCCCGGACTTCAGCGCCGAGACATGCGTGATCGCCTGCATCAGCATGTTCGGGTCGGCGAAGCTGTGACCGATGCGCGCCTCGAGCGCCGCGTTGGCATCGGTGCCCTTGGCCTTGCTGCTCCGCGTGCGTTTCTTCTTCGCGGGCGTTTTGGCGTCGGGAGTCTTGGTGTCGGGAGTCTTGGTGTCAGGAGTCTTGGTTGCAAGGCTCTTGGTCGCAGCTTCGCCGTCGGGGCCCGCTTGTGCCTCGATCGGTTCGGTCGCGATGTCCTTGGCTTCGTCTTTCATCGGACGATTTTGAAGAAGCGATTCCAGCGCACCGCCCACGGCCAGCGCCAGAACATCCATGCATGCTCGCCTTCGCCGATGGAGAAGAAGATCATCTGCGCGCGGCCGATCAGATTTTCCTGCGGCACGTAGCCGACCTGGCCGAGGAAGCGGCTGTCGGTGGAGTTGTCGCGGTTGTCGCCCATCATGAAGAAATGGCCCGATGGCACGGTGTAGACGTTGGTGTTGTCGACGTAGCCGTTGTCGGCGCAGTCGAGCGTCTCGTAAGATACGCCGTTCGGCAGCGTTTCCTTCCAGCGTTTCACCCGGGAGATGCCGCCACCTTCCGAGCCGCAGGGCTCCTCGCCGACATATTCGCTCATGCGCTGCCGCTCGACCGGCGTGTCGTTGATGTAGAGCAGCCCGTCGCGCATCTGGATGCGGTCGCCGGGAAGGCCGATCACGCGCTTGATGTAATCGGTGGAATCGTCCTTCGGCAGACGAAACACGACGATGTCGCCGCGGGCCGGATCCGAGCCCCAGATCCGCCCGGAGAACAGCGGCGGCGAGAACGGAATCGAATAGTGGCTGTAGCCGTATGAATATTTCGAGACGAACAGATAGTCGCCGACCAGCAGCGTCGCCTTCATCGAGCCGGACGGGATGTTGAAAGGCTGGAACAGGAAGGTGCGGATCACCAGCGCGATCAGGAGAGCGTGGATCACGACCCGGATCGTTTCGCCGATGCCGCTCTCAGTTTTCGTTCCCGAAGTCACGCTCATTGCTCTCTCAATTCCGGCCGGCGATCACAGAGCGCCCTCCTCCCGCGAACGGCCCATCGGTTCGCGGCGCAAGGAGATTGTCCTGATTCTGATAGTGAGGGCCAATTCCGGCGTAAAGCCGAATTGACCCAAGCTGATTTGCGTCCGCGGACTTTTAGACGGTTGTCGGAGGCCACGCAATCAAGGATCGCATCAAAACTGCATAAGATGCTGATTTATAACACAAATCACAAAACCGCGGGGCGCCCCGTCAGGGTTTCGGCAGCGGGACGGCGGAAATGATGACGAAGGCCTGCGCCAGCGGCCAGTCGTCGGTGATCGACAGGTCGATCCGCGCCTCGAACCCCTCCGGGGTCAGGGCCTGGAGCCGGGCCAGCGCCCCGCCGGTCAACTGCATGGTCGGCCGCCCGCCCGGCAGGTTGACCACCCCCATGTCGCGCCACCAGACGCCGCGCCGGATTCCGGTGCCGAGCGCCTTGGAGCAGGCCTCCTTGGCGGCGAAGCGCTTGGCGTAGGTCGCCACCACCATCTTCTCGTTCTTGGCCCGCCGCTCCGCCTTGGCCCGCTCCGCCGCGGTGAAGATGCGGTCGAGGAAGCGCTCGCCATGACGCTCGATCACCTTGCCGACGCGGGTGATGTCGATCAGGTCGGAGCCAATGCCGATGATCATGCCCGGCTCCGGCCTCGGTCCATCGCCGCGCGCATGCTGCGCACCGTCTCGGCGAGACCCACGAACAGCGCTTCGCCGATCATGTAATAGCCGATGTTGAGCTCCATGATGTCAGGCAGCGCTGCGATCGTCTCCGCCGTCTGATAGTCGAGCCCGTGGCCGGCATGGACCTCGAGCCCGGCGGCCTTGGCCAGCTTCACGCCCGCCACGATCCGCTGCCATTCGGCCTCGGCCTTTTCGGTGTGACCGTCGACCACAGCGTCGCACCAGGCGCCGGTGTGGATCTCGATCACCGGCGCGCGCAGCCGCGCCGCCATCTCGATCTGGGCGGGATCGGCGGCGATGAACAGCGAGACGCGGATCCCCGCGTCGTTCAACCGCGCGATGTAGGGCGCGAGCGCGTTGTGCTGGCCGACCACATCCAGGCCGCCCTCGGTGGTCACCTCCTGCCGGCGCTCCGGCACCAGGCACACCGCGTGCGGCTTGGTGGCAAGCGAGATCCGCATCATGTCGTCGGTCGCCGCCATCTCGAAATTGAGCGGCTTGGAGATCTCGGCCTTCAGCCGCGCCATGTCCTCGTCGCGGATGTGGCGGCGATCCTCGCGCAAATGGGCGGTGATGCCGTCGGCACCGGCTTCGATCGCCAGCAGCGCCGCGCGCACCGGATCGGGATGGCGACCGCCGCGCGCGTTACGCACGGTTGCGACGTGATCGATATTGACGCCGAGGCGAAGCGGAATTGCGGGCATTCTAGAACTCTCTCAACTTGTCATGCGCGGGCGCGACCCGCGCATCCATCCCCTTCGAAAAGATGGGTTGCCGGGTCTAGCCCGGCAACGACAGAACTCATCCATTGACACGTTCGACTTTGGCGACGACCGCCTTCGCGCGCAGTTGGGCCAGGATCGCGCTCAAATGTTTCAAATCGTAGACTTCGAGATCGATCGTCGTTTCCGTGAAGTCCGGTGAGCGGCGCTGCATGCTGATGTTGTCGATGTTGCCGTCGTGCTCGGCGATCACAGTCGCGATCTGCGCCAGCGCGCCGGGCTCGTTGACGTTCTCGACCCTGATGCGGGCGGGGAAGCGCTGCGGCGCGGAGTCCTCGATGTCCCAGCGGACGTCGAGCCAGCGCTCCGGCTCCTCCTCGAAATCCTTCAGCGCCGGCGCCTGGATCGGGTAGATCGTGATGCCTTCGCCGGGCGTGACGATGCCGACGATGCGATCACCCGGCACCGCGCCGCCGTTCGGCGCGAACTTGATCGGCAGGTCGGAATTGATGCCGCGGATCGGGATCGCGACCGGGCTGCGCGGCGGCTCCGACGACTTCTCCTTGAGCTTGGCGGCGAGCCCCTTCTTGACGCCGTAGCGCGCGATGCGCTCCTCCTTGTAGTCGGGATACATCGCCCGCGCGACGTGGGAGGCCTTGATCTCGCCGCGCCCCACGGCCGCCATCACGTCCTCGATCGAGGTCCGCGCCAGCCGCGGCAGCGCGCCCTTGAGCTTATCGTCGGCGTATTCGATCTTGGCGCGCTCGAACAGGCGCTCGACGATGCGGCGGCCGAGGCCGGCATATTGATCGCGCACGGCGGTCCGGGTGGCGCGGCGGATCGCGGCGCGGGCCTTGCCGGTGACCGCCAGCGTCTCCCAGGCCGAAGGCGGCGCCGATTGCGCTTCCGAAGTCAGCACCTCGACCTCGTCGCCGTTCTGCAGCTCCGAGGACAGCGGCGCGAACTGGCCGTTGATCTTGCAGCCCACCGCGCTGTTGCCGACGTCGGTATGGACGGCATAGGCGAAGTCGATCACGTTGGCGTGGCGCGGCAGCGCGATCAGCTTGCCCTTCGGGGTGAAGCAGAACACCTGATCGTGGAACAGCTCGAGCTTGGTATGCTCGAGGAATTCCTCCGGGTTGGCGCTCTCCGAGAGGATGCCGATGGTGTGGCGCAGCCAGGCGAAAGCGTTGGATTCGCGCTTGAGGAATTCGTTCGGCGACCCGACGCCCTCCTTGTAGAACACGTGCGCGGCGATGCCGCGCTCGGCGATCTGGTCCATCGCCTCGGTGCGGATCTGCAGCTCGACGCGCTGGTTGCCGGGGCCGATCACCGTGGTGTGGATCGAGCGGTAGTCGTTCTGCTTCGGCGTCGAGATGTAGTCCTTGAAGCGCCCGGGCACGACCGGCCAGGTGGTGTGGACGATGCCGAGCGCGCGATAGCAGGCCTCGATGTCGTTGACGACCAGGCGGAAGCCGAAGATGTCGGACAATTGCTCGAAGCCGACCGACTTGCGCTCCATCTTGGTCCAGATCGAGAACGGCTTCTTGCGGCGGCCATAGACCCGTGCCCCCAGGCCCCTGTGGCGCAGATTGTTGGAGAGCTGGTCCTCGATCTCGCCGATCAGGTTGCGGTTGCGTTCGGCGAGCGCATCGAGGCGCTGCATCACGACCGAATAGGCTTCGGGATCGAGGGTGCGGAAGGACAGATCCTCCAGCTCCTCGCGCATTTCCTGCATGCCCATGCGCCCCGCGAGCGGCGCATAGATGTCGAGCGTCTCCTCGGCGATGCGGCGGCGCGATTCCGTCGGCACGAAGTCCAGCGTCCGCATGTTGTGCAGGCGGTCGGCGAGCTTGACCAGGAGCACGCGGACATCGTCGGCAATGGCCAGCAACAATTTGCGCAGGTTCTCGGCCTGCTTGGCCTCCCGCGACACCAGTTCGAGCCGCTTCAGCTTGGTCAGGCCCTCGACCAGCGCGCCGATCTCCGGCCCGAAGATCTGGTCGATCTCGGCCCGCGTCGCCTCGGTGTCCTCGATGGTGTCGTGGAGCAGCGCGGCCACGATGGTGGCGTCGTCGAGCTTCAGGTCCGTGAGAATCGCCGCCACTTCGAGCGGATGCGAGAAATACGGATCGCCCGAGGCGCGGGTCTGCGAGCCGTGCGCCTTCATGGCGTAGACATAGGCGCGGTTCAGCAGGTCTTCGTTGGTGTTGGGGTTGTAGGACCTGACACGCTCGACGAGGTCATATTGACGCATCATGCGCGCGCGGGGCTTGGCCGGGCGCGCGACCGGCGCAGTCGGGGCCACGGCAACCGATTCGGTTGCGGCCTGCATCTGCGTGGATCTGCGGCGCCGATAGACCATCCCGTCCTGCCTTCAAACGGGCCTGGGCCTGCCCGTTGTATACATCTTAGCGCCGATCGCGCTTGTGTCCGATCAATTCAGTGACAGGACGCATCGCCAACCGCAACGTCATGGTAACCACGAAAACGTCAACAAAAGCAAAGGCCCGAACAATGGTTCGGGCCTTTGATAAGATCACAAGACATCGACGATCGCGACGGACGATTTACTCGTCTTCCTCGGGCTGCTCCTCGGGCGGCGCAAGGCCTTCGAGGCCCTTCAGAAGCTCCTCTTCGGTCATGCGCTCGACGGCGACTTCGGTATCGTCCGCATCGACGCTCGCGCCTGCGGAACCGATCAGCGGCACCGTATCGGGCTCGGGCTCGTCGACCTCGACGAACTTCTGGAGCGAGTGCACCAGCTCCTCGCGGAGGTCCTCGGGCGAAATCGTCGTGTCAGCAATTTCGCGCAAAGACACAACAGGGTTCTTGTCGTTATCGCGGTCAACCGTTAGTTGTGATCCGGACGAAATCATGCGGGCACGGTGGGCGGCCAGCAGGACCAGGTCAAACCGGTTGTCGACCTTGTCGATACAATCTTCTACGGTGACGCGAGCCATGGACTGTCGCTCCGTTGTGGGTGGGACGAAATATGTGGATGATTGGGGCTAGTTATAGGGGCTGGGGCGGTTTCGCAAGGCCAAATTGTGATTTGGCCTCGCCAAACGGCTCTGCTACCCCCACATTGGGGCTGGGATGGGTGGTGTCCCGGGCTGCCATCGAGGGCGGCGCCGGGTGTATGCAAGTCCGTCATAACTATACCTTGATTGCCCCGACTTCTCCGGATGTGCGGTTTCGACGGGTCTCAGCGGCACTCTAGAAATGCGCGGCCTGCTGTCGCCGCGCCAACAATAAAACATCAATCACGAACACTACGCGAGCAAACTGAATGTCACCTTCCTCTACCGACAAGATCGCGCTCTTCATCGACGGAGCCAATCTCTACGCGACCGCGAAGACTCTGGGCTTCGACATCGATTACAAGCGCCTCCTGAAGGAGTTTCAGAGCCGCGGGACGCTGCTCCGGGCGTTCTACTACACCGCGATCATCGAGGATCAGGAATACTCCTCGATCCGCCCGCTGATCGACTGGCTGGATTACAACGGCTACACCGTCGTGACCAAGGCGACCAAGGAGTTCATCGACGCCTCCGGCCGCCGTAAGGTCAAGGGCAACATGGACATCGAGCTCGCCGTGGACGCCATGGAGCTTGCCGAGCACATCGACCAGATGGTGCTGTTCTCCGGTGACGGCGACTTCCGCTCCCTGGTCGAGGCCGTGCAGCGCCGCGGCGTGCGGGTCACGGTGATCTCCACCATCGCCAGCCAGCCGCCGATGATCGCCGACGAGCTGCGCCGCCAGGCCGACGTCTTCACCGATCTCGTCGAGCTGCAATCCAAGCTCGGCCGCGACCCGTCCGAACGCCCCGCCCCGCGTGACCGCGGCGAGCGTGGTGAGGGACGCCACCACGCCCCGCAATTCCTCCAGCGCGCAACCACGATGGCGCCGAGGGGCGATGTCGACTTCGAGGAGTGAGGCGGCACGGCTCAGCCGCCAGTCTCCCAACGTCGTTCCCGACCGTGATTGTCCGCTCTGCCCGCGCCTGGTCGCCTTTCGCGAAGCGAACCGGGCGCGCGAGCCGTTATGGCACAATGCGCCGGTTGCGCCCTTCGGCGACATCAAGGCCCGCCTGTTGATCGTCGGCCTTGCGCCGGGGATGCAGGGCGCCAATCGCACGGGGCGGCCGTTCACCGGCGATTATGCCGGTGACCTGCTCTACGCCACGCTGCTTGAATATGGCTTTGCCAAGGGCACCTATCATGCCCGTCCCGATGACGGACTGAAGCTGGTCGACTGCCGTATCGCCAACGCAGTGCATTGCGTTCCGCCGCAGAACAAGCCGCTGCCGGTCGAGATCAACACCTGCCGGCAATTTCTGGTGGCGAATCTCGAGACGATGCCGAAGCTGCGCGCGATCATCGCACTCGGGCGGATTGCGCACGACAGCGTGCTCAAGCCGCTGAAGCTGAAAGCCTCCCAGGCCCCCTTCGGCCACGGCGCCGTGCATCAGGCCGGCGCGTTCAAGCTCTACGACAGCTACCACTGCTCGCGCTACAACACGAACACGGGTGTGCTGACGCCGGACATGTTCAGGAGCGTGTTCGCCAAGGTGAAGGCGGATCTCGATTAGCTTTTGGCCGGATTGGCCTTCAGCCAGTCCAGCACGTCGCCTGCGTTCCGGTCGGGCGGAAACACCGGGTAGAACACGTGCGTTATCCTGCCGTCGTCGACGATCAGCGCGAGGCGCTTGATCAGCGTGAGGTCCGCGACCTCCATGGTCGGCAGATTCAGGGCGCGCGTCAGCGCCAGCTTCTCGTCCGAGAGGACCGGAAACGGCAGATGCAGCCGCGACGCCATCTCGGTCTGGTAGGCATTGCTCTGCGTCGAAAGACCGAACACCTGCGCCGCGCCGGCGGCCTTCAGCTCGGCGAACAGATCGCGAAACGCGCAGGTCTGCGGCGTGCAACCGCGCGCGCCTGGAATCATGTCCCAATCGTCGACCAACGAAATCTTGCCGGGTTCGCCGGTGCGGGGATACGCGAACACCACGGTCCGGCCGCGCAGCGTCGACAGCGTCACCGAGGTGTCGTCGGTCGCGAGCAGGCCGATTGGCGGCAGCGTCTTGCCGGTCAGGTGCGCGGCGCCGCCGTCGTCTTCAGGGGCGGGAATCTTGCTCCAATCGACCTCGAGCAGGTTGCGCTGGTTCATCTCGCTATCCCCTCGCCCGCATCAGGCGGCCCTTCTCCCGGCTCCAGTCGCGCTTCTTCTCGGTCTCGCGCTTGTCGTGCAGCTTCTTGCCTTTTGCAACTGCCAGCTGCAATTTAGCGCGGCCCCGCTCGTTGAAGTAGAGCTTGAGCGGGATCAGCGTCATGCCCTCGCGGTCGACGGCGCCCATCAGCTTGTTGATCTGCTTGCGATGGAGCAGCAGCTTTCGCGGCCGCTTGGGCTCGTGATTGAAGCGGTTTCCTTGCAGATATTCGGGAATGGTGGCGTTGATCAGCCAGATCTCGCCGTCCTTGGAGTCGGCGTAGGATTCCGCGATCGTGCTCTTGCCGTTGCGGATCGACTTCACCTCGGTGCCGGTCAGCGCAATACCCGCCTCGATCGTATCCTCGATCGCATAGTTGAAGCGGGCCTTGCGATTTTCCGCCATGACCTTGATCGGACGTTCGTTCTTATCAGCCATGGCGATGGGACCTGAGCGCGATGCGCGGCGATGTTAACAGTTTGGATGAAGCGCGCGCGTCACTTCTTGAGGAGATCGCGGATCTCGGTCAGCAACACCACCTCCGCCGACGGCTTCGGCGGCTCCGCGGGCTTGGTCTCCTCCTTCCGCTTCAGAGTGTTCATGGCGCGGATCACCAGGAACAGCACGAAGGCGACGATGATGAAGTTGATCGTCAGCGTCAGGAAGCTACCGTAAGCAAGTACGGCGCCTTGCTTTTTCGCATCCGCTAAGTTGGTGGCGGTCACCGCCTTCGACAAGGGGGCGAAGTAGTTCGAGAAGTCGAGGCCGCCGGTCGCCGCGCCGATGATCGGCATGATGATGTCACCGACCAGCGAGGTGACGATGGCGCCGAAGGCCGCGCCGATGATGACGCCGACCGCGAGATCGACGACGTTGCCCTTCATTGCGAATTCGCGGAACTCCGTGAGCATCCGCCTGCCCTTGTCGTCAACGCTCATGAACGGCCTCCCGGCTTGGTCACCCCATCAGTTGATCAGGCCAGCGTGCACCATGGCGCTGCGAACGGCAACGCGGGTCGGCTCGGTGACCGGAACCATCGGCAGCCGCAGCGTCTCGTCGAGCTTGCCGAGCAGCGACATCGCGTACTTGATCGGCGCCGGGTTGCTCTCGATGAAGAGGTTGTTGTGCAGCGGCATCAGCTTGTCGTGAATCTTCAGCGCGGTGGCATGGTCCCCCCTGGCCCAGGCGGCCTGGAATTCCGAGCACAGGCGCGGTGCGACGTTCGAGGTCACCGAGATGCAGCCATGGCCACCATGAGCCATGTAGCCGATGATGGTCGCGTCCTCGCCCGAAAGCTGGTTGAAATCCTCGCCCATCGCCGCGCGCTGCTGCGACACGCGCACCATGCTGGCGGTGGCGTCCTTGACGCCGGCGATGTTCTTCAGCTCCCACAGCCTCGTCATGGTGTCGACCGACATGTCGATCACCGAGCGCGGCGGGATGTTATAGATGATGATCGGAATGCCGATCGCGTCGTTGATGGCCTTGAAGTGCTGGTACATGCCTTCCTGGGTCGGCTTGTTGTAGTATGGCGTCACCACGAGCACGGCGTTCGCGCCCGCCTTCTCGGCGTGCTGGGCGAGTTCGATCGCCTCCTTGGTCGAGTTGGAGCCGGCACCCGCGATCACGGGCACGCGGCCCTTGGCTTCAGCGATGCACCATTCGACCACCTTCTTGTGCTCGTCATGGCTGAGCGTCGGGCTCTCGCCGGTGGTGCCGACCGGGACCAGGCCGTTGGTGCCCTCCGAAATCTGCCAGTTGACCAGGGATCGAAATGCCGCCTCATCCAGCGAGCCGTTCTTGAACGGTGTGACCAAGGCGGTGAAGGACCCCCGGAATTTCGTCTTGGCTGCCATGGACTTCCTCCGTACGCGGCTATCTCTTGAGCAAGCCCCTTTCATATCGGGTCTATCCCGTCGGTAAAAGGCCCGCTTCCGTGTGACGCACCGTTTAGGCCGCGATTTTGCCGCGGTGGTGGTGCAAACCGGGCGGCGGTAAGCGGCTGTTGGTATTTTGTCCGCATATTCAATCAAATACAGCTAGATCTTGTACAGGTAGGTCTTGGGCCAGTTGACTGATTCGGGGCGACGAAACGCCGTGACCTCATTCCCTCGTGCCGCTTGGCGATCCACCGGTCTGATCCTGTGCCTGATGGCAGGGCTGACGGTCGGCTGCGCCGCCTTGGCCAAATCAAATGAGACGAGCGCGGACGCGGGCAAGGACACCGCGAAGCCAGCCGGCAAGACCCCCAGCAAGGACACCACGAAGGGCGCGTCCAAGGGAACCGGCAAGGAAACTGCGAAAGACGCGGCCAAAGGAGCAAGCCAGGGGGCGAGCAAAGGCGCAAGCAAGGGTGCCGCCGGCGCTCCGGCCAAGGACGCTGCGAAGAAACCGGCCAAGGAGACCGGCAAGGACGCCGGCAAGAGCGCCGGAAAAGAGCCCGCGAAGGACAAGCCCAAGCCTGCCGCAGCTGCAGCTGCGCCGAAATCGCATCCGACCGCCAGCGGCTCGCCGCCGAAAACCGCACCCGCGCCGGCCGTCACCGCCGTCAGACCTTCCGCACCCGCCGCCAAGCCGGCCGTGGCCCCTGTGCTGGCGCCGGCGACCCGCCAGCATGCCGCGCCGCGCAAGCCGGTCATACCGGCCGCGGTCGCTGCGACGTCCTCGACCCCGCAGGGTGACAAGGATGCGCTGGAGAGCGTCATTGAGCTCGTGCGCAAGCGCAAGGCGGGTGACGCCAGCAACGTCGCAGCAGGCATCTCGGATCCGGTCGCGCGAAAACTCGCGGAGTGGATCATCCTGCGCAGCGAGGACAATGGCGCGACCGTGGAGCGCTACCGCGCCTTCCTCTCCGCCAATCCGAGCTGGCCGTCGCAGACCTTCCTGCGCCGGCGCCTGGAAGCTGCGATGTGGGACGACAGGCGCGACGATTCCGTTGCGTGGTCGTGGTTCGAGAACGAATCTCCTGTGTCCGCCAAGGGCCGCTTCACGCTCGCCAAGGCGATGCTGGCGCGCGGCGACCGCGGCAACGCCGAGCGGCTGGTGCGCGAGGCCTGGCGCAGCGATCCGATGTCCGAGGACACCGAGAACAATGCGCTCGACCAGTTCGGCGCCCTGCTGACGCCTGGCGACCAGAAGGCGCGGATGGACACCCTACTCTATGGCAGCGAGAATGAGGCCGCGATGCGCGCCGCAATGCGCCTCGGCGCCGGCTATGTCGCGCTCGCCAGGGCCCGCATCGCCGCCGTCAAGAAAGCGCCCAACGCGCGCGCGCTGCTCGACGCCGTGCCGCGCGAGTTGCACAACGATCCCGGCTTCATCTTCAGCAAGATCCAGTTGCTGCGCCGCGAGGAGAAATTCGCCGAGGCGGCGCAGCTCATGCTGTCCGCGCCGAAGGATCCGGGTCGTCTCCACAATCTCGACGAATGGTGGATCGAGCGGCGCCTCCTCGCGCGCAAGATGATCGACACCGAGGAATTCCGGAGCGCCTATCTGATCGCGCGCGACGCCGCACTGCCCTCGCGCGACATCTACAAGACCGAGCAGGAGTTCACGGCCGGGTGGATCGCGCTGCGCTTTCTCAACGACCCCGCAGCCGCCACCCAGCATTTCGCCCGGATCGGCGTCGGTAGCGTCAATCCGACCGCGCTGGCGCGTGCCGGCTATTGGCAGGGCCGCGCCGCGGAAGCCGCGGGGCGCCAGCAGGAGGCGCGCAACGCCTATGCCCGCGCCGCCGAACAGTCGACCAGCTATTACGGCCAGCTCGCCCGGGCCAAGCTCGGCCTGCCGCAGATCGAGCTCAACAGCCAGCCGCGCGGCCGCGGCGCCGAACGGCTGGAGATCGTGCGCGCCGCGCAACTGCTCTACGAGCTCGACGAGCGCGAGATGGCGATACCGCTGCTGGCCGACATGGGCGAGAACGGCGATCCCGAAGCGCTCGTCGGCCTTGGCGAGCTGACACAGCGCTACAACGACGCGCGCGGGATGCTGCTGCTCGGCAAGGGCGCGCTCAATCGCGGCCTGCCGTTCGACTTCTACGCCTACCCCGTCAACGGCATTCCGCAGTTCACGCCGATCGGTCCCGACGTCGAGCGCAGTATCGTCTATGCGATCGCGCGGCAGGAGAGCGCCTTCAATCCCCGTGTTGTTTCGCCGGCGCAGGCCTACGGCCTGATGCAGGTGACGCCCGACGCCGCGCGCTATGTCTGCAAGCGGCACGGCGCGACCTACGATCTGGGGCGGCTGAAGAACGATTCGGTCTACAACGCCACGCTCGGCTCGGCCGAGCTCGGCGGACTGCTCGAGGATTATCGCGGCTCCTACATCATGACCTTCGCCGCCTACAATGCCGGCCGCGGCAGCGTGAGGAAGTGGGTCGAGCGCTACGGCGATCCGCGTGACCCCAAGGTCGATGCGGTCGACTGGGTCGAGCTGATTCCGTTCTCCGAGACGCGCAATTACGTGCAGCGGATCATGGAGAACCTGCAGGTCTACCGGGCCCGCTTCGGCGGCGGCACGCGCCTGCAGATCGAGGCCGATCTGCGCCGCGGCGCCGGCAGCGTGGAATAGCGATCCGCGCCTCGATTCGCAGCCGCGCGCTGGGGTGGCGAGCGCTGTCTTGCCTGGACCTGAGCCGCCGAAGCATATCCGGAGATCCAAGGCGATTCTCAGAAGGCGATCCTCCGAAGGCGATCCTCAGGCGGGCCCTCCTCGACGCATTCCTTCGACGCTGCGACAGGTTGTTGCTGTCAGATCGGCACGCTCGCCGTTGCCTCGCGGTGCAGATAAAGGCGCCTGTCGCCTTCGCTGCAAAGGCAGATCAGCGAGGCGTTTGCGCAGGCACGCCGGCCATCGGCAATCCTCCGCCTGAGCGCCACTGTCAGCGACGGCAAGCACGGGGCTCCCCTCTTCCGCTACGGCTTCCATCAGATACCAGCGACGTCCGACCAACCGAGAGCGACGCGCCAACTTGGCCCGTTGCGCGAAGCGAGACAGCAAGCAACGCGGCAAAAGAAAAGCCCCGGCGGTTTCCCGCCGGGGCTCTCTGTCAGGTCGTTAGACCGAACTTACCAGTTGCGCTGAGCGCGGAGGAGCAGGGTGATGGTGTCCTGATCCTTGAGCTCGTACACAGCGGCCGGCTTGGCCGTCGTGCCGGAACCAGCGTAACCAACAGTACCGGAGTACTTCTGGTCGAGATGGGTCCAGTTCAGGTCAGCCGAGAAGGTGAGGTTCTTGACCGGGGTCCAGCGGGTGATGATACCGACCTGGCCGATGGCGAAGTCAGGATTACAACCCGTCACACCGGCGAGACCGCCGAACACGCCGCCAGCACCACCGGCGCCGCAGAGCGTGGTCTTGGCCAGCGAACCGTACTGCGCCTGAGCGTAGGCACCGTACAGCGCGGTGTTCCAGTAGGCATCCCAGTTGTGGGTGTAAGCACCACGGAAGCCCCAGGTCTTGACGGTTTCCTGCGCGCCGCCCGTGATGAACACGGTGTCCGGAGCGATGGCGAAGCCGACGCTCTGGTAGGCGATGCCGGAGTTGCCGAACATCGAGTAGCTGCCGCCCGCCAGGTTCTGGAAGTTGTAGCGGGACGCGCCGTCGGTGTAGACGCCCGAAATGTTGATCACGTCACCCGCACCAGTCGGGATGTTCTTGATCGACAGAGCGAGCTGAACAGCCCAACCCCACTTGTCGTCGGGGTGGCCAGTCGGCTCGGTAGCGCCGTAGTAGGCAACGTGGTTGTCATGCGCAGCGACCGACGCCTGGAACAGACCCCAAGCCTGGTCGACACGAACCATACCGACGAGGTTCGGCGAACGCGAGCCGCTGATGGCGTTGGAGCCATAGGAGCCACCGATCATGCCGGCAGCAGTCGCGCCGGTCATGTTCAGGTTGCCGGCCTGGTAGTAGGCCGTCGCGTCTTCAGCCGAGAACGACGCCGTCACGCCCTGACCGAAGTCAGCGGTGTAGGTGAACTGGGCGACACCAGTGACCGTGCCGGAACCGCCGACGAGGCTGTCGAAGTTGTTGCCGGGATAGTTGGTCCAGGGCGCGTCGAACTGCGACACGGCCTTACCCATGGTGAAGCCGGCGAACTGGATGAAGGCGTAGTACACGCCGAGCGAACCGCCCGAGGTGTTGCCGTCGGTGCCGTTGATCGACGAACCAACGAGCGCCGGGGCAGCGCCCGAGGTGTTGAGAGCCAGCGTGCCGCTGTAGGCGGTCGCGCCGGTCGCGCTGCCGGTGCCGGCGTAGTTGCCGGTGGTCCAGGAGAACACGCCGTCGAAGAAGGTACGGACGACGCCGTACTCGGTCGCGGTGCGCGTGTCGATGTTGAGATCTTCACGAGCGCGCATGGTGTAGTAGTTCGTCAGACGATTGCGCGCACCGTTGTTGCCGGTGAGCTGGCCGCTGAAGTCCGAGTTGGTGTTCAGCGCGACTTCAGCGCGCAGATAACCACCCAGCTTGATGCAGGTGTCGGTGCCCGGGATGTAGTAGAAACCGGCGCCGTACAGCGAGCAGATCTTCACGTATTCGACCGCCTTGGCCTTCACGGGGAGATCGGCTGCTTGCGCTCCGCCCACGGCGATCAGACCCGCCGCTGAGCCGAGCAAAAGGCTCTTAACCAACTTCATGTTAAACCTCCAAGTTGCTCTTCAGGGAAGGTTACTGACCGGACGGCCAATTCCCCAACCCCCTTCAAATCACCGCTTTGAGCCTCTTCGCGTCTTCGGACACACCCGCATGAACGCGAGGGACTTAAGCGAAAGACCTAAACGGGACGACCTCGGGATGCCCCCCTCCGTCGCTCAGTCACAATTACCGAACGTCCTTGCACACACAACAACAGAACGCTTCGAAACGGGCCTGAGAAGCTTGTTTTCCGACGGGTGTTGCACAAATAACACGCAGATGTGATCAAGCCGCCCTCGTAACGCATTGTTTTTATTTACTCTTTTGGAGCGGTTCCATCTGCCGTCAAATTTCCCTGCTTAAGACACCGCGGGCGAGATCCAGGCCGCGAGAGGCTTTGACGCACTCGAATCGTGGAATCACAGGGAGACTCAAGGAGAAGGCATCGACCTGCTCCGCGCCTTCCCGGCTGATGGAGGCGCGGCCCCAAAGCGCGTGACACGCACCATCTGTGGATAGCGGGGGTTGTTGGGCAGGCGGGCGGAGACGACACTATTCGAAATTTCGACCGCGGCTCCCGAATCCCTTGATTCTTCCAATCAATACAGCCTCTTACGCGAGCAAATAGGTTCTCTTCGGCGAAATCGTCCCTGGGACGATCCAGCTCGGCGCCCATTCTCGCAACGTTGCGGTCATGCCCCGGGAGCAAACTGCTCTGTTGAGAAAATCGCTGGGAATATTCGAACGAAAACACACGCTTCCAAATTGACCGCCCCAAGCAATTAGATGCATAAGGCTCGCACCGGAGAGGTGGCCGAGTGGCTGAAGGCAACGCTTTGCTAAAGCGTCATACGGTCTCAAGCTGTATCGAGGGTTCGAATCCCTCCCTCTCCGCCACCCAGCAGTCGAATCAATCAGGGTTTATGCGTCCGCTCACCTGAAGGTAGTCGTGAGGGCTCGCGCGAAAGCCTGGCGCAAGGATCGGCGCTGCAGACTCGCCTCGATTCGCACCGTCTTATATGTGTGGGTGAGTGCTTGGGTCTGCGTCTAGCCGTGGAACCGCCAGATCCGCCAATGCGAGGGCGAAATCAGCACCGCCTCGCCGGCCCAGACGTTGTACCAGACGCCGGACCTGCGCCGGCACGGAAACGACCAGGGCAGAATCCCCGTCTTGTGTGGGCGTCCGAGTTCCAGATCGCACTCATCGGGAGCGATCTGAATCGGCAGCCATCGTTCATCGGTGTCGGGCTCGTTCATGCCGTCACCGGTCTTATGTGGCGACACGACATAAAGACTTGATTCAGCGCAATCAGGCCCACCCGTGCGAACACGGGTGCGGATGCGATGCTTGGTTCAGTGCGTGGAGACCCACGCCCTCGCCTCGCGCTGCGCGGCCGAGATCTCGGCCTCCGACATCTGACCGGCGACTTCCTGGCGCATCGTCACGGCGTCCTTGCGACCCTTCAGGGCGGCGAGGTTGAACCATTTGTGCGCGGCGACGAGATCGACGAGCCCGGACCGGCCGCTCGCCCAATAGATCCCGCGCTCGAACAGCACGTCCGACAGCGCGGTCGCGTCGATCGGCGTTGCCGTCTCCAGATCGAAAGTACCCTGAAACATAACGCATCCCCTTTTTTCTTGTGCCTTGCTCCCCCGAGCGCGGCTCCCGTCCAACTCTGATGTGCATGACCCTTCCTGGGACCGTGCACTGTTCAACTCATCCCTTGGTCTTCCCGACCAATGCCGTTTGCCGGCTTGTTGGAGGTGATGATGGCGGGCAAATTTGAATGGCAGTTTAAGTATCGCGATGAAGCAGACGTAAACGCGAGCGCGCGGCGCCGGCGCGCAGAATTCAAGAAGTCCCTGATTTGCAGGCACTTCCGCGATTCGTCAGATTTGGTTTACCCTGGGATTTTGGGACATCGATAACCATCGCGCGCGGTGGGACGCATCCCGTGTCGTTACCACGCGTCGTCGGCAGCCACGCTCCGCCACTGTCCAGGCTTTCGCCGGGACCCGTCGTCCTGGAGCGCAGAGACTACAGCGAAGGCGGCAGGCGGATGACCGGCATTCCCGGGACAGCCATGTCGCACGAGAAGCCGCGGCGGTCTCGATCGCCCGGTCGACGCCCGGCGATGACAGCGCGAATGGCGGAAGCGGCGTGCGAGCAGCGCGCAATCAGGCCGCAGCCCTCATGAGCCCAAGGTGGAGCGGCCAGCGCAACGATCACGCCGTGGTCGGATCAGCAATGTGGGGAAAAGGAAATGCCGGCAATACCCCGGCCTCAGGAGAACGAGGGCGTCGGCGAACACGTCAGGACCAGATTCCACTTTGACCGCGAGGCTACTCGTGAAATTGCAGAACCGGAGAACCGGCCCCGCACCGAACGAAGAAAACTCGTTTCTTCTGCCGGACCGCAAAACAGAACGGTCCGACCGTTGACCTGATGTCTCGCCGACACCCTCTATCGTCGACCAGAACCTCCAGGAGGCGCTGATGACGTGCCGGCTCTCGAGGAGCCGGCAACTTCAGAAGCGAAGTTACTTCTTCTTGGCGACCTTGCGGGTCTTCTTCGCAGTCTTCTTCACTGCGCTCTTCGCCTTCTTCGCCTTCTTTGCCTTCTTAGCTTTCTTGGCCATGTTGCCCTCCGATGTGTGAGATGGCTTAATCGCTGCATGCATTCGGGGATCGAGTGCACACTCATCCCGAATACACCAACACAACGAAAAAAACAGCGTCTCGCTTAAAGAAGTGTTGACGACGCAAGACGCGTGCGCTTGGCGAGCGCGATGCAAGCACGCTGCACGACGTGTTTGCACGATCGCGCGGAGTACCCGCATCGTCGACGTCCGCGAGAGATGCGATTGCAGAAAACTCTATGCAGCAAGTATTTTCCTGCACGCGCGCATCGCGCACGATCGACCCGACGGTGCGCATCGTGATGGTCGAGATCACCTTGCAAAGGCGTTTCGCGGACTCTGAGTCGCGATTTTTGGCAACGAAAATATTTTCATGATTAATGGCGCGAGCGCTGGTCGGAGCGTCTGCGAGCCGCCGTTTTGCGCGAATCGCGTGACGGCGATTCGGCCGTCGCGTCGCCATCAATGGGATGAAGTTTACCGCCGAGGATGCGCGCGAGCGTCGCATCGAGGAACGAAAACGAGGTGACGAACTTGTCCGTCACCTCGTTCGAACGTGCGACGTCAGACGCCGAGCTTCGACTTGAGCAGGTCGTTGACGCTCTGCGGATTGGCCTTGCCGCCGGACGCCTTCATCACCTGGCCGACGAACCAGCCGAGCGACTGCGGCTTGTCCTTGACCTGCGCGGCCTTGTCGGGATTGGCCGCGATGATGTCGTCGACAACCTTTTCGATCGCGGAAATATCCGTGACCTGCTTCATGCCGCGGCTTTCGACCAGCGCGCGGGGATCGCCGCCCTCCTGCCAGACGATCTCGAACAGATCCTTCGCGATCTTGCCGGAGATCGTACCCTCGCCGATCAGGTCGACGATCCCCGAGAGCTGCTCTGCGCTTACCGGAGAGCCCGTAATATCCCGGCCTTCCTTGTTGAGACGGCCGAACAGCTCGTTGATCACCCAGTTCGCCGCCATCTTGCCGTCGCGCGCGCGGTTGCCGAGCTTGTCGAGCACGGTCTCGTAGAACACCGCGCTCTCGCGCTCGGCGACCAGCACGCTCGCATCATAGGCCGAGAGGCCGAGATCGGCGACGAAGCGCGTCTTCTTCTGGTCCGGCAGCTCCGGCAGCTTCGCCTTCAACTCGTCGACGAATTGCTGGCTGAATTCGAGCGGCAGCAGGTCGGGATCGGGGAAGTAGCGATAGTCGTGCGCCTCTTCCTTGGACCGCATCGAGCGCGTCTCGCCCTTGCCGGGATCGAACCGGCGCGTCTCCTGCTCGATCTGACCGCCGTCCTCCAGGATCTCGATCTGGCGCCGCGCTTCATACTCGATCGCCTGGCCGATGAAGGTGATCGAGTTCATGTTCTTGATCTCGCAGCGGATGCCGAGCGGCGCGCCGGGCTTGCGCACGGATACATTAACGTCGGCGCGCAGGGATCCCTTCTCCATATCGCCGTCGCAGGTGCCGAGATAGCGCATGATCGAGCGTAGCTTGGTGACATAGGCCTTGGCCTGCTCGGCGTCGCGGATGTCCGGCTTCGAGACGATCTCCATCAGCGCCACGCCACAGCGATTGAAATCAATGTAGGACAGCGACGGCGACCGGTCGTGCAGCATCTTGCCGGGATCCTGCTCCAGGTGCAGCCGCTCGATGCCGATGGAGACACTGCGGCCGCCGTCGAGATCGACGATCACCTCGCCCTCACCGACCACCGGCGACTTGTACTGGCTGATCTGGTAGCCCTGCGGCAGGTCCGGATAGAAATAGTTCTTCCGGTCGAACACCGAGCGCAGGTTGATCTGCGCGTTGAGACCAAGCCCGGTCCGGACAGCCTGCCTGACGCATTCCTCGTTGATGACGGGCAGCATGCCCGGCATCGCGGCATCGACCAGCGACACCTGCGCGTTCGGCTCGCCGCCGAACGCGGTGGACGCGCCGGAGAACAGTTTCGACTTCGACGTCACCTGGGCATGGATCTCCATGCCGATGACCACCTCCCAGTCACCGGTGGCGCCCTTGAGAAGCTTGTGCGTGGCCGTGCTCATGTCGTGCTCCCGAGCAGCGTGGCAGCGATCCGCTCCCACTCCGCTTCCAATGAATCCTTTGCAGCGGGCTGGCCGGCCTGGCGGTACCAGTAGCCGGCATTGCCGAGATCGCCTTCGACGCGGTGCAGGTAGGCGTGCACCCAGGCGGCGTCACGGCTGTTGTCGTCCTGGACGATCCCGTGCGCCTGCTCCCAATCGCCCTTGGCGGCCCACCACAGACCTCTCAGCGGCGCGTTCAGCCCAGGCGCGGGCGCCGCGCCGTCGAGGCTCGCGATGAAAGCGGCGGCATTCACCACCACCTCGCGGGCGTGAAGCGGCCGGCCGCCTGCTCGATCACCTCGCCGAGCGAGAACAGCGTCTCCTCCTCGAACGGACGGCCGATCAATTGCAGGCCGAGCGGCAGGCCCTGCGCGTCCTTGCCGGCGGGCACGGCGATGCCGGGCAGGCCCGCCATGTTCACGGTCACCGTGAAGATGTCGTTGAGATACATCTCCACCGGATCGCCGCCGCCCTTCTCGCCGATGCCGAAGGCCGCCGACGGCGTCGCCGGCGTCAGGATCGCGTCGACGCCCATGGCGAAGCAATCCTCGAAATCCTTCTTGATCAGCGTGCGCACCTTCTGCGCGCGCAGATAATAGGCGTCGTAATAGCCGGCCGAGAGCACATAGGTGCCGATCATGACGCGGCGGCGGACCTCCGCACCAAAACCTTCGGCGCGGGTGTTCTCGTAGAGCTCGGTGATGTTCTTGCCCTGCTCGCGCAGGCCGTAGCGGACGCCGTCATAGCGCGCGAGGTTGGAGGACGCCTCCGCCGGTGCCACGATGTAATAGGCCGGCAGCGCGTATTTGGTGTGCGGCAGCGAGACCTCGACGAGCTCGGCGCCGGCCGCCTTCAGCCATGCTGCGCCCTCGCTCCAGAGTTTTTCGATTTCGGCCGGCATGCCGTCGAGACGATATTCCCGGGGGATGCCGATCTTCATGCCCTTCACGGACTTGCCGATCGCGGCCTCGTAGTCAGGCACGGGGATGTCGACCGAGGTCGTGTCCTTCGGGTCATGACCGGCCATGGAGCGCAGCAGCATCGCCGCATCGCGCGTCGTACGCGCAATGGGACCGGCCTGATCGAGCGAGGAGGCAAAGGCGACGATGCCCCAGCGCGAGCAGCGGCCATAGGTCGGCTTGATGCCGACGGTCGCGGTGAACGCGGCCGGCTGGCGGATCGAGCCGCCGGTGTCTGTCGCGGTCGCCCCCATGCAGAGCAGCGCCGCCACGGCCGAGGCCGAGCCGCCGGACGAGCCGCCCGGCACCAGCGTGGTGTTGCTACCCTCGCGCCGCCAGGGATTGCCGACCGGACCGAAGCACGAGGTCTCGTTGGCCGAGCCCATCGCGAACTCGTCATTGTTGAGCTTGCCGAGCATCACCGCGCCATCGCGCCACAGCTGCGAGGTGATGGTGGACTCGTAGGTCGGCACGAAATTGCCGAGAATCTTCGAGCACGCCGTCGTGCGCACGCCCTTGGTCGCGAACAAATCCTTGATGCCGAGCGGGATGCCGGCGAGCGGGCCGGCATCGCCCCTGGCGATCTTCTCGTCCACGGCCTTGGCCATGTCGCGCGCCTGCTCCGGCGTCTCCATCACGAAGGCATTGAGCACCCGCGCGGCTTCGATCGCGCTCAGATGCGCGTCGGTCAGCTCGAGGGACGTGAAAGTCTTGGCCGCGAGACCCTTGCGGGCCTCGGCGAGCGTCAGCGATGTCAAATCGGTCATTTATTGATCGGGCTGCAGAAGAACGGAGACAGGGTCTTGTCGTTGGCCGGGTCGTCTTTTTTCTTGGCGGCGGCGTTCGCGGCAGCCTCGATCTCGTCGAGCACGGCATTGACGGCGACGTTGGGATCGGCAGCCTTGCCCTGCCGCTCCATCTTGTCGAGATAGTTCATGTAGGCCTGATAGGCCTTCTCATCGTCGCAAAGCATGCACATGGCACAGGTCCTAGAACTCTTGAATTTGACGCGTTTTCTTGACGCGAACCGGCATCCACTTCGCTCGAAAACGCTATGCCCTACTCGACGACCTTCGGCACCAGGAAGAAGTGACCTTCGGTCGCCGGCGCGTTGGCAACGATATCGTCGGCGATCCCGCCGTCATCGACCACGTCCTGCCGCTTCTTCATCTGCATCGGGGTGACCGAGGTCATGGGCTCCACGCCCTCGACATTGACCTCCGAGAGCTGCTCGACAAAGGCGAGCATGGCGTTGAGCTCGCCCTGCAGATGCGGAACCTCGCCCTCGGAAACCGCAATGCGCGCCAGATGCGCGATGCGGCGGACGGTAGCGGCGTCGACGGACATTATATAAGGCCTCTCACGGCAAAACCCATGTGCCGTATAGCAGAGGCCGGTTTTGCGCCGCAACCGGGTGACTGGCCTTAGCCAGCCAGCGCTTTCATGCGGGCCAGCGCCGATTTGGCAAAATCCCGGGTCAATTCGGCCGCGGGGACCTCGCGGCCCAGCGCAACGGCCTGGCCGGCCCAGAGATTGGTGAAATCGACCCTCCCCTGTTTTTCGGCAGCCGCCTTCAGCGGCCCCAGCGCCGTCGCGGCGTGGGGAAACGGCGGTGCGTCCGGCGAGATCGGGCCGGCTTCGCGCATCAGCCGGTTCTGGACCCCCCGCGCCGGTCTTCCGGTCATGACATTGGTGATCACCGTGGAATCGTCCCGCGCTTCAGCCAGCGCCTTGCGTCCTCCCGGCGAGACCTTGGATTCCGGACAGCGCAAGTAAGCGCTGCCGATCTGCACGCCGGCGGCGCCGAGCGCGAAGGCGGCGGCGATGCCGCGCCCGTCCGCGATGCCACCGGCCGCGATCACCGGCACCTTCACGGCATCGGCGACCTGCGGCACCAGCGCAAACGTGCCGGGTTGCTCGGAGATCTTGTCGGTCAGGAACATGCCGCGATGGCCACCGGCTTCGGCGCCCTGCGCAATGACGGCATCGACGCCGTGCTGTTCGAGCCAGATGGCTTCCTTTACCGTCGTCGCCGACGAGATGACGATGCAGCCGGCCGCCTTGACGCGCTTGAGCAGCGCCTGCTCCGGCAGGCCGAAATGGAAGCTGACGATTTCGGGCTTCAGCTCCTCGACGACCTCGCAGAACGCCGCGTCGAACGGCGCGCGGTTGGCCGCGGAGATCGGCGCAGCGGGATCGAGACCATGCTCGGTGTAATAGCCCGTGAGCCGCTGCTTCCAGCGCGCTTCGGCCTCGCCCGTCAGCTCGACCGGGGTGTGGCAGAAGAAGTTCATGTTCACCGGCGCCTTCACGCGCTGGCGGATGATGTTGACCTGTTCGCGCGCCTTCTCCGGCGACAGCATCGCGCTCGGCAGCGAGCCGAGCCCACCGCCCTCTGCCACGGCGATCACCAGTTCCGCATCCATCACGCCGGCCATCGGCGCCAGCACGATCGGAAGTTCGGTCTTGAAGAGGTCGATCAGTCGACGGTCAGGCCACATCATATTTCTCGCTCGTTGTTTCCCTACCCTGCCCTGGAGGGGGAGGATGAAAGAACCTGCGTTGCTCCCGCGGAGTTTCTCCGTCCGCCAAGCAACTGCTCTGCTTCAATCGCAATCCGCTCGACGATATCGGCCGCCGGTGGAATATCATGGATCAGGCCGACCGCCTCCCCGGCAAACACGGCGGCGATCTCGAAATCGCCAGCCATCTTGGCCGCGGCATAGTCCCTGGCAATCTCGTCCGCGCGCTGCAAGAGCTCCACCTCGCGGCCGGTCCAGCTCCTGATATGGCTGTTGACCAGCGTTCGTGCGGTGAACGGAGCCGGCCAGAACAGCTTTCGCGACCAGTCGGGAACGATGCCGCGCACCGTGTCGTTGCTGCCGGCGTCGCGGATGCGGAGCTTGGCCTCCTCCGCGCCATTGGCTTCCACGCTCGCATAGAAGCGCGTGCCGACCAACACGCCCGATGCACCCAGCATCATCATCGCGGCAAGGCCCCGGCCGTCGGCGATCCCGCCCGCCGCGACGACAGGCACACGTCCCGCGGCGAGATCGACGATCGCAGGCACGATGTCGACGGTGGTACGCGATGCGCCATGACCGCCCGCTTCCGTGCCTTGCGCGATCAGGATCTCCGCACCGGCATCTAGCGCTTGCTTGCCCATGTCCTCGGTTTGCACCTGGCAGATCAACCGCGCGCCGCTGGCCTTGATCCGCGGCGCGAACGGCGCGACATCGCCGAACGAAAGCATGACCGCCTGTGGACGCGCCTCGAGCGCGATCTCGAGCAGCTCGGGTTGCTTGGCCAGGCTCCACGTGATGAAGCCGATGCCGAATGGCGCAAAGCCCTTGAGCTCCCTGGCCTCTGTCTCAAGCCGCGTGCGATCGCCGTAGCCACCGCCGAGGATGCCGAAGCCGCCGGCTTCGCTGACGGCACGGGTCAGCCGGCTGCCGGCGATCGTATCCATGGGCGCCGACAGGATCGGATGCCTGATCCCGAGAAGCTCCGTCAGCGGCGTGGCGATCGGCAATGAATCCTCCCACTCTGGACAAGGAGATTAAGCGCAAATAACATTCTCCAAAATTGAATTCTTACGAACGCAGCCATCACAAATTTGAAACGACCAAGGAAACTGAGATGGAACTCGGCGACCTCAAGACCTTCGCGACAGTCGCCCGCACCGGTGGCATCACCCGCGCGGCGGAAGAACTGAACACCGTGCAATCCAACGTCACCCAGCGCGTCAAGGCGCTCGAGGCGGAAATCGGCACGCCGCTGTTCGAACGCCACAGCCGCGGCATGACGCTGGCCGGCGCCGGCAAGCGCCTTTTGCCTTACGCGCAACGGATGGCCGCGCTCTCGCACGAGGCGGTGCTGGCCGCGCGCGACGACGGCGAGCCGAAGGGACCGCTTGCGATCGGCTCGATGGAGACGACCGCGGCGGTGCGGCTGCCGCCGCTGCTCGCCGATTTCCACCGCCGCTGTCCCGCCGTGCGCCTTTCCTTGCGTACCGCACCGACCGCCGACCTCGTCGCAAGCGTGCTGGAAGGCGCGCTCGATGGTGCCTTCGTCGCAGGTCCGATTGCGCATGACGACCTTATTGCGACGAGCGCCTTCCGCGAGGAGCTGGTGCTGGTCAGCGCGCGGCGCTGGGCTTCGCTTGCCGAACTGCGCGCCGGCACGCCGGAGTCCGGCCCGACCGCGCTGGTGTTTCGCACCGGCTGCACCTACCGCCAGCGGCTCGAGCAGATCTTCGTCGAGTTCGGCTGGCCTTCCGCCGCACGCTTCGAGCTCGGCACCCTCGACGGCATGATCGGCTGCGTCGCCGCCGACATGGGCGTGACGTTGTTGCCGCGCGCGGTCGTCGAACGCAGCGCGATGAATGGCACCGTCTCGATCCACGCCCTGAGCGCCTCGCATGCGCGGGTCGAGACACTGTTCATCCAGCGTCGCGCCGGACATCAATCCAGCGCGCTGGCCGGCTTTGCAGCCTGCCTGAAAACCGACGAGGACGTCATCGCAGCCTGACGCGGTGACGCCGCGCCAGGCCGCGCTGTTCTAGAGTCGAATGTCCTCATAGGACTCGATCCGCCGCGGGCCGACCGAGGTGGCCTCGTGCGAATCCGCATCAGCGAGATTGCCGAAATCGAGCTTGGTCAATTTCGCGAGGTCCGCGATCGAGACCTGGAAGACGCTGACATCCTCCTCCGACATCTTCTCGCGCAGATCCACCTCCTGGATGCGATCGATGTCCATGATCAGCTTTCGCTGGCTCATCAGGAAGGCCGCCGCCTTGAGCGCGTCGCCATCCTCGTTGCGCCGGATCAGGATCTTCCAGAAATATTTCGGAATCTGAACGCCGCCGAAGCTCGGGTCCTTGTGCGGCCGACCGGCCGGGTTGGGCAGATCGGAGCCATCGGCATCCGGCCCGTCGAACACCGGACCGTTCATGACGATGCCCTTCTCCTCGCCTTCGAGCAGGACATCGCGCGTGTAATCCTCAAGTCCCGCCCAGAGCTGCTTGCCCTGGTTGAACGAGAAGAACTGCGGCGAGCAATTGGTGAAGTGGAAGGAATCGTCACCATGCTGCTTGGCCGCGGCGACGGTGTCGCCCCAGGTCGCGTCCAGCCGGCGCACGAGATGGCCACGGTCGAACGGATTCTTGGTGCGGTCCGCCTCGAGGGTGGCCTGCTTGCGGTAGAACTCGTCGCCGATCTGGGCATCGTCGTCGATGCGGGGATCGCGCAGCCAGGAATCGCCCTCGCGCTTGCCGACGTCCTGTTGCTGCCCGCCGTCGATATTGACACAGCTGAAGAAGGCGAGCCGGCGCTGCTTGTTCATGACGACGCTGTAGTTGAAATATTTCAGCTCGGACTGCCTGGAGTTCCCCTTGAGCGTCGCGATCCCGGATTTGAGAGCGGCCGGAATCGTCGGCAAGGGCACCGAGAATTTGCCGGTACCGAGAAAATTCGGCTTGTATCCGGGACGCGATTTCAGCGTGCTCTGATCGATATGCACGGCCTCCATCGGCAGGCCGTTCGCACTGATGTTTGACGGGAGGCCGACCGGCGGGGCGAGCAACGGCTTGCCGCCGTTCTGCATGACGCCGTTCGGGCCTTTTCCGTTGCCCCCCGATGGACTCGGCAGGGGTGCCGGCGGCGCGAACGGAATGTCCTTCCTGAACGTCGGCAACGGCACCCGGATCGGGACCACCAGTGAGGTTCCGTCCAGGGACTGCTCGACCCAGAAATTGGCGCCGAAAGCAGGCGCGTCCACCGTCGGCCGGGCCCTCTCGACCTCGAGCCGGGCCGGCGGCTCTTCCTCGTCCAGCACCGGCTTGATCAGGGGATGGGAGCCGACGGCAACCTTGAGATCGGCGACGATCGCGCTGATGCGGATGCCTTCATTGGCCACCCAGTCGATCAGGGATTCATCCATCGACGGCTTCCATACCTTGCCGTCCTTGGTCAGGGTGCGGCCCTGCGAATCCTTGCGGGGAACGCCGCTGTGATGCAGCGCGACCACCTGCCAGAAGCGGTTGAATGCCGGCGAGCCCGACGATCCTGCCGTCGTGTCGGTGTTGTACCAGAGGAAGTCGCCGACATATTTGAGCAGCTTGTTCTCGCGCACGCAGACCTGCTTCATTTGCCCGCTCGGATGCTGGACGATGGTGAGGTACTCGCCGGGATCTGCCTTGCCGGGCGCGCCGCTGAGCGGCAACCATCCCCAATCCTCGAGCTTTTCCCCGCCGGACAGCGAGGTCGGCGCCACCGCGACGATCGAGAAATCCAGCCTGTCATTGGTGTAGAAGAACTTGCCCGGCTCGAGGCCGAACCGCACCGGCACACGCTCCTGTCCCGCGATGTCGAGTTCGTAGTTGAAATCGGCGATCGAATTGGCGGCGTCGGCCGGATTGCCGAAGACATGATGGTTCGTCAACAGCAGGCTCGGCCCGATCAGAAAGCCCGAGCCGTAGCCGAGCAGGTTCGACTTGAGATCCCTGAGCTGAATGCGGCAGACCGAGCGCGCGGCGGCAGTCCCCTTGGCGAGATAGTTGATGCTGTCGAGATCATTGCCCTGGATGATCCGCTCCAGGCCGATCTCGGCCTTCTCCACGTCCTGCGTCTCGGCCAGCAGCTGGCGCTGGCGCACGCGCATCTTTTCGACGGTCATCTCGATCGGACCGTCGCCCAATTTCCGGTTCAAGGCTTCAGGTGAGAATTCGGCTTGCTTGAATCGTCTTTCTGAGCCCGCGATCAGGCTTGGCTTGATGAGCATTGTGACCTCTCAAATGACTGGCGAATATGGGACGGTGGCCGGCGCCTAAAAAATGCGCCAAGGTTGCAGCGTGCCGGACGCTGGCGATCGTTTGAAAATCGGGGGTGCGCCCCGCACTACTTTAAGCCTGTACTTCCAGTGTCACGCAACCACACGGCACCATGCCATGGTCTGCACGTCACCAGTGTGAGATTTCCCACAAATCGTCGATGCACCCCGGCATCACGATTTCGCGCGCGTCCCCGGCCGTCGGACGCTCTACCGCTTCAGCTGCCACCGCCGCAGCGCCACGACGGCCCAGATCGCTTCGACCAGACCGAACGGCCAGGCACCCTGCAGAAAGCCGTAAGCCGAACCGAGCGCGCAGGACGCGGCGAACAGCAGAACGAACCAATGGCTGCGATCTTCCAGGGCGTAGCTGATCAGCATCGCCGTCACGGCGAACAGGCCGAATAATGTCAGTGCATCCATTGTTCCGGGTTCACTCCGCGGCGCGGCGCGTGATATGCGCTACGCCATGCCTGCTCTTATCCTGCCCCTCGTCGATGCTGCAACCCACTGGCCCGCGCGCGGCGCGCTGGTCGGGCTCGACCTCGGCACCAAGACGATCGGCGTCGCGGTGTCCGATCCCGACCGGCGGCTTGCGACCGGCGTCGAGACGATCCAGCGCAAGCAGTTCAAGCAGGACGCGACCCGGCTGCTCGCGATCGCGGCCGAGCGCAGGGTGGTCGGCTTCGTGCTCGGCCTGCCCATCAACATGGACGGCAGCGAGGGTCCGCGCGCGCAATCCACCCGCGCCTTCGCCCGCAATTTTGCCGGCCTCACACCCCTCCCCATCGGCCTGTGGGACGAGCGCCTCTCGACTGCGGCCGTCGAGCGCGAGCTGATCGGCATGGATGTCAGCCGCGCCAAGCGCGCCGAGGTGATCGACGAGCACGCCGCGATCTTCATTTTGCAGGGCGCGCTCGACCGCCTCGCCAATCTCCGTCCAGGGGCCGCCTGACCGATGGCCGTCGTGATCGCGGCGCTGTTGCCGGTCTTCATCCTCATCGTGCTCGGCGTCGTCTTGAAGCGCAGCCTGATGCGGCTCGACACGCAATGGCACGGGCTGGAGCGGCTGACCTATTTCGTGCTGTTTCCGATGCTGCTGATCCAGACGCTGGTGAAGGCCGACCTCACAAAAGTGCCGGTCGCCGGTGTCGGCGGCGCGCTGCTGCTGTCGGCGCTGGCGATGTCTTTGCTCTGCCTCGCGCTCCGCCCTGCCCTGGCGCGGCTCGACATCGACGGCCCCGCCTTCACCTCGATCTTCCAGGGCGCGACGCGCTGGCAGACCTACGTGGCGCTGTCGGTCTCCGCCAACCTGTATGGCGATGTCGGGCTGGCGCTGGCGTCAGTGGCGATGGTCGCGATCATTCCCCTGGTCAACGTCTTCAGCGTCGCGGTGCTCGCACATTACGCAGCGCCCGAGAAGCAGTCGGCACGGACCATCGTCATGACGGTGATCCGCAATCCCCTGATCTGGGCATGTGTCATCGGCCTCGCCATCAACGTCGTGCATCTGCCATTGCCGAAGATCTGGCACGAGGTGGCCGACGCGCTCGGCCGCTCCTCGCTCGCGATCGGCCTGCTCGTCACCGGCGCGGGCCTGCAGCTCAAGGGGCTGCTCCGCCCCAGCCTCGGCGCAACGCTCGGCGTGGCGTTCAAGCTGGTGCTGATGCCCCTGCTAGCGCTGGCGCTCGCGTTGTGGTTTGGCCTGTCGGGCAACAGCCTTGCGATCGTCGCGATCTGCGCGGCGGTCCCGACCTCACCCAGCGCCTATGTCCTCGCCCGCCAGATGGGCGGCGACGCACCGCTGCTGGCGCAAATCATCACGCTGCAGACGATCCTGGCGGCGATCACGATGCCGATCGCGATCGCGCTGGTGGCCTGAACCGGTCATTTCGAGCTCAGCTCTCTCCACGTCATTGCGAGGAGCTTTGCGACGAAGCAATCCAGAATCCCTCCGCGGAAAGAATCTGGATTGCTTCGCTGCGCTCGCAATGACGGAGTCTAAGGCTAGCTCCCCAGCCACATCGTCAGCACCACAGCGGTCAGATTGTTCATCGCGTGCAGCACGATCGTGACCCAGAGCGAATTCGCGCGATGGCGCATGTAACCGAACCACAGGCCGATGGTGAAGACCTCGGCGAGGAAATACACGTCGTATTGCAGGTGCACGATTGTCCAGACCAGCGACGACAGCAGGATCGCGCCGGGCACGCGCAAAAAGCTCGCCGACCAGCCGCGAAACAGGAAGCCGCGTGCCAGGATCTCCTCCGACATCGGAGCGGCCACGCTGAAGGCGAAGAGCAGCAACAGTGCCGCGCCCTTGTCGCGGCCCGATTTCAACAGATCGGTCATGAAGCCCGGCGTCGCCTCACGGCCGAGCGCGCGCGACATCGTCTCCCAGACCACGACGATCAGGATGAGGCCGACCGCACCGAACAGCAGTTGCTTCCAGGACGGCCAGTGCAGCGCGAGATAATCGACGAAGGAGGCCTTCTTGAGGGCAATGGCCAGCCACACCGCCAGGAGCGTTGCCGGCAGGCCCATGATGACCGAGAGCGCGAGTGCCTGCGGTTCGTGGCCGATCGCCTGGACCGAGGCGAGGTCCATGGGAAGACCACGCAGCGCCGCCAGCAGGACGACGGCGCCGATCTGCCCGACGAACATTGCCACGAAGATCAGGAGGCCCCACAGCGCAGTGCCCCAGAACATCCAGACGCGCGGCGGCGCAGGTGTCACGGTCAGCGGCGGATTGTCGGGATTGAGGGAATCCATCGATGGGCTTTCGTTCGGGATACTCACGGCAGCGCCCGCTCCAGCAGCGCGCGGACCTCACCGCTTTCGAGCTCCACGGCGCCATACATGCCGGCGTGGTTGGCCGCAAGACGCGTGCCGGCGAACAGTTCGGCGTTGTGCGGCGACACGCCGTTCAACGCCGCCGCAGCGGCCAGCAGCGCCAGCTTCTCGACGGCGAGGCGCGCGACGCGCTCGCCATCGGCGCGCCGAAAAGTCTTGCCGATGAACGCGACCGTTTCGCCTGCCCCAGGCAAACCCTTCGTCTCGGCCGCAAGCGATTGCAACACCGCCATCGCCGCCTCCGGCTCACGCGAGAGCGCGCGGAGCACGTCGAGGCACATCACGTTTCCGGAGCCTTCCCAGATCGCGTTGACCGGCGCCTCCCGGTAGTGCCGCGCCAAAATGCCGTCTTCGACATAGCCATTGCCGCCGAGACATTCCATGGCTTCATAGAGGAACGGCGGCGCGCTCTTGCAAGTCCAGTATTTGATCGCGGGCGTCAGCAGCCGCATATAGGCGGCCTCCGCCGCATCGTGCGGCGTGCGGTCGAACGCGCGGCAGAGCCGCATCACCAGCGCCGTGCTCGCCTCGACGTGCAGCGCCATGTCCGACAGCACCGCCTGCATCAGGGGCTGGTCGGCCAGATGCTTCTGGAACACGCTGCGGTGACGGGCGTGATGCAGCGCATGCGCCAGCCCAGAGCGCATCAGGCCGACGGAGGCGATCGCGCAATCCTGCCGCGTCAGCTGCACCATCTGGATGATGGTGCGGATGCCCTTTCCTTCCTCGCCGATCCGCTCGGCATAGGCACCTGTGAATTCGACCTCGGACGAGGCGTTGGAGCGATTGCCGAGCTTGTCCTTCAACCGCTGGAACTGGATCGCATTCACGGAACCATCCGGTGCGAAGCGCGGCATGAAGAAGCAAGTCAGTCCCTCGTCGGCCTGCGCCAGCACCAGGAACGCATCGCACATCGGCGCCGACATGAACCATTTGTGTCCGGTGATGCGATAGGCCTCGTCGTCACGTACGGCGCGCGTCATGTTGGCGCGCACGTCGGTGCCGCCCTGCTTCTCGGTCATGCCCATGCCGAGCGTCATGCCGCGCTTCTGCCACCACGGCGCAAAGCTCGGGTCATAGCTCCGGGTCGACAGCACCGGCATCACCTTGTCGAGCAGGTCCGGCTGCATCGCCAGCGCACCGACGGAGGCGCGCGTCATCGTGATCGGACAGAGATGGCCGGTCTCGACCTGGGCTGCCATGTAGAATTTCGCGGCACGAACGACTTCGGCCGCATCGCCCGCAGGTTTGCCGCTCGCGGTCCATGTCGAATTGTGCACGCCGGCATGGGCGCTGTGGGCCATCAGTTCATGATAGGCCGGGTGAAACTCGACCTGGTCGCGGCGATTGCCTTTTGCGTCGAAGCTGCGCAGCTTCGGCGTGCTCTCGTTCGCGACGCGCCCGCGATCGGCCATCGCGGCCGAGCCCCATTGCTTGCCGAACTCGGACAGCTCGCGTTCCGCCGCCGCGCCGCCATTGGCCTTCACCGCATCGACCAACGGCCGGTCCTCCATGAACAGGTCGACGTCCTCGAAAGGCGGCGACTGGTTGAAGACCTCGTGGGTCGCGAAGCTCGGCTGGGTCATCAGGTTTCCTCGGCGCGGAATCAGTTCCGCCGCGGCTGGATCGGGAAATCATAGGGCGCCCCGCCGGCCCCCGGCAGGGAAAAATGCCACCACTCCTTCGCATAGTTCACAAAGCCTTGCCTGGCCATCGCAGCCACCAGCCGCTTGCGCCAGGCGCGCTGCTCCGGCGTGATCGACGGTGCCGCAGTGTGGCCCTTCGTGTCGGTACAGTCGTAGCCGGTGCCCATGTCGACGCTGCCTTCGGGTGCACGCACTTCGACCGGCGCCGTGCAATCGGCATAGCTCCTCGACGGGTCGTACTTGCCCGAATTGTCGGCTTTGAGATCGACCAGCGTGAGATCGAGCGCCGCACCGGTGGAATGCTGCGAGCGACTCGCGATGTAACCGAGGCGGAACAGCTCGGTCTTGGGGATTTTGGGATTGTAGCGCCGCTCGGCCGCGGTCTCATGACCGATCTGCGACCACCTGACCATATCGAGCGAGGCCCGCGCCGGCCGGTAGCAGTCGAACATCTTCAGCGAGAGATTTTGCGCCGCCAGCTCTGCTTGAGCCGCCTTCAGCCGCAGCCCGACCTCGCGCTTCACCACGCATTCACCGGCATTGTAGCCGGCGAGCGGACGGCCGACGAAATTGTTCGACGTGGCGTAGCGGATGTCCTGGATGATGCCGGGGTCGATCTCGCGCAGATAGACGAAGCCGCCGGGAAGCGATTGGGCATGGGCGGTGGAGATTGTTATTGCTGCCAGAAGCGCTGCCAGAGTTCTCTTCACGGAATGCTCCACAATCGTCATGGCCGGGACATTTAGCGCGAAAACGCGCCTCGCGCTTCTGCCCGGGCATGAACGATACCGTGGTCACAGGCCATGCGACGGCCGCAAGACCGACAGATCAGGGGATAACTCACCGCCCCGGCATTGGCCCTTGCCCCCCCAGCCATCCGCGCCTATAGCTCTCGCTTTAATGGCATCAAAATCGACCTTCGTCCTCGGCCACCGGCATTTGCTGGGCATCGAGGGCCTTTCCGCGGCCGACATCAGCGGCCTGCTCGACCTGTCCGAAGAATATGTCGAGCTCAACCGCCAGGTTGACAAGAAGCGCACCGTCCTGCGGGGACGGACGCAAATAAACCTTTTCTTCGAGGCCTCGACCCGGACCCAGTCCTCGTTCGAGCTCGCGGGAAAGCGGCTCGGCGCGGACGTCATGAACATGTCGGTCGCCTCCTCGTCCATCAAGAAGGGCGAGACGCTGATCGACACCGCGATGACGCTGAACGCGATGCACCCGGACATCCTGGTGATGCGCCATCACGCCTCCGGCGCGGTGGAACTGCTGGCGCGCAAGGTTGACGGTTCCGTGATCAATGCCGGCGACGGCGCCCATGAGCATCCCACGCAAGCCCTGCTCGACGCGTTGACCATCCGCCGCAACAAGGGCCGGATCGAAGGTCTCGTGGTCGCGATCTGCGGCGACGTGCTGCATTCGCGTGTCGCCCGCTCCAACATCATCCTGCTCAACACGATGGGCGCCCGCGTCCGCGTGGTCGGCCCCACCACGCTGCTGCCGCCGGGCATCGAGCGGATGGGCGTCGAGGTGGCGCGCGACATGCGCGAGGGGCTGAACGGCGCCGACATCGTCATGATGCTGCGGCTGCAGCGCGAGCGCATGAACGGCTCCTTCGTGCCGTCGACCTCGGAATATTTCCACTATTTCGGGCTCGACCAGAAGAAGCTCGCTTACGCCAAGCCGGACGCGCTCGTGATGCATCCAGGCCCGATGAACCGCGGCGTCGAGATCGACTCGATCGTGGCCGACGGCGCCCAGTCCCTGATCCGCGAACAGGTCGAGATGGGCGTCGCCGTGCGCATGGCGGTGCTGGAAGCGCTCGCCCGTAACCTGCCGAACGCGTGATGCCGATGTTGACCGATCGCCGCCCCATCCTGCTCGCCAATGCCCGCGTCGTCGATCCCAGCAGGGATTTCGACGGTGTCGGCGACGTCCTGATCGCCGACGGCGCCATCCGCGAGACCCGCCGCGGCATCGGTGCGGCCGGCGTCCCCGAAGGCACCGACATCGTCAACTGCTCCGGCAAGATCGTGGCGCCGGGCCTGATCGACATGCGCGCCTTCGTCGGCGAACCCGGCTTCAGCCATCGCGAGACCTTTGCCACCGCAAGCCAGGCGGCCGCGACCGGCGGCATCACCACCATCATCTGCCAGCCCGACACCTCCCCGGTGATCGACAATTCGGCGACCGTCGACTTCGTGATGCGCCGCGCCCGCGACACCGCGATCGTCAACATCCAGCCGATGGCCGCCCTCACCAAGGGCATGCACGGCCAGGAGATGACCGAATTCGGTCTGCTCAAGGCCGCAGGCGCCATCGCCTTCAGCGACGGCGTCCGAAGCGTGACCAATGCGCAGGTGATGCGCCGTGCGCTGACCTATGCGCGCGATTTCGACGCGCTGATCGTGCACTACACCGAGGACCCCGATCTGGTCGGCGAAGGCGTCATGAACGAGGGCGAGTTCGCATCGCGGCTGGGCCTGATGGGTATCCCGAATGCCGCCGAGGCGGTGATCCTCGAACGCGACATGCGCCTCGTCGCGCTCACCGGCGGCCGCTATCACGCGGCCTCGCTGACCTGCGTCGATTCGCTCGAGATCCTCCAGCGCGCCCGTGACGCCGGACTAGCCGTCAGCGCCTCGGTCTCGATCAACCACCTCGCGCTGAACGAGAACGACATCGGCCCCTATCGTTCCTTCCTGAAACTGTCGCCGCCGCTTCGCACCGAGGACGACCGGCGCGCCCTGGTCGCCGCAATCGCCTCCGGCCTGCTCGACGTCATCATGTCCGACCACAATCCCCAGGACGTCGAGGTCAAGCGCCTTCCCTTCGCGGAAGCCGCTCCCGGCGCCGTCGGTCTGGAAACCATGCTGCCCGCCGGCCTCCGCCTCGTGCACAATGGCGAGCTGGACCTGAAGACGCTGATCCGCGCGATGTCGACCCGCCCGGCCGAGTTGCTTGGGCTAGCAGGCGGAACCCTGCGCGCGGGCAGCCCGGCGGACGTCATCGTGATCGACCCCGACGTGCCATGGATCGTCGATCCCGCCGACCTGAAATCGCCCTGCAAGAACACCCCGTTCGACGAGGCCCGCTTTACAGGCCGCGTGGTGCGCACCATTGTCGGCGGCCGGACGGTGTTTGAGCATGTCTGACGTGCGCGATCGTTTGGCTTGGAAGTCAGGACTTTGGAGACGTAGCCATGGGGGAAGACGCAGCCATGGGGCTTGAAGCATTTTTGCCGGTGGCCTTGGTCATCGGCTACCTCCTCGGCTCGATCCCGTTCGGGCTGGTCCTGACCAGGCTCGCCGGCACCCAGGATATCCGTTCGATCGGCTCCGGCAGCATCGGCGCTACCAATGTGCTGCGCACGGGCAGCAAGGCCCTTGCCGCAGGCACCCTGTTGCTCGATGCGCTCAAGGGCACCGTGGCCGTGGTGATCGCCGGCTACATCGCAGGACCCAATGCCGCCATGGTGGCCGGGCTCGGCGCCTTCCTCGGCCATCTCTTCCCGGTCTGGCTCAAATTCAAGGGCGGCAAGGGCGTGGCGGTCTATATCGGCATCCTGCTCGGACTGTTCTGGCCCGGCATGGTGGTGTTCTGCCTGATCTGGCTGGCGACCGCCTTCACCACCCGCTACTCCTCGCTCTCGGCGCTGGTGGCGGCATTCGTTACGCCGATGTTCCTGTGGTGGTTCGGGCATCTCGCATTGGCCGCGCTGACGGCGCTGCTGACGCTGCTGACGTTCTACGCGCACCGCGAGAACATCAAGCGCTTGCAGACCGGCAAGGAAAGCCGCATCGGCCAGAAGGCGTAGCCGCGTCGCGGACAGCGTCGAGGCAAAGTCTCTGAAGCCAGGGCATCTACGGATACCGAGGCTCCTCTCCGCATTATATGTCAAATCCTGTTCGCAACTGCCGGCGTTCTCGGGCCGGGAGTAGCGAACAGGTTCCATGCCTGTCATCCTGACAGTGGAAATGACGTTACGCGGTTGCTCTGAATGAGCGAAAAGTCTGACGGCCCCCATGACGACGCTGGCTTGCAGGGCACTGCAGCGAGCCGGCTGCTGTCGACGACCTGCATCTGGTCCGATACCGACGCACCGCCTCCAGCGCCCCCAGCCGTTTCGCCGCCCGCGCCAGCACCTGCACCCGTCGAGGCCGTCACGGCGGCTGCTCCGGTTGAGCAGGCTCGTTCCACCCCGTGGCCGCCGCGACGATTGTCGCTGGCGCTGCAGGGTGGTGGCACCTTTGCCGCCTTCACCTGGGGCGTGCTGGAGCGGTTGCTGGAAGAGCCGATCGAGATTGACACCATCAGCGGCGCCAGTGCCGGCGCCATCAATGCGCTCCTGCTCGCCTCCGGCCTTGCCGAAGGCGGCCGCGAAGCTGCACGTAGCCGGCTGAGCCGGTTCTGGCTCCGCCTGATGCACGAGGCCTCGTTCCGCTCGCTGATGCTGGTCGGTGGCTTCTCGCCGGCGGGAAGCTCGGTCGCATTCGGTCCGACCTTGCGCTCCGGCCGGTTCGATCCGATCGATCTCGATCCGCTGCGGCAGGCGCTGTCGCGCGACATCGACTTTTCCGCCTTACGCGACGCGCGGTGCCCGAAGCTGCTGATCGCGGCGACGCGGATTCGCGACGGCCAGCAGCAGATCTTCCGCAACGACGCCATCACCGCCGACGTCGCGCTGGCCTCGACCTGTCCGCCCTTGGTTCACTGCGCCGTCGAGATCGACGGCGAAGCCTATTGGGACGGCGGCTTCGGCGGCAATCCGCCCCTGCTGCGGCTGGCGCAGGAGACGGCGACGGCCGACGTCCTGCTCGTCCAGGTCACGCCGGCGCGCGACAGCTACGTGCCGATCACGCTTGCCGCGATCGACCGCCGGCTGGACCAGATCGCGGCCAACGTGGCGCTCAATGCCGAGATCGCGGGGATCGAATGGGCGCGGGCGCATGCCGCGCCGTCGCTGCGCCTCACCAGGATCGCGGCGGAAGATTCCGTTGACGGCCTGGCGCAACGTTCGTCCACCGATCTCGGCCGCGGTTTCATTCGCCTGCTGCACCGGAGCGGTCGTCACGCTGCCGAGCGCTGGCTCGGGCAAGGCACGACCGCGACACAGGATGCCGCGCCCGCGCGGGCCGAGCCGGCCCTGGTCTGATCCCTCGCCTACCCGGCAAAGCCCGACCTTGCGGGCACAGGCGCCTCGCGCAGCGGCTCGATGGCCAACCGGTAGCCGGCAAGGCGCGCGATCGGCGCAAGCACGGCGAACAGCAGTTTTTGCAGCCAGATCGGTACGCCAGCCAGATACATGTGATCGCGATATTCGTGCAGCACCAGCGCGATCAGCAGGACGTTCGGATCGCCGGCGCCGGAGAACCATTTGGGCTGCTTCATCGTGAGCGTGACGAAATTGGCGAAGAAGCGCAGATGCTGCTGTGCCGGCGTGAAGGAGACCTCGAGCTCGGCGTGACCGTCGCCGGCATTGGCGAAATAATGCGATCTGCCGCGTGGCACGGTCACGCTGCCGCCGGCCTCCACCACTTGCTCGCGCCCGTCGACGACGAATTTGACGCGACCGCTCCTCACTGAAAAATGCTCGTCCGCGCAGGGATGCACGTGCACGAGCGCGTTGCCACCGCCCGAGCCGCCGTTTTCGAGGATCACGCCGAAACGTGCGATGTCACGGTTGTCGAGCAGTCCGCAGAAGACAAACGTTTCCTTGTTGAATGCATTGCGCAGCCGGGTGCCGCGGGCGGATTCTGTCGACATGTTTGCGTCTCCTTGCGAAGTCTGGAGACGCGCTGGTAGCGGCCTAGCTGACGAACGTATTGTAAAAATCCGACGAGGCGAGTTCCTCGTTCCAGCCCTGCATCTTGTCGGTCGCGACACGCCGGCAGAACGCCTCCGGCGAGCTTCCCGCGAAAGTGTGGAAGTCGCGGATCAGATGCGCCTGGTCGGTGAATCCGCACGCATGCGCGACATCGGCCCAATCGGCGCCGGACCGGCGCGCCGCGATCGCCTGCAGCATCCGCTCGATCCGCGCGAATTGCTTCGCGCTCGTGCCGATCTCGGCCTTGAAGCGGCGCTGAAGGCTGCGTTCGCCGATGTCGAGGCCATCGGCGAGGCCGCGCATCGAGATCGCCGGATTTCGCCTGATCGCTCGCATCGCCCGCGCAACCGGCGGATCGAGGCGCGACGGCCTCCGCCTCTGCTCGAGAAAGCCCTGCATGCAAGTGACGCGCGCCGCCGCGCTGCCGGCGCCGGCGAGACGTTCTTCAAGCCGTGCGGCAACGTCGTCGCCGAAGATGTCGGAGATTTCGACGCTGGCGTCGAGCAGGTCGGCAGGCCTGACCCCGAGCACGCGGTCGGCCGCCTCGGGTTTCAACCGCGCCAGCACGACCCCGACCGGACCGCTCGGCGTCAGTGCCGCCGCACGGGTCTGCATGCCGTTGACAGTTCGCTTATAGGCTCCGCGTTGCGAGGCCATCGGCGATCGATAATGCACGATCAGGACCGGCGATGTCGTCGGCAGCACCTTGATCGTGCGCGCGCAGGCGGTCGCAGCATCCGCCAGATCGACATCACAATAGGTCTCGACGATCTCGCCGAGACTTTCACTCGCGGCGAAGAATTGGGGGCCGCGTGGACCCTGTCGGTGCGGGAGAGTCATGTATTCAGCTGGTCGGCCGAGCGGCGGAGTTGCCTCCGCCGCGTTGATATGAAGTTGAGGCTCACGCCCGTGCCAGCGCGTCCTCCAGGAACCACGCCGCCGCGAGTGCGACCGGATCGTTGCCGAAGCGCGCGATCACCTGCACGCCAACAGGCAGGCCCCCCACCTTCAGCACCGGCACGTTGACGCAAGGATTGCCCATCAGCGTCCAGAGCCGGTTGTAGCGGGGGTCACCGGTGGAGGCGAGCTCCTTGGCCGGCGGCGTGCCCGGCGCCGAATAAGTCAGGAGCACGTCGACGCCCTCGAACACTTCGCCGAGCTCGCGGCGGCCGCGGCGGCTGATCCGGCGCGCCTCGTCGTAGTCCTTCGGGGTCAGATGGGCGGTGGCATCGAGGCTTGCCCGCAGCATCGGCGCGATCTCGTCGTGACGTTCAGAAAACTCCCAGGCCAGCGCGCGATGTGCCTCGAAATCCTGGACGATGGGATGGATGCGCCAGGCCTCCTGCACTGCCTCCGGCAGATCGATGGTTTGGACACTGGCACCGGCACGTTCGGCGGCCTTGATCGCGGCCTGCAAGCCCTGTTCGGCGGCGGGCTCGACGGCGCCTGCAAACTCCTGCCGGACCACGCCGATGCGCGGCGATTTCGCCGGAACGATGCCGGCAAACTCGGTGCGCCCCGTCATCGCCAACAGTCCGCGCGCGAGATCTTCCGCGCGCGATCCGAACAGGCCGACGGTGTCGAGCGCCCACGAATAGCACTTCACGCCGACCGTCGGCAGCATGCGGAACGACGGCTTGATCGCGGCGGTCCCGCAATAGGCGGCGGGCCGGATCACCGAGCCGCCGGTCTGGGTGCCCAGCGCCAGCGGGATCATGCCGGCACCGACCGCTGCCGCCGAGCCCGAGGACGAGCCGCCCGGCGTATGCCCTGTGTTGTGCGGATTGAGCGTCGGCGTCGGATCGCGCGAGGCGAACGCCGTCGTCGTGGTCTTGCCGATGATGGTGGCGCCTGCCCGCTTCAGCATCATCACCACGGGCGCATCGGCGCGCGGCTGCCAGCCACGATAGATCTCCGAGCCCATCTCGGTCGGCATATTGACGGTGTCGATGATGTCCTTGATGCCGACCGCGATGCCGCGCAACGGGCCGGAGGCTTGCGCCTTCGCAGTCCTGTCGTGACGGACGAAGGCGTGGACGTCCTTCTCCCTGGCCTCGATCGCCGCATGCGACTGGGCGATGGCGTCATCGGGCGACAACTCGCCGGCTTCGATGCGGCGCTGGAGGTCGGCAAGTGAGATCATGGCAATACCCTTCTTATTGGCATCGCTTTTAGCATTGGCGCGAGGCCACGCAAGCGCACGCCGCTGTTGCGCAACGCCCTCAGGTTGTTCCATGCTGTCCCTGCAAGGAGACGCCGTGGACGCCATCAATCCGAGCATGGAGCTGACCGAGGCCGAGCGGATCGACCGCCTGCGGCTGATCCGCTCCGACAATGTGGGCCCGCGCACGTTCCGTTCGCTGGTCGATCATTTCGGCAGCGCGCGGGCGGCGCTGGAGCGGCTGCCTGATCTCGCGCGACGCGGCGGTGCGCAGCGGTCGGGGCGCATCTGCAGTGCGGACGAGGCCAAGGCTGAGCTCGCCGCGAGCCGCAAATTCGGCATTGCCTGGCGTGCGCCCGGCGAGGACGGCTATCCGGCGCGGCTGGCGATGATCGACGATGCGCCACCGCTGCTTGCGGTGCGCGGCGATGCCAAGACCTTGATGCGGCCGATGATCGCGATCGTCGGCTCGCGCAACGCCTCCGGCGCCGGGCTGAAATTCGCAGGCCTGCTGGCGCGCGAGCTCGGCGAAGCCGGCTTCATCGTCATCTCCGGGCTCGCGCGCGGCGTCGATCAGGCCGCCCATCGCGCCAGCGTCGAAAGCGGCACCGTCGCGGTGCTGGCCGGCGGCCAGGATTGCATCTATCCGCCCGAGCATGGCGATCTGCTCGCGGCGATCCTCGACCATTCGGGCGCTGCGATCTCCGAGATGCCGCTCGGCCATGAGCCGCGCGCCCGCGACTTCCCTCGCCGCAACCGCCTGATCTCGGGCGCCTCGCTCGGCGTCGTCGTGGTGGAAGCCGCGCACCGCTCGGGCTCGCTGATCACCGCGCGGATGGCGGCCGAACAGGGCCGCGAGGTGTTCGCGGTGCCGGGCTCGCCGCTCGATCCGCGCGCCGCCGGCGCCAACGATCTGATCAAGCAGGGCGCGACCCTCGTCACGGAAGCTGCCGACATCATCAATGCCGTCGCACCGATCATGGAACGGCCGCTGATGCACCCGATGAGCGAGCCCGACAGCGAGCCGTTCGAGACCGATCCGCAAGGCCACGACCGCGACCAGATCACCGGCCTGCTCGGCCCCACGCCGATCTCGATCGACGATCTGGTGCGAATGTCCGGCGCCTCGCCCGCGATCGTGCGCACCGTGCTGCTCGAGCTCGAGCTTGCCGGCAAGCTGGAGCGTCACGGCGGCGGGCTGGTGTCGCTGCTTTGATCAGGCTCGGACTCTTACCCTCCCCTGGAGGGGGAGGGTCGATCGCGCGCAGCGCGAGCGGGGTGGGGTGATCCCTCCGCTCGGGCACTATCGGACGTGGAGAGACCGTCACCCCACCCCGGCTCACATTTCGCTGCGCTCTATGTGAGCCGACCCTCCCCCTCCAGGGGAGGATAAGACCGATTGCGCGGCACGCAGCGCGCCTGCTCCTCGTTCTCCGCCTCAGCTGTCGTTGCGCTGATCAAACTTCGTGCGCGCCGCCTCGATCAGCATCAGATGGTCGATCGCCCACTGCCCGAGCGCTTTGACCGGCTGTTGCAGCCCGCGGCCGAGATCGGTCAGCTCGTAATCGACGCGTGGCGGAATTGTCGGGAAGATCGTGCGCGTGACGAGGCCGTCGCGCTCCAGCCCGCGCAGCGTCAAGGTCAGCATCCGCTGCGAGATGCCGTTGATCATGCGCTTCAGCTCGTTGAAGCGTTTCGGCCCGTCGCTCAGCATCATGATGACGAACACGCTCCATTTGTCGCCGACGCGGGAGAGCACGGAGGCGACGCCGCGGCAATCGGCATGGTCCGGATCCGGCAACCGCGGTGCAGGCAAACCGGTGTTCTCAGGTTTCAAGGATGTGCCCATGGCTCAAAAAAGTGCGTTCTTGCGGGGATTTCGGCAGTCACTCATGTAGCTCTGGTTACAAACCTATACCAGGGTGACCTCAAATGAAACTGCTCCATATCGATTCCAGCGTGCTCGGACCCCATTCTGTCTCCAGGCAGGTGTCCGCGGCCATCGTCGACCGGCTCCGGCAGGCGACGCCCTCGCTGGAGATCGTCTACCGCGACCTGACCCAGACCCCGCTGGCCCACCTCTCCGGCTCGCACCTCGCCGCCGCGCAAGGCGCTCCTGCCGCCGCAGAACTCGGACCCGACCTTGCCGCAAGCGCGGCCGCGCTGGACGAGTTCCTGGCTGCCGACGTCGTCGTGATCGGCGCACCCATGTACAATTTCACGATCCCGAGCCAGCTCAAGGCCTGGATCGATCGCATCCTGGTGGCGGGCAAAACGTTCAGTTACGGGGCGAATGGGCCCCAGGGCCTTGCCGGCGGCAAGCGTGTGATCGTGGCCATCTCGCGCGGGGGCCATTACGGCGCGGACATGCCGACCGCCGCTGGCGAGCATCTCGAAACCTATCTGCGCTGGGTGTTCGGCTTCATCGGCATCACCAATCCGGAATTCATCTTCGCAGACGGCATCCAGCTTGGGCCCGAGCACCGCGAAAAGGCGATTGCCGGCGCGCTGCAATCGGCAACGAACCTGCGCGCAGCCTGAAGCTTCGGCAACATCAGCCGCCGCCCGATTGAGCGGCGGCTGACATGTACGTGCGCGCTAAAACCAGGCGCCTTGAATGCCCAGGATGACGGCGACAAGCGAGACGAACAACCCGATGCCGGCAAACAGAACCACTCCGATGAGTTCGGACGTATCGGAGCGCTTGGCGGGAATGGCGGAATTTTCGGTGAAAATGCGCGGTGCTGAAATCGACGAAAAAATGCGAGCTGCCTTTGGCATCACGGGCTCCTTTGAAATGAGTCTTTTGACCCCTGCCCGTAAAAGGGTCTTGGCAGCGCAAGCGAAGGTTCAACACCTCGCGCAAGGTTCAGAGAATTACATCTCGCAAGACGCAGGAACCGGTCGGCACAACTGCTGAGGCTGCGCCGACCGATTCAATTTTCGCAAACGTCGATCAGCCGCGATAGATCGGAGCGCCAGCCGGAGCGGCAACCGCGCCGCCGTCGACGAAGATCTCCTGGCCCTGAATGTGCGCGGCGTCGTCGGAGGCGAGGAACAGCACCGTCTTCGAAATGTGATCCGGTTCACCAATCCGGCCGAGCGGCGTGGCCAACCCGATGCGCTTCTCGAACGCCTTCTCCGCTTCGGGCGTTGCAATCGCGGCGCCCCAGATCGGCGTGCGGATCGCACCAGGCGCGACCACGTTGACGCGGATGCCGCGCGGCGACAACTCGGACGCCATGATCCGCGCCATCGCGCGGACGCCGGCCTTCGCCGCGCCGTAGGCGGAGTAACCGGGAATGCCGAGCACCGAGATTACCGAACCGTTGAGGATGATCGAGGAATTGTCGTTCAGATAAGGCAGCGCCGACTGCACCGTGAAGAACACGCCGGTCAGATTGGTGCGGATGACCTTCTCGAAGGCCTCCAGCGTTGCCGAGCCGAGCGGCGTGCCGCCGGCGCCGGCGATGCCGGCATTGGCGAAAACGATGTCGAGCTTGCCGAATTTTTCGCTGCCCTGCTTGATCGCAGCATCGGTCGCCGCGATGTCGGTGGCGTCGGCAACGAGCGCGATTGCGTTCGGCCCGAGCTCCTTCGCAGCGGCGTCCAGCGTCTCCTTGTTGCGCCCGGTGACGATCACCTTCGCGCCCTCGGCCACGAACAGCTTGGCCGTCGCCAGGCCAATGCCGCTGTTGCCGCCGGTAATGAGTGCCGTCTTGTCCTTCAGTCTCATGTTCGTCTCCAGTGGTTTCATAATGAAACTATGTTGCGATCTAGGCCAAATGGTTTTATGATGCAACCACACAAGCGCGTGATCGACGCCGAAATCGTGCGAATGCGACAGGACAAAAGACGATGGTGAAACGAACCAGCTTCGAAGGCGATGCCTGCCCGATCGCGCGGTCACTGGAAGCGATCGGCGACTGGTGGTCACTCCTCATCATCCGCGAGGCGCTGTTCGGCGTACGTCGCTTCGGCGAGTTTCAGAGCAAGCTCGGCATGGCCAGGAACATCTTGTCGGCGCGGCTGCGATCGCTGGTCGACCACGGCATTCTGGAAACCGCCCCCGCCTCCGACGGCAGCGCCTATCAGGAATACGTGCTGACGCCGAAGGGCCGCGGCACCTTCCCGATCCTGGTGGCGCTGCGGCAATGGAGCGAGACGTTCGACGAACGCCCCGAGGAGATCGCGACCGTTTTGGTCGACCGCGAAAAGGGCCGCCCGGTGAAGAAGCTCGAAATGCGTGCGGAGGACGGACGGCTGCTTACACCCGCGGATACGATGCTGAAGCCGCGACCGGCGCCGCGACGGCGGTCGGCTTGATGGCTCACGACCCCGGCGTCATTGCGACGCGGTGAGAGCCGCCCGCTCAACTCTATGACCGTCACCCTGAGGCGGCCGCTTCTTCAGCGGCCCTCGAAGGGCGACGGCCCGGCTGCAGCGACGGGGGCCGCTCATCCTTCGAGGCTCCCGGCGCGATGCCCTGCATCGCGCCACTCGCGCCTCGGGATGACGGAGCCGATAAAGGCGGAAACCTCACGACAGCTTGCGCTTGCTGCGCAGCCGCAGATGCTCGTCGGCTTCCAGCTTGGTCATGCCAAGGAGATAATGCAGCACGTCGAGCTTGTGGCGCTCGGCGAGCTTGCGCAATGCTCCGACCTGCTCGGCGATGAAAGTGACAGCCTCGTCCGCGCCGCCCTCCCCCGGTTCCTCGTGACGCGAGCCTCCCGGCGCGCCTGATGCGGCGCGCGCCCGCTTCTTTCCCGGCCTAGTCAACAGACCCCACCCGAATCCATGCCCCATGGAAACATTACGCCGATAGCGCTCGCAACTCCAAGGTGGTATTTTACAACTTTCTCGATATGAAACTTTTCCCATCCGGGCGGCTTTCAACAGCCCTCGATTTGACAGCGGAGGCCTCACCACCCATGTTCGGGTCGAAACGGCCGACCCGAGTCCTTTCGTTTTCGGCCCCCAATTTTCCCATAAGTTACTGGAACTACATGAATATCGTCATTGTGGAGTCGCCGGCGAAAGCCAAGACGATCAACAAGTATTTGGGCTCGTCCTATGAGGTTCTGGCCTCGTTCGGCCATGTCCGCGACCTGCCCGCGAAGAACGGCTCCGTCGATCCCGATGCCAATTTCAAGATGATCTGGGAGGTCGACCCTAAGGCGGCCGGCCGGCTCAACGACATTGCGAAGTCCCTGAAGAACGCCGACCGCCTGATTCTCGCCACCGACCCTGATCGTGAGGGCGAGGCAATCTCCTGGCACGTGCTGGAGGTGCTGAAGGAAAAGCGCGCGCTGAAGGACCAGAAGATCGAGCGCGTGGTGTTCAACGCCATCACCAAGCAGGCGGTCACGGACGCCATGAAGCATCCGCGCCAGATCGACGGCGCGCTGGTCGACGCCTATATGGCGCGCCGTGCGCTGGACTATCTGGTCGGCTTCACCCTCTCCCCCGTCTTGTGGCGCAAGCTGCCGGGCGCCCGCTCGGCCGGCCGGGTGCAGTCGGTCGCGCTGCGCCTCGTCTGCGACCGCGAGCTCGAGATCGAGAAGTTCGTCGCCCGCGAATATTGGTCGCTGATCGCGACCCTGTTGACGCCGCGCGGCGATGCCTTCGAGGCCCGCCTGGTCGGCGCCGACGGCAAGAAGATCCAGCGCCTCGACATCGGAACCGGCGCGGAAGCCGAAGACTTCAAGAAGGCGCTGGAGACGGCCGCCTACGCCGTGACCTCGGTCGACGCCAAGCCCGCCCGGCGCAATCCGCAGGCGCCCTTCACCACGTCGACGCTGCAGCAGGAAGCCAGCCGCAAATACGGCTTCGCGCCGGCGCACACCATGCGCATCGCGCAGCGGCTTTATGAAGGCATCGACATCGGCGGCGAGACCACCGGACTCATTACTTATATGCGGACCGACGGCGTGCAGATCGACCCGTCCGCGATCACCCAGGCCCGCAAGGTGATCGGCGAGGATTACGGCAACGCCTACGTGCCGGACGCGCCACGCCAGTACCAGGCCAAGGCCAAGAATGCGCAGGAAGCGCACGAAGCCATCCGCCCGACCGACCTCTCACGCCGCCCCGACAGCATGAGCCGCAAGCTCGATTCCGATCAGGCCCGGCTCTATGAGCTGATCTGGAAGCGCACCATCGCCAGCCAGATGGAATCCGCCGAGCTCGAACGCACCACCGTCGACATCACGGCGAAGGCGGGCTCCCGTACGCTGGAGCTGCGCGCCACCGGCCAGGTCGTCAAGTTCGACGGCTTCCTCGCGCTCTACCAGGAAGGCCGCGACGACGAGGAGGACGAGGATTCCCGCCGCCTGCCCGCGATGAGCCCGAACGATGCGCTCAAGCGGCAGTCGCTGTCCGTCACCCAGCATTTCACCGAGCCGCCGCCGCGCTTCTCGGAGGCCTCGCTGGTCAAGCGCATGGAAGAGCTCGGCATCGGCCGGCCCTCGACCTATGCCTCGATCCTCCAGGTCCTGAAGGACCGCGGCTACGTCAAGCTGGAGAAGAAGCGCCTGCACGGCGAGGACAAGGGCCGCGTCGTGGTCGCGTTCCTCGAAAGCTTCTTTGCCCGCTACGTCGAATACGACTTCACCGCCAATCTGGAAGAGCAGCTCGACCGCATCTCCAACAACGAGATCTCCTGGCAGCAGGTGCTGAAGGATTTCTGGACCGGCTTCATCGGCGCCGTCGACGAGATCAAGGACCTGCGGGTTGCCCAGGTGCTGGACGTGCTCGACGACATGCTCGGACAGCACATCTATCCGCCGCGCACGGACGGCGGCGATATCAGGCAGTGCCCGAACTGCGGCACCGGCCGTCTCAATCTCAAGGCCGGCAAATTCGGCGCCTTCGTCGGCTGCTCGAACTATCCGGAGTGCCGCTACACCCGCCAGCTCGCCGCCGATGGCGAGGCCAGCGCCGATCGTTCGCTCGGCCAGGACCCCGAGACCGGTCGCGATGTCTGGGTCAAGGCCGGCCGTTTCGGCCCCTACATCCAGCTCGGCGAGCAGAAGGATTATGCGGAAGGCGAGAAGCCGAAGCGCGCCGGCATCCCGAAGGGCACCTCGCCCGGCGATGTCGAGCTCGAACTTGCGCTGAAGCTGCTGTCGCTGCCGCGCGAGATCGGCAAGCACCCCGAGACCGGTGAGCCGATCACCGCGGGCCTCGGCCGCTTCGGGCCTTTCGTCAAGCATGAGAAGACCTATGCCAGCCTGGAAGCCGGCGACGAGGTGTTCGACATCGGCCTCAACCGCGCGGTGACGCTGATTGCGGAAAAGGTCGCCAAGGGCCCGAGCCGCCGCTTCGGCGCCGATCCCGGCAAGGCGATCGGCGACCATCCGACGCTCGGCACCGTCGCCGTGAAGAGCGGCCGCTACGGCGCCTATGTCACGGCCGGCGGCGTCAACGCGACGATCCCGAGCGACATCGAGAAAGACGCCGTCACGCTGGCGCAGGCGATCGCCCTGATCGACGAGCGCGCCGCCAAGGGCGGCGGCAAGAAGCCGAAGAAGGCTGCGAAGCCGGCCAAGGCCAAGAAGGCTGCCGCGGACGGCGATGACGCCGCGCCGAAGAAGAAACCGGCCGCGAAGAAAGCGGCCAAAACCAAATCCGAATCCACCAGCAAGGCGCGCGCCGCCGTGCCGTCGACCGCCAAGACTTCAGCGGTCAAGACGTCGCCGACCAAGCCCGCCGCCACCAAGGCTCCGGCCAAGAAGAGTGCCGGCAAGACTTAGTATCAAGACTTGAGATCAAGAATTAGAGGTTAAGTGAAACGCAAGAATGACCATGGCTTTCCCGAGCGGCAAGCCATCGTCGCCTTCATCAAGGCAAATCCCGGAAAGGTCGGGACCCGCGAAATTGCGCGCGAGTTCGGCCTGAAGAACGCCGATCGCGTCGAGCTCAAGCGCATCTTGCGCGAGCTCGCCGACGACGGAACCATCAAGAAGAAGCGTCACACGGTATCCGAACCGGACGCGCTGCCGCCGACGCTGGTCGCCGACATCACGGGCCGCGACGCTGACGGCGAGTTGATCGCCTCCCCCACCGAATGGGACGAGGTCGAAAGCAGCGAGCCCCCCAAAATCCGCATCCAGATGCCGCGCCGGCCAAAGCCGGGCACCGTGGCCGGCGTCCGCGACCGCGTGCTGCTGCGAGTCGAGCCCTCGGGCGAGGCCGAAGGCCCGGCCTGGCGCGGCCACATCATCAAGGTCTTCGACAAGGCCAAGAGCCGCATCCTCGGCGTGTTCCGCGCGCTGCCCGAAGGCGGCGGACGGCTCGTCCCCGTCGACAAGAAGTCCGCCGACCGCGAACTGAACATCGCCTCGGCCGACACGAACGGCGCGCAGGACGGCGACCTCGTCAGCGTCGACATCGTCCGCACGCGCAGCTTTGGGCTGGCGTCCGGCCGGGTCAAGGACAAGCTCGGTTCGGTCAAGTCGGAGAAGGCGATCAGCCTGATCGCGATCTACGCCCACGACATCCCGCTGCAATTCTCGCCCGCCGCGATGCGCGATGCGGAAGCGGCCGAGCCGGCCAATTTGAAGGGCCGCGAGGATTGGCGCGACGTGCCGCTCGTCACCATCGATCCGCCCGACGCCAAGGATCATGACGACGCGGTGCATGCGCAGCCCGATGACGATCCCAACAACAAGGGCGGCTTCGTCGTCAATGTCGCCATTGCCGATGTCAGCTTCTACGTCCGGCCGGGCAGCGCGCTCGACCGCGACGCGCTCGACCGCGGCAACTCGGTCTATTTCCCCGACCGCGTCGTGCCGATGCTGCCGGAACGCATCTCGAACGATCTCTGCTCGCTGGTGCCGCGCGAGCCGCGCGGCGCGCTCGCGGTGCGCATGGTGCTCGGCCCCGACGGCCGCAAGCGCTCGCACAGTTTCCATCGCATCCTGATGCGCTCGGCGGCCAAGCTCAGCTACGCGCAGGCGCAGGCCGCGATCGACGGAAGGCCGGACGACACCACCGGCCCCCTGATCGATCCGATCTTGAAACCGCTCTACGCGGCTTACGCCTGCGCCAAGCGCGCGCGCGACGAGCGCGATCCGCTCAATCTCGATCTGCCCGAGCGCAAGATCCTCCTGAAAAGCGACGGCACGGTCGACCGCGTCGTGGTCCCCGAACGTCTCGACGCGCACAAGCTGATCGAGGAGTTCATGATCCTCGCCAACGTCGCGGCCGCGGAGATGCTGGAGAAGAAATCGCTCCCGCTGATCTACCGCGTGCACGACGAGCCGACCCTGGAGAAGGTCCACGCGCTCGCGGAATTCCTGGAGTCGCTCGACGTTCCCTTCGCCAAATCCGGCGCGCTGCGTCCCACCACGTTCAACCGCGTGCTGGCCCAGCTCGAAGGCCATGATTACTATCCGCTGGTCAGCGAAGTCGTACTGCGCGCCCAGGCGCAGGCCGAATACTCTTCCGAGAATTACGGGCATTTCGGCCTGAATCTGCGCCGCTACGCGCATTTCACCTCGCCGATCCGCCGTTATGCCGATCTCGTCGTGCACCGCGCGCTGGTCCGCGCGCTGGGCTTGGGCGAAGGCGCCCTGCCCGACAGCGAAACGCCGGAAACCCTGGCTGAAGTCGCCGCCCACATCTCGGTGACCGAACGGCGTGCGATGAAGGCGGAGCGCGAGACCGTCGACCGGTTGATCGCCCATCACTTGGCCGACCGCATCGGTGCGAGCTTCCAGGGCCGCGTCTCCGGCGTCACCCGCGCCGGGCTCTTCGTCAAGCTGGCCGAGACGGGCGCCGACGGCCTGATCCCGATCCGATCCCTCGGTGCGGAATATTTCAACTATGACGAGAGCCGCCACGCCCTGGTCGGCACGCGCAGCCGCACCATGTATCAGCTGGGCGACGTCGTCGACGTCCGCCTGATCGAAGCCGCCCCGATCGCAGGCGCGCTGCGATTCGAGCTGCTGTCGTCCTCCAGCGAGGCCGCGCCGCGCGACCGCAGGCCATCCGGTCCGCAACGCCGGCCCTCGCTCAAGGCGCAGCCCGGCCGCAGCCCGGACAGAAAACGCAAGCCGCCGAAGCCGAAGCCCGGCAAGAAGGGCCAAGGAAAAAACAAAGGCAAGAACAAGGGCAAAGGCAAGAAGGGCAAAGCATGGTGACCATGAGCACGGCCCCGAAAATCTGGACGCGCGAAACGGGTCTCGTCGAGAAGCGCGATCTCTGGACGGCGATGAAGCGCGGCTTTCGCGGCCGCTGCCCGCGCTGTGGCGAGGGCAAACTGTTCCGCGCCTTCCTCAAGACGGCGGACAATTGCTCGGTGTGCGACCTCGATTTCACGCCGCACCGCGCCGACGATCTGCCTGCCTATCTCGTCATCGTCATCGTCGGCCACATCGTGGTGCCCTCGATCCTCTGGATCGAGACCAATTATTCGACGCCGGTCTGGATCAGCTTCGCGGCCTATCTGCCCTTCACTTTCGTCGCCTCGCTGGCGCTGCTGCAGCCCGTCAAGGGAGCTGTGGTCGGGCTGCAATGGGCTCTGCGCATGCATGGGTTTGACGACAACCCTCCGGATGGTATTCCGCCTGTGTAAGCAAGAAGCAAAAAGCGTTTGGGTGAGGACATGACGGATAGTGCGCAGGCCGCCGAGAAGGCCAGGATTCACGAGGGCAAGGAAGCCGACCACCATCCCTATTTTCGCCCGCGGGATGCGGCGACGCTGATCCTGGTCGACCGCAGCAGCACCACGCCAAAAGTCCTGGTCGGCAAGCGCCACGACAAGGTGGTGTTCATGCCCGGCAAGTTCGTCTTCCCGGGCGGGCGCGTCGACAAGGCCGACTATCGCGTGCCCTGTGCCGCGCCCATCACCGCCGAGCTGGAAGCCAATCTCGCCAAGGGCAGCCCGAAGACGCCGGCTTCGCGCGCGAAGTCGCTCGCCATTGCCGCGATCCGCGAGGCCTGCGAGGAGACCGGTCTCTGCCTCGGCCGCAAGGCGGAGGTCAAGGCGAAGCTGGAAGGTCCGTGGCAGCCGTTCGCGGATGCCGGCCTGCTGCCCGATCCCTCGAGCCTGTTCCTGATCGCGCGCGCGATCACCCCGCCCGGCCGCGTCAAGCGGTTCGACACGCGTTTCTTCACGGCGGATGCCTCCGCGATCACCCACCGCGTCGACGGCGTGATCCATGCCGATGCCGAGCTGGTCGAGCTGGTCTGGGTCGAGCTCGGCTCCAAGCCGCTGGCCGATTTGCATCCGATGACGCGCAACGTGCTCAACGAGCTCGACTCGCGCCTTGCCACCGGCCCGCTCCGCCACGACGCGCCGGTGCCGTTCTTCCATTTCTACGGCGGCAAGATGCAGAAGGATATTTTGGGCTGAGCCGTTGTTGTAGCCCGGATGGAGCGCAGCGAAATCCGGGGCTGCCATCGCGGACGGATCTTCCCGGATTGCGCTGCGCTCCATCCGGGCTACGGGAGCAGCGGCAGGCTTTCCCCTTCCGTCATTCCCCGGAGCACGCAGCGCAAGCCCGGAATGACGAGAACGTGCTGAGCACACATCGAAAAACAAAATAATCTTCCCGCCTTTCCCAATGGCGGAGTTCCCACCCATGCCTATGTCTTCCCCAGCGTCACCAAGAACGGACACCGGGCGATGGCACAACGGCAACTCAAGCTTGGCGCGTTCATGCGCCCGATCAGCATCCACACCGGCGCCTGGCGCTATCCCGGGGCCTGGCCCGACGCCAATTTCAACTTCGGCCATATCAAAACGCTGATCCGGAAGCTCGAGGCCGGCAAGTTCGACGCCTTCTTCATGGCCGATCACCTCGCCGTGCTGAACATGCCGGTCAACGCGCTCAAGCGCAGCCACACCGTGACATCGTTCGAGCCGTTCACGCTGCTTTCGGCGCTTTCGGCGGTCACCGAGCGGATCGGCCTGATCGCCACGGGCTCGACCACGTTCGACGAGCCCTATCACGTCGCGCGCCGCTTCGCCTCGCTCGATCATCTCAGCGGCGGGCGTGCGGGGTGGAACATCGTAACGACGTCGAACCCGGACGCGGCGCTGAATTTCGGCCTCGACGACCACATGGAGCACGCCGAGCGCTACAAGCGGGCCCGTGAATTCTACGACGTCGTCACCGGCCTGTGGGATTCCTTCGCCGACGATGCCTTCGTGCGCGACGTCGAGAGCGGCCTGTTCTTCGATCCCCAGAAGATGCACACGCTCGACCACAACGGCAAATATCTGAAGGTGCGCGGCCCCCTCAACATCGCCCGTCCCGTGCAGGGCTGGCCCGTGATCGTGCAGGCCGGCGCCTCCGAAGACGGCAAGCAGCTCGCCGCCGAAACCGCGGAAGCCGTGTTCACCGGCGGCGGCAGCCTCGCCGACGGGCAAAAACTCTATGCCGACATCAAGGGCCGCATGGAGAAGGTCGGCCGCGACCCCGAACATCTCAAGATCCTGCCCGGCGCCTTCGTCGTGGTCGGCGACAGCGTCGACGAGGCAAAAGAGAAGCGCGCTTTGCTCGACAGCCGCGTCCATTACGACAGCGCCATCGCCTCGCTCTCCGTCATCCTCGGCACCGATGCCTCCGGCTTCGATCCGGACGGACAACTGCCTGACATCCCCGAGACCAATGCCAGCAAGAGCGGCCGGCAGCGCATGGTCGACCTCGCCAGGCGCGACAAGCTCACGGTGCGCCAGCTCGCCCAGCGCGTCGGCGGCTATGGCGGGCTCTCCTTTGTCGGCACCGCCCAAACCATCGCCGACCAGATGGAGGAATGGCTGGTCGGCCGCGGCTCCGACGGCTTCAACATCATGTTCCCGTTCCTGCCCGCCGGCCTCGACGATGTCGTCGACAAGGTCGTCCCGGAGCTGCAGCGACGCGGGATCTTCCGGAAAGAGTATGAAGGGGCCACCCTGAGGGAGAATCTGGGCCTGCCGCGGCCGAAAAACCGGTTCTTCGAGGCCTAATGGGACCGCTTTGGGTGGTTTTCCGGGGTGTAAAACCTTGACATCAGGCGGTTTCTGGCTAGGTTGCCGGCCAACGCGGGCCGTTTGGCCGGCTCCAGATTCCCTTCATTCCTGAGGTTCAGAACATGGCCAAAGCGGTCACCATCAAGGTCAAGCTCGTGTCCTCGGCCGACACCGGCTTCTACTACACCGCCAAGAAGAACTCGCGCACCATGACCGACAAGCTGGTCAAGAAGAAGTACGATCCCGTCGCGCGCAAGCACGTCGAATTCCGCGAAGCCAAGATCAAGTAAGAAGATCAAGTAAGATCGCGGAACGCTGAAGACTTTTGCGGGGCCCTTTGCGGGCCCCGTTTTATTTTGGCCCCTCTCCTGGCGTCCGGGACGGCATTGAGCCAACGGACGCAGCGCTGCACACCTATCCGATGACCTCGTCCGTCGTGCCAAGAAGCGTTTGCGGAGGAAAGCTGCAATAGTTCGCCTCGCGCACGAGCCGCGGCGGTGACCTTCGTCGCTGGCCGCCGTGACGTAGCGCCGCGGCACAAAAAAATCTTCGTCATCCGGACTATCGGCCACTGGAAATGCGGGGCTGCGGGCGCGATCCCCCTGTTTAAGGGGCCTCTCACAATGTCGCGCGGACGACCATGATTAGAACGTCGCACTTACTCCCAGCCTCGGGCCGTGGATGTAGCGATCGATCCCGATGCACTGACTTTCACTTGTCGGGTCAGCCAATACGACACACCCACCTGCATGTCCGCATTGAATACCGTAGCAAGTCGCTGATCACTCGATGAGGTAGCAGAGGTCAGGGTACCTCCGACCAGAGCGATCAGGTTAGTTGGAACTGTAGTCACAGCAAACGTGGAGTTGGATTGACTGCGGAGTCGGCGATACCTTCATTTAAAGGTATCCTGACCCTGAAGTGACGCTTAGCTTTTGCGGTGTTGCCCCCTTACCACGGTGGTGGGCGCAGGCAGTGGTGGGAATTCATGATCGACGAGAGTCTGACCGACCGAATCTATGAAGCGGCTTTTGTGCCGGAATTCTGGCCGGATGTGCTGCACACGCTCGCCGAAATGACCAGCTCCGCGGCGGGAACATTTTGCGTGCTGGGCGACCGTGGCAGGTCAGCGAAATATACCGCGACAGATTTTGTTCAACCGGTCATGGACGACATCGAAGCAGCTGGAGAATGGCAGACCAGCGATGAAGTGCGCAGCATGTTCTCGCTGCTGCCGCCATCGTCATTCATCTACGATGCCGACTATTTTCCGAAAGAGATTCTCGAGACCAACCACATGCGTATCGATCGTGTGCGGCCTTTGGGTATCGGGGGACAGATTGGCTACTTCGTCGCCCTCCCCGCCGACGAGGTGATGCTCTTCACAATGGAACGTTGGCTCCATAAAGACAGACCGTCCGCGGAAGATCTCGCCTGTCTCGATGCAGTCCGGCCGCATCTTGCGCGCGCTGGGCTGACGGCGGCGCGGTTACGGTTGGAGCGGGCGCAGACCACGGTCAGCACCCTCGAGGCGCTTGGCATTCCCGCCGCCGTGATGGCCTTGACCGGCCGCGTGCGCGCCAGCAATCCGCTGTTCGAGACGGTGTCGGATCGGCTGCGGCCCGCCGCTTTCGGAGGCATCGCTCTCGTTCATGCTTCCGCGGATGCGCTGTTTCAGGAAGCGGTAACAAACGCAAGGCGCTCGGACGGCCCTGTACGCTCCATCCCGATTCCCGCCGTGGATGGGCGATCCGCGATTATCGTCCACGTCCTGCCGCTCCTGCGCTCGGCCTATGATATTTTTTCCGGAAGCGATGTCCTCGTCGCAGTCACCGAAGCGGTTCGAGATGCGCCGGGACCAAGCACCAGTCTGCTCTCCGGTCTGTTCGACCTGACGGCCGCGGAAGCGCGCCTGTCTTCCTCTCTTGCGGCCGGAAAGACGCTCCAGCAAGCCGCAGAATTGCAAGGCATCCGCATCTCGACGGCACGCGCCTATCTCGCACAAGTGTTTCACAAGACTGGCACGCAACAACAAAGTCAGCTTGTAGCACTGTTGAAGGGAACGCAAACGTTCTGACGTAAAGGTTTCGCTCTCGCAACCATTCCCCACAGAATTGCCCAACTGGCACGCCATCGATGCGTTCAAAATGCCGAGCATACCACGCGGCCGGTATCATCAGCACCGACTTCACGACGAAGCCTGCGAGCCCGACGCGTCAGCCAGAGCCCTCATTGAGCATCTGCCCGATCGGCGCCGAGCCGGACGTAGGCGTATAACCCATCCAAAGACCAGCGCATTCTGGCCGCACCGAACCAAGTGTGATCCACCTCGCAGAGTGCCCTGACCGGCTTCTCTACCTCCAGCGGGATCGTTGCATGAACCCGGTCCGTTGCCGTGAAGAGCCATTTGCCCCTGCTGGATCCGCTGCGTTTCGCCGCCGCCCTCGGCGTCGCCATTTTTCACCAGATGTTCTGGTCCTGGGCCTGGACCTCGATCGGTGTCCCGGGCTTTGAGCGCAGCGTCGCCGCCGACGTTCTCTACCCCTCCGCCGCGCCCTTCACCTGGTTCGGCTGGGTCGGCGTCGAGATCTTCTTCGTCATCTCCGGTTTCGTCATCGCGAACTCCGCGAGCACATCTTCGCCGGGTGGGTTTCTGCTCGGTCGCGCGCTCAGGCTTTATCCGGCGGTCTGGGTGTGCGCCACCGCGACCTTCCTCGTCCTGCTTCTGTTCGGTAGCGGCCCGGCCTCCGAGATCGTCCTGCCCTATATCCACGCCATGCTGATGGTCCCCAAGGGCGTCACGGGCCAATGGCTCGACGAGGTCTACTGGACGCTTGCAGCCGAGACGGCGTTCTACGGCCTCGTGTTCTGCGCGATGCTGACGCGGAAGATCACCCTGCGGCACCTCGCTTTCGGCCTCACCATCTACAGCGCACTCTTCAATGCCGTCGCGCTGCTGGTCGCGTCATGCACGACGCCGTCCGACCTGCCCTATCTCATCATCCTGATGTTCCGGGTCCCGTGCGCGGCCTTCCTGTTGAGCCATGGCTGCTTCTTTGCGCTGGGGATCTGGCTGTTCATTTCCTCAAACAGGGAATTGACGGCGCTCGAACGGGTCGCCGTCGCCGTCACCTGTCTGTCCGGCGCCGCGGAAATCTATTTCTTCGCCTCCTTCTTCCTGGAGTCCATCCCCGCCATCGCGGATCAATCGGCCCTTGTACCGATCATGGTCTGGGCGGCCGCTGTGCTCCTCATTGCCCGTGCCGCAAACAGGAACAGGCGCTCTGTGAGCACCGCTGCTGCTGAAGCACCGGCGTATTTGAGAACGCTCGGGCTGATCACCTATCCGCTCTACCTCACCCACAACGTGATCGGCGCAGCGATCATTCGTGCGCTCGTCGACGCCGGGCTCGATGCCACCTCGGCGCTCTGGATCGCGCTGGGCCTGCTTGTACTGGTCTGCTGGTTCATTTGCGCGAAGATCGAGCCAGCCGTCAGGTCTGCGCTGGTGCAAACCCTTGCGCGTTTCGGAAAGCTGCCGAAGAGGTTGCCGGCAACGCGCCGCTCGGTGTTGGCCCGGGGACTGCGTCTTCCGCTGCCCGTTGCGACGAAGGTGAAGGTCGCGGTGTCGTAGCTGCGACTGTTGTCCTGCTACGCCGTCCTCAGCACCGGCGTGGGCGGCTGCGACGGTCTTAACAGTGCGAACGCCACCTGCACGATACCGCCGGCCAGCCCGAGCGCCACGCCGATGCGCCAGGCCATATTGTAGGAGCCGAGTGCGTCGTAGATCACCCCGCCGCCGTAGGCACCGAGGAAGCTGCCGATCTGGTGGCTCATGAAGGCGAGCCCCTGGATCATCGCCTGCCAGCGCAGGCCGAACATCTCGGCGACGGCGCCCGCGACCAGCGGGCCGACGCCCATCCAGAGGAAGCCCATGATGGCGCCGAACAGCAGCGTCGAGAACGGCGTTGCCGGCAGCATGAAATACCAGGCCAGCGCCAGCGAGCGCAGGATGTAGATGCCCCCTAACAGCGCCAGCTTGTTCCAGCGCTGGCCGGCCCAGCCGAAGAACAGCGAGCCCAGCACGTTGAAGCCGCCGATCATGCCGAGCGTCTGCGCGCTCAGCATGGGATCGAGGCCGCAGATGGCGAGATAGGACGGCAGATGCGTGGTGAGGAAGACGAGTTGCATACCGCAGACGAGATAGGCGCAGGTCATCACCACGAAGGAGGCATTGCCGAACGCGGTCCTCGCCGCGGTCGCGGCGGTGGCATCGCCGATGTCGTCGGCAGACGGCTTCGGCAGCGGGACCTGGTCGACGCGCCCCGCATACCACGCGGCCGGAATCATCAGCACCGACATCACGACGAAACCGGCGAGCCCGACGCGCCAGCCAAAGCCCTCGTTGAGCATCTGTCCGATCGGCGCCGACAATAGCGCGCCCAGCGAGCCCGCGCCGGACACGATGCCGAGCACGGTGGAGCGCACCGTCGCGGGCACCGCGCGCGCCGCCACCGACATCGCGATCGCGGCCGCGGTGCAGGCGAGCGAGGTGCCGATCAGCACGCCGGCGCCGATCATGATGGCGACGAGTCCATTCGCGGTCGCCATCAGCGCAAGCCCCGCGATGTACATCAGCGATCCCACGATCATGATCGGGCGAAAGCCGTAGCGCGTCGTCATCGCGCCGGCGAGCGGCTGCAGGAAGCCCCAAGCGAGGTTCTGCACCGCCAGCGCCAGCGTGAAATCCGAGACCGAGATGTGGATGTCGTGCGTCAGCGGTTGCATGAAGATGCCGAGGCTCTGCCGCAACCCCATGCTCAGCGTCAGCATGATCGAGGCGCCGATCAGGATCGGCAATGTTGGACGCAGGACCTGCAGCAGGGGCATTTTCGTCTCCCTCGTAGGCACGGCACAAATGCCGTGGTCTGCGATATCGGTTGATTTTGGTTACACAGACCTGTGCACTTAGGCTATGTTGGGGCGCAGCTGTCAAGCCGAGAGGATGCACGTCACCGCATGGCTCCCCCGCCCGCCCCACAGACGATGAAAGAGCGGATCCTGCAGACCGCCGACAAGCTGTTCTATCTGCAGGGCATTCGCGCGATCGGCGTCGACACCATCGCGGCCGAGATCGGCATCTCCAAGCGCACGCTCTACAACCACTTCCCGTCCAAGGACGCGCTGATCAAGGCCTATCTGGAGCGCCGCTTCGTGCACGCCTCCCCGTCCGACAAGCCGCCGGCCGAGCAGATCCTCGCCACCTTCGATTCGCTGGAGCGTCGCTTCGCAGCCAGGGACTTTCGCGGCTGCCCGTTCGTGAATGCGGTCGCCGAGCTCGGCCCTGCCGACCGCGCCGTGAAGAAGATCGCCATCGCCTTCAAGGAAAGCCGCCGCCTCTGGTTTCGCGACCGGCTAAACGAGCTTGGCGTCGCGGAGGCAGACGCGCTGGCGACGCAGCTCGTGCTGCTGGTCGACGGCTCGATCGCGCAGGACCTCGTGCGCGATGATCCGGCGATGGCAAGAGCTGCGAAGGAAGCGGCGAAGGTGTTGCTGCGGAACGCGGGGGTGGATGTGGAGGATGCGAAGGTGGCGAAGGAACGCAAGGATGCGATCCGGCATCCCTGAGGGACCGTATTGGTGGGTCGGCTCTGCCCTCGTTAGCGAACTTGTGGCGACCACCGCGGCATGGCGGGATGAGACCCTAAGCTGACATCCGGAGGATCGGCGCAAAAAAGCCCCGAACCATGTCGGGGCTTTTGCTAGTCCAAAGGCTAACCTCAGTACTTTGCGACGATGGGGCCGCCAAACTTATAGCTCAGCCGGGCTGTTACCGTCTGCATCGTGACGTGGTCGCGATAGTTTTCCGGTGCCGCAGCGTTGAACACCGCGCCAGCCGCAGTCCGATTGAGTTGCGACCATGTTGAGCTGCCGAAGTCCATGTAATTATATTCGACGCCGGCGATCCAGTTGTTGGTGATTGCATATTCAAGGCCACCGCCGACCAAGAAGCCACTACGCCACTCGCCGTGATCCAGGCTGACATCAAGAGCAAAGGCCGGAGGCGGTTCTCGGTTTATTGTCCGAACTTGCGCCCCTGCATAGCCGCCCTTGATGTAAGGCAGCCATCTGTCGATCGCGTATCCGATCCTGCCCGTAGCAGTAAACAAGCCTTCAATCCGAGCACTGAGTAGATCGGTCGCGGGCGCAAAAATGCTGATGTCCGTTCGTCTCAGATCGGTGCCAAAGCCAGCCGCTTCGATGCCGAACACCCAATTAGCAGATTGCCAATTGTAGCCGACTTGGCCGCCGTAAACGGCCCCTGATGGATGTACCGATTGTAGCCCCCCAAACGCACCGGCGGGTCCGTTCGTCCAGAATGAGCCGGCCGTGTTGAGGCTGTAATGGTCTACATCCGCCCATCCATAACCGGCACTTGCACCTACATAAAAGCCGGACCAATCGTGCACTGCGGCGATCATAGCCGGCGCCTTGGTGTAAGGACGGGCAGCGAGATCCGCTGCATCGGCGCAAGAAGCGAGGCTGATTAAGCTGGCGGCGGCCAGCAACATTTTTTTCATTTCAAAGTCCTCAACCGATTCTGTTGCTGATTTACGATGATGGACCATCGCCCGCGATTTCGGATCGTTGCGAGTTCCCCTGGGCACAATGCAAAGGAACTCCGCGCCGCAGGTTCTCTTGGATTTTCAGATTAAAAGCGATAGTTCACACCCGCCCTCGCGATATCGAATTTCATTCTGCTCTGAAAAACGACCAGACCTATACCCGAGAAATAGTCTTTTGAACCCAGGTCGACATGAAGGTATTCAGCCTTCACACTCCAGTTCTCACGAATGCCGTATTCCAAACCGGCACCGGCCGCCCACCCCGTATGCGTTGCGCTATCGTCGACCGATGTTCCGACCGCGTCGCTCAGTGTAAAGGTATTCCTGCCAGCCGCGAAGCCTCCCGTTCCATATACGAGGACTCGATCAAAAGCGAAGCCGACGCGCCCTCGCACTGTCCCAAACGCATTGAGTTTATTCGTTTCAAAATTCCCACCAACACCAGGCACCAAAACGGAAAACTTTCCGCCAACGTCTGCGTATTGGATGTCGCCTTCGACACCAACCACAATTGAGCCGAATTGCGCATTGTAGCCCAACTGACCACCGCCAAGGAAACCGTCGTAGGCCGAGCTGTTTGAAATAGAGAAGATGCCACCTCCTGCAGATGCAGTGCTTGTTTCGCGACCGAAAGCATATCCGGCGTTCAGACCTGCATAGAATCCAGTCCAATTATATGCTGCGGCCTGCAGCATTGGAGCTTTCGTGTAAGAGGGCGCCAGATCTGCAGCACTCGATGCGGAAACGCTCAGTGCAATAAAAGACACGCTTGCGAGAATCGTTTTCATTCCACTCTCAAAATTCCAATCCAACAGTGCGTTGATCGAAGCAGCAGTTGAAACAAGCGATTTCACACTTCGCATTCTCATTCTCCAAATGGCACATACGAAGTACATCACACGCGCCCCTCGGTACACCTGCCCGCAGCAACACCGGCGAGTTTGCAGGAGGCTTGTGATGTACCGGTAACACCGTCATTTGGAGGTACGGAGTCTCCTTCTGTGAAGGGTTTCGGATGCCGGCCGCATGATTGACGGCGCGGCGTATTCGGGCGGCCGGCGTCCGAAAGCCTCCAAGGGAGGAAACCGCGCCTAGTAGGCGGGATTGGTGCGGCAGGCTCTATGGGGATTTGAGCGCTGCGGGCGAGCTGGGTGATGGAGTTCGCACCGATGAATGAGCGGCGGATGGCGCATGCTGCGAACGAAGCAGCGAAGGTGTTGTTGCGCAATGCGGGGGTGGATGTCGGGACGATGCAGTGATCGCTGCGAAGTTGTACGAACAGGTGCCCACCACACCGACGACTGTTACCGCATCGAACGGCGTCATCACCCGCGAAGGCGGGGTGATCCAGTATTCCACAGACGACTGTGATTGACCGAGAGGCTGCGGCGCACTGGATTCCCCGCATTCGCAGGGAATGACAGTGGAATGTGGAAGAACGCCGTGTTCCTGTCGATGCGCTGCTGTTTTGCCCGACGTGTCAACGGCGCGACCCGCGCGCGCCATTCTGCGCCTGACTTAACCCATTGATCCCGCTAACAGCTTCTACTGTGCATGGGGTTGTTTTCGCACTTTTTGTACGACTGGCGGGTCACGCCGCCTGCGACACCACCCGATTGCGCCCGTCGTGCTTGGCCCGGTACAGCGCGGTATCGGCGCGCTTGAGGACGTCGGCGACCGCCTCGCCTTTCTGCTCCAGCGTGGTCAGGCCGATCGAGATCGTGACCTCGATGCGCTTGGTGCCCTTGTGGACCGCGAAAGGTTCGCCCGCGATCGAGCGGCGCAGGCGCTCGGCGACCATGCCGGCGACGTGGAGATCAGTCTCCGGCATCACGATGACGAATTCCTCGCCGCCGTAGCGGCAGGCGAGATCAATGCCGCGGATCGACTTGCGCACGCGCACTGCGAATTCGCGCAGCACGTCGTCGCCGGCGTCGTGGCCGTAATTGTCGTTGATCGACTTGAAGAAGTCGATGTCCAGGATCATCAGCGCCAGCGGCTTGCCGCGGGTCGCGGCCTGCTCGGCGAGAGTCGCGAGATGGCTCTCCATGTAGCGGCGATTGTGCAGGCCGGTGAGCGCGTCGGTGATCGCCATCTCGATCGAGTTCTGCACGTTGTCGCGCAGATGGTCGGTGTAGCGGCGGCGGCGGATCTGGGTGCGCGCGCGCGCCAGCAGCTCGGTCTTGTCGATCGGGCGCAGCAGATAGTCGTTGACGCCGATCTCGAGGCCGCGGAGCAGCCGCGTCGAGTTCTCGGGCTCCGCGATCGCCAGGATCGGCACGTGGCGCGTGCGCTCCAGCGAGCGCGCCTGGCTGCAGAGCCTGAGGCCGTCGAAATTGTTGAGGTCGAGCGAGACGATCAGCAGATCGTAATTGCCCTCGGCGGCGTGGAACAGCGCCTCGGTCGGGTTCGGCTCGACGTCGATGGTGTGCTCGGCGGCGAGGATCGTCGCCAGCCGCTCATAGGAGGACTCGCGGTCGTCGACCAGCAGGATGCGGCCGCCCTTGCCGGTGTCGGAGATCGCGCTGCGCTCGGGCGCCTGCATGCCGATCTCGAGCGAGGTGATGGCGCGCATGCGCAGCTCGTCGGTCATCATCTTCAGCCGCGTCAGCGAGCGCACGCGCGCGATCAACACGACGTCGGAGACCGGCTTGGTCAGGAAGTCGTCGGCGCCGGCTTCCAGCCCGCGATTGCGGTCCGAGGGGCTGTCGAGCGCGGTGACCATGACGACGGGAATGTGGTGCGTCGCCGGATCGGTCTTGAGGCGGCGGCAGACTTCGAAGCCGTCCATGTCGGGCATCATCACGTCGAGCAAGATGATGTCGCATTCGGCGCGGCTGGCCATCGCCAGCGCCTCGGTGCCGTTCGAGGCGGTCATCACGTCGAAATATTCGGCGGACAGGCGTGCTTCGAGCAGTTTGACGTTGGCGGGAACGTCGTCGACGACCAGGATACGCGCGGACACTGTGAACTCACTTCCTATCCGATAAAACGCCGGACCGTCTCAATGAATTTGCCGACCGAGATCGGCTTGGACAAATACGCCTCGCAGCCGCCCTCGCGGATGCGTTCTTCGTCGCCCTTCATCGCGAACGCGGTGACCGCGACGACGGGAATAGAACGCAGCTCCGGATCGTCCTTGATCCAGCGCGTCACCTCGAGGCCGGAGACCTGCGGCAATTGGATGTCCATCAGCACGAGATCGGGCCGCATCTTGCGCACCAGGTCGAGCGCCTCGTAGCCGTTGCTGGTGCCGGAGGTCTGGTAGCCGTGCGCCTCCAACAGGTCGCGGAAGAGCTTCATGTTGAGCTCGTTGTCTTCCACGATCAGGACGGTCTTAGCCATCCCGCCCTCCTGATTGGTCCGCAGACCGGTACATGTGACGCCTCAGACGCCGCGTTCCGGCGTTTTGAAAACTGGATTCAAACTAGCCTCAGATTCGCTTGAGTTTCGTTAAACCCGAGGGGCGACTTTGTGCGATGTGGTTTCCAGTTGCTTGCCTGGGGCCGGAAGACTTGAGGCCGAGACTCGGGCATGATGACCTCAAAGTAGACACCGAAAGTTAACGGAAAGGCAAACCGTCCCCTTGAAAAAGCCTGTTCACAACCCTCGCGAAGTCGCTGAAATCGTTGCGATTCAGGCGCTGTCCTTTGTTGCGGGCGACCCGGAAAGGCTGGGCCTGTTCCTGGCCGAGACAGGGGTGGGTCCGGAGACCCTGCGCAATGCCGCCGCGGACCCCAATTTCCTGCTCAGCGTGCTCGACTTCGTGATGCGCGACGATGCCACGGTGAAGGCCTTCGCCGCGACCGTGGAACTGCATCCGACCAACGTCGCAGCAGCGCGGCAGGTCCTCGGCGACGCGCTGGGCGACCGCTCCTGGGAGCGCGACGTGCCGTGAGCGCTCCTGAGGCGGCCGGGCCCCGCTGTTTCTGCCGGGATTGTCTGGCCGACCTCGATATGGGCGTGCGGCGCTGCTCCGCCTGCGGTTCCCCTCGCCTGGTCCGCCATCGCGCGCTCGCGGGCCTGACCATCGCCCATATCGACTGCGACGCCTTCTACGCGACGGTCGAGAAGCGCGACAATCCTGACATCGCCGACAAGCCCGTCATCATCGGCGGGGGAAAACGCGGCGTGGTCTCGGCCGCCTGCTACATCGCGCGCACTTACGGCGTGCGCTCGGCGATGCCGATGTTCAAAGCCCTGGACGCCTGCCCGCACGCCACCGTCATCCCGCCCGACATCGCCAAATACGTCCGCGTCGGCCGCGAGGTGCGGCAGGCCATGCAGGCGCTGACGCCGCTGGTCGAGCCGCTCTCGATCGACGAAGCCTTCCTCGATCTCTCCGGCACCGAGCGGGTGCACGGCATGATCCCGGCCAAGGTGCTGGCGCGCTTTGCCCGCGACGTCGAGCGCGACATCGGCATCTCCGTCTCGGTCGGCCTGTCCTGCAACAAGTTCCTGGCCAAGATCGCCTCCGACCTCGACAAGCCGCGCGGCTTTGCCGCGCTCGACCAGGAGGAAGCGCGTTTGATGTTGGCGGACAAGCCCGTCGGCTTCATCTTCGGCGTCGGCCCTGCCACGCAGGAGCGCCTGATGCAGCGCGGCTTCCGCGTCATCGCGGACCTTCAGAAGGCCGACGAGATCGAGATGATGCGGCAGTTTCCGAGCGACGGCCGCAGGCTGTGGCGGCTCGCCCGCGGCATCGACGACCGCCGCGTCGAGCCCGACCGCGGCGCCAAGACGATTTCCAGCGAGACCACCTTCGACACCGACATCCGCGATTTCGCCACGCTGGAGAAGATCCTGTGGCGTCTGTGCGAGAAGACCTCGTCGCGCCTCAAGAACAGCGAGCTCGGCGGCTCCACCGTCACGCTAAAGCTGAAGACCTCAGATTTCCGCCAGCGCACCCGCTCGCAATCGATCGCAGCCCCGACGCAGCTTGCCGCCAAGATCTTTGCGATCTGCCGCGAAATGCTGGCGAAGGAGATCGACGGCACCGCCTTCCGCCTGATGGGCGCCGGCGTCAGTGCGCTGCGCGAGGGCTCGCCCGCCGACGACACCGACATGCTCGACCGCCGCGCCGCCCACGCCGAACGCGCCGTCGACAGCCTGCGCAAGAAATTCGGCAGCGCCGCGGTAATCCGCGGCATCGCCTATGAGGGCCCGGAGAAGGCGCAGGAGTGATGGAGCCACGACGACGGTGTCCTTTCCGTCATCCTGAGGTGCGAGCCCTGGCGAGCCTCGAAGGATGCACGACCGAGATGCAGCCGGGCCGTGCATCCTTCGAGGCCTCCGCTGACGCTCCGGCGCCTCAGGATGACGGTCGTGAGAGGAAGCGACCATGACGGGCGAACGCGATCTCGGCGTGTTGCTGAGGCACATGAGGCCGGAGCTGCGGCCGGGGATCTTCGTGTTCTGCTCGATCCCGGCAGGCGATCCTATTCCCGCCAATCTCGCCCCGCTTTTGACTTTCCACGAGCAGGAAGGAACGACGTTGGTGATCCCGCAAGAGGAAGCCGAAGCGGCGGGATTGCGCTCCGCGTTCGTCTCGCGCCTGATCACGCTGACGGTTCACTCGGCGCTCGAAGCGGTCGGCTTCCTGGCGGCGATCACGCCCCGGCTGGCCGAAGCCGGCATCAGCGTGAACGCGGTGTCGGCCTTCCACCACGATCACCTCTTCGTGCCGGCTGGCCGGGCCGACGAGGCGATGGCTCTCTTGCGAGAGATGTCGAACGCGAAGCACTTGTAGCCCGGATGGAGCGAAGCGAAATCCGGGGCAGTACGTCCGCTGCAACAGTTTCCCGGATTGCGCTTCGCTCCATCCGGGCTACAGGCGAGACCTCAATCCGCGACCGCGATCGCCTCGATCTCGATCAGCCATTCCGGCGCGGCGAGCGCGGAGACACCGACCAGCGTCGAGGCCGGCGGCTCCATGCCTTCGAAGAAGGCCGAGCGGGCCTTGCCGATGATCGGGCGCAGCTCCGGCTTGTAGTTCACGACGAAGGTCGTGATCTTGACGATGTTGGAATAGCTCGCGCCGGCCGCTTTCAGCGCGTGCCCGAGATTCTGCATCACCTGCGTGGTCTGCGCGGCGATATCGCCCTCGCCGACGATCCGCCCCTCCTCGTCCACCGACACCTGCCCGGAGATGTAAATGGTGCGCGCACCGGTAGCGGTGACGACATGGGAATAGGCGGGATTGTGATGCAGGCCGCTGGGGCGGAGATGATCGAGCTTGGGCATGGGCTGGCTCCCTCAGGTTTCTGGTTGAGAGGAAGCGTAGCTGGAGAGTGTGACGAGAGCTAGTCCGTCATGGCGGAAGCGACGCGGCGAAGAGAGATCCCGTAGTCTCGTAGGGTGGGCAAAGCGAAGCGTGCCCACGATCTTGCCCATTGCTGAAAGGTGGTGGGCACGGCGCGCGAAGTGCGCGCCTTTGCCCACCCTACGCCACTGCTCGCGCGGAAAGAGCTCCGCCCCTCAATTGCAGGGCTTGCTGTCCTTCACGTCGAACTTGCCCATCACGCCGGAGATGACGAAGTCGTTGTAATCGAGCACGAGCTGGCGCGAGACGCCGTTTTCGTAGAGCTCGAACGCCATCGCATAGACCGGCGTCTGCTCGCCCTCTTTCTGCTGGGCCTCGCGGTCGAAATAGCTGACCGTGACGGGCCAGCGCTTCAGCGATTTCATGTGCTCGTCGGAAGTCGACGGATCCGGCGAGGCGTCGCGGTCGGCGGGGATCGGCTGGCCGATCACGGTCAGCGTGTTGTAGACCTTCTGGCCGTCGTCGGAGCCGTCATAGACCGACAGCTCGAGCAACGACTTGCCGTCCTTGGCGGCGGCGATGATGTGCTGGATCTGCTCGGTCGGGAACACGATCTTGCCGTCGAGGGTGAAGCTCTTGGGCGCCGGCAGCTTCAGCTTGACGTTGATGTGGTCGCCGTCGCGCTCGGCCGTGCCGTCGACCCGGCCGGCATCCGCCTCGTTCATGCGGGTCTCGATCTTGAAGCGGTAGCTTTTGCCCGCGGCATCTTCCCAGGAGTTGGAGCGGAGGTCGCTGAGCGTGACTTTGCCCTCGCCGCTGTCGAGCTCGGAGACCTGGCGGAATTCGGAGGTATAGCCCTCGCACGAGCTTCCGGTGAAGTTGTAGAGGATGCGGCCGCGCGCGCTGTTGACCGAGTTGGAGCGCGATTTCACCAGGCTGAGGTCGTAAAGCGCCTGGTGCGCGAGGAACGGACCATTGGCGGCCTGTGCGCCATCGCCAAGGCCGAAATCGCCAAGGCCCAAACTGGCCGCTGCGAGCGCCGTGACACCGAGCGAAGTCCGGAAAAGGTGCACCATGTCTGATCCTTGGGGACGCGTCCTCGGGTAATCCTTGGGGATGCGCAGATTCGACATTTTAATGACCGTTCCATTGCGTCGCAACTGAGGCCGTTTCACGTAAAATTGCGGCCCGCCCTCCAACCTGCAACCTCGCCCCGGCAAAAGGCAGCCTCTTGCGGGTTGCTTGCATGTGGCGGCACGATGGGCGAAACAGGGCGCGCCCGGCCTCCCACGGATGCGCCGGAGCGAATGAAATTTCTGGACAACGAGGGCGAAGATGGCGGGCACGGTCGAGCAAAAGCTGGCGGAACAGGGCATCAAGCTGCACGAAGCCCCCACCCCCGTGGCCAATTACGTACCCTTCGTGCGCACCGGCAACCTGCTGTTCGTCTCCGGCCAGGTCTGCTTCGACCCCTCCGGCAAGCTGATCGCCAAGGGCAAGCTGGGCGCCGGCGTCTCCATCGAGGACGGTGCCGCGGCGGCCCGCGGCTGCGCGGTCAATCTGCTGGCCCAGGTCAAGGCGGCGCTGGGCGACCTCGACAAGGTGGTGCGCGTGGTTCGCCTCGGCGGCTTCATCAATTCGGCGCCGGACTTCCTGGACGGGCCGAAGGTGCTCAACGGCGCTTCCGACCTGATGGTCGCCGCGTTCGGCGACAAGGGCCGCCACGCCAGAACTACCGTCGGTGTCGCCTCGCTGCCCGCGGACGCGGCGGTCGAGGTCGAGGGCGTATTCGAGGTCGCCTGACGAGCATGCGCGCTCCGGATTGGCTGACAGCCCGGCCGGTCGCCCATCGCGGCCTGCATGACATTTCCCGCGGCATCGTCGAGAACATGCCGGGCGCGGTGCAGGCTGCGATCGCGGGCAATTTCTCGATCGAGGTCGACATCCAGCTCTCGTCCGACGGCGAGGCCATGGTGCATCACGACCATGCGCTGGGCCGCCTCACCGAGGCCACCGGCGAGGTGGTGTCGAAGACCGCCGCGGAGCTGAAGGCCGTCAAATTCAAGGACACGCCCGAGCGGATGATGTCGCTGTCCGACCTCTGCGCCATGGTCGCCGGCCGCGTGCCGCTGGTGATCGAGGTGAAGAGCCATTTTGGCGGCGACCGCAAGCTGGTGAAGCGAATGGCCGAGGTGCTGGCGACCTATCCGGGCCCCGCCGTCGGAATGTCGTTCGATCCCGACCAGGTGCTGGCATTGCGTGAGCTGTTGCCCTCCCGCCCGCGCGGCATCGTCGCGCAGCGGACCTATGAGGACGATTATTGGGCCAAGCTCACGCAGCCGCAGCGCGACAGCATGCTGTACTTGCGCCACGGCTTCCAGACCCGGCCGCACTTCATCGCCTTCAGGGTCGACGACCTCCCGGCCCCCGCCCCCTGGATCGCCCGCAACGTGTTCGGCTGCGCCCTGCTCGGCTGGACCGTCCGCACAAGCGGGCAGCGGACGCGGGTCGGGCAATATGCCGATCAGATGATCTTTGAGGGGTTCGTACCGTAGGTCAGGCGCATCTCTCACCCCCTTGAAGTCGCTGCTGCAATGCACGATCTTGGGCAACGATGGCATCATCTGAAATCACGCTCGAGGCCGTACCTTCCATTGGCGAGGTGTCTGCCGAAGATTGGGACGCCTGCGCCAATCCCGGCGGCAAATGTGGGCTTGGCGCGGGAACCTCGTCCGGACTTCCAGGCGATTCCCTCGGCGTCTCAAAGCCCGCTTATAACCCGTTCGTCTCGCACGCCTTTCTCTCGGCCGTCGAGACATCCGGTTCGGCCACCATCCGTACCGGCTGGGGACCGCGGCATCTCGTGGCCAAGGTCGACGGCCGCGTTGCCGGTGTCGTGCCCTGCTATCTGAAATCGCATTCGCAGGGCGAGTACGTCTTCGACCGCGGCTGGGCCGACGCCTATGAGCGCGCCGGCGGGCGCTACTACCCGAAGCTCCAGGTCTCGGTTCCCTTCACTCCGGCCACAGGCCCGCGCCTGCTGGTCCGCGACGGCGTCGATCGCGAGCGCATCCTCGACGCGCTGGCGAGCGGCCTCGTGGCGCTGTGCGGCGTCAGCAAAGCCTCCTCCGTCCACGTCACCTTCGCGCGCGAGGACGAATGGAAGCTGCTCGCCGCACACGGCTTCCTGCAGCGCACGGACCAGCAGTTCCACTGGCGCAATGAGGGCTTTACTGGCTTCGACGACTTCCTGGCGACCCTGAACTCGCGCCACCGTAAATCGATCAAGCGCGAGCGGCGCGATGCGCTCTCCGCCGGCATCACCATCCACTGGCTGACGGGCAAGGACATCACCGAAGACGCCTGGGATGCGTTTTTCATGTTCTACATGGAGACCGGCTCGCGCAAATGGGGCCGCCCCTATCTGACGCGCGAATTCTTCTCGCTGATCGGCGAGACGATGGCCGAGGACGTGCTGCTGGTGATGGCCCGCCGCAACGATCGCTGGATTGCGGGCGCGATCAACTTCATCGGTTCGGACACGCTGTTCGGCCGCAACTGGGGCGCGGTCGAGCATCATCCGTTCCTGCATTTCGAGGTCTGCTATTACCAGGCGATCGACTTCGCCATCAAACGCGGCCTCACCCATGTCGAGGCCGGTGCGCAAGGCGAGCACAAGATCGCGCGCGGCTACCTGCCGCGCACCACCCATTCCGCGCACTTCATCGCCGATCCCGGGCTGCGCCGCGCCATCGATGACTACCTCAAGCGTGAGCGCGCCTATGTCGCCGAGGCCGGACGAGAGCTGACTGAGCTCGGCCCGTTCCGCAAAGGCATCGACGAGGCGCCTTGACGGTTTGCCACGGCTGGTGACAGTAAGCGCAAAATTCCAAGCGCAAGTTTCTCGGGGAGCCGTCATGACCGCCTACGACACCAACAACATCTTCGCAAAAATCCTGCGCGGCGAGCTGCCCTGCACCAAGGTCTACGAGGACGAGCACGTCTTCGCATTCCTCGACATCATGCCGCGCGTGCCCGGCCACACGCTGGTGATCCCGAAGGCCCCTGCCCGCAACATCCTCGACATCAAGCCGGACGACTACGCCCACGTCGCCCGCGGCGCGCACAAGATCGCCGCCGCCGCCATGAAGGCTTTCAAGGCCGATGGCATCACCATCCAGCAATTCAACGAGCCCGCCGGCGGACAGGTGGTGTTTCACCTCCACATGCACGTCATGCCGCGCCACGACGGCGTGGCGATGCTGCCGCCCGCCAGCCGCAAGGAAGACGCCAAGGTGCTGGAAGAGCACGCGGCAAAGTTGATCGCGGCGTTGAACGGGTAGCTCTCTCCACTCCTCACTCCGTCTCGAAATCACCCTTCTGCGGCGCCGCCAATGGCGTGAACTCGCAGCGGTCGGGCTTGATGTCGATCAGCGGCGTGTTGTCGAGACAATCGAGCCCGCGTACCAGGATCGCGTTGCCCTCGATGCCGACCAGCTTCACGATCGAGGTGCCGATCGGATTGGGCCGCACCGGCGAGCGCAGCGAGAAAGTGCCGCGCGTCTTCTCGTTGTTCTTCGGGCTTTGCAGGATGATGTCGCGGCGTGACTGGTCGAGCCAGTAAAGCACTTCGAGATTGCTGTAGAAATCGACGCCCTTGATGGCCGGCACGAACGGCTCGAAGATCTCGAGCCGGCAGATCGGGCCGTCCTGGCGTCCCTGCCGCGGCGTCTCCATCCGCGAGGTCCAGGGCGTGCGGACGCGGCCGATGAAGACCAGGCCGGCATCCTGCGCGGGCGGCAGCTCGATGGCGACCTCGCCCTCACGGAGCTCGTTCTTGCGAACCATATTTCCGATTCCTTGCTGGTGGGCAGGGTTTTAGCCCAACCACCACTTGCCGGCCAGCATGAAGACTTCGCCGGTCACGACGCCCGCGAAAATCGAGCGGCGGGTCAGCAGGAATACGACGAGGCCGGCGGCCACCGCGCCATAGCGCAAGGTATCAGGCACGCTGGCGAGCGCGCCCGGCGGCTCCACCACGATCTGGGCGATGACGCCGGCGAGGATGGCCGTGGCAACCGCCCGCACCCAGACCAGCAGTTCGGAGCCTTCGTCGATACCGCCGCCGAACCACAGGCCGAGCATGCGCCAGATCTGGTTGGGAACGACGCCGGCGACGAACAGCACGACGAGCGCCTGCCAGTCGCCGATGAGCTGCGCGTAGCTCATGCGCGCACCTCCTGCCACCAGTGCACGCCATAGGCGATCGTACCGGCCGCGAGCCCGCTGACGAGGATGTCGACGCCGGAGTTCATCTTCGCGGCCAGCGGATAGAGCAAAACACCGAGCGCCAGCGCGACCACGTCGGCGGCTTCGCGGCTGTTGCGCGCGGTCGAGAACAGGAAGGACAGCGGCGTCAGCATCAGGATCGCGGCGCCAAGCGTCTGCGTCAGGTTGGCGGCGAGGAAATAGCCCACCGTGTTGGCCGTGAGACACACCGAGACCAGACCAAAGCCAAGTCCGTTGACGAAGGCGATCCGCCGTTCGCGCGGCACAAGCGGCAGGAAGCGATGGCATTCGACCCACAGCGTCACGGCCGTGAGATGCGCCGCGAAGAACAGCTCACGCCGCCTGGTGGTCGGCGTGCGCATCAAGGGCAGCACCGAAACCACCATCGGAAACAGCCTGATGGCGCTGACGGTGACCGCAATCGCCGACTGGATGATGGTGGCGCCGGAACCGAGCGTGGTGATCAGGATGATCTGCGCCGGACCGGCCCAGACGAACAGCGTCGAGCAGAGCGCCCAGAGCAGGCTGAAATGGGTGTCGTGCGCGAGCGCGCCGATACCGAGATAGGTCGCGAACAGGACGAGCGTGAGGATCGTCTGCGTGACCGAGCGCAGCCCCCAGCCGAAGGCACGCCAGGAACTGTTCCATTGCGGTGAGTCGAGCGGAGGAAGCGCCACGGAGTTTTTGGATGGGTTGCGGAATCGTGCCCGCATAACGGGCAATGCGGCGCCTGCCGTCAAGGAAGCGCGCGGCGGGGCTGGCATGCGCTGTTCCACACCCACCGCCATCATTCCGGGGCGCGCCGTCATCGGCGCGAACCCGGACTCCATTTCACGCCGATCTCTGTGGCCAGATAGATTCCGGGCTCGCGCCCCAGGGGGCGCGCCCCGGAATGACGCGCGGAGCTACCCCGCGACACCCTTGTTCTTCAGGACGAAGCACGCCCCGCCGGCCTTCCTGATCCGGTTGCAGAGATCATCCGCCTCGCTGCGCGTGTCTGCGCCGATGCGGACCTGATAGAACGCGCGCGTGCCGCGGCTGCGCATCACCGAACTCAGAAGGCTCGGATCGCGCTCGCCGATCGCGGCGCCGAGCCGGGTGACTGCGCGGGAGTACATCGCCAGCGCCCTGTTGCGGTCGAAACCGGCGGCGAGCTGCACGCCCCAGGCCTTTGCGGCCGCCAGCTCGACATGCTGTTCGAGCTCGGCCACAAAGGCATTCGGCGCGCGCTTGAGCAGCGCCATCAGGTCCCGGCAGCTCGTCGGCGGCGCGCTCGGCGGTCCGTTGCCGGTGGCGCCTGCCTTGGCCCAGGCATCGACGCTGGTGCCGGTGATGGCGAGGACGTAGTTGCGGGTCTGCTCCGGCATTCCGCCGGTGCCGGCGAGCCATTCCTGCACCCGCCGCGGGCCGGCATTGTAGGCCGCCGCGGCAAGACCGAGATTGCCGAACTGGTTGCGCAGCTCGTTGAGGAATTCCGCCGATTTCGGCAATGCCTGCACCGGATTGAACGGATTGAGCAGCCCGCGCTCGATTGCCGTGCCCGGCATGAACTGCGCGATCCCCTGTGCTTGCGCACCGCTGCGTGTCGTGGGACCGACTGCATCGGCCTGGAAGCGGCTTTCCTGCCAGATCACCCGGGCGAAGAATTCCAGCGGAAGATTGGCATCGCGCGCGGCGGCCTCCACGATCAGGCAGATCGACTCCCGCGTGTCGCTCTCGCGCACATCGGACTTCTCCGGCGGTTTCGCGGGCTCTTCGGCGCTCGGCACCGTCGCGTCGGGCTTTGCCGACGGGTCATCCGCCGCCAGTGCCGGCGTGACCGAGACGAGCAGCGCGGCGATCATGGGCCATGCAATCCGCCTCAACCACAGGCAGGCAGCGCTGTGGCGCGCCCCGGTGCGGCATGCAACAAGATGATCTGCCCAGTCGTGGCATCCTGCCATGGTTCGATGAGTTGCCAATATGCTGCCTGACCTGTCTCTCCCAATGCGTTCCCCCGCCAAACGGATCCGCGTCATATTCGCCCTTGTCGCACTGGTGCTGAGCCTCGCACCGGCGGTCTCTCAGGTGACCTCTCAGGTCACCCCTCAAGTCATCTGGCAAATGACCACGGAATACCCCGAGAACAACATCTCCGGGATCGGGCTTGTGACCTTTGCCAGCCGCGTTTCCGAGCGCACGAACGGTTTCGTGACCGTGACCAACGCCTTCGACAATAAGCTCAAGATCAATTCCGGCGAGATGCCGCGCGCCGCGCTCGATGGCCGGATCGCTGGCGGCGATGCTTTCGCAGGCGCCCTCTCCGGCATCGACCCGGTGCTTGGATTGTCCACCCTGCCGTTCCTCGTACAGTCGGCCGAACTCGCCCGCGCCACCAATCTGCGGGCGCGCCCGCTCTACGAGAAGGCGCTGGCGGCGCGCGGCCTCAAGCTGCTTTACCTGACGATCTGGCCCGCCACGGGACTGTGGTCGGAGCGTGCGCTCCAGGGCGCCGACGACCTGCCGGCGCTGAATTTGCGGGCCTATGACGCCAATTCCAGCGAGGTCATGCGTGCGGCCGGCGCCAATGCGCAGTTCCTGCCGATGGATACCGCGCTTGCGGGTTTGAAGGAGCACCGGCTGAACGCGTTCCTCACCTCCGGCGATGGTGGCGCGGGACGCAAGCTCTGGGACTTCCTGCCGCACTTCACCGCCATCAACTACGCGATGCCGGTCTCGATCGCGTTTGTCCGCAGCGACGTCTTTGCCGCACTGCCCGAGCCGGTGCAGCGCGAGGTGCTGGCCGCGGCCGCCGAGACCGAGCAAAGCCAGTTCGCGCTCTTGGCCCATCGCACCTCTGAGAACTATGCGCGCATGCGCGACAACGGCGTCGCCATCGCCGAACCGGCGCCGCAATCCCTCCTCGCCGCGCTCCGGAAGGCCGCAACGACCACAATCGCGACCTGGGAAGCGCAGGCCGGTGCGGACGCCGCCGCGATCGCCGAATGGGCCCGGCAGCAATGACGCGAGCATGCCCGCCGTTGGCATGCTCCCGGCTCACTACGTTGAAACGACAGCCGGTCTCGCCTTTCGTTGTTAATTCTTGACCGGAACCAGGCTTTCGCCGCTGATGGCGCGGTCAAGGGCGTCAATCAGCGCCTGAAATTCGACGAACTTGTTGCGCGCCCGCTCGGCCGTGTCGCGCTCGAAAGGCGCCGCCAGCACTTTCGCGTGCGCGTCCCTGTCCTCGATCATGCGATCACGGGCCTTCTTCAGTGTCTCAAGTCGCTCGCTCATGGAGCCTCCTCTACGCAGATCCGTTCGATCCCGACCAGATTCTCAGTCCGCGCTCAGCGCCGCATCGCATCCATGAGCGCCGCAATTTTGATCGTCGCGAAACTGGAAAATGTGTCGGACACGGCATATGGCAGGATGATCTGGTCATTGTGCCTCATCGCACCGCAGGTGTAGACGACGTTGGGGACATACCCTTCGCGCTCGGACGGCTCGGGCCGCAATAGCGGCTCGCTCGAACGCGCCAGCACCTTCGATGGGTCATGTTTGTCGAGGAGCGCCGCTCCGATCGAGTATTTACGGATCGGGCCGACGCCATGGGTCAGCAGCAGCCAGCCCTCGTCGAGTTCGATCGGCGACCCACAATTGCCGATCTGGACGAACTCCCATGGAAATTGCGGTTTCAGAAGGAGCCGGCCGCTTTCCCACGTGTAGAGGTCATCCGAATAGATCAGATACAGGTTCTCGTTGTCTTGTCGCGCGATCATCGCATAGTTGCCGCCAATCTTGCGGGGGAACAACGCCATTCCCTTGTTGTGTGCCGCAGCCCCCCGCAAAGGCGTCAGTCGAAACGACATGAAGTCGCTGGTCTCGATCAACTCGGACCGGATCGCCCGTCCGCTATAAGCCGTATAGGTCGCATAGTAGGTCTCTCGACCGCCGTCGTTGAATTTGACAAACCGCGCATCCTCGATCCCGTTCGATTGGGACTCGGTCACGGGAAAGATGACTCGCTCGCTGAGGTCTTGCTCGGGCCTGAACGTCAATTCCACGGAGTCGCCGTCCGGGCCGGATATGCGACGGTTGATCCGGGGAACCGAGGCAAGGCGCACCGTCGGATCGACGGCGAGGCTTCCGTCAGCCGCAATCATTCCGGTTCGAAACGTCAGCGACGACACGTGGCCTTCGCCGATGGCGCGAAGACTCATGATGAAGCGTAGCGCCCCGTGCGGCGTCTCCGTTTGGTCGGGGTGTGGCACGATGCTGGGGTTGAACAAGGCAGACGCCTCGAACGAATACTCGCTGAGAAAATAGGCGCCGACCAGCTGGCGCTGGGTCTTTGAGAATGCGCCATGCTTCGTGAAAGCATCTTCCATCTCGTCGGCGCGGGCCTCGAAGCTCTCCAGGAGGTTACGATGTCGCCCCTGGAAATTGTCCAGGACGTCCGCCAACTGCGCGGCGACGGCTTCCGAACCAAGCGCCAGAACCCGGTCGACGATATGGTTTGCGCGCATCTTGTCGGTCGGATTCAAGTCGCGGGGTTCGGTTGCCGGCTTGAACGGTCGCACGATGACTCGCGCGGGATCGGGCCGCAGGTGGAGCGCCTGCCGGTTTAGGAAAGAAGCGTGTGGCACGGGTGTCCTCGGCTAGCTGAATGGGAGGGGGAAATTCAGGCGCCCACGGCACGCAAGGGTGCGGGTTTTGTCATCAGGCTGTGGGCACGCGCGAGCTGACGCATCTCGGCAAGGCCGAGGAGATAGCAAACGACCGACTCGCCTCCGCGGTTTTCGTTCGCCCGATCGGGGTGCAATCCATCGCGGCAACTGCCGGTGATCGGATCAACCAGCGCCACCGAGAGGTCGTTCCTGCCAAGAAACCAGGCGAAGGCCCGCATGGCCATGGCTTTCCATTCGGCATCGCCGTCGCCACGCCACGCGGCCAGACATGCGGCAATCGTCGCCGTTGCCTCCACCGGCTGCTGATCGAAGGCACGGGGGGGCTGCCGCTGCTCTCCGAAGCCAGTGGTACCGACCGGCCGGAAATAGCCCGCCGCGGACGTTTGCTGCGTCATGAGCCAGCGCAGAGACCTCAATCCGGCATCGAGATATTGAGGCATCTGTGTCGCCATACCCGTGAGGATGAGGGCCTGCGGCAATCGCGCGTTCTCGTAGGCCAGCCCTTCCTCGAACCATATCCAATCCGGCGTCTCGACCGACGCCAGGCAGGACATCAACCTGTCGGCCAGGGAATGCCGGACTTCCCTGGCGTGAACATCGTCCGGCGCTACGGCGCAGTAAGCGTCCAGACCCAACAGCATGAACGCCCACGCACGGGGCGAGCGGAAGCTCTCCGCGATCGACAATGCCTGGGCGAACAAGGCAGCAGCCCACAGGCGCCGGGCCGGGCTCGCGTCTCTGCGCGCGGCCTCACCCAACGCCCATAGCGTCCGTCCGTGACTGTCTTCGGAGCCCCTGTCCTCGAGCCAGGTTCGATCGAAGCCCATGAAGTTGCGAAACTGCCTGGTGTCGGGATTCCACGCATGCTGCACGAAGGCTGCAAATCGGGTCGTCAGGACATCCGGCAGCGGCCGTTCGCCCGGACCATTGAGAGCGCAGGCCAGAAGCAACGCTCGCGCGTTGTCATCGACGCAATAGCCGTGCGCGCGATCGGGCACCGAATGTACCGCATGTTGGAACAGGCCGACATCGTCGCACATCGATAGAAAGTAGCCGATCTGCATATCGGGCGGCGCGGGACTACGTGGTTCCTGCGCGCCCACGTCGGAGCGCACGAAGACCTTCAACCTATGTCCCTGCCGTGCATTCTCGAAGACGGCCGCGTAGCGCTCAGCCACCCGCTCCCATGTCATCGTCCGGCTCGCCGCGTAGGCACGCCGAGACATCGCCTGCCGGCGGGCGGCGTCGGTCAGCAGGTTGGCGATCTCGCTGCCGATCGCTGCAGCGTCGCCGAACGGCACCAGAACTCCGCATTCGTCAGCAAGCAGCTCGCGTGCGTGCCAATATGGCGTCGAGACAACCGGCTTCCCCATTCCAAAACTGTAGGCCAGGGTGCCCGACGTCATCTGAGCCTCGTTGAGATAAGGCGTGACATAGACGTCGCACATCGAGATGAACTCGAGCAGCGTCGCCAAATCGGCGAACCGGTCGAGGAACACGACGTGATCGTCTATTCCGAGTTCACGGACCCGCGCCATCAGGCCTTCGCGATAGGCTTCGCCCTCGCTCCGAACCAGGTTGGGGTGCGTCGCGCCGAGCACGACGTACACGGCGTTCTCGCAGCGCCTCAGAATCGAAGGCATCGCATCGATCATCACGTCGATGCCCTTGTTGGGCGACAGCAGGCCGAACGTCAGGATCACTGATTTTTGCTCAAATCCGAGCCTGGCCTTCGCGGCATCCGGCTCGACAAAGGCGACATCGGGAATGCCGTGGGGGATGACCTCGATCTTGTCGTCGGGCACCAGATAGACGTCGCGCAGCAACTCGCGGCCCTTGTGGGCCATCACCACGACCTTCGACGACGCATCGACGATGCGCTCCATGACGGTCCGTTGCGCGGGTGACGGTTTATCCAGCACCGTATGGAACGTCGTCACCACCGGCATGGCGAGGCGAGACAACAGCACCAGGATATGGGCCCCGGCTTCACCGCCGAAAATGCCAAACTCGTGCTGCAGGCACACGGTGTCGAACTGACCGGCATTGAGGAAGTCCGCGGCACGAATGTAGTCTTCGATATTGTTATCCCTGATCTGGAAAGCGACCGCCGGAGGATAATCATAGGTCTGGCCGCGATCGGTCATCGCCACGATGCAAGCCTCCAGGTCCGGGCGCGCAATCGATATCGCGTTCTTCAGGTCGGTCGTATAGGTCGCAATTCCGCACCGGCGAGGCAACGAGTTGCCGATGACGGCGATACGGCGGAGCGGCGTCATGTCAGCACCTCGATGATTTCACTGCCGGAGAGAACGTCGGTGGGTTTCGTCATGCGTTCGCTGAAATCCTGCAGCAAGGATGCAATTGGATCCGGTCCCGGATAGGCGATCAGGATGCTCATCCCGCTCGAGCCAACGTCGATGCCGGCGCTATCGGATTCAATGAAGATTGCGTCCCCGACGGTTGCATTTGCCCGTCCGATGCGTCCCTCCCCCTCGATCACGAGAATCCAGGCTTCCCGATCAGTCTGGAGTCCCCAAAGCGAATTCGCCTGAAGCTCGATCCGCTCGAACACGAAATGCGAACTCGCGACCAGAACCAGTCGCGCATCGGTGAGGCGCCGCGGAGGCGGCTGTGTCGGAGGTGGCCCGGCTTCGGAGGCGGCCACGACGCTGTCCTCGTGCAATTCGCGATGCCGGCCAAAATCGAACAGGCGAAATGTCGTGTCGCTCCGCTGCTGGATTTCGGCGAGCACGATATCGGCGCCGATGGCGTGGATCGTACCGCCGGGAACGAAGATGACGTCACCTGGTGCCACAGGACGCCATTGCACGAGGTCCGCAATCGAGCCGTCCCTGACTGCTGCGCGCAACTCCTCCCGCGTGAGATGCCGATTCAATCCCAGCGCAATCCGCGCGCCCGGCAGCGCCGAAAGGACGTACCACGCTTCAGTTTTCCCGTTCGGCAAGCCGATGGAGCGCGCGAATGCATCATTCGGATGAACCTGGATCGACAAGGGCTGGCTGGTGAACAGCAGCTTGAGCAAGAGTGCCGGGTTGGACGCGCTCTTGTCCGTCCGCTCGAGCCACAACTCTCCGACCGGATCAGTCGACGCGTCGACGCTGCTCCAGGGTCGCAAATCGAGGCGGCCCCAGGGTTTGCGAGCGATCTCTACCGAGGCATGCTCGATGGTCATCTGTTGTCCGACTCGGGCATGGAAGATCCTCCTGTTCACGGCGCCTATTCGTGCCATCGGCCGGCTGCCAAGCCCACGCCGCTTGGTTAAGAGACCTCAACAACCGCGGCAGATGTTCTTCAGCTTCGCCGCGGTTCGAGCCTCTTCTGCAACGAACGGGTCCTTGTAAGGAGGCCGGGACGCGTCGTTCTCCACGGCACTGGGCTTCTTCAATGTCGGAGGAAACGCGGCGTCGTAACAGGCGAGCCGTCCGTTCGAGCTTTCGATTGCGCGACAATCGGATTCAGCGGCGAGCGCGCCTTGTGCGAACGTGCCTTGCGCGAACGTGCCGAACGCCAATGCGACCAGGAGGGTTCTCATGTCTCGAACCCATCGAACTCGTCAGACAGCAGCAGCCGGCCTTGTGGTGTGCATATCCGCACATCGAGATAGCCTTCCTGCAAAAGTTCCCGCGCCTTCTTCAGGGCAGCACTGGTTGTGTCACGGCTTAAGCTGACATAGCCGCTTTGATCGCGACCGCTAACCAGATATTGCAGTTGTGGCGGCCTATCCATGCAGGAGAGCCGCCGCCGCCATCAGGAGCACGAGAAACAGCGGCACCATCACCGGCGGCACGATCCAATCGGCCAGGCGAAATCGAGGCATGCACCCTCCTCCTCAGTCGGCGGGAGCGCTCGTCACCCTCAGTCACCGATGGAAGCCGTGGGAAGGGCGGTGATGCAGTTACCCTACGCTTTGGTTCTGCGAATAGCGAGCTTTTAAAGTGCCGTACGACGTCAGCGAGCCCCCGACGTCGGCGTAAAGGGCCACTGGAGGTCCAGAGTTGCGCCGCTTGCCCGCCTCGTTTACGTCATGCCAAGTTTCGTCGGTCTGGGCGGTACTTCTTCAGACCTGTCGCGATGTTCAAACACGGTGGCGGGAACTCGGCGCCGCCAATTGCCACATATGCGTCACGCCCGCGCAACGGGGCGCCGCTGTCAACTTGGGCCCGCCCTGATGGTTACAATCTTCTTCGATCTCGACGGCACGCTCACCAACCCGAAGCCGGGGATCACGCGCTCGATCCAGTACGCGCTGGAGCGGCTGGACGTCGCGGTGCCGAGCGAGGACGAACTGACTTGGTGCATCGGGCCGCCGCTGCACGCCAGCCTGAAGAAGCTCACCGGAACCGACGAACTCGCCGACCGCGCGCTGCTGCTCTATCGCGAGCGCTTTTCCGAAATCGGCCTGTTCGAGAACGAGGCCTATGCCGGCATCGTCGACACGCTGACGACGCTCGCCGCGACGACGCCGCGCATGTTCGTGGCCACCAGCAAGCCCGCGGTCTACGCGACCCGCATCGTCGATCATTTCGGCCTGAAGCCCTATTTCGAGCGGGTGTTCGGCTCCGAGCTCGACGGCACACGCGTCGACAAGCGCGACCTGCTGCGCTACGCGCTCGATGAGGCCAAGGTCGATGCCGGCAGCGCCATCATGATCGGCGATCGCAGCCACGACGTAATCGGCGCCCGCACCAACGGCATGACCGCAATCGGCGTGCTCTATGGCTATGGCAGCGAGACCGAGCTCAGGGACGCCGGCGCGCATCACATCTGCGCCGCCCATCCCGAGCTGCTCGGCCATTGCGCGGCCTAAGCGGCGACCGTCTCGACCGCGGCCAGCATGCCCGTCTTGGGGTGACAATCCCGGTATTCGAAGAACTGCTCGTCCGCGGCTGCCACCGTGACCTCGTGATAGAGCCGCAGCCTGGCTGACGGTCCGAGCGTCGACAGGTACTTCATCGCGGCACCAAAGATCCTGACATGGGTCGGATGCGACTCCGCCCAGCGTTCCAACGCCGCCAGGCTCTTCCACCAGCTCTGGCCGTAGGACTTTTCGCTCACGCTGCCATCGGCCTGAAGCACCTGCATGTAGCGGTTGGCATAGCAGCCGATCGCGAGCCCCTGGTCGCGCAGGAAATCCATGCCTTCGCGCAGCACCGGCTCGACGTCGTCGAGATAGAGCTTTCGCTCCGACGCCTCGGTATCGCTCCAATCCTGTCCGGATCGGATCAGGCAGAGATTATCATGGGCCATCACGCGCAGCCGCGCGCCGTCCCGGATCAGCTCCGGCGCGCCGCCGGGCGCCATCGCGTCGGTTTGCGACAGCGGAATACGGTCGCGCATGCCGCCCCAATAAGCGTGCTCCTGCACCTCGCCGCTCATACCGCCGGCGATGGCGGCGACACCCTCGGTCCGGTCGGGCGAGGAGAACAGCGTCTCATGCCGGGCCACAACGGGACGCAGCACTTCGATGAAGGTGCCGACACCCTCGCGCTGCCGTCCGGTCCATGCCGCGCGTTCCGGCTCGAACCAGGCGTCGAAGCGTGCGGTGTCGTCCCAATAGCCAACCGAAACGATGGTCTCGTGGCCGGCCTGGTCGACGTAGCGCGCGCGATCCCAATGCAAAGGCCCGCTCTCCGCCGAGAAGCCCTTCGCGATCTCAAGCAGCGCCTCCGTTGCGGCCGCCGGCGCCGTGCCGCGATACTGCACCCCGAAATAAGCCATCACGACGCGGCTCACGGCCGGCTTGTAGCGCGCCACGAAAGACGGATATGGCGGCTGGTAGTCATCAGGCACGCGCTTGTGGCGCGTGCGCTCGGTCTCGAGATGCTGAGGAATTGCAGATTCCATGATCGTACCCTCCCCTCGATCCCGGTGATCAGCTCGCCGCCGCGGCAATGTCCGTGGGCTCGACGGTATCCACCGGCAATGCGAACTGCTCGACGCGCTGGTATCGCTTCTTGTTGAGCAGCAGCCGCGTCACGTCGGGGCGCGAATAGTGCCCGGCAGGGTCTGCCGCGTTCTTGGCGACGCCGATGGCACCGAGATCGATCTCGGCGATCAGCAGCCCCTCCTGGTCCGGCGCCAGCTTGTCGCCGATCTGGCTGCCATCGGGCCCGTAGATCGCGGCAAAACCGCCGCCTGCATGCAGCAGCGCGTGCTTGTCCGGCCGGTCGCAGAGCTCGTCGATCATGGCTTGCGACACCGTCGCGCACGGCGCGAGCACGAAGCAGGAGCCCTCCACCGCATAGACGCGCGAGGCAGCGTTGTTGACCTCCGCGCCAAGCGCCGGCGCGAAGGGATCGTAGAGCGAGAAGCTCGGCCAGGCCGCGACGTGCACCTGCTCGTTCTGGGCGTACATCGCATATTTCGACAACGGCTGCAGATGCTCCCAGCAGCACAGCGCGCCGATGCGGCCGATGTCCGGCCTCGCGTGCACGGCGAGATCGCTGCCGTCGCCTTCACCGTAGACGGTGCGCTCGGCATGGGTCGGCCGCAGCTTGCGGCGCTTGGCGATGGTCTCGCCATCAGGCCCGATCAGCCATTGCGCCAGATAGAGGCTGCCGCCGTCGCGTTCGGACAGGCCGATCACGGCGGTGAGCTTGGCCTTGCGAACGGCGTCACGAAGCTTCTCGGCCTGCGGGCTGTCATAGGACAGCGAATTGTCGAAATAGCGCTGCACGAAGCCGCGGCCGATCGCCCAGGCCGGCGAGTCCATCCAGATATGCCAGGGGTAGCCGGGGATGAAAGCCTCCGGGAAGGCGATCAGCCTGGCGCCCTTCTCGGCCGCCTCCCTGATCAGCGCGATCGACTTGTCGATGGAGGCGTCGAGATCGAGCCAGGCTGGCGCCGCCTGCACGACTGCCACCTTATATTTCGGATGTGCGATGCCCATTGCCGCCTCCATTGCCGGTTGATCGGAAGCCGTCTCCGATGCAGTCTATTGGGCCAAAGCGGGCAACCAGTCGCTCGACCGCGGCGGAACAAAAACTCGACCGGACGGAATTCCTGCCGGTACGGGATTTGCCTCCGGTCAGGCTGGATCCGCCCACAGGCGATGTTGCTGGATGGGAAAAGGGAGGCTCGCCAGATGCCACTCCAGTTCACGACGGACGGCAGCCCCGGCTACCGGCGGCTCGCGCTCTGGCAGGACATCGTCTGCGACGTCTTCGTCGGGCTCGACTGCAAGTCCGATCTCGGCAGCGCCTTTCGCGGCTCGGTCACGCAAGTCCCGCTCGGCAAGGCCGTCTGCTCCGAGGTCTGCTCCGACCGCCAGCATGTGTTTCGCACGCCCTCGCGCATCGCGCGCTCCGATCAGGACTTCGTTCTCGTCGCGCTCGGCCATCGCGGCAACGGCGGCGTGGTGCAGGACGGCCGCGAGACGGTGATCCATCCCGGCGAGTTCGCGCTCTACGACACCACGCGCCCCTATGAGCTGAAGTTCAACGACGCCTTTACGCAGACCATCTTCAAGGTGCCGCGCGAGATGTTGCGGCGCCGGCTCGGCGGCGCGGAGACGCTGACGGCGATGTCGTTCGGCACCGACGCTCCGCTCGAGCGGCTCGCCTATGATTTCATCTTCCGGCTTTGCCAGAGCGCCGACCGCCTCGCCCCTGGTAACGCCGCCGCACTGTCCGAACAGGCCGTCGACCTGCTCGCGATGGCGCTGAGCGAGCGGCTCGGCAAGACGTCGCTGCCGTCCTCGACCCACCGCTCCGCGCTGGTCTACCGGCTCAAGGCGCACGTCCGCGCGCACCTGGCCGATCCCGACCTTTCATTGTCGGACACCGCGGCTGCGCTCGGTATCTCGCCGCGCTACGTGAACGACCTTCTTGCCGACGAGCAGACCTCGTTCCAACGTTACGTCCTCGCCGAGCGCCTTGCGCAATGCCGTCGCGACCTCGCCTCGCCGGCGCTCGCCCATCGCCACATCGGCGAGATCGCCTTTGCCTGGGGTTTCAACGACGTCTCGCATTTCGGCCGCGTCTTCCGCGATCATTTCGGCATGTCGCCGCGCGACTTCCGGCAGAGCCAGCTGCGGCATTGAGATCGGTCAGGGAGCGTCCCTGGCTACCTCTGGCACGAAGGCGGATGCTGCGAGGCAGCACGACTCGCACCTCGGGACATCATCGCGGCCGAGCCGCAGCCCATTTGCAGAATTCCGATAGGAAAGCTTACGAGCCGTTCAGCTTCGGCGCCTAAAGTGAAGAGGTTCATCCACCAAGCTTGCCGGAAAGCTGCATGTCCATCTTCGCCAGTGCCGATCGCAAGCGCTCGATCGCCGCACTGAAGGTATCCAATGCCGCGCCGGACCAGCTGACGGCGCTGCAAGCCCGCGACGAGGCTCTGGCGACGTACATCGAGGCCTTGACCGAAGGCAATTTCCTCGCACCCGGCTGCGGCGGAGACGACCGCCTGTCCAAGGCCGTCTCTAACCTCGCGGCCAGATTGGCCGGCGATGCGTCGAACAAGCTCGACGCCATCGTGGATCTCAACGTCCAGAGCAATGAAACCGCGATTTCCGCAGCCCGGATGCTCACCGCCTGCGGGGAGGTCGACCAACGCACGCAAGCCCTCGCCGCCGCCAGCGAAGAGATGGTCGCTTCGGTGGGCCAGATCCGATCCAATGCCGAGGATGCGGCTGCAAGCGCCGCCCAGATGAAGGCCGGCGCCGAGCAGGGAATGTCCACCGTCCGGCTCGCATCGAGGGCGATGGAGCGGGTCGAGGCGACCGCGAACGACGCGTCGGATAAGATCCTGGCCCTGAGCGCGGCGTCCGAAGAAATCGGCGCCATCGTGAGCTCGATCGATGCGATCGCGAGGCAAACCAACCTTCTGGCGCTGAACGCGACGATCGAAGCCGCACGCGCCGGCGAAGCTGGACGTGGCTTTGCCGTTGTCGCCTCGGAGGTCAAAGGACTGTCGCAACAGACAGGCAAGGCGACCGAGGACATTCGCGAGCGGATACAACGCCTGAGAGACGAGGTCGAACTCATCGTGACCGCCATGGCCGGTTGCAAGTCGGCGGCGGCCGAGAGCAAGGGCGTGGTCACGCAGCTGGGCGAAGAGATGTCCAGCGTCGAAGCTCGGACAGTCACCCTGACGGGCGGCATGGACGAGATCGCCAACATCCTCAATCAGCAGACCAAGGCCTCTCGCGAAGTGGCGGAAGGCATCGCGGCGATTGCGCGCATGACGCTGGCGAACGTCGATCAGATCAAGAACATTTCCTCTCAGCTCGACGTCGCCCAGGGGATCGCCGGAAAGCAACTTCAGGATATCGCCGGCCTGTCCTTCGACAACAAGATTCCGCGGCTCGCCAAGGCCGACCACGTCATCTGGAAGAAGCGCCTCGCAGACATGGCGATCGGCCGCGCGACGCTGAAGGCCGACGAACTGGCAGATCATCATTCCTGCCGATTGGGCAAATGGTACTACGGCGATGGATCTCTGACGATGCGCAGTCATCGGGCGTTCGGACCACTCGAAAAGCCGCACGCCCTCGTCCACGACCACGGAAAACGGGCTGCGAAGCTCGTCGCGGACGGCGACCTCGCCGGCGCCCTCAGGGAAATCGCGCTGGTCGAAGAGGCGTCCGCAGACGTGCTCAGACTGCTTGACGACCTTTCCCGCTGAGGCCTGGCTGCACGCGGCGATCACGGCCGCGAGCCTGAAAATCACAACAGCGTCACGCGTCGACTGAACGCAGGGCCGCCATGTGCGCGCGCGATGGTCCGGGCTGAATCCCTGCGCTACCATCGAACAACAGAAGCGCGCGCAGCAACCAGCGCTCAGCCGAGGAGCATTTCGATGGAATACCGACGCTTGGGCCGGTCAGGCCTCATGGTGCCCGCTCTGAGCCTTGGCACCGGCACCTTCGGAGGCGTCGGTCGCCTCGCGGCGTGGGGCACGACGGACGCGACCGAAGCGAGGCGCCTGCTGGACATCTGCCTCGAGGCCGGCGTGTCGATGTTCGACACCGCTGACGTCTATTCGCTCGGCGAGTCCGAGCGGGTGCTCGGCGAAGCCATCAAGGGCCGCCGTGACAAGGTGCTGGTCTCGACCAAGGCCACCTTCCGCTTCGGCGACGGCCCCAACGATATCGGCTCGTCACGACAGCATCTGCTCGCCGCCATCGATGCTTCGCTGAACCGGCTCGGCACCGACTACATCGACCTGTTCCAGCTTCACGGCTTCGATGCCTTCACTCCGCCCGAAGAAGTCCTCTCAACGCTCGACGTGCTCGTGCGCGCCGGCAAGATCCGCTATGTCGGCGTTTCCAATTTTTCCGGCTGGCACCTGATGAAGTCGCTCTCTGTTGCCGACAAGCACGGTTTTCCGCGCTACGTCGCCAACCAGACCTATTATTCGCTGATCGGGCGCGATTACGAATGGGAGTTGATGCCGCTCGGCCTCGACCAGGGGCTGGGCGCCGTGGTCTGGTCGCCGCTCGGCTGGGGGCGCCTCACCGGCAAGCTTCGCCGAGGTCAGCCGAAGCCCGAGGTGAGCCGTCTGCCCAAGACCGCCGAGTTCGGCCCGCCCGTGCCGGACGAGCACGTCTATCGCGTCGTCGACGCCATCGACGAGGTCGCGAAGGAAACCGGCAAGAGCGTCACGCAGATCGCGCTGAACTGGCTGCTGCAGCGCCCCACCGTGTCGACGCTGATCATCGGCGCGCGCAACGAGGCGCAGCTGCGCGAAAATCTCGGCGCGGTGGGCTGGTCCTTGACCAAGGACCAGATCGCAAAGCTCGACGCGGCGAGCAAGGTGACGCTGCCCTATCCCTACTGGCACCAGCGCACGACCTTCACCGACCGCAACCCGCCGGCGGTGTAGCCGCCCGCCCTTGAGCTGCATCAAGCCGGCGCATTGCAACCCATGCCATCGTGCCTTCTCGCGAGGCCCCCGATGCGCCGATTTGCCATGAAGGCCCTGTTCACGGCCCTCTCTTTCAGTAGAGCGGGGCGAGAGAGGATCGATTGGGATCGCCGCATCCTGATCTTCTCCACGGGGGTCACGATCGCCTTGATCACGCTCTACGTCTGGGCCAAAGCAACCTCGCGCTGGGGATGACGGAGTGCGCGCGATGAACAGGTTCGCACCCGCGTTGCTGGCCGTTGGTGTTCTGTGGAGCACCGGGGGTCAAGCTCTGGACCTCGAACAGCGCCGCGCTGAAGCAATGCTGCAGCGGATGTGCGCGCGTTGCCACGCGGTCAGCCGGACGGGCACGAGCCCGAACGAGTTGGCACCGCCTTTCCGGTATCTCGGCGAGAACAAACTCTACGACCCCGACTTCATGCAGCGCCTCCAGAACGGGTACAGCAGCATTCACCGCGCCATGCCGACGGCCCGATTCGGCCGCGACGACGCAGAGGCCGTGGTAGGCTACCTCAGGGCGATTCAGGAACCGCGAAAGCCGAAATAGGGTTGAAACGGCTGCAGCCTCGGCTGGAACCATCCCGGGTCGAACCAAGTTGCGGACGAGCCAAACGCGCCTCAACCGAATATGCTTTACGATGTCGTCAACCACAATCGAGCATGCCGACGGGCTGCCGCAGCCACAGCGCAACCAGGCAGTGCTGACCATTGCGCTCGGCATCATCATGGCGGTGGTCGACAGCGCCATCGCCAATGTCGCGCTGCCGACGATCGCGGCTGACTTGAACGCGAGCCCGGCCTTCTCGATCTGGATCGTCAACGGCTACCAACTCGCCATCACGATCTCGCTGCTGCCGCTGGCCTCGCTCGGCGAGATCATCGGCTATCGCCGCGTCTATCTGGTCGGGCTGGTGCTGTTCACGCTGGCTTCCGCCTTCTGCGCGCTGGCGCATACGCTGCCGCTGCTGACGATCGCGCGCATCATCCAGGGCTTTGGCGCCGCCGGCATCATGAGCGTCAATTCGGCGCTGGTGCGCTTCACCTACCCGCGCAGCCAGCTGGGCCGCGGCATCGGGCTCAACGCGCTCGTCGTCGCCTTCTCGGCCGCCATCGGCCCGACGATCGCCGCAGGCATCCTCGCGGTCGGAAGCTGGCCGTGGCTGTTCGCCATCAACGTGCCGCTCGGGGTGCTGACGCTGCTCCTGGGCCTGCGCAGCCTGCCGCACACCATGCCCGCCAGCCATTCGTTCGACTGGCAAAGCGCGGGGCTTTCAGCCATCACCTTCGGCGTCGGGATCGCCGCCGTCGACAGCGTCGGTCACGGCGAGACCGTTATCACCTGCCTGATCCAGTTCGCCATCGCGCTCGTCGCCGGTGCGCTGCTGATCTGGCGCGAAACCCACATGAGCTCACCGCTGCTGCCGGTCGATCTGTTGCGCATCCCGGTGTTCGCGCTGTCGATCGCGACCTCGATCGCCTCGTTCTGTGGGCAGATGCTGGCATTCGTCGCGATGCCCTTCTACCTCCAGAGCCGCTTCGGCTATTCGGCGGTGCATATGGGGCTGTTGATCACGCCATGGCCGATCGCCGTGGCCTTCGCGGCGCCCCTCGCGGGCCGCCTGGTCGAGCATTATCCGGCCGGCCTGCTCGGCGGCATCGGTCTCACGCTGTTTGCCTGCGGCCTTGCCGCGCTCGCCTTCGTCCCTGCGGATCCTTCGACGTTCGACGTGATCTGGCGCATGGCATTGGCCGGCGCCGGTTTCGGCCTGTTCCAGACTCCCAACAACCGCACCATGATCGCAGCCGCCCCGCGCGAGCGCGCCGGCGGCGCCAGCGGCATGCTGGGCACGGCGCGGCTGCTCGGCCAGACCACCGGCGCTGCGCTGGTGGCGCTGCTGCTCGGACGATATCCGGTCGAAGGAACCCGTATGGCCCTTCTCACCGGCGTCGGGTTTGCGCTCTGCGGCGCGGTGCTGAGCATGCTGCGGCTGTCTCCGGCCGGCGCGCGCGGCGCCGAGCACGTCCGCGTGCAGGACGATCAGCGCCTCCGGGGCGACTGATTAACCAGCCTTCGGACTTTTCCATCCGTAGTTTTGCGAGGCCAAGCAAGAAGTATTGCGCTCCCGCTTTGGTTGAGCTTGATTGCAACCAAGGCTGGGGGGAATTTTATGAGCATTTTTAAGGTTGTGGCGCTATGCGCCGTTGCTGCGGCCGTGAGTGGATGTGCGGGTCGCGCGCCAGCTCCGGTTTCCGTGGTGCAGCCTCAAGACCGTTACATGGACTGCGCGGCTGTCACCATCGAAGTCCAAACAAACAACGCCAAGGTCCAACAGCTGGCATCGGACAAGGGCCTAAAAGTGGCCCAAAACGTCGCTGCGGGGGTTGCCGGTTTGGTCGTGCCGGTCCTTTGGTTCGGGATGGACTTCCAGGGAACGGCAGACACCGAGATACAAGCGCTTCAAGCCCGTCAGCAATATTTGGGCGCGCTCGCTGAGCAGCGCCATTGCGGGGACAATGCTGGAGAGCCAGACAAGGTAGTGGCCGAGAGTCCGAAAAAGCCGAGAGCCAAGCCAAAGGCGCCGCCACCAGTTCCAACGGCTCAGGCCGCACCTCCTCCTGCGGAGCAGAAGTGAGGACGATTTCAGGCCCGCTGCGCCTGCGCGCCGTCTGAGGTCATTACTCCAAGCAAACAAAAAGGCCGGCGTCACCGCCGGCCTCTTTCAATGCACGGATGCGCTGATCAAGCCTTGACCAGCGGCCCCTTGGAGGTCGGCCCCTTCGGGCCGCCCGGCTTGGACTTGCCAGGCGGACGCTTGCGGGCGCCGGGGAGCTTCTCCTGCTTCGGCGTGACCGGCCCTTCGATGAATTCGAAACCGATCTTGTCCTTGGTCTCGTCGGCCTCGTCCTTGACCAGGATGACGCGGACGTGTCCACCGCCCTTGAGCTTGCCGAACAGCACCTCGTCAGCCAACGGCTTCTTGATGTGCTCCTGGATCACGCGGGCCATGGGACGTGCGCCCATCTGCTCGTCGTAACCGTGCTGGACCAGCCAGGCCTTGGCGGGTTCGGACAGCTCGATGGTGACGTCGCGATCGCCGAGCTGGGCTTCGAGCTGAAGCACGAACTTCTCGACCACGGTGCCGATCACCTCGACGCTGAGATGGCCGAACGAGACGATGGCATCGAGGCGGTTGCGGAATTCCGGCGCGAATTGCCGGTTGATCGCCTCGTGGTCGTCGCCTTCCCGCTTGGAGCGCGTGAAGCCGAACGCCTGCTTGGCGAGATCGGAAGCACCCGCGTTCGTGGTCATGATCAGGATCACGTTGCGGAAATTGACCTGCTTGCCGTTGTGATCGGTAAGCCGGCCGTGATCCATGATCTGCAGCAGCACGTTGTAGAGATCGGGATGCGCCTTCTCGATTTCGTCGAGCAGCACCACGCAATGCGGATGCTGGTCGACGCCGTCGGTCAAGAGGCCGCCCTGGTCGAAGCCGACATAACCGGGAGGCGCGCCGATCAGGCGCGATACGGTGTGCCGCTCCATGTATTCGGACATGTCGAAGCGCAACAGCTCGACGCCGAGGCTTGCCGCGAGCTGCTTTGCGACCTCGGTCTTGCCGACGCCGGTCGGACCCGAGAACAAATAGCAGCCGATCGGCTTCTCCGGCTCACGCAAGCCGGCGCGCGCCAGCTTGATCGATGCCGCGAGCGACTCGATAGCCCTGTCCTGGCCGAACACGGTGCGCTTCAGGGTCGTTTCGAGATGCTTGAGCACCTCGGCATCGTCCTTCGACACGCTCTTCGGCGGTATCCGCGCCATCGAGGCGATCGTGGTCTCGATCTCCTTAATGCCGATGGTCTTCTTGCGCTTGTTCTCGGCCACCAGCATCTGCGCCGCACCCGACTCGTCGATCACGTCGATCGCCTTGTCCGGCAGCTTGCGGTCGTGGATGTAGCGCGATGACAATTGCACCGCCGCCTCGATCGCCTCGTTGGTGTACTTCAGCCGGTGGTAGTCCTCGAAATACGGCTTGAGGCCCTTGAGGATCGCGATCGCGTCCTCGACCGTCGGCTCGTTGACGTCGATCTTCTGGAATCGCCGCACCAGCGCCCGGTCCTTCTCAAAGTGCTGACGGTACTCCTTGTAGGTGGTCGAGCCCATGCAGCGGATCGTGCCCGAGGCCAGCGCGGGCTTGAGCAGGTTCGAGGCATCCATCGCCCCGCCCGACGTCGCGCCCGCACCGATCACGGTGTGGATCTCGTCGATGAACAGGATGGCGTTGGGATGTGCCTCGAGTTCCTTCAGCACCTGCTTCAGGCGCTCTTCGAAGTCGCCGCGATAGCGCGTGCCAGCGAGCAGCGTGCCCATGTCGAGCGAGAACACGGTGGCAGCCGCCAGGACTTCCGGCACCTCGCTGTCGACGATGCGCTTGGCGAGGCCCTCCGCGATCGCGGTCTTGCCGACGCCGGCTTCACCGACGAACAACGGGTTGTTCTTCTGCCGGCGGCACAGCACCTGGATCGCGCGGTTGATCTCGGAATTGCGTCCGATCACCGGATCGATCTTGCCGTCGCGCGCCTTCTTGTTGAGATTGACGCAATAGGTCTCGAGCGCCTCGCCCTTCTTCTTGGTGTCCTCGGTACCCTTGGCCTCGGTCTCCTCGTCGACGCCGCGCACTGGCCGCGCCTCGGAGACGCCGGGCCGCTTGGCGATGCCGTGGCTGATGTAGTTGACCGCGTCGTAGCGCGTCATGTCCTGCTCCTGCAGGAAGTAGGCGGCGTGGCTCTCGCGTTCGGCGAAGATCGCGATCAGCACGTTGGCACCGGTCACCTCTTCGCGACCGGAGGATTGCACGTGGATCACCGCGCGCTGGATCACGCGCTGGAAGCCGGCGGTCGGCTTGGCGTCGTCGGCGCCATCGGTGACCAGATTCTCGAACTCGGTCTCAAGATAATTAACCAGGCTCGTGCGGAGCTTGTCGAGATCGACGCTGCAGGCGCGCATGACCGCGGCTGCATCGGAGTCGTCGATAAGGGAGAGCAACAGATGCTCGAGCGTCGCGTATTGGTGATGACGCTCGTTTGCGATCGCCAGTGCACGATGCAGGGATTGTTCAAGGCTTTGAGAAAAAGTCGGCATTCGCGTCCTCTATGGCCCCCACCATCATGATCGCCATCGCCCGGTCAGGCAACAACAACCTTTGTCACATATAGTTATCCAAGATCGCGGCGAAAGACCGGTTCCGCGACTCTGGCAGGCGACAGCCCTGCGGTATTTTCGATGCAAGACCCGTTCCGATCTTGGGCGGCATCGGCGCCGGAAGGGAATCCGTAGTTTTGCCGACTCAGACGGACGTCGCGCGGCGGCATCACGCGGCAATCACACTGCGGCCGACACGCGCGCCGGCTTCACGCTTCAAGGACGAGCGCCAAGAACAGGCGCCAAGAGTACGCGCCAAGGCGCCCTACTTCTTTTCCATCACGCATTGTAACGGATGCTGGTGCTTGCGGGCGAAATCCATCACCTGCGTCACCTTGGTCTCGGCGATCTCGTAGGTGAACACGCCGCACTCCCCGATGCCATGATGATGGACGTGCAGCATGATCTTGGTCGCCGCCTCGATGTCCTTGTTGAAGAACTTCTCCAGCACGTGGACGACGAACTCCATCGGCGTGTAGTCGTCGTTCAGGATCAGCACGCGGTAGAGGTTCGGCCGTTTGGTCTTGGGCTTGACCTTGGTGATGACCGAAGTGTTCGGACCCGAGGGGGTGCCCGAACGGTTCTCGTCATTGCTCATGCGAGGAGCGTAGGCAGCGGCTGGCGCGGACGGATCGGGTCTGGAAGTCAATTGCGGCATGGCTCAGGCGTTCAAATTCCCCATGGAAGCGAATGGCGGTCGCCGCGCGACTCCGCCTTCGGAGCCTGGCGCAGGCGCGCCGCCTTGTTGGATCGCCGCTCCCGACAATCCGGCCCAAGCCGGATCGTTCGCCAGCAATATGGGCCTGCCCCCGGCCCGCCGCAAGCGTACAGAGGTCCGGCCGATGCGGCCATAGCAGTCCCGATTCCCGGTTCGGGCGATCGGAGCAAGGTTAAACAATCCGGACCGATTTGACAAAAATTTCGCCCCAGCGTGTTTAGAGCATCTTGACCAGGAACCGCCATTGTTGACCCGGATGCAACGGTTTCGAGCGGGTACCTCCGGTTTTCTACGGTCCAATTTACCTGGCGTTCAATGGCGTGGCGCGAAATCGGGCAAAACACCGATCTCGGGGATTGTCATGTCTCGCCTACCCCTCGTCAGCCGCCTTGGTCGACAATTCGCCCGCTTCGCAGCGGCCGAGCAAGGCAATATCGCCGTGATCTTCGCTATCGCGCTGGTCCCGGTGCTGAGCTTCGTCGGCGCCGCGATCGATTACAGCCGCGCCGCCCAGGCCCGCGCCTCCATGCAGTCGGCCCTGGACTCCACCGCGCTGATGCTCTCCAGAGACCTGTCGTCCGGCACGATCACGACGTCGCAGATCAGCAGCAAGGCGCAGACCTATTTCAATGCGCTGTTCACCAACACCGCGACCCTGCCATCGGTCAGCGTCGGAGCCACCTATAACGCCAGCACCAGCATCGGCTCGACGATCCAGCTGACTGGAACCGGCACCTACACGACCAGCTTCATGAAGATCGCCGGCTTTCCGACACTCGGCATCGACACCAGTTCCACCAGCGCGTGGGGCCTGACGCGCATGCGCGTGGCCCTGGTGCTCGACGTTACGGGATCGATGGCTGACGACGGCAAGATGCCTGCCATGCAGACGGCGGCTAAGAACCTCGTCGACCAGCTCAGCGCGCTCGCAAAGAACAATGGTGACGTCTACATCTCGATCGTCCCCTTCGCGAAGGACGTCAATGTCGGCGCCAGCAACTACAACAAGAACTGGATCGACTTCTCCGATTGGGAGGCCGCCAACGGCACCAGGGTCTGCACCGCGCGCAACAACTGGGGGCAATGCACCAGTTCCACCTGGACGCCGGCCAATCACAACACCTGGAACGGGTGCGTGACCGATCGCGACCAGGACTACGACACCAAGAACACCACGCCCACGGCCGGCAACTCCTCGACGCTATTCCCGGCGGAGCAATATTCGTACTGCAACGCCAGCGGTTCGGCCTACATCCAGCCGATCATGCCGCTCAGCTACGACTGGTCCGCGCTCAAGACTCTGATCGGCAACTTGGTCCCCACCGGCAACACCAACCAGGGCATCGGCCTGGCCTGGGGCTGGATGACGCTCTCGACCGGCGACCCCATGAACGCACCGGCCAAGGACACCAACTACACCTACAAGGACGCGATCGTTATTCTGTCCGACGGTCTCAACACGCAAAACCGCTGGTACAGCAACGCCTCGCAGATCGACGCAAGGCAGAAGAAGCTCTGCGACAACGCCAAGGCCCAGCCCAACAACATCACGATCTACACCGTGCAGGTGAACACCGGTGGCGATCCGACCTCGAGCGTGCTGCAATATTGCGCCAGCGGATCAGACAAGTTCTATCTCGTGACGTCGGCCAGCCAGACCGTTTCGGTGTTCAAGGACATCGGCACCTCGCTTTCGAAGCTGCGCGTGGCGCGCTGACGGATCGACCGCGTGCAAATAAAAAGCCCGGCTGGTTCAGCCGGGCTTTTCGATTCCAGGACGTCCTGAAAAATTTACTGAGCGGCCGGGGTGAACTTCGACACGATGGTCTCGACCGGCTTGAACGCCTGCTTGGCGAGGTCGCTGTAGAGGCCGGCGATCTTCTGCGATTCCGCAACGAAGGTCTCGTAGGCGGAACGGGCGAAATCGGTCTGCGCTTCCATGGCCTTGTCCAGCGACTTCACGCCGGAAAGCTTCTCGACGAAGGACTTGGTGTCTTCGAACGACTTCTTCGTATAGTCGCCATAGGCGCTGGCGATCGCCTGAATGCCGTGCTGCACCGAGGTCGCGGAGGCGACATACTGCTCGAAGTGCTCTTTCCCGTAGCTCTGGAAGTCTTCAACCTTGAACATTTCGGAATCCTTTTCCCTGGCTCGCGTCGGGAAGCCCCGGCTCCCTGACTCTGCCCACAATTAGTGCAACGCACAAAAAAGTCAACAAATTTGTGCGTCGCACAAAAGTGGACGCAAATCGCGGAGATTCCCGGGGTTTCCCGCAAGGGTTCTTTAAGCTTTTGGAAACCGCGGCCCCCTACCCTGATTCCCTGGACGTGTTCAGCTTTCGCAAATGGTCAAAAGCCGTTTGAGAACATCACCTTAGCCAGAATAGCGGTTCAGGCCGAACGTCTCCCGCGGCGAACACCAGCGGAGGGACAGCCTGAGCAGGTAATGATCCCCGGTCCATTGGGCACAATTTCGCCTCACGAGCCGGTGATCAGTTGAGAAACGGGGACGGGGTTCCATGCTTCGTAAAAACTTGTCTTCCTCGCGCTTGGCGCGGGTTGGCGTTTTTGGGCTTCTTACGGTCACCACCGCGGTCATCTTCACCACCGATGCCGCCGAGGCGCGGCGTCATCGCCGCCATTACGCGCACCACCGGGTGCAGCGCGATGTGTCCGAGAGCTCCAGCCCGAAATTCGCGTCCATCATCGTCGACGGCAATTCCGGCGCGGTGCTCCAGGCGACCAGCCCCGACGGGATCCGCCACCCCGCCTCGCTCACCAAGATCATGACTCTCTATCTGCTGTTCGAGCGTCTCGAGTCCGGGAAGATGAAGCTCGACACCGAGATGCCGGTGTCCCAGCACGCCGCCGATCAGGATCCGACCAAGCTGAACCTGCGCGCCGGCCAGACCATTCGCGTCGAGGACGCGATCAAGGGTCTCGTCACCCGCTCCGCCAACGACGCAGCCGTGGTGATCGCGGAAGCGATCGGCGGCGACGAGGACGACTTCGCCCAGATGATGACGCGCAAGGCGCGCTCGCTCGGCATGTCCAGGACGGTGTACCGCAACGCCAACGGCCTTCCCAACGACGAGCAGGTCACGACCGCGCGCGACCAGGCCACGCTCGGCCGCGCCATCCAGGAGCGCTTCCCGCGCTACTATCGCTATTTCGCGACCTCGACCTTCAACTGGCGCGGACAGTCGATCCGCAACCACAATCACCTGCTTGGCAGTGTCGAGGGCGTGGACGGCATCAAGACCGGCTACACCCGCGCCTCCGGCTTCAATCTCGTGACCTCGATGCGCCGCGGCAACCGTCATCTGATCGGTGTCGTGCTCGGCGGCCGCAGCGGCGGCTCGCGCGATGCCATCATGCGCAATCTGCTCGCGGAGAACCTCGATAAGGGTGCCACCACCCACACCGTCGCCGCGGTCACGGAGCGCAACGGCGCCGACGCCAGCACCGAAATCGCCGACGCATCGCCTACCCCGGCCCGTCCCATCCCGCAGGTTCAGGCCGCTTCTACTCCTGCTCCCGAAGCCGCTCCGTCGCGTCTCGCCGCCCGGCTGTCGACGCTCGCGGCTGCGACTGCCGCGGTGCCGCCGGCCCCGGTCAAGCCCGAAGTCCGGCCGACGGAATCCAAGATCGAGCCGGCGCCGCTCACCAATGGCGTGATCTCGAGCCAGCCACTCTCCATCATTCCCGGCTCGTCCGAGCCGATGAAGCCGGTCCGGGTCAAGACGGTTCAGGTCAAGGCCGGCACCGTGAAGGTCGCTTCCGCTGCCGCCACGCAGATCGCCCCGCCGGTGACCAACGCCATTCCGTCCCGTTCCGACGTCGCGGAAACCTCCGGCGCCGTCGTCGCCCGGGCTGATCTCATCAACAAGCCCGAATTCGTCAGTCAGTCGGAAGCGCCGAAGGCCGAGATGGCCCGCACCGAGTTGCCGCGTCAGCCGACGGGCTTCGGCACAGGCAACGGCATCCTGGGGGTGCTGCCGGCCGCAACGGCTGCTGCGCCCGCCCCGGCTGCTCCGAAGCTCGCCTCCGCCGAGCCGATGTCGATCCAGATGAGCGCCACCGCCAAGCCGGTGGTCACCCACAGCGGCTGGATCGTCCAGGTCGGTGCGCTCGAGAGCGAAAACGAAGCCCAGCAGCGCATCGACGCCGCGCGCAGCTCGGCCCGCGGCCTGCTCAGCAAGGCCGATCCGTTCACCGAGCCTGTCGTCGCCAAGGACAACCGCAAGCTCTACCGCGCCCGCTTCGCCGGGCTCGATCGCGACCAGGCCGAAGCGGTCTGCCGCACCCTGAAGCGCGCCGAGATCTCCTGCATGACCGTCCGCAACTGATCTCCTTCCCCGCCCCGATCAAAATGCCCGCGCGCCCTGCGCGGGCATTTTTGTTTTGGGGATGCGGCGATGCCCGGAGCGGTTCGTGAGAACTCGGTTCCGCGACAACCTCTCGTCAAGGATTTACGGTTAAAACTTTACTCGATAAATCAACCACGCCGACAATGGCGGGTGTCAGGGCGACGGCAGACAGAGCAAGCGGAGCTCACGCGGTACGGGCGTTTGTAGCGTGGTGCCGGAGTTAGCCGTTATGCGTACGAAGCAGAGTATCCTTGGCCTCGTTTACACGGGCAGCGAGGTAGTTCGACCCCCCCTGGTCGGGATGGAGTTTCTTCATCAGGGTCTTGTGCGCCCGGCTGATGTCGTCGCGCCCCGCTCCCGGCTGCAGGCCAAGGATCTGATAGGCCTCCTCCGCCGTCATTTTGCCGCTCGCCGCCGCGCGGCGCTGCCCCCCTGCCGCATCGGCCTGCGCGTTCTGACGCCAAGCGGGAAACCGGCGGTCCAGATAGCTTTCAAGTAAGGCCACGCTCTCGGCGTCGAACGTCGGGACCATGGCCAGCAGGCTGGCGAGATCGAACTCGCCGAGATCGCGCCCGGCGTGAGGCCCGGCGACGATCTGCCCGCCGAGCTGGCCGGAGCCGTGATCGAGCCGCATATCCAGGAATTGCGAGCGCACGCGCGAGGACTGCCCTGACGCGGGCGCAGCCCCGCCGCCGCCGAACAGCCCACCGACATTGCCGAAACCGGCATTCGCCAGCGGCGTCCAGCCCAGCAGCCCGGCGCCGAAAATCCCGAGCGGGATCGCCACCACCAGCTCGCCCCGCAAGCCCGTGAAGGCTGCGACTGCCAGCGCCAGCACGCCGCCGCCGAATTTGATCGCGCGCGCCAGCGCCGCCGGGTTGGCCGAGCGGAACATCTGGAGCAGCAAATAGAGCGTGATAATTGCGATAGCGCCGGCAATCAGGGTCATGACCGGAATATAGTCGCCCTCGCGGCAAAATGCATGGCATACGCCCCGCCGCGACGCCTGAGCGCTACTTCATTTGGCCGATCAGCCTGGCCGCTCCGCTCGCGGTCTTCGAAAGCTTCAGCAGCGCCTCGCGACCGCCGGCGGCATAGGCCGCAGCGGCCCGCAGCAGCTCGCGCAACTGCGCTGCCGCGCCCGGATCGAACCGGCACCAGGCACCGCCGGTCAGGCGCGCGATCTCGCGGAAGGCCCGCTCGGCGACGGCATCATGGCCTTCCTGAAACACGAACACGGGCACGTTGAGCATGCCGAGTTCGCCGGCCTTGGCGCAGAGCTCGTCGATTTTCTCCTCCATGGCATCGCCGACGAAGACGACGGCGCGCACGCTCGATGCGACCGCTTCGCGCCGCGCTTCGGTCAGCACCTTGCCGATCTGGGTGTCGCCGCCGCGGCAATCGATCTTGCTCATCAACGCCGCAAGCCTGGTGCTGTCGGAGATCCACCCGGTGGCGCGACACTCGTTGAAGCCGCGATAGTACACCAGACGGATGTCGAGACTGCCAAGCGCGGCGGTCTCGCGAAACATGTCGGCCTGCAGCGCGCAGGCCATGTCCCAGGTCGGCTGCCGGCTCATCGTCGCATCCAGCGCGAAGATCAGCCGCCCCTTCGCGCCCGGCGCATGCGGCGACAGCGCGTGCGCCTTGGCCACGAAGGCGGCAATGTCTTCCGCAGCCGACGTTGAGGCCTGCGGCACCGCGCGGCCTGCTTGCGCCGAGACGGCATCGCCGCTGCGCGGTTTGATGGGTTCGCCCGGCATCCCTTGACCCTGCGTGGGCGGCTAATGTGGTTAGCGGCAGCAGGCCAGTCAATGCGCAAAGCCCCCGCCGGCAGAGGCTGGCGGGGGCTTTGAGATCGTGACTGACGACGAGAGCGCCGTCGGGAGAAGACTTCAGCTCTTGGCAGGCGCCATCAAGGCGACCGGACCGGGCTCGAGAATCTTGGGCGGCGAGGATTGCGTGTCGACCGGCGCGACTTGGCTGTCGGTCGCGCTCAGGAATTTGTCGAGCATGCCCTGGATCGAGTTCTTGGCGACATCCGGACCGGTGTCGCGCATGTCGTTGTGCTGGAATTCGGTCTTCACGACCTGGATGCCGGCCTTCTCGCATTCCTCGTCGGTCGGGATCACGCCCGCATCGGTCTTGAACTGCGGATCCTGCGAGCGGAACGACAGGATCTTGAACTTGCCGGCGGTGACGAAGGGCACGCGGAGATTGTCGAGCGTGACGACCTTCTTGACCTCATCCGGATACTGCTTGGCGAAGTACATCGTGATGTCGCCGCCCATGGAATGGCCGACCATCGTCACCTTGTCGTAGTCGGCGTTGGGCTGAACCTTCTTCATCTCCTGCATCGCGAGATGGATGTTGGCGACGCCGCGCAGGATCTGCGGCAGGCGGCCGACATAGAGCTCGCCGGGCTTGGTCACCATTGGGGGATCGGTCGGCAGATCGTGCTGCGGGCTCAGGACCATGTAGCCGCGCGCAGCGAAGATGTTGGCGAGGAAGCCGTACTCGGTGTTCTTGACGGTGTTGCCGTGATTGATCACTGCGACCGGCAGCGTGATCATGCCGGCATTGGCCTGCATTTCCTTGTCACGACGCACCGCGATGTCGACGGGCACCGGGCGATTATCGCGCGAGGCGTCGTAGAAGGTGATGGTCTCGTGCTTGATCGCCCACTTGCTCGCCGTGAAATAGGCGATGCCGCAGAGAGCACTGACCGAAACCAGAACGGCAATTCCACGCTTCATTTTCGTCCTCAGCCTCAGGCTCTTCGGCCTGAATCCCTGTTGAAAATCGTGTTCTTCCGGGGCTCTTTGGCCCCTTGTCGCCTATCGCCAATATATGTCACAGGCGCGTGACAGGAAGGCCAAATATTGTGAACCGGCAGCCCTTTCATTGTGCGCCGCACACATTTTGCAGGCACCCCGTCCTTGCCAGGCTATTGTAGGGTGCGCGTCACCATCGGACGCAACCGGTCTCGATTGGGTTCAATTTCACGGTCAACGTAAGGTGAAAACGACGGAACGCGGCCACAGTTCCGGCGAGAATCGGCCCGTCAGATCGGTCGGAAGTAGTGAAATACCGCCGTCTCAGGCGCCGAGGATGTCGTGGACCTCGAGCGGCTTGTCGACCTGGTTGAACCACTCGGCCCGGTTGGCGGCGCGGCGGCGGCCGCGCTCGTCCAGCGGCAGCTTGAGCTGGCGGAGCAGGCTCGTCACCTCCTCCCGTGCGGTGAGATGGCCGAGATTGGGCCGCATGCCGAGCGTGGCCTCGTCGATCTCGTCGAGGGCGGTCAGGCCGCGCGGGAAAAATTCGCGATAGACGACGCGTTCGGCGAAGCCGTCGACGTAGCGGAAGCCGAGCCGCAGCGACAGATCCTTCAATCCCTCGGCGACCAGCTGCTTGTTGCGCGAGCCGAGCATCGACAGGCGATTGCGCACGACGATCCAGTCGGTGGTCGAGCCGTCGAGCTGGCGGCGCTTGCGCCTGACGTCGCGCACCATCTCGGCGTAATGGCTCTCGCCCGTCACCGCGTAATTGGCGGGATCGACGGTGCCGAGTACGTCGAAATCCAGGAAGCTGTCGTTGATCGGCGTGACCAGCGTGTCGGCCATCGAGTGCGCAAGCCGCATCAGATAGCTGTCGGTGCCAGGCGTATCGATGACGATGAAGTCGAAGCTGCTCTCGACCGCCGAAACCGCCTCCATGAATTGCTGGAACTCGGAATTCTCGTTCTCGGCGATCTGCATGGTCTCGCCGAGCTTGATGCAGCGATGGACCGGCAGTTCGAGGTCGAGCTTGGTGCGGCGGGCCCAGGCGGCACGGTTGCCGATGTAGTGCGTGAAGCTCTGCTGACGGCAGTCGAGATCGATGGTGGCGACGCGCTGGCCGGCCTTGAGGAGCGCAACCGCGATGTGCAGGGCGGTGGTCGACTTGCCGGAGCCGCCCTTCTCGTTGCCGAGCACGACCACATGAGCCGAGCCGGATTGGCCTTGGCTAGCCTGCAAAAGCATTGCGATCCTCAACAACCCTAATCAATATCTTCGAGTTGGCCGCGTCTGCGGTCAAGTGAAATGCGTGACGGCCCATGCAAATCGTACTGCGCCGTTCTTCATCATGAATAGCAGTGCCAATCTTCGTCTGTGATCCGGCCCACAATGTCGCGATGTCGTGCGCGACGTTGCGCGGGATGCTGTGCCGCATCCGGATGCATGGCGTCCACGATCGCCGCTTGTTAAGGTTAGCCGCCCCTGGCGCCAGGTCATGCCGCGCCGATTTTAGAACCCTGTCGAGTCCTGATGTCAGCAAGCCCCTTGATCGCCCGCACGGTCCCGGCCTTGCGCCGCGCCGTCGACAATCTCCGCAAGCGAAAGGCTACCATCGCACTGGTGCCGACCATGGGGGCCCTCCATGACGGGCATGTGTCTCTCGTCCGCCTCGCCAAGCGGCGCGCCAGCCGCGTCGTGGTCTCGATCTTCGTCAACCCGACCCAGTTCGCCCCGACCGAGGACTTTGGCGCCTATCCACGTACCTGGAAGGCCGACATCGCCAAGCTCGCGGCCGAGGATGTCGATATCGTCTGGCACCCCGGCGTCGAGGCGATGTATCCGAAGGGCTTTGCCACCCGCATCGTGCCGGAGGGACCGGCGCTCGCCGGCCTCGAGGACCGCTTCCGCCCGCATTTCTTCGGCGGCGTCGCCACCGTCGTCGGCAAGCTGTTCACGCAAGTCAGGCCGGACTTCGCGATCTTCGGCGAAAAGGACTTTCAGCAATTGCGGGTGGTGACGCAGATGGCGCGCGACCTCGACCTCGGGGTGAAGGTCGTCGGCTCACGCACGGTGCGCGAGCGCGACGGACTCGCGATGTCCTCGCGCAACGTCTATCTGTCGCCCGAGGAGCGGCAGACCGCCGCCATCCTCTACCGTGCCATGAAGGACAGTGCCGGCCGCATCCGTGCCGGCGAAGCCATCGCGCCAGCCATGAGGCGTGGCGCCGCGACGATCGAGGCGGCCGGCTTTGCGCTCGACTATTACGAGGCGCGCCATGCCGAGACGCTGGCGCCGGTCACCTCGCGCAAGGACGGCCCGTTGCGGATCCTGGTCGCCGCCAAGCTCGGCACGACCCGACTGATCGACAATATCGCGGTTTAGAGCAGCCCCAGATCGCGCAATTCGCGCCGCATCGGCTCAGGCATCGCCGCGATCGAGCCGGCGGCGGATTTGCCGAGATCGGGCGGCACGGAGTCATCGGTGAGATAGCGCCAGCCCTGGAACGGACGCATCGGCCGCGGCGACACCGAGACGACCTTCGGCTGCATCACGATGCGGCAGCGCCCGATCCCGTCCTTGTCGCGGAACGGCTCGATGCCGATGATCTTTTCCCGCGCGGCGATCTCGCCCTTGATCACCCAATAAAGCGACCCGCCCGCCAGGATCTCGGCGTCGCGCTTGGGGACCATGCGGGTGATGTGGATGTGATGTTGCGGCAGACCCTTCTTCTTGGCGGTCTGCATCCGTTCGGCGATCCACTCCTTCAGTTCCTTGACGGAGTCGCAGCCGACGGCGAGCTTGATCAGATGTAGCGGCATGCCCAAGCATTAGCCGGGCAGCACCGCATTTGGAATGCCGATCTACTCGTTATCCGCAGCCGCGGGCGCGGCCGCCGGAGCTGGCGGCGGAGCGAGCGGAACCGGTGCTGCGGGAGCGCGTGCAGCCTTCGGAGCCGGCGGCTTCCTGGCCGCAGGCGGCGGGGCCTGGGCCGAGGCGGCTGCCGGCGCGCGCGGTGCCGGCGCCGCGTTCGCAGGCGCCGCCTGCCGCGTCGTCGCGGTGGGCTCCGGATTCATGATGCTCACCGGCGGCGTCGACGCGGCGCTCGGGAACTCGGCGCTGGTCGGCTTGCCCGTCGGCATCGAGGGCGGCAGCCCGGCGAGCGCGGCAGTGGCCGGCATCGGCGGCACCGTTGCAGGCGCGTTCCAGGTCGGCGCATGGCGCGCGACCAGCGTGTCGTAGAGATGGGAATCCATGTTGGCGGCGACCTGCTGCTGGTCGGTCAGCGAGCGGAACGCGGCGCAGTCGAACTGCGTGCAGCCGTCGCGCACGACCAGCACCTGCGCCACGAGGCCGTAGCGATCGTGCTCCAGCGCCTTGCGCAGCACTTTCATGTCCGTCGTCAGGCTCTTCTCGGCGGTCGCGGCATCACCGAGCGCGGTCAGCCGGTCGATTCGGGACGCGGTGTAGGAGACGGCGGCAGCCGCGGCATCCGGCGAGCCGAACAGTGCCTTCTCGCAGCCAATGGCGACCGCATCGCCGGCGAGATCGTCGAGACAGGACAGAGCCGGCAGGCTCGCCATGACCGCGTTATTTTGCGCGCGTGCTTCGGTCGGGGCATCGTGCCCCGCCGGTCCATAGACGCGGACGGTTGCCGCTCCGGCGATCGCGATGGACAGCAGCGTGATCACCGTCAGCGCACCGTTGGCGATCGACCTGTCGGCGCGCAGCAGCGTGATCAGCAGGATCAATCCGAAGAATCCAGCAGCCGCCAGCGTCATCCACATCGGAAAGGCCGGCGAGCGCCAGATTTGGTCGAGCGAAGTGGCCCAAGCCCAGTTCATGCGCGACGTCCCCTCACGCGAGCAGAGAGCGAATGGTCAAGCGAGCCCCGCGAAGTCGGCAACTGCCCCGGGGCACCTTTTGAAGGTGAAGCGGGCCTTTTCACGGCGGCAGGACACAAATCCGCAGGTGGCGCGAATGCGCGGGGAGCGTCAGTCTTCAGGAGAGCGCGAGCTGGCTTTCCTTGGCGACGCGTTCGAAGGCTTCAGTCGAGCTCTTGATCCGGTACTGGCAGTCGTCGCCGTCGGTCGGCAGCAGGCGGATGACCTCGTACGAGCCGCTGGCAGCGGGGCGCGCGACGTTGCTCGCCGTGAACAATACGCGCGTTCCAATCGGGAATTTGTGCTTCAACACCCTCTCCATCACTCAAACAACGCCTGCCACGCCCATGGTCCCACTGCGACGGCCGGCCGGAAACCCGCGTGCTGTATAGCACGCAGCCAGCCGTTTTGGCCAGCGCCATGCCAGCATGGCAAACACGCAAATCCTGCAGTCTTTTCAGAATGATAGGGATGCAACCGGCGGGCCGATGATACCGTCGGGACGGCATGTTCAGGCGGCATGTCGCAGGGCCGGTCGCAGCCCGGATGGGCCATCGCGCCGATCAATGTCCGGAACCTGAGCGCCGCCGGCCGGAACACGGCCAGCGGCCTCGTTCCGCCCCTGCGGTCAGGCGTCCTCGAACTTCGCAATCACGAGGGTTTCGGCCAGCCCGTCGCGGGTCCATTCCTGGAACGCCGGCAGCGCCATCATCGTCTCCATGTAAGCCTTGGTGTCCGGCGCGACGTCGATCGCATAGGTGCGCAAGCGGTGCACGACCGGCGCGTACATCGCGTCCGCCGCGCCGAAGCGGCCGAACAGGAATGGACCCGTGGCGCCGTAGCGCGTGCGACATTCCCGCCAGATCTCCTCGATGCGCGCGACGTTGGCCTTGGCATCGGCCGACAGCGCCACGGGCCGGATCGGCCGGTGCAGGTTCATGCCGCATTCACTGCGCAGCGGCACGAAGCCGGAATGCATCTCGGCGCATACCGATCGGGCATGCGCGCGCGCGGCGACGTCGTCGGGCCACAGCTTTACCTCTGGATAGCGCTCGGCGATGTATTCGATGATGGCAAGCGAATCCCACACGGTGACGTCGCCGTCGACCAGCACCGGCACCTTGCCGGCACGGCTGAAGGACAGGATCTGCTCCTTGTCTGCGGGATTGTCGGTGTAGAGCGGGATCAGCGTCTCCACGAACGGGATGTCGTTGGCGCGAAGCGCGAGCCAGGGCCGCATCGACCATGACGAGTAGTTCTTGTTGCCGATCGCGAGTTTCAGCGCAGCCATGTCATCAGTCCTTCCCGAAACGTCCTTGAGCGAGCCGCTTTTAACGCCATCGCCTGCCGCCAATCAATCGTTGCTGCGCCCGGCCCTGCATGGCAATCGTGGCGCTTCGCGGCAGGAGACAGACATGAGCAGGCATTGGGTCGACATCACCGCCGTCGGCTTCTTCATCATCGAATGGCTGGTCTATGCCTTGACGCTGGAGCATTCGGCCTACGGCCGCGACAGCCTGTCGGCGCGCATGAACCGCTATCGCGAAGTATGGGTGCGCCGCCTGCTCGACCGCGACGCGCGCATGGTCGACATGCAGATCATGACCGCGCTGCAGAACGGCACCGCCTTCTTCGCCTAGACCAGCCTGATCGCGCTCGGCGGCGCGCTGGCGCTGCTGCACGCCACCAACGACGCGATCACGATTCTGAGTAAGCTGCCGATCGACCTCAGCACCTCGCCGGCGATGTGGGAGCTGAAATGCGTCGGCCTCGTGCTGATCTGCGTCTATGCCTTCTTCAAATTCGCCTGGGCCTATCGCCTGTTCAACTATGTCGCGATCCTGTTCGGCGGCATGCCGCCGGCCGAGCGGCGCGACACGCCGGAGGCGGAAGCCCATGTCATCCGCACCTCCCGCCTGTTCGAATCCGCCGGCCGCCATTTCAACCGCGGCCAGCGCGCCTTTTTCTTCGCCCTCGGCTATCTCGGCTGGTTCGTCAGCCCCTGGCTGCTGTTCGTGACCACGGCGGCCGTGGTGGTCGTGACCTGGCGAAGGCAGTTCGCATCGAGCGCATGGGCCGCGATGGCGCCGGAGGCGGCGGACGGTGGCGAGGGCATCAGGCGCGGTCATTGAGGGCGTCTCGGCGACGCGACGCGGTGCCGTAGGGTGGGCAAAGGCGCGCTTGCGCCGTGCCCACGAGCTTTCTCCATGAGCAACAGGGCGTGAGCACGCTTTCCGCCATCGCTCTTCGAGCTATGGCGGACAAGACGCTTTGCCCACCCTACGAGATCGAGTGTGTGCACGCATCTCAGTTGCAGACATGACTTTGCGGCCTCGCGGCTGAGATCACCCGAGCTTTGCTTCATCTCTCCGCCCTCCAATCCAAGAGGGCACAGGGAAGGCCGGGTGCCGACTGGCACCCGCGGTCCGCTGCGCGAAAATGCACACGCAGAAAGAACCGCACAGCAGCATACAGGTGTCGCCGATCACTCGGCCTTCCCTGCGCGATGGTTGCACGGCTTATGCCGTGATCTCCCGGGAGCCGAACTTTCCTTTGGCCTCCCTCGCCATTCGAATTGACGATGCCGTCCACCCGGTTGGGCTCGCGCACATCTTCGAACAGCTTGACCGTGGCAACGACGGTCAGGACCACACGGTTTTGCCGTACGCACGGCCCGCCATTTCACCTGCAGTATTCCCGGCCCTGTCGACGAAGCCGGAAACTTACAGACGAGACGAAGCCTGACAGCGCCGTCGTCCGCACGAAGCCTCGGGCTCACAGGGACTACCCGCCCTGCCCGCACCTCTCATGCCGACGCTGCCGCGTCCACCGCAAGCCCGGCTCGCGAACATGACGACTTCACGTCGCCCCTCTTGGGTGAGCCGGGATGGACGACACATACGCCGAAACCGAATTTCGGTAAAGTGGAATATTTTTGCAGCGACGGATTGACAGAGGGCGACACAGACGCGGTCTCGTAGCCCGGATGAGCGCAGCGACATCCGGGACGGTGCGGGATGCCGGGCGAGCGGCCCCGGGTATCGCTTCGCTCACCCGGGCTACGGGAGCTACGGCAGCGCTACGACCCGAAATCGCGCGGGCTGAACGGCAGGTCCATGACCTTCCACTCACCGTACAGATTGGCGGGCAGCATCTTGTAGGGTTGACAGGTCTGAAGCGCGCTCATGGCGGACTTCACGAGCGCCACGCCTTTCGCGGACGGCGGCGCCTCGATCAGAATCGGCTCGCGCGCCAGCGTGCCGTCGGTCGCAAACACCGTGCGCAGCTTGATGTGAACGGCGTCGGTGGGGCTCAGTCCGGCCGGCAATTTCGCACAGCTGCGCAAATGGCGACGAAGCTCGGCGATGATCTCGGGCGGCAGCTTGGCTGCGATTGAATCCTTGGCATCGCCGCCATCGTCCTTGGGGGTTTCTTTCGGCAGCTCCGGCGGCAATTCCGGCGGCAGGCCGAGCAGGACGCCGTACTTCACGGTGACGTCGGGCTGCGGAGCCTGATAGGCAGGCGGCGGCGCGGACTGGGGCGGCGGTTGCTGTGCCTCTGGCTGCGGCATCGCCTGAGGCGGCGGTTGCGGAAGCGGCTGAGGCTGTTGTTGCTGCGGCGGCTGTTGCGGCGGCGGCTGCTGTTGCGGCTGCGCGGCGGCCTCGCGCGGCTTGGGAGGCTGCGCGGGCTGCGGCTGCTTCTGCTGCGCCGGTGGCTGCGACGATTGCGGCGAAGCCTGCGGCTTGTCCGCGGTCATCGCTGCCGAGTCTGCCTTATCGGCGACATCCAGCTTCGGCAGTTTCAGCTCGGGCTCCGGCGGTTTCTCCTTGGCCGCCTCCTTCGTCTCCTGCTGCCTGATCTCTTCCTTCACCTGCTCAGGCGTGACGATGTCGACGGTCACGGTCTCCGGCTGCTGGCTGCGAAACGGATGAACCTCGCTGATCACGATGATCAGGGCCACCAGCGTCAGATGCGCGATCGCTGACGCCGCAATGTCCGTCCGTATGATCTTCCGCAGTTCCATCGACCGATCTTGGGTTGCCGTCGCGGTCCTAGCATACCCCGGCCGCCTCTCAATCCCATTTCGGGGCGAAGCCGAAGTCGGTCAGGCGGCCCTTCGGACTGGCGAGTGCGGCGATCCGGCTCATCTCGTCCTCCGACAGCTCGAAATCGAATATCTCGATGTTCTCGGACAGGCGTTCGACGCGCGAGGTGCGCGGGATCGCAGCGACATTCTGCTGCACCAGCCAACGCAGGCAGACCTGGGCCGGCGACTTGTGGTGGGCGCGTCCGATCTCGCCCAGCGTCTGGTCCGACTTGATGCGCCCTCTGGCGATCGGGCTGTAGGCGACGAGTGCAAGCCCGTGCTGGTCGCAGGCCGCCCTCACCTTCGACTGGTCCAGATAGGGGTGGTATTCGACCTGGTTGCAGACCAGTGGCTCCGGCGACAGCGCGACCGCCTGCTCGATCAGCGCCACCGTGAAATTGGAGACGCCGATGTGACGGGTCAGGCCCATCGTCTTGGCATGCGACAGCGCGCCCAGCGTCTCCGCCAGCGGCACGTGCGAATTGGGCCAGTGCAACAGCAACAGGTCGACGGAGGGAAGCCGCAACCGGGCCAGGCTCTCCTTGACCGAGCGCTCGAGATCGTGGGGCGCGAAATGGTTGGTCCAGACCTTGGTGGTGAGGAAGACGTCGTCACGGCGCACGCCCGAGGCGCGCAAGCCGTCGCCGACCTCGCGTTCATTGTCGTAGGCCTGCGCGGTGTCGATGTGGCGATAGCCGAGCCGCAGCGCCTGCTCGACCACGCGCGCGGCAGGCCTTCCGCTCAGCTCCCAGGTCCCGAGCCCGATCGACGGGATCCGTGCACCATTGGCCTCGACGAACAGCATGAGGGCTCCTTTTCTGTTGCGCAGCCCCTGACGTCATCAAGTCTCATTATGGACCCGGGCAATGACGCTGCCAACGGAGGCCGCGGCAGTTCACCGGGATATTTGGCGCAATGCTAACAGGAGGTTCGCGTCGGCGCTTGGCAGCCATCGACGTCAAGGCTTTGACGTCAGGGCTTTGACGTCAGGCTTTGGCGAGCGCCTGGAACACCGTATCCGGGGCGTGCGCGATCACCGCGAGCAGCGCGCGGGCCGGTCCCCGCGGGGCGCGCTTGCCCTGCTCCCAGTTGCGGATGGTCTCGACGGGAACGCCGAGCTTGGCGGCGAACTCCATTTGGGTCAGGCAGGCGCGGCGGCGCAAATCGCGCACCGCCAGCGAAGAGGTGTCGGCCGGCGCGGCAGTGATCGTGGACTCGACCGGAGACGGCTGGACCGGAAATTCCTGTCCGTCCCGCACCTCGACAATCCGTCCGTCTGCCTTCAATCGCACACGCATGCCCATTCCCCCAAGCGCGGCGATGATGCGGCAGGTCGCTTAAGTTCGGATTAAAGATGGTCTCGTGCCCCGGACGCAGCGCAGCGCTTCTTCAGCGGTGCGCTGCAGAGCCGGGGCCCAGTCGCCGCACTGGACCGTGCTGCTTGCTGGGTCCCGGTTCTGCGCAGCAACGCGAAGGGGCGTTGCAGCGCGCCCGGGACACGAGAGTGAGGGTGAGCCCTACCTCAACCCGAACCACAGCGTCGCAATGCCGAGGAAGGAGAAGAACCCGACCACATCGGTCACGGTGGTGACGAACGTGCCCGAGGCCACGGCCGGGTCGGCCCTGACGCGTTCGAGTGCCATCGGGATCAGGATGCCGCCGAGCGCGCCGGCGATCAGGTTGCACACCATCGCAAGCCCGATGACGATGCCGAGGCCCGGGATCCTGAACCAGGCCACCGCCGCGATCCCCGTGATCACGGCAAAGGCGAGCCCGTTGACGAGACCGACCATGCCTTCGCGCATCACCACGCGCCAGGCGTTGGAAGCGCCGAGTTCGCGCGTCGCCAGCGCCCGCACCGCCACCGTCATGGTCTGGGTGGCGGCATTGCCGCCCTGGCTTGCGACGATCGGCGCCAGCACGGCGAGCGCGACCATCTTCTCCAGCTGCCCCTCGAACAGGCCGAGCACGGAGGACGCCAGGAAGGCGGTGGCGAGATTGACCAGCAGCCAGTTGAACCGCGCGCGTGCAATGGTGAACACGGTGTCGGACAGTTCTTCGTCGCTGGTGACGCCGCCGAGCGCCTTGAGGTCCTCGTCCGCCTCCTCCTCGATGACGTCGACGACGTCGTCGACGGTGATGACGCCGACGAGGCGATCCTGGGTGTCGAGCACGGGAGCCGCGACGAGATTGTACTTGCCGAACAGGCGCGCCACCTCCTCCTGGTCCTCCAGGACGGAGACGCGGCGGCGATCCTCGTCGGTCAGTTCGGTGAGCGGCACCGGGCGGCGCGCCCGCAGCAGCACGTCGAGCGAGACCGCGCCCTGCCAGTGCTGGTCCTTGTCGACGACGTAGATCTCGTAGAAGCGGTCCGGCAGATCCGGCGTCTCGCGCATGTAGTCGATCGCCTGGCCCACGGTGAAATCCTGGGGCACCGCGATGAACTCGGTCTGCATCCGGCGGCCGGCCGAATTCTCCGGATACAGCAGGCTGCGTTCGAGCGCGACGCGCTCCTTGAGCGGCAGCTTTTCGAGGATTTCCTCCTGCTCGGCCTCGTCGAGGGTTTCCAGCAACTCCACCGCGTCGTCGGATTCGAGCTCGCGGACGCCCTCGGCGACCGTCTCCGGCGGCAGCTCGTCCAGGATCTCCTCGCGGACGCCCTCGTCGACCTCGTTCAGCGCGGAGAAGTCGAAGTCGGCCCCGGTCAGCTCGACCAGGCGGACCCGGTCGTCGGGCTCGAGGGCGCCGATGAGATCGCCGAGATCGGCCTCGTGCAGCTCGGCGACGCAGGCGCGCAACGAGGCGCTGTCGCCGGCCTTGATCGCATGGGCGATTTCCTCGACGAATTCGTGCCTGATATCGCCGTCTTCATTGCGCATCGGCACGTGGTCGAGTACCGAATCCGCAGCGGTCGGGGCACCGTCCATACGTTCATCCATGGTGCGCCTCGCCGTTTGACAGGTTGGATCAGGTGGTCTGGGCTGACGGTCTGGCAATACCCACAAGGCAAAGCCGAGCGCAATGACAAAGATGCTTCGACTGAAGTGGACCTCGATGTCGCTGGGCGCAGTCCTCGCTGCCTCGGTCGGCGTCGCTTCGGCAGTGGCCGCCGAGTGTCCGCGCAAGGACGCGCTCGGCACCTCGCGCGTGCTGAGCGTCGATGCCAGGACCACGCCGCGCGTGGGCCTGAAGAGCTTTCCGCAGACGCTGCCGCTCGCCGATCACGAGGTCGTGCTGACATTCGACGACGGGCCGAACCCGCCGACGACGTCGAAGGTGCTGGCGGCGCTGGCGCAGGAATGCGTGCGCGCGACCTTCTTCCTGATCGGATTACACGCCAGCCAGCAGCCGGACATGGTCAAGCGCATCGCCCGCGAGGGCCACACCATCGGCCACCACACCTTCTCGCACCCGTTCATGGCGCGGATCCCGTTCGACAAGGCGAAGAGCGAGATCGACCGCGGCATCGCGGCCGACGAGATGGCACTGCACGGCACCTCGACGACGACGCCCTCGACGCCGTTCTTCCGCTTTCCCTATTTCGAGGCGACGCAAGCGCAGCTCGACCTGCTCCAGTCGCGCGGCATCGTGGTGTTCGGCGCCGACCTCTGGGCCAGCGACTGGAACGAGATGACGCCGGAGCAGGAACTGAAGCTGGTCACGGAGCGCCTTGCGGCGGCCGGCAAGGGCATCATCCTGTTTCACGACCCCAAGGCGCGCACCGCCGCGATCATGCCGGCCTTCCTGCGGTATCTGCGCGAGAACGGCTTCCGGATCGTCCACATCGTACCGTCGGGCACGACACAGAAGAACGCCGACGCGCGCTGATGCCGGAATGTCACGCCAGCGCAAAATGGGGTGATTTGCGTCCTATTAACACTCTGTTCATGCTACCCCCTCCAAATGGGCAGGGACGACACGGCAGGAAAGGCGGCTTGCGCCTGAACCGTTTCCTGATGTCTCCGACCTACTATGGCGGCAATCGCGTATGAGGCAGACGGGGTTCATGATCGGAAGTGGCGTTGTCGTGCGGACGCGATCGTGGATCGTCCTTTGCCTCGGATTCCTGACGGTCAGTGCACCGGCGGCGCTTGCGGCCGAGTGTCCGGGCCATCCAGATGCGCTCGGGACCTCTCGCACCCTGGTGGTCGATCCGCGCGAGCATCCGCGGATCGGCACCATGCAGTACCGCGAGACGCTGCCCCTGAAGGACCATGAGGTCGTCCTGACCTTCGACGACGGTCCTCTGCCGAAATATTCCAATCAGGTCCTCAAGATGCTCGACGACGAGTGCATCAAGGCGACCTTCTTCATCATCGGCAGCCAGGCCAAGGCGAACCCCGAAGGCGTGCGCAAGCTGGTGGCGGCGGGCCACACCGTCGGCACCCACAGCATGAACCATCCGCTGACCTTCAACCGAATGCCGGCCGAAAAATTCGAACCCGAGATCAACGGCGGCATCGAGTGGACCTCGGCCGCGATGACCGATCCGTCCAAGCTGGCGCCGTTCTTCCGCATTCCCGGCCTGATGCGCGCCGAGGGCGTCGAGGACTATCTGATCTCGCGTGGCATCCAGGTGTGGAGCGCCGACTTCCCGGCCGACGACTGGCGCCATGTGTCGTCCGACCGCGTCTATCAACTCGCGATGCAGCGGCTGGAGGCCAAGGGCAAGGGCATCTTGCTGCTGCACGACATCCAGGCCCGCACGGTCGCGGCGCTGCCAAAAATCATCCGCGACCTCAAGGCGCGCGGCTATCGCATCGTGCATGTGGTGCCCGCGACCGCCGAGCGGCCGGCGACGCCGACCACGGCGGTGGAATGGCTGCTGCATCCGCCGACCGAGACCGTGCCGATCGCGCGCTGGCCTTCCGTTCCGAGCTTCGTGTTTACGCAGACCAGGACGCTGCCGGCGCCCTCGCTCGCCGACCTCAATGCGCAGACCGAGCATCAGCCGCTGCTGCCGCGCCGGACCAAGGGGCAGATGGACGTCGCGTCCGCCCTGCCCGTGCCCGGCCGCGCCCTGTTTGCGATTCCCGAGGGCTCGGTCGACGTGCTGCTGTCGACGACATTGTCGCGGCGTGCCGCGGCGCGGCTGGCAATGGCCGCGGAGACGCCGCATGCGGCCAGGGGCAAGACGGCTAAGGGCAAGGCAGCCGGGCTCCAGGGCCGGCGGCACATCGCGCATGCGGCAGCGGCCGCACCAAAGCCTGCCGCGCAAGCCAAGAGCGCGACGCCGCGCTCGACCCGCGTCGCCACCAGCATGAAGAAGCGCGCCTAAGCCCTCACTGCCGCATGATGGCGGCGACGCAGAGCAGCACGATCAGCGCCAGGAAGAACAGGTCCATATAGGACTTGAGCTCGCCGTCGCGGCGCAGCCGGGCGACATCGGCGATCACCTGCTTGCGCGCGTTCGTTCCTCCGGAACCGTCATTGATCGGGCCCTGAAGGCGCCGCGTCTCCGCTTCCAGCTTCTCGATCTTCTGGAAGAAATAGAACGCGCGCAACGTCGAGACGGCGCGCATCGCGGCATAGACCAGCACCAGGATCGCCAGGATTGCCCGGTTGGGATACTTCTCCATGAAGTTCAGGCTGAAATAGACCACCGCCATGAACGCGAAGTTGGTGAAGAAGCGATAGACGAAGCTGAGGAAAACCATGCTGGCTCGGGCCTTGAAGTATGCGCAGCCGAATTCGTGCTGCGAAACGCGGGATCGGGACCCAGGCGGGGGCTGGGTTGAGACGGCCGTCTACGCCAACTTTGTTTCAACAAAGATACTGCAAGTCGCCGCCTTTTAGCCACACGCCGCCATAATGCAAGGCGGAGACGCGCCCGCGACGCCTCGATGGCGATTTGGCGGAAGTCGCGATAGACTGGGCGCTACAGCCATATCCGGGGTCTGCCGATGCCGAAGAAGGGAATCACCGGCCACGACGACTGGGTTCTGACCGAGGCCCTCGCGACCGCCCTGGTCGCGCTGGAGCAGCTCGAACCGAAGCACCAGCCGAACGCGCATATGGACGACATCCGCAAGATGCTGGCGAACGGCAAGGAGCCGGCGGCGGTGAGCCTGCACCTCGCCCAGGCCAAATGCCGCCTGTTTCCCGACCTCGACCCGCTGGAGATCTATCGGGACTACGGCATCGGCGAGGAGTATGGCTGACGCGGCCGGCTGCCCGCCCTGCCCTTACGCTAGTTTCGTGACGCCTTGAGCAACGGGCATTCGCTCTCGCTGAGCGGCATGAAGGCGTCCGCTGCAGGTATCTTCTCGACGACGTTGTAATAGTCCCACGGCGTCTTCACGTCCGCGGGCTTCTTGACCTCGACGAGATAGAAATCGTGCACCAGCTTGTTGTCGGCGCGCAGCCGCGCGCCGCGGGCGTAGAAATCGTCGACCGGCATCGCGCGCATCTTGTCGAGCACCGCGTTGGTCTCGTCCGTTCCAGCGGCCGCGGCCGCTCGCAGATATTGCAGCACCGCGGAGTAGACGGCGGCCTGCGGCGCGGTCGGCATGGCCTTGTGGAGCTTGTAGAATCGCTCGCCGAACGCGCGTGTCTCGTCGTTCAGGGCCCAGTACCAGGCGGTCACGGTCGTCAGTCCCTTGGCGGTTTCGACGCCCATGGCGTGCACGTCGGTCAGGAACATCAGCTCGGCGACGGGTTTCTGGGTCCCGACGTTCATGCCGAATTCGTGCCATTGCTTCATGACGGTCACGAGCTGCTCACCGGCATTGGCAAAGGCGACGACCTTGGCCTTCGAGGCCTGGGCCTGCAGCAGGAACGAACCGTAATCGGCGTTTCCGAGCGGATGAAAGACGGAACCGAGCGACTTCGCCTTTCCTTCCGCAAGCACACGCTGGGACACCTCGACCATGTTGCGTCCGAAGGCGTAGTCGGCCGCGATGAAGAACCAGCTGTCGTAGCCTTGCGACACCAGCCTGCGAACCGATCCGGAGACGAGATTGTAATTGTCGTGCAGCCACATCAATCCGGTCGGCGAACATTGCTTGCCGCCGATCTCCGTGGTGCCGACGGCGGAATAGACCACGATCTTGTTCTTGTCGCGCGCGATCGACTGGATGGCGAGAGCCACCGCCGAATTGCCGACGTCGGCGACCATGTCGACGCCGTCGACGTCGAACCATTTGCGGACGATCTGGGCGCCGATGTCAGGCTTGTTCTGATGGTCGGCGACGACGATCTCGACCTTGACATCCGGGGTCGCCTTCTGGAAATCCTCGATGGCCAGCTTCGCGGCGACGACGGAGCCCGGTCCGGAATTGTCCGACAGTGGCCCGGACTGGTCGTTGATGATGCCGAGCTTGATGACCCCGCCGGAGAAGTCGGCCGCCGCACTCCGCTCCGCCAGTGCTGCCGAACCCAGCGCCAGGATGAAGCCCAAGCTCAATCGGCCAAGCCGGCTGCGCGACGATAGCAAGTCTCCAACACGACAAGGCGCCATTGCCCCCTCCGCTGTGACATCGCGACGGCATGTCGGCGATGATCGATCGATGTCCCCTCGCCGACAGCGCGCCGTGCGCCGGCCCCGCGGCGGCCCGGCCGGTCGAAGCTGCCTCGCTATCCCTGCTGCTGGAGGGCCTTCCTGACGAACTCCAGCCGGCGCGCCTGCGCAGGCGCAACCCGTTCCTTCATGGCAGCGACGATTGCGGCGGGCGCCGTGTCCGGCGAGCCGGCGGCAAAGGGCGGAGCAGGATTGTATTCCATCCGCAGCTGGATCATCTCCGCCGCATCACGGCCGCGCAGCATCGCCACTAAAGTGAGCGCGAAGTCGATGCCGGCGGTGATGCCGCCGCCGGTCATGCGATTGCGGTCGATGCAGACCCGCTCCAGCGACAGCTCGGCTCCGAACATCGGCAGCGCATCCCGCGCCGTCCAGTGCGTCGCCGCGCGATATCCCTTCAACAGACCGGCGGCACCGAGCACGAGCGAGCCGGTGCAGACCGAGGTCAAATATTTCGCGCCGCGCTCCTGCTTTCGCAGAAAGGCCAGGACCTCCTCGTCCAGCATCAGCTCGTCGGTGCCGTAGCCGCCGGGAACGCAGATCACGTCGAGCTGCGGGCAATCCGCGAACGTGACGGTCGGCGTCAGCGCGATCACGGAATCGCTCGGCACGGGCTCGATGCGTTTCCAGACCAGATGCACCGTCACGTCGGGCATGCTGGAGAAGACCTGGGCGGGACCGGTGAGATCGAGCTGGGTGACACGCGGAAAAACCAGAAGACCGATCTGCAACGGGCCCGACATATCCATCCTCGACAACGCGCTTGACGGTTGCAGCCTGCCATGTTGGCCTTGCGGTCGAAATGGCTTAATTCCCTCAATTGTGGACACGCCCATGATCGGCTTCCTGATCTTTCCCGAGTTCCAGTTGCTGGATGCGGCCGGTCCGATCTCGGTGTTCGAGATCGCCAGGCGTCACACGCCGGATGCGCCGCGCGTGATCACGGTCGCAACGAAGGCGGGCGCCGTGCGCAGCTCGTCGGGCATCGAGATGCTGGCGCGCAATCTGCGATCGGCAAGCTCGGTCACGACGCTGTTCGTCGCCGGTGGAGAGGGTGTCGAGGCCGCGGCACGCTGCAAGACGACGATCGCCTTCATTCAGCGGCTGGCGAGCCGCGGCGTGCGTATCGCAAGCGTTTGCAACGGCGCCTACCTTCTCGCGCAAGCGGGACTGCTGGATGGGCGCTGCGCGACCACGCACTGGTCCTGCACCCGCGATTTCATCGGACGTTACCCGAAGGTGAGGCTCGAGCCGGACCAGATCTTCATCCGCGACGATCAGGTGTGGACGTCGGCCGGCATCACCGCCGGGATCGATCTCGCGCTCGCCATGATCGCGCAGGACCATGGCGAGGACATCTCGCAAGCCACCGCGCGGCAGCTGGTGCTCTATCATCGCCGCAGCGGCGGACAATCGCAGTTCTCGACCTTGCTCGAGCTCAAGACGCCGAACGGCCGCTTCGGCAGCCTTCTTTCATGGGTGCGCGAGAATCTGGATGCGCATCTCACGGTCGAGGCGCTGGCCGATCGCGCCGGATTGAGCACCCGGCATTTCGTCCGTTCCTTCACCGCCGAGACCGGATCGACGCCGACCAAGGCGGTCGAGCGCCTGCGGGTCGAGGTGGCGCGCGAACGGGTGCAGTCCTCCGGAGAAGCCATCGAGCGCGTCGCCCAATCCACCGGCTTTCGCGACCCCGAGCGGATGCGCAGGGCGTTCATCCGCGCATTCGGCCAGCCGCCGCAGTCGCTGCGACGCTCGGCGCGAAGCGCAGGAGAAGCAGCCGGTCGAACCTAGGGCCCGCCGGCAAGTGAAGCGGAAGCGTAAAACGGTCAATCCGGTGATCGTCCGACCAACTCGCCCAGTTCCTTGCCTTACTGGTCAACCGCTTCCAGCAGCGCGTCGAATTTCGCGATGCGCTGGTCCAGCCGCCACAGCTCGATGCGGTGCGTCCGCACGAGTGCGGCGGCCTCGCGCTTGGCCTGCTCGTCGTCGTCGCAGACGAGATTGATGCATCCGAACACGTGCCCGTCCGGATCGATCTGGAACGCGCGGTAGTGCTTGAAGCTCTGCACCGTCATTCTCCGCGTTTCGGGCAAACCGGTGTGCTCAGCCAGTCCGTCAGGTTCGAGGTCACCTCGTTCTGCTTGGCGCGCTGCAACAGCAGCTCCCGCTCCTTGCCGGGCGGCAGGCTGAGTGCGCGCTCGCGAGCGTTCTCGGCGAATGCGGCCAACCGCTCCTGAAGCGATTGGGTTTGTTTCCTGCGGTTGCGTGTGGCGGTCATGGTCTTTCACGGCTCTGTTTTGAGAGGCGGACGGGGGCAACCCGCCGCTGATGTCCGCAGCTTCCGCCGCGCCCGACGGTTCCGGCATTTCAATATGTTAAGGCCACGGGATTTTGCCCCAAGCTCGCCGCGTCAGCTGAAAGACGGCCAAGCGCCGGTGACGGGAGTGGCCGCCGGGCTGGCTCCAATGGCGGTCATCTCGTCGCGCGTTGTTCCGGGCGGAAGGCGTGGTGTTTACGAGCCGGTGCAGTGCGAAGAATTGCACATCGCCTAGCAACCATCGTCCACCCCTCGACTTACATGCCAACTGGTTCAGTCGGGAGAATGCAAAGATGAAGGCGCTGGTTTGGCACGGCAAGGAGGACATTCGCTGCGACACCGTCACCGATCCGGAGATTCAGGACGCGCGCGATGCCATCATCAAGGTGACGAGCTGCGCGATCTGCGGCTCCGACCTGCATCTCTTCCACAATTTCATTCCGGGCATGCTGCCCGGTGACATCATGGGTCACGAGACCATGGGCGAAGTGGTCGAGGTCGGTTCCGGCGTCGACGGCAAGCTCAAGAAAGGCGACCGCATCGTCGTGCCATTCACGATCATTTGCGGCGAGTGCGACCAGTGCAAGCGCGGCAATTTTTCCGTGTGCGAGACCACCAACCGCAAGCGCCACCTCGCCGACAAGGCGTTCGGCCACGCCACCGCCGGCTTGTTCGGCTACACGCATCTGACCGGCGGCTATCCGGGCGGCCAGGCCGAATATCTCCGCGTGCCCTATGCCGACGCCACCCACATCAAGGTGCCGGCAGGCATTCCCGACGAACAGCTGCTCTTCCTCAGCGACATCTTCCCGACCGGCTGGCAGGCCGCGGTACAGTGCGACATCGAGCCGACCGACACGGTCGCGATCTGGGGCTGCGGCCCCGTGGGGCAGATGGCGATCCGCAGCGCCATCCTGCTCGGCGCCAACCAGGTGATCGCGATCGACTGCCTGCCCGAGCGGCTCAGCATGGCGGAAGCCGGCGGCGCCACCACGATCAATTTCGAGACCGAGAGCGTGGTGGAGCGGCTTCAGGAGCTGACCGACGGCCGGGGTCCGGAGAAGTGCATCGATTGCGTCGGCATGGAGTCGCACGTGATGCCTTCCCTGCCCGATACCCTGCTCGACCGCGCCAAGCAGATGGTGATGGCGGAAAGCGACCGGCCGCACGTGCTGCGCGAGATGATCTATGTCTGCCGTCCCGGCGGAATCATCTCGGTGCCGGGCGTGTATAGCGGCCTGTCCGACATGCTGCCGATGGGTGCCTTCATGAACAAGGGCCTGACGATGCGGACCGGTCAGACCCACGTCAACCGCTGGACCGACGACCTGCTCCGCCGCATCGAGGAGGGCGAGATCGATCCCTCCTTCGTCATCACCCACACCGTCCCGCTCGAGCAGGGTCCCGAGATGTATCAGGTGTTTCGCGACAAGCGCGACTCCTGCGTCAAGGTCGTGCTGAAGCCCTGAAGGAGCAAGCCATGTTTCATTTCTCCAACATCGTCCGCACCAAGGGCGACCCGAAGATCATCGAAGGCGGGCCGAGCCTGAAGCAGCCCGTCGACCAGCTCGCCCGCGCGCTCGGCTGGTTCAGCATCGGCCTCGGCGTCGTCGAATTGCTCGCACCGAGGCGCGTCACCGAGACGCTGGGCATGGAAGGCCACGAGACCATGGTGCGCGCCTTCGGCGTGCGCGAGATCATGGCCGGCATCATGTCGCTGTCGGTCGAGAAGAACGCCGGTCTGTGGGCCCGCGTCGGCGGCGACGGGCTCGACGCCGCCGCGCTGCTGTCGGGACTCACCGCCGACAATCCCAAGAAGGGCAACATCGCACTGGCGCTGCTGGCAGTCGGCGGCATCGCCATGCTCGACTACCGCGCGGCGCAGGACACCAAGCCGAGGCGGCCGGCGCGGGATGCACAGCGCAAGCTGTATCCGAACCGCAGCGGCTTCCCCAAGGGCATCGAGAGCGCCCGAAATGCGGCGAGGCAGATCGCAGCGCCCGCCAAGGCGTGACCTCGCTGATCTGCGCTGAGAGCCGCGAGGAACCATCCGGACGTCGGCGCGTCTGATCTCCGTCTCCGAAGTCCCCCCTGCGGAGGCAGACTGCACGAAACCGCGACCCCGGCGTTCACCGCCCCTTCAGGCGCCGGGGTCAGCGGCGTGTCAATCAGGCGCCCTACTCCCGCCAGAACTCCGCAAGCTCTTCCGTGGTCACGAGATCCACCTGACCGTGAAAGCGGGTGCGGTACATCGTCATGAGCGCGTCGTGCCCGACGTCGGACGAGCTGCACAAGGCGTCCTCGACGATGACGATCCGGAAGCCGAGATCGACCGCGCTCATCACCGTCGACAAGACGCAGACGTCGGTCTCGGCGCCTGAGACCACGGCCGTGCCGACGTTCTTTTCGACCAGCAGCCGCGCAAGGCCGGGATTGCTGAATGCGGAATAGGCCGGCTTGTCGATGACGGTAGCCGGCGGCACGAACCGGCCCAGGACCGGTACGAGGTCGAGAGCGGATGGCGGAAGATGCCTGCGGGTCGCCTGATGCCAGTGCCGGAAATAGCTCTGCCATTGACCGGGCCGATCCTGGGGGCTCTCCGGCGTGACGAAGCGCGTGAAGATCGTCCTCGCTTCGTACCGCTCAACGATCGAGATGATCGTCGGCAGGACACGCTCCATCCAGGGTGTCGCCCACAGGCCGCCGGGAGCAAAAATGGTCTGCATGTCAATGCACAGATGAACGGCGTCTCTGATCTCGGCAATTTCCGAGGCGCTGTCTCTCATGGTCCTCCAGTCCTGATCTTGCTTCCGTCACACAATGGGGTGTCACGACGCCGAAACCGGCGCCTCTCCGGCCTCAACCGTCTCGACAATGGTGTCCTTGAACACGCGCACCGGAACGGATTTGGCCGCGGGAACCTTGCTGCCCTCCGCATAGTGCCACAGCGGAATCAGAACGTTGCACTCCGGAAAATATCCCGCGAGGCTCCTGCGCGGGATGCCGTAGGGGACGACTTGAAGTTCGTCCAAGCTGCGCTCGACGCCATCCCCTGCCTCCGTCACCAGCGTGACGGTGTCTCCCGATGTCAGCCCTTCATCCTCCATGTCGACAGGGTTCATGAAGACGACATAGCGACCTCCCGTGATGCCGCGGAAGCGGTCGTCTTCGCTGTAGATCGTCGTATTGAACTGTCCATCGGCGCGCATCGTCATCAGCTCGTAGACGCCGTCACTCTCGGGCGGCGGCGCAAAGGCCGACTTTGGAACGGTGAAGTTCGCCTTGCCGTTCGGCGTCTTCCACTTTCGCTCGCGGGCCCCAAGCGGCCGCGGAAATCCGCCGGGCTCGAACATGCGCTTGTTGAAGTCCTTGAACTGGTCGGGATAGGTCCGCTCGATCGCGTCCCGAACTTTCGAATAATCGCCGACCCATGTGTCCCAATCGATCTTCGGATTTGGCTTCAGCGTCGCCTTCGCGAGCGCGGCGACGATCGCCGGCTCGGACAGGAGATGTTCGGCCACGGGTTTGCGCTGGCCGCGCGAGCCGTGGATGCAGGCTGTCGAATCCTCCATCGACACCGCTTGCTCGCCGCTCTCCTGCCGGTCGATCTCGATCCGGCCAAGACACGGCAAGAGATAAGTTACCTCGCCGGGCACGAGGTGGGTGCGGTTAAGCTTGGTCGCGATCTGCACGGACAAGCGAAGGCCGGACCATGCGGGCTCCATCAATGAGCGCTCCGGGACAGCGCGCAGAAAATTGCCGCCGAGACCGACGAAGCCGCGAACGCTGCCCTTCAGGATGCCCTCGCAGGCATCGACGGTGGAAACCCCGTCCCAGCGCGGCGGCTCGAAATCGTAGAGCTCGGCGAGCCTGTCGAGCGGCACCAGCCTGGTCTTCTCGGAGATGCCGACCGTGCGCTGGCCCTGGACGTTGGAGTGGCCGCGGATCGGCGAAATCCCAGCACCGGGCTTGCCGATATTGCCGCGGAGCAGCAGCAGGTTGATGATCATCTTCGCCGTCTCGACGCCGTGCTTGTGCTGGGTGATGCCCATTCCGTAATTGGCGATCACGGCATTGGCGGCCATGTAGGTATCTGCGGCCTCGCGCAGGGCCATCCGGGTAAGGCCCGACGCCCGCTCGATCTCATCCCAATCCTGTGCTCGGCAGAAGGCGGCGAATTCCTCGAAGCCGGCACAGTGGTCCTGAATGAACGCGACATCGACGACCCGCGCGGCCCCATTGTCACGGGCGAGGTCGTCCGCCTCGATCACCCATTTGCAAATCCCGGTGATGGCGGCGGCATCGCCGCCGATCCGCACCTGACAATATTGCGAGCTGATGCGCGTGCCGCCGGCGAGCATCTGTACCGGATTTTGCGGATTGACGAAGCGCTCCAGACCGCGCTCGCGCAGTGGATTGAAGGTCACGATCGGCACGCCGCGCTGCGCCGCCTCCTGCAACGGATGCAGCATGCGCGGCGCATTCGTGGTGGTGTTGTGACCGAAGAAGAAAATGCAATCGGTGACTTCGAAATCCTCCAGCAGAACCGTGCCGACCGGAACTCCGATCACCTCCGGCAATGCCACCGACGTGCTCTCGTGACACATGTTGGAGCTGTCGGGAAAATTGTTGGTCCCGTACATGCGACCGAACAATTGGTACATGTAGCTCGTTTCGAGCGACGCGCGGCCGGACGTGTACATGACGACCGAGCGGGGATCGAGCCGGTTCAGCTCACCGCCGATATCCCGGAAAGCATCGTCCCAGGCGACCGGCAGGTATTTGTCGCTGCCCCTGTCGTAACGCATCGGGGTGGTCAGGCGTCCCTGCTCTTCCAATTGATGATCCGACCAGGTTCGCAGTTCGGCCAGCGTATGTTGCGCGAAGAATTCAGGCGTTACGGTCTTGCCGGTCACTTCCCAGGCGGTCGCCTTGGCGCCGTTCTCGCAGAACTCGAACGGACGCGGCTTGGCCGGCTTGGCCCAGGAACAGCTCACGCACATGAATCCGCCGGGCTTGTTCTGCTTCAGCAGGATCTCGCTGCCGAGGACCGCGACCTCCTCCTGCGTCAGGATGTGCGCCACGGCGTTGAGCGAACCCCAGCCACCGGCGGGAGACTCATAGGTCTCGACTTTTGCCTTTTGTCGCATGACGCATCCTTCGATCGCAGACCCAGCCTGCACCCAAAACCCGAGATGCCATCGCAAGTTCCTTAGGGTGTTCGGAACCTTGCCGTGACTGGCGCGTCATTGCTCGATCCGAGGACGCATCCATGCACGGCTCTCAAATCGGCGTAAGCGATAGCGCATCCACGCCCCCCGCCTCGGTCGCGATGCCCCGGCTCACGTCGAACGGGGCGCATGATGCCCGCATCGTGGCCGAGGAATGTGCCGTGGCGCTCGTCTATGACGGCACGACCGCCGCCGTGCTGATGGCTACTCCGGCCGATCTGACGGACCTGGCCCGCGGATTCAGCCTCACCGAAGGGATCATTGGGGACATCGGCGAGATCGAGGACCTCTCCGTCGTCCCGGGTCCCGACGGCATCGAGCTTCGGCTATGGCTGCGGCCGGACGCCGGGCGGCGGCTGAAGGAGCGACGGCGGCTGCTGGTGGGACCGACCGGCTGCGGACTGTGCGGTATCGACAGCCTGCGCGAGGCCGGGCGGATCGTCCCGCCCGTCGGACACACCGCCTGCCTCGCACCCGAGCAGATCGGCGCGGCGATTGCGGCTCTCACGGAGCAGCAGACCCTCAATCACCGGACTCACGCAACGCACGCGGCAGGTTTTTTCCAGCCGGGCAGCAGCTCCATGATGGTTCGCGAGGACGTGGGTCGCCACAACGCGCTCGACAAGCTCGCCGGAGCACTCGCCGTGGAGGGAATAGCCGGGTCCGCCGGCGCCATCATCCTCACCAGCCGGATATCGGTCGAGATGGTGCAGAAGACGGCGGCAATCGGCGCGGGACTCGTCGTCGGCATGTCGGCGCCGACCGCGCTGGCCATTCGGACGGCGGAGGCCAGCGGCATCGCGCTGGTCGGCATCGCGCGTGGACACGCGTTCGAGATCTTCAGCCATCCGCAGCGAATTTACGGTCAGCGCACCTGAACGCCCGCGGCCGGCGCCACGTCGAGGCGCACTGCGACACCCTCCAGCTCCGGGCCTGGCGCCGGGTAGAGCTTCATGACGAGCGGATCATGGCCGGGAACGATGTGGTCCGCATCCGGCGCGGCAGCGCGCAGCTTGTCGAAGCCCACCAGCATGTCGCCGACGTGAAACGCCGTCGTGAACGGACGCTCGCTGGTCAAGTTCTCGTAGAAATGGCTGACGTCGGAGGCGAGCACGACAGCGCCGCGGCGCGTGTTAACGCGGACGAATTGAAGACCGGCGGAATGCCCGCCGGCCGCATGCACCGTCAGCCCGGGCGCAATCTCGGCATCGCCGTCGTAGAACAGCACCCGCCGCGCATAGTTCAGCCGCACGATGCCGCAGACGTCCTCGACCTCGAACGAATGCGACAGCCGCGGATATTGCATATAGCGGCCGGTGGCGTAGGCGAGCTCGCGCTCCTGCAGATGAAACCGCGCGTTGGGAAACCGGTCGAAATTGCCGGCATGGTCGTAATGCAGATGCGTGAGGATCACGTCCTTGACGTCGGCGACATCGACATCGAACGCAGCAAGCGTCTCCACCGGGCAGCGCAGGAAATTCCGCCTGCGCTGCCTGGCGACCTCCGCGTTGAAGCCGGTATCGATGACGAAGGTGCGCCCGCCGCCCCGCGCCAGCCACATGAAATAGTCCATCGGCATCGGCCCGTCATGCGGGTCGCCACCGATGAAGTGCTCGCTCCGCTGCGCCTCCCGCGTGGCATAGCGGATGGCGAAGAGCTCGTAGTCCGTATCAGCCATGGTGCTGCTCAGGAGCCGGCGGCGTCGACCTCGTTGAACGCCTCGCGCGCGTTGCGGAAGGCGTCGATGCCGGCGGGCACGCCGCAATAGACGGCGACCTGGAGCAGGATCTCCTTGATCTCCTCCTTCGTGAGTCCATTCTTCAAGGCGCCCTTGACGTGCAGCTTCAGCTCGTGCGGCCGGTTCAGTGCGCCGAGCATCGCCAGATTGACGATCGAGCGTGTGCGCCGGTCGACGCCGGGCCGCGTCCACAAGGCGCCCCAGCAGAATTCGGTCGACCATTCGGCCATGGTGCGGGTGAATTCGTCGGCACCGGCGATGGACTTGTTGACGTAATCCTCGCCAAGCACTTCCTTGCGAACCTTGAGGCCCTTGTCGAACAGTTCGGTCTTGCTCATGATCGTCCCTTTCAGGTCTTGAGAGAGTTTGAGTTTGGAAGTTGATTAGCGCGATGGCGGCCGCAGCGATCGCAGGAGAGTGGCGACGTCATCCACCGCGTCGAGCCGCCAGACCGCGTCGATGACACGGTCTGCGTCCCAGTCGCTACGACCGGTCCGCACGCCCTCGCGCAATTTGGCCTCGATGTCGCGATCCGTGAGCGGCGCGGCCTGGCTGCCACGCGGCGCGATCACGGTCTCGGTGAGCAGTTCGCCCGACGCCAGGCGCAACGTCACGCGCGCGGCGCCATCGGGCATCTCGCCGTCCAGTTCCGCACTCACCTTCTGCCGCAACCGCACGATGTCGGGCCGGATCACCGTCTCATGCGCGAACTCGGCGACCCCGGCCGTGCCCAGCAGCAGGCCGCAGGCCACGCAATGATGGATGCTGACGCGCGCGTCGCGCTCGTTGTTGACGGGACGGTCGCCGCGGGCGAGCAGCAGCGCCGAGCCCTGCACCGTCACCTGCTCGATCTGGTCGACCCGCCCGCCGATGCGCGCGCGCAATGAGAGGCAGGCATCGATCACCGCGTGAAACACGATGCCGGCTGGATACGGCTTGTAGGTATTCTTCGCGATCTCCCAGGTCTTGCCGAGACCGTCGAGCAGCCGCGCGATGTCGGGCTCGTCGCCCATGGTGCGGGCCCAGCCGAGCGGACCCTCGATGGCACGGGGCGCGGCTTCATAGCCCTGCTGCGCCAGCAGCGCGGCGAACAATCCGTTCCGCGCCGCGTTTCCCACGCTGACATTCTTGGCCGCGCTGGGCAGGTTCTCGACATTGCCCGCCGACTGGCTCGCCGCCACGCCGATCGCGTTCGCAATGCCCTCCCGCGGCAGGCCAAGCAGCTTCGCACAGGCCGCGGCCGCGCCAAAAATCCCGCAGGTCGACGTGATGTGCCAGCCGCGCGCATAATGGCGCGGCGAGACCGAATTGCCGATACGGCATTCGACATCCACGCCGAGAATGAAGGCGGTCAGCACCTCGCGCCCCGACAGCTTTCGCGTCTCCGCGAGCGCGAATAGGGCGGCTGCGACCGGCGCGGCGGGATGAATGATCGTCTCGGGATGGGTGTCGTCGAAGTCGAGCAGATTGGCCGAGATGGCGTTGAGGAACGACGCGCAGAGCGCATCCATCGGCTCGGAGTGGCCGATCACCGTCGATGTCGCGCCACCGCTGAACGGTGCCAGCGTGCGAATCGCGGCGATGACGACGGGATCGCGTGCGGAGCCGAGCGCGGTCGCGAAGAAATTGAGGATCGATCGTCGCGCTTCGCGGCTCTGCGCTTCCACCTCCACCCATGACGAGGCAGCGACGAAATCGGCGAGCGTCCTGCTCACGCTTGGAATGGAGTCTTGCGGCACGCGGGGCGTCTTCCTCGTTTTGTCCGGACCTTATGCCGATCCGCGGCAAACTGTCGACCCCAAATCTTATGCTTGACAGCTTGTCTGACAATCATAACAATCCGGCCCGTTGGCGCGAACTCACGCTGCCACGACGACGGCGGCCGCGACGGCCGGCCGGCGAATGCGTTTGCCAAAGATCAAGAAGGCGCGCCCCGCGTGGGACCGCGCGACAGGGAGTAGACGATGGCGGGAGAGATTCTCGGCGTAATCGGCACGGGCCGCATGGGCGGCCCGATGGCGGGACGATTGATGGACGCGGGCTATTCGCTCGTCGTCTATGACACGCAGGCCGGGGCGACCGAGCCGCTGGTCAAGCGCGGCGCGGTCCTCGCCAGCTCGCCTGCAGATGTCGCCTCACGCTCCGACATCGTGCTTGCCAGCCTGCCGACACCCGACATCGTCAAGGCCGTTGCGCTCGGCCAGGACGGCATCGGCAGCGGCACCCGCGCCAAGATCGTCATCGATCTCTCGACCTCGGGCCCGGGCGCTGCGAAGTTCGTCGCGGAAGGCCTGAAGGCCAAGGGCATGACGCTGGTCGATGCGCCCGTGAGCGGCGGCATCAAGGGCGCCGTCAACGGCACGCTGGCGGTGATGGTGTCCTGCCCGCAGGCGACCTACGAGACCGTGCAGCCGATCCTGAAGAATTTCGGCAAGCTGTTCTACACCGGCGACAAGCCCGGCGTGGCGCAGACCGCCAAGCTCGCCAACAATCTGATGGCGGCCGCCGCGCTGGTGATCACGTCGGAAGCCGTCGCGATGGGCGTCAAGGGCGGCGTCAACGCCAAGGTCCTGATCGACATCATCAACGCCAGCAGCGGCCGCAACAGCGCCTCGGAAGACAAATTCCCCCGCGCGGTGCTGCCCGGCACGTTCGATTTCGGCTTCGCGACCGGCCTCTCCTACAAGGACGTCCGTCTCTGCGTGGACGAAGCCGAGGCCATGGGCGTGCCGATGGTCTGCGGCGCGGTGGTGCGGCAGATGCTCGCGATCACCAACGCCAAATACGGGGCCTCATCCGACTTCACCTCGATCGCCAAGGTACTCGAAGAGTGGGCCGGCGTCGAGATGCGCGGCTGATCGCGCAGGCCAGGGAGAGCAACCCGCGATGACGATCGGCCCGACCATATCCGGCAAGGTCCCGCTCGCGCGCCAGATGGCGCGGAGCGTGCTTGCGCTGGATATCGGCTTTTTCGGGCCTGAGGTGGTCGCCAAGGCAAAGCTCTGCCTGCTCGACTTCCTGTCCTGCGCGTTCGAGGCGGGCCATCATCCCTGGAGCCGCCAGGCCGTTGCGATCGCGCAAGAAGGCGGCAGCGCAACGATCGTCGGAACGTCGCAGCTCTCCTCTCCGGCCGACGCGGCCTTCGCCAATGCGGTGATGGGGCACGGCCTGGTGCGCGAGGACATGCATGCGGCCAGCATCGCCCACCACGGCGTGGTGATCTGGCCGGCCCTGCTCGCATTGTCGGAACAGGCGCCGCTGCGCGGGGGCAGGCTGCTGGCGGCCGCCATCATCGGCTACGAGACCGGTGCGCGGATCGGCCGCGCGCTGCTGACCTCGGACCTCGCACGGCTCTATCGCCCCACCGGCCTCGTGGCTCCCCTGGGCGCCGCGCTGGCGGGAAGTTTCGCGCTCGGCCTCTCCGAGGACGAAGCCACCAGCGCCATCGCGATCGCGGCCAATACCTCCAGCGGGCTCAACGAGTGGCCGCATGCGGGCGGCTCCGACATGTATTTTCATCCCGGCTTTGCCGCCAGCAACGCGATCAAGGCGGTCGGCCTTGCCGCGGTCGGCGCGTTCGGCTCGGGCACCATCATCGAAGGCGAAGCCGGACTGTTCGCCGCCTATCGCCGCCAGGCCGCGCCCGACAGCATCGCCCTCTTCCCCAATGGGGAGTGCGAGATCATGGCCGTCTACAACAAGCCGGTTCCGGCCTGCAATTTCGCGCAGACCGCGGCTCAAGCAGCGCTCCGTGTCTCGCTCGAGCTCGCCAATACGGACGAGATCGACCGGATCGTCGTTCGCGCGCCTGCTGCCGCCGTGCGCTATCCCGGCTGTGATTCAATGGGGCCCTATCGCAACGCGCTCCAGGCCAAGATGAGCATCCCCTTCAGCGTCGCGGCGACGCTGGCGCGGGGCGAGATCGAGGAAGAGAATTATTCCGAGCCCGGCGATGCCGACATCGTCCGCCTTGTTGCTGTCACCGAGCTCGAGGCCGATGCCGGCTTCACCGCCGCCTTCCCCGGCAAGCAGGGCGCGGAGGTGACCGTCCATCTGCGCAGCGGCCGGACCATCCGGCACGCCCTGCCCGACGTCATCGCGGCCACGCCGTCGGACATTCGCTCACGCTTTCGCAGCTCGGCAGCCACGGTCCTCGGCGAGGACCGCGCGCGCCGGCTCGAGCAACTCATCGACGATTGCGAGCAGCTCGGCAATGACGGCGACATCGCCGCGCAGTGCCGCCTGAACGCAACGGAACGGGCTCTACGATCGGCATCATAAGAAGTGCCGGAGAATACGGGGGAAACATGGTCGATCTCGAGACCAGCTTAGGATCGTCGGCATCGCGGAGGCGCGGCTGATGGAAGGGTTCTTTCAAGCGCTCGCCGCGGGCCTGCTGATCGGCGCCGTCTACGGCCTGATGTGCGTCGGGCTCGGCCTGATCTTCGGCGTCATGCGCGTCATCAACTTCGCCCATGGCGATTTCATGATGCTCGGCATGTACGCCGCCTTCTATCTCTTCACCGCCGCCGGCGTGCAGACGCTGTTCGGCAACACGGTCGGGCCGTTCGTCGCCATTCTCCTGGCCGGGCCCGTGCTCGCGGTGTTCGGCTATTTCGTGCATCGCACGCTGATCTCGCACGTATCGGGGACGCGCACCGCATCGCTCGAAGGCGAAGGCCATTACGCCCAGCTCATCCTCACGCTCGGCATCGCATTGATCCTGCAGAACGGCGGCCTCATCGTGTTCGGCTCGGTGCTGGCCTCGATCCGGACGCCGCTGTCGAGCTCGGCCTGGGAGCTCGGGCCGTTCTTCGACATGAGCATCTTCCTCAACAAGGCCCGCAGCATCGACATGATCGTGTCGCTGGTGGTCATGACGCTGCTCTCGCTGCTGATCACACGGACCCGGATCGGCAAGTCGCTCCGCGCCGCCGCGGACAATCCGACCGCCGCGACCTATATGGGCATCGACGTCGACCGCGCGCACCGCACCGCCTTCGCGCTCGGCTGCGGCATCACGGCGATCGCCGGCGGCCTGCTCGCCACAAACTACCCGTTCCACCCCTTCGTCGGCCTCGAATACGTCATCGTCATGTATGCCGGCGTCGTGCTCGGCGGCATGGGCTCGATCATCGGCGCGTTCTGGGGCGGCATGACGATCGGCCTGGTGCAGCAGATGTCGACGCTGATCCTGCCGACGCAGTTGCAGAACGCCGCGATCTTCGCCGTCTTCCTCCTCATCATCTTCTTCCGTCCGCAAGGCTTCTTCGGGCGCATGGTCGAGAGGACGTGACCATGCTCCGGATGCGTTCACTGCTGCCTCCCCTGCTCTTCACGCTCGCTTATGCCGGGATCTCGCTCGGCGTCACCAACTCCTACTACCAGCTGATCCTGACGCTGGTGCCGGTATGGGCGGTGTTCGGCCTGTCGTGGAATCTGCTCAGCGGCTACACCGGACTGATCTCGTTCGGCCACGCCGCCTTCTTCGGGATCGGCGCCTATGCGACCGCGCTCGGCCAGATCTATTTCGACATCTCGCCCTGGCTGCTGATCCCGGTCGCCGCCGTGCTCGGCGGCATCGCCGGGCTCCTGATCGGATTTCCGACCTTTCGCCTGCAGGGTCACTACTTCGCGCTGGCGATGCTCGCCTATCCGCTCGCCATTCTCTACGTGTTCGAGTGGCTCGGCTTCCAGGAGGTGACGCTGCCGATCAAACGCGACGCGCCGATCGCCTACATGCAGTTCGCCGATCCCCGCCTCTACACGCTGCTTGGGCTGGCGCTGATGCTCGGCACCATCGTGCTGACGCAAATCATCGAGCGATCGCGCTTCGGCATGGCGCTGCTCGCGATCAAGCAGAACGAAGCCGCGGCTGAAGCGGCCGGGATCAACACGCTGGCCTGGAAGCTGCGCGCGATCACGCTCAGCGGTGCCATTGCCGCGGCGATCGGAGGGTTCTACGCGCAGGTGCTGCTGGTCGTGACCCCGGCATCGGTGTTCGGCATGCTGGTGTCGGCGCAGGCGCTGACGGTCGCGATGTTCGGCGGCGTCGGCACGGTCTGGGGCCCGGTGATCGGATCGGTGATCCTGATTCCGCTCGCCGAGATCCTGCACGCCGAAGCCGGCGCGCGCATCCCCGGCATTCAGGGCGTCATCTTCGGCCTTGCCATCGTCTGCGTCATCCTGCTCGCGCCGGAAGGCTTGTTCTGGAAGCTGCGCGATCTCCTGCGCAAGCGGAATGCCGCCAAGGCAACGGCGAGCGACACCGCGGAAACGGTCGCCGCCAATGTCACCGCGCTGCGGCCGGCTTCGCCGCGTCCCGCGACCGGTGAAGTCGTGCTCGAGGTCTGCAATCTCTCGCGTTCCTTCGGCGGCCTCAAGGCCGTGCAGGATGTCAGCTTCAAGCTGCACAAGAACGAGATCCTCGGCATCATCGGACCCAACGGCGCCGGCAAGACCACGCTGTTCAATCTGCTCAACGGCTTCCTCAAGCCGAGCCAGGGCGAGGTGCTGATCGACGGCCGCAAAATGTCGGGACAGCGGCCGCACGTGATCTGCGAGGCCGGCATCGGCCGCACCTTCCAGGTGATGCGGCCGTTCCTGCGCATGTCGATCCTCGACAACGTCGTGGTCGGCGCCTATGTACGCGCCCGCACCGACGACCAGGCGCGCCAGTTCGCGGCCGACGCAGTTGCCCGCGTCGGGCTGTCCGCGGTGGCCGATCGTGTCGCCGGCGAGCTCTCGACCAAGGAGCTGCGGCTGATGGAGCTGGCCCGCGCGATCGCCGGCCAGCCGCGTATCCTGCTGCTCGACGAGACGCTCGCAGGCCTCGGCCACGGCGAGGCCGACGAGGTCGTCGCAGTGATCCAGCAGCTCGCGCGCGACGGCATGACCATCGCCATCATCGAGCACACCATGCAGGCGATGGTGCGCCTCGTCGATCGCTTCCTCGTGCTCGACCACGGCGCCGTCATCACCGAGGGCCTGCCCGAAGTGGTGACGCGCGACAGCCGTGTCGTCGAGGCCTATCTCGGCAAGAAGTGGGCGGGCCATGCTGCGAATTGAAGGTTTGAGCGCGGGCTACTCCGCAAAACCCGTTCTGAACGACGTCTCGATCGAAGTCGGCGCCGGCCAGTTCGTCGCGATCGTCGGCCCCAACGGAGCGGGCAAGACCACGCTGTTCAAGACGATCTCCGGCATCGTCAAGCCGAGCGGCGGCGCGATTACGTTCGACGGCGTCGATCTGCTCGCGGTACCGCCGCCGCAGCGCGCGCATCTCGGCATCGCCCACGTCCCGGAGGGACGCCAGGTCTTCCCGTCACTGACCGTGATGGAGAATCTTGAAATGGGTGCGATGACGGAAAGCGGCCGCCGCGACTGGCAGACCAACATCGAACGCATCTTCGAATGGCTGCCGGTGCTGAAGGAGCGCCGCGATCAGTTCGCGGGCACGATGTCCGGCGGCCAGCAGCAGATGCTCGCGATCGGCCGCGGCCTCGCCTCCTCGCCGAAGCTCCTGATGCTGGACGAGCCCTCGATGGGGCTCGCGCCTTCGACCGCCGACTTCATCTTCGAACGCCTGATCGATATCCGGCGTCAGTCCGGGCTGACCATGCTGCTGGTCGAGCAGCGCGTCGCGGAAGCGCTGGAATCCGCCGACCACGGCTACGTCCTCGAAGCCGGACATGTCGTGCTCGAAGGCAACAACGACACGCTGCGCGCCGACGATCGGGTGCGCAAGGCCTATCTCGGCATGTGAACACCATAAAAGCAAAGACCAGGGAGAAACAAAATGAACAAGACATCAAAAGGACTGACGCGGCGCACTGTGCTGTCCGGCGCCGCCGCCGTCGGCCTCGCCGGCGTGGCACGCGCGCAGACGCCGGCGGAGGTGAAGGTCGGACTGATCGTGCCGCTGTCGGGCATCTACACCCGCCCCGGCCAAGTGATGAAGATGGGCGCCGAGATGGGCATCGAGCACATCAACGCGCAGGGCGGCATCAAGGCACTCGGCGGCGCCAAGCTGAAGCTGGTCGTGATCGACTGCGGCGACACCACCGAGAAGGCCAAGAACGCGGCGCAGCGCATGGTGGCGCAGGAGCCTGATCTGGTCGCCGCCACCGGCTCCTATCTCTCGTCCTTCACGCTCGCAGTCACCGAGGTGACCGAGCGCGCCGAGCTGCCGGTGCTCACGCTGTCCTATTCGGATCTTTTGACCGACCGCGGTTTCAAATACATCTTCCAGACCGCTGCGACCGCGAGCCGCCAGTCCGAGCTCGGCCTGCCGACGCTGATGAAGCTCGCCGAGAATGCTTCCGGCAAGAAACCGAAGACCGTGGCGATGCTGATGGACAACACCGCGACGTCGGTTGCCACGGCCAAGGCACTCAAGGAAAAACTGTTCGCGCAGGAAGCCCTGCAGCTCGTCGTCGAGGAAGTCTGGACCCCGCCGCTGTCGGATGCGACGCCGCTGATCCAGAAGGTTCGCTCGGCCAAGCCCGATCTGCTGCTGTTCATGCCGAACGCGGTATCCGACGCCAAGCTCGGCCTCGAGAAGATCAGCGAGTTCGGCCTGGGCCAGGGCAAGATCCCGACGGTGTCCTTCAGCATCACCATTGCCGAGCCCGACATGCTGCAGAGCGTGAGCCCGGAGACGGTGCAAGGCATCATGACCATCGTCGCCAATTGGGGTTCGAAGGGCCACGAGGCGCTGATCGCCGAGCTCAAGGCCAAGTACAAGGAGCCCTGGATGACGCAGAACGTCATCTCGACCTATGGCGACATGTGGCTGATGAAGGAAGCGCTGGAGAAGGCCGGCAAGGCCGACCGCAATGCGGTCGCGCAGGCCTTCCGCACCATGGATGCCGGCCCGTCGAAATATTATCCGGGCGGCCAGCTCAAATTCGACGAGAAGGGCCGTCGCGTCGGCGCCGGCGTCGTCATCGTGCAATGGCAATCGGGCGTGCCTGTCACCGTCTATCCGCCCGAGCTCGCGCAGGCGCAGCCGTTCTGGCCGAAGAAGTCCTAAGCATCGCGCAAATCCTGGGGAGGAGACTGTCATGACTGCCAAGAGCAAGATCACGATATCGCGGCGAACCCTGCTTGCCGGCGCTTCCGGCACGCTGATCGCATCCCGCGCCTGGGCGCAGCAGCCGGCAGAGGTCAAGGTCGGCCTGCTGGTGCCGATTTCCGGCCTCTATGCCCGTCCGGGAACGGTGATGCGCGAAGGCGCCGAGATGGCAATCGACCACATCAACACGCAGGGCGGCATCAAGGCGCTCGGCGGCGCCAAGCTGAAGCTCGTCGTGCTGGATTCCGGCGACACCACCGAGAAGGCCAAGAACGCCGCCCAGCGCATGGTGGCACAGGAGACCGATCTGGTTGCGGCCAGCGGCGCCTATCTGTCCTCGTTCACGCTCGCCGTGACCGAAGTGACCGAGCGCGCCAATTTGCCGATGCTCACCCTCTCCTACTCCGACCTGATCACCGAGCGCGGCTTCAAATACGTGTTCCAGACCGCGGCCACCGCGGGGTCGCAGGCCAAACAGGCATTGCCCCAGCTCATCAAGCTGGCGGAGACGGCCTCCGGCAAGCGGCCGAAGACGGTCGCGATCCTCACCGACAACACGGGCGCCTCGATCGCCTCGGCAAAGGCAATGCGCGAGGGCCTGCTGGCGGAGAACCAGCTGCAGCTGATCGTCGACGAGACGTTCACCCCGCCGCTGGCGGATGCGACCTCGCTGGTGCAGAAGATCCGTTCGGCCAAGCCCGACCTGCTGTTCTTCCTGCCGACCGTGATCTCGGACGCAAAACTGCTGCTCGAGAAGATGAACGAGTTCGGTCTCGGCCAGGGCAAGATCCCGACGATCTCGTTCGGCATCGCGATCGCCGAGCCGGACATGCTGCAGACCGTGAGCCCCGAACTGCTGCAGGGCGTGTTGACCTGCGTCGCGAGTTGGGGCGCCAAGGGGCATGAGGCGCTGATCGCCGAATTGAAGACCCGCTACAAGGAGCCGTGGATGACGCAGAACGCGATCTCCACCTACGGCGACATGTGGGTGATCAAGGACGCGCTGGAGAAAGCCGGCAAGGCCGACCGCGTCGCCGTCGGCGAAGCGCTGCGCACCATGGATGGCGGCCCCTCGAAATACTATCCGCTGGGCGAGATCAAGTTCGACGAGAAGGGCCGCCGCGTCGGCGCCGGCATGACCATCGTGCAGTGGCAAACCGGCATTCCAGTGACGGTGTTCCCGCCCGAACTCGCGCTGGCAAAACCGTTCTGGCCCAAAAGCTGACCACGCCGAACCAAAAAACGGAGAACAACATGGACAAGGCGACCTACGACCGCGGCCTCGAGATCCGCAAGAGCGTGCTCGGCAACGAATTCGTCGACAAGGCGATCGCATCAGCGGACGAATTCAACCGGCCGATGCAGGACCTCACCACGGAATATTGCTGGGGTTACGTCTGGGGCCGCGAAGGCCTCACCCGCAAGACGCGCAGCTTCCTCAATCTGGCGATGCTCTGCGCACTCAACCGGCCGCACGAGCTGAAGACTCACGTCCGCGGCGCGCTCGCCAATGGCGCGACCAAGGAGGAAATTCGCGAGGTCTTCATGCAGGTCGCGATCTATTGCGGCGTGCCGGCCGGCGTCGATGCGTTCCGCAACGCGAAGGAAGTCTTCGCCGAGCTCGACAGGAAGTAGCGGAGCAGGACTGCAAATGAAGGGCAAATGGGCACTCGTGACCGGCGCGACTGCGGGCCTCGGCTTCGCCATCGCGGAAGGCCTGGCCGGCGCGGGCGCCAATATTGTCCTGCACGACCTCGTCGCGCCGAAGCAGGCCGCGGATGATCTCCGCGCCCGCTTCGGCGTGGAGGTCGTCGCAGCCGGCGTCGATCTGTCCCGGCGTGAAGCGATCGAAGCCATGATGGCCGATCTGCACGTCCGCTGCGGCGCCATCGATATTCTCGTCAACAACGCCGTTGTCAGGCATTTCTCCGCGATCGAGCAGTTTCCACCTGAGAAGTGGGAGCAGGCGCTTGCCGTCAATCTGTCGGCGCCGTTCCATCTGATCCGCCTGGCGCTGCCGGCGATGAAGCAGCGCAACTGGGGCCGGATCGTCAATTTGGGCTCGATCTATTCGAGCCGCGCGGTCGAGGACCGTATCGACTACGTCACCACCAAGACGGCGATCGCAGGCATGACCCGCGCTGTCGCCATCGAGACGGCGCGCAGCGGCATCACCTGCAACACGCTCTGCCCCGGCACACTGCCGACGCCCGCGATCCTGAACAAGATCGCGACGATGGCGCAGACCAGCAGCCGTCCCGTCGCGGACGTGACGCGCGACTATCTCGGCGAGCGCCAGCCGACGCAGCGCTTCATCGACATGGACGCCGTCGCCGCCATGGTCGTCTTCCTCTGCGGCCCCGCCGCAAACGACATCACCGGCGCCAGCCTGCCGATCGACGGCGGCTGGTCGGTCGCATGAGAACTGGAATGGGAGTGCTGCGATGACTGAACAATCAGGCCAGACCGTCGTGCTGACCGGCGCCGCCGGTGGGATGGGGCGCGCCATCACCAAGGCACTGCTCGACAGCGGCCGCCGTGTCGTGCTGGTCGATCGCGACGCCAAGGCGCTTCAGGAACTGGCGGCGACGGCGGGCGACAAGGTGTTTCCGATCGAGCTCGACATCAGCGATGCCAAGGCCGTCGATCGCCTGCCCGATGCCATTCCCGGTCATTTCAGGCCGGTCGAAATTCTCATCAACAACGCCGGCCACGACATCGGCGGCCGGACGCGCTTCGACGTCGGTTCTGCAGATGATTGGTCCAACATCATCCAGACCAATCTGATCGGCCTGATGCGCGTCACGCGCGCGATCCTCCCCGGCATGGTCCAGCGCAACGCCGGCCATATCGTCAACATCAGTTCCATCAACGCGGTACGGATCGTGCCCGACATGGCGGCGTACAGCACCAGCAAGGCGGGCGTGCACATGTTCACCGAGACCCTGCGCGGCGAGTTGGCCGACACGGCGATAAGGGTCACCGAACTGCAGCCCGGCCTGACCCGGACCAACATCATCCTGACCCGCTACCGCGGCGATACGCAGAAGGAAAAAGACTATTTCGACCAGTTCAGGATGGCGCTCGATCCGGCCGATATCGCCCGTTCGATCGTCTTCGCGCTCGACCAGCCCGCCCACGTTCAAATTGCCGAAATGATGATTCTGCCTGTAAACCGGTACTGAGTTTTCCCGAACAGGACCCGGACATGGAAAGACGTAGCGAATTGCAGTCGACACTCCGCATCGAAGACGTCCCGACCGTCCGGGCGATGGTGGCGCAGAAGCTGCGTGAGGCGATCATGTCGGGAACGCTGAAGCCGGGCCAACGCCTGGTCGAGCGCGAGCTCTGCGAGATGATGGGCGTCAGCCGCCCCTCGATCCGCGAGGCGCTGCGTGCGCTCGAGGCCGACGGGCTGGTCAATATGGTCCCGCACCGCGGCCCCGTGGTGTCCACCATCAGCCTCGAAGAAGCCCGGCAGCTCTACGCGGCGCGCGCCGTGCTCGAAGGCTTCGCCGGCCGCGAATGCGCCAGGCTTCACGACCCCGAAGTCGCCCGCCGGATCGGCGACGCCCTGACGCGGCTGAAGGCGGCCGCGGCCAGGCAGGACCTCGTCGGGTGCCTCGAAGCGAAAACCGACTTCTACGCGGCGCTGATCGGCGGCTGCCGCAATGCGTTTATCCAGCGCATGCTCAAGCCCCTGCACGACCGCATCCAGCTGTTGCGGATCACGTCGATGTCGCAACCGAAGCGGATCAACAAGAGCCTTCGCGAGGTCACCGCGATCTGGCGCGCGATCCAGAACGGCGATGCGGATCTCGCCGAGCGCTGCTGCGTCGACCACATCAACGCGGCCGCGGTGGCCGCACTCGACATGATCGAAAAATCGTCGGCGGCCAAGGAGGCGGCGCCTTCCGACGACTAGAACAATGCCGCCAGGGAGTGTTCGATGAAGTTTCTCGTACGATCGCTGTTCCTGTTCCTCCTGCTCTGCCCAGGTGACGCGGCGGTCGCGGACGACTACCCCGTCCGCCCCGTCACGATGATCGTGCCGTTCTCCGCCGGCGGCCCGGGCGACGTCATCGCGCGCATCCTCGGCAGCGCCATGAGCGCGACGCTGAAGCAGTCCGTCGTCGTCGAGAACGTGGTCGGCGCCGGCGGTACGCTCGGCACCAACCGCGTCGCCAAGGCGGCTCCTGACGGCTACACGCTGCTGCTGATGCATGTCGGCCAGGCCACCGCGCCTTCCCTCTACGCCAAGCTGCCGTTCGACCCGGTCGGTGACTTCGCCCCGATCGGGCTCGTCACCGACGTTCCGATGATCCTGGTGGCGCGGCCGAACTTCCCGGCCAAGGATTTGAGCGAGATGATCGCCCGGATCCGCAGCGAGGGTGACAAGATGACTTTCGGCAATGTCGGTCTCGGCTCGGCCTCACAGCTCTGCGGCCTGATGTTCATGAGCACCACCGACACGAAGCTCTCGCAGATCTATTACAAGGGCGGCGGACCGGCGCTGAACGACATCATCGCCGGCCATATCGACGTTTATTGCGATCCCGCGACGGGGCCGACGCCGTACATCCAGTCGAAGACGATCAAGGGCTATGCCATCACCAGCAAGACGCGTGTCGCGACGCTGCCGGATGTGCCGACCTCGGCCGAAGCCGGCGTCCCCGAATTCAATGTCACGACCTGGTACGGCCTCTACGCGCCGCGCGGCACGCCGAAGCCGGTGCTCGATCATCTGGTCGGCGCGCTGCAGACGGCGCTGAAGGATCCCGCTTTGGTCAGCCGTTTCGCCGAGCTGAGCATGGCGCCGGTCGAGACCGAGCGCGCGACGCCGGAAGCGCTGGAGACCTTCCTGAAAGCCGAGATCGGCAAATGGGGACGGATCATCAAGGCGGCCGGGATCGAGCCGCAATAGGCGCCGGAGCGATCCGAAGGTGTGCACGCTGCTCATTGAGCAGGGCACACCTTGAAATTCTGGAACCCCCATGTTAGACAAAAATGAATTTTGTCTAACATGAGCAAATTGCCATGACAAAAGGATCAGCAAGCAAATTCCCAACGCGCCAGGGCAAGCGAGCACACGGCGCGGCCAAGGGTAGCTCGGGGCAAAAGGCTCATCGGGAGCCAGCGACGAGCCGGCTTGTCGAGAGCAACGCGCGGTTCGAAGCGGTTATGCGGGCGGCGGAAAAGTCGGGCCTCCTGAGCGAAAAAGGTGGCCGGATCGGCGGCAGGGTGAGCCCCGCCTTGCTGAGGCAGGCTAAACGGCAGACAGGCATCAAAACGGATACAGACTTGATCGAGTTTGCCCTGGCGACGGTCGCGCTCGATGACAATTTCGCAGACGCGTTCAAGGAGTCTCGCGCCACGGTCGATCCGAAGCTGAAGCTTGGCTTTTAGAGTGGCGGAGTTGGATTTCGACGCTGTCCGGCGGTGGGCGCGCTTCGATCCGCAAAGAACCCTGGCACGACGAAGAGACAACGAGCTCCCGTTCGCCGATCCGAATTCAATCGGCGGACAAGGACTCTTGCTCGATACATCGGTGTACATCGATCAGATGCAAGGTCGTTCGCCAAGACTGCTGGACGATTTGATCGCGCAGCGACAGGTCAATCATTCGACTGTCGCCATCCAGGAACTGATGTACACGGTCGGCGTCTTGGATCCATCCGACGCGCGAACCGCCGGTGTTATTGAAGTGATCGGCAAGCAGATCAGAGCAATGCCACCACATCGTGTCTTTGCGCCGGACATCGAGGTCCTCGGACGCGCTGCGCTGTTGTCGGGGATACTCTGCCGTCTCCAAGGCTACGAGAAGGGCGCCAAGCTTCGCGCTCTCCAGGATTGCGTGCTATTCCTTCAAGCGCAAAAGCTAGGCTTGGTTGTCCTGACCGCGAACGTCGGCGACTACGATATTCTACTCCAGCTCATTCCATCAGGGCGCGCTCTGTTCTATCGCGCGAAATAAACTCTTCTCCGAGGAAGAAGCCGCAGAGCTTGAACGCGCGCCAAGGTGCACTTGCCGCAGTAATCTGCAACCTTGATGTTCAGTTCGATTTCTACGCTGGGGTGACTCCGGTCGCCCTTCGAGCTCACCGCTGGTGTCGGCATTTTGCCTGCCACGACCGCTCCGTAGGGGCAAAGAACAATCACTTGAACGTTCGTAACCGCGGCTGAACCGCAAAACAGCTTGACGATGGCGCCAACACCAAATGTAATGTTATAACATAACATGTTCGGTCCCAATGCCTCGCCGTCCCCGTATCCCCTTGAAAAGACTGTTCGATCTCCATGCGAAAACTCCCCGTCACCGTCTTGTCCGGCTTCCTCGGGGCTGGAAAGACCACTTTGCTGAACCACGTCCTGAACAACCGGCACGGCCTGAAAGTGGCGGTGATCGTGAACGACATGAGCGAGGTGAACATCGATGCGGATTTGGTCCGCGATGGCGGTGCGAACCTGTCCAGGACTGACGAGAAGCTGGTCGAGATGACCAACGGCTGCATCTGCTGCACGCTGCGCGACGACCTCCTGAAGGAGGTCCGCGCCCTCGCCGAAAACGACCGGTTCGATTATCTGCTGATCGAATCCACCGGCATCTCCGAGCCGCTGCCGGTTGCGGCGACTTTCGACTTCCGCTCCGAGGACGGCGAAAGCCTCTCCGACGTGGCACGCCTCGACACCATGGTCACCGTGGTCGATGCGGTGAATCTGCTGAGGGATTATTCGTCGACGGATTTCCTCGAGCAGCGCGGCGAAGCGCTGGCGAACGACAAGCGCACGCTGGTCGATCTTCTCGTCGAGCAGATCGAGTTTGCCGACGTGATCGTGCTCAACAAGGTCGATGACGCCTTGCCGGCGCAACGCGAAGCCGCGCGAAAGATCATCCGGGCGCTCAATCCGGACGCAGAGCTGATCGAAGCCAACCACAGCCGGGTCCCCTTCGATCGGATACTCGACACCGGCCGGTTCGACTTCGAAAAGGCGCAAGCGCATCCGCTCTGGTTCAAGGAGCTTTACGGTTTCGCCGATCACGTGCCGGAGACGGAGGAATACGGCGTCACCAGTTTCGTCTATCGCGCGCGCCGGCCGTTCGATCCCGAAAAATTCGACAAGTTCGTGCGAGAACCCTGGCCCGGTGTCATCCGCGGCAAGGGACATTTCTGGCTGGCGACGCGCCCGCAATGGCTTGGCGAGATCAGCCAGGCCGGCGCGATCACGCGCACCGAGGCGCTCGGATTCTGGTGGGCGAGCGTGCCTGCGGAACGCTGGCCGGACGACCCGTTCTGGCGCAAGCGATTGCGCGCAAATTGGAACGACGTCTATGGCGATCGTCGCCAGGAAATCGTGTTCATCGGCGCGGGCATGGACGAGAGCGCACTTCGGGCCCGCCTGGACGCCTGCCTGGTCCCGGGCAAGCCGGCCATGAACGTCACGGAATGGGCGAAGCTCGCAGACCCGTTTCCAGTCTGGCGGCGCGCGGACGAAGTCGTGGTCCACGAATGACCAAGATCGTCCGCTTCGCCTCCAAATCAGAACTCGAGCGGCAGCGCCTCATTCGCGAGGCGCGCGCGATCTACGACAGCATCTTCCCGCCGGACATCCCTGCCGGCGGCTGCGCACATGATCCGTCGGGTCAACCGGCGGCGCACGAGGCGGCCGCCGAAATCCAGTCCAAACGACAATGATATGAAGGTGGTGCGCTCGGAGGGACTCGAACCCCCACGATTTTACTCACTGCCACCTCAAGGCAGCGCGTCTACCAATTCCGCCACGAGCGCTTTGGGGATGCCGGCTTGAGGCCTGAAGGCCAGCCGGATCAACGGCGCCGATCTAACAAATCCATCAGAGGGGTACAAGCCTGCAAAGGCCCTGAATTCCACAGCTTTGCAGGAAAGTTCCTGGCCTGGCCCCGAATCGGCCCTCGCCGCAGGCCCCGGCCGCTACCGCGTGCCCCGGCCGCTACCGCGTGCCCGGCGTGCGCGGCAGCATTTGCTTGACCTCGACCGCGATGCGGTTGCGGTCGACCAGCACGACGCCCGAGGCGACCGGCAGATTATTGGCCAAAACCTTGACCTCGTCGGCCTCGGTTGCGTCCAGCTCGATGATGGCGCCGCGGGAAAGACGTAATACCTGATGGATCGGCATGGTGGTCGTCCCGAGGACGACCATGAGATCCACGGTGACTTTATCGAGAGTGGGCACTGTCAGGACCGCCGCAACAGGGACTAAGGACCAAGGACTTCGGACAAGGACTCGGACGAGCACTTGGCATTTGCACCTGCAATGATCACCACGTTATGGTTAGCCAATGGTTAATTTGCCCCAAAACCCGCGCCAAGAGCTGGATTTGACGTCGTTTTCGGCGTCCCGCGGCCAGCCCGTGGAGTGGCGGATCTCGGACGCCCCGGTGCCCTATCCGGAAGCGGTGGCCGCCATGGAAGCCCGGGTCGCCGCCATTGCGTCGGGCGAGGCCCCGGAGCTGGTCTGGCTGCTCGAACACCCCCCGCTCTACACCTCGGGCACCTCGGGCAAGGAAGCCGACCTGCGCGATCCCCGCTTCCCGATCTTCGCCACGGGACGCGGCGGCCAGCTCACCTATCACGGGCCCGGCCAGCGGGTGGCCTATGTCATGCTCGACCTCAAGCGCCGCCGGCCCGACGTCCGGGCCTATGTCGCGAGCCTGGAAGAGCTGATTCTGCGCACGCTTGCCGCCTTCAACGTCCGCGGCGAGCGGCGCGAGGACCGGGTCGGCGTCTGGGTGAAACGGCCCGACAAGGGCGAAGGTTTCGAGGACAAGATCGCGGCGATCGGCGTGCGGCTGAAACGCTGGGTCTCGTTCCACGGCATCGCCATCAATGTCGAGCCGGAGCTGTCGCATTTCGCCGGCATCGTGCCGTGCGGGGTGATCGATCCCCGCTATGGCGTCACCTCGCTGGTCGATCTCGGCCAGCTCGTGACCATGGCCGACGTCGACATCGCGCTTCGGCAGGCGTTCGAGGAGCTGTTCGGGCCGACCACGGCACGCGTGCCGGAAGCGGCCGTCTGACACTTTTCTCACCGAGCCTGATCGCGCCTGCTCTCCCCTGGTCGCGGAATCGGCTATGCTTGCGTCAGGCGTCACCCACGCCTCCCCCCTCCGCCGGGAAAGCAGACATCATGCCGGGCGAGTTGATCATCGGCCGACTGTTCGAGCGCCAGGCATAAGGAGGGATTGCGCTTTCTGCTCGCAATGGGAGGTTTTGACGATGAGATTGTCTGCACCGATCTACCAATTGAAGCGCAAGGCGAAGCGCCTGTCCCGCGAGGAAGGCATTCCGCTGCACGATGCACTCGACCGCATCGCGACGACGGAAGGGTTTTCCACCTGGAGCATGCTCGCAGCGAAAGCCGCTGCTATCACGCCGGCCAACAGGCTGTTTCCGCAATTCCGGCCGGGCGATCTGGTGCTGGTCGGCGCGCGGCCCGGCCAGGGCAAGACGCTGATGAGCCTCGAACTTGCCGTGGAAGCCATGAAGTGCGGCCATCGCGCTGCGTTCTTCTCGCTCGAAGACACCGAGAAGGATGTGCTGGAACGCATCCAGGCGATCGGCGCGAGCCCTGCGCAATTCGCTGACATGTTCGAGGTCGATTGCTCGGACGCCATCAGCGCCGATTACATCGTCAAGCAGATGGCCGCGGCGCCACGCGGCACAGTCGTGGTGATCGACTATCTGCAACTGCTCGACCAGCGGCGGGAAAACCCCGACCTCTCCGTTCAGGTCCGTGCGCTGAAATCGTTCGCACGCGACAAGGGGCTGATCGTCGTCTTCATCTCGCAGATCGACCGGTCCTACAATCCCGCAGTCAAGCCCTGCCCGGATCTCGACGATGTCCGGTTGCCGAATCCGCTCGACCTGACGCTGTTCGACAAGACGTGCTTCCTGAACAATTCCGAAGTCCAGTTCCGGGACGCAAGCTGACGCTCAGGCCGCGGGTGAGATGGCTCACCCGCGGCTTGCAGCCTCACGCCGCAGCTAGCGACACGTCGAGCTTGCCGGCGATGTAGCGGCGCTCCTGGGTGAGGCCGCCAAAACCGTAGGCGTCGCCCTTGACCTCGTCGACATGCAGATAGGTCTCGGGATGCAGCGGCCCCAGGATCTCGGCCATGCGCTTGAACATGGCGGCAAGATAAGCGGCCTTCTCGTCCTTGGTGTTGGTGCCCTCGGTGACGTGGATGTCGATCCAGTAGCTGGAGAGATTCTGCTCGGCGAGCGACTTGCCGCCGGCGAACCAGTCGCCGGCCTCGACCGACTTCACGATGATGGCGGTCACCTTGGGATCCTTGTGCAGGATCCTTGCGGTGAGCTCGGACACGGCGTTGGCGATGTCGGCCTTCAACGAGGGAGACTGGCGGGACGAAGTGTAGGACACGGTGATCAGGGGCATGGTGGCTCTCCTCGAGTTGCAGCGCGGGATTTGCGCGGCGTTGATGAGAAGCTAGACCTCCTCCTGTCATTTTGGTATCTTATCTCTGTTGATACCAGTGATAACTATTCATAATGACAGCCACTCTCGACATCGCCACGGTCAAAGCCTTCCTGCTGGTCGCCGAGCTCCAGAGCTTTACCCGCGCCGCGGAAGCGCTCGGCACCACGCAGGCCGCGGTCAGCCTCAAGCTGCAGCGGCTGGAGACATTGCTGGCAAGACGCCTGGTCGAACGCTCGCCGCGCGCGGTCCGGCTCACCTCCGACGGCGCCAGCTTCCTCGATCGCGCCCGCGCGCTGATGGCGGCGCATGACCGCGCGCTGTCGGGCGAGGCCCCCGCCTCGCAGTCGCTCTCGCTGGGCATCTCCGACCACGCCGCCGGACCCGAACTGGTGCCGCTGCTGGAGCGCCTGCACGCGATGTCGTCGAACCTCACCCTTGCCGTGACCATCGGCTTCTCGCGGGAGATGCAGGATGCCTATGATGCGGGCGAACTGGATGCCGTGATCGTGCGTCAGGAAGGCAGCCGCCGCGGCGGCGAGAAGCTGACCGAGGACGAGTTCGGCTGGTTCGCGTCGCGCCGCTTCACGCTGCCCAAGGGCGAAGCGCTGCCGCTTGCGACCCTCGCCCCGCCCTGCGGCGTCCGCGCGATTGCCGTGCGCGCGCTCGACAAGGCTGGCCTCACCTGGCGCGAGCGCTTTGTCGGCGGCGGCGTCACGGCGGTGGTGGCGGCCGCGCTGGCCGGACTCGCCATCGCGCCGCTGGCTCGGCGGATTGCACCGGCGGGACTCGTCGACATCGGGCCAGCGCACAAGCTGCCGAAGCTCGGAAGCTCCAAGGTGATGCTGCATTCGAAGGTCAGCGATCCCGCGAAGCTTGCGGCCCTGCGCGCGGTGGCGGCGACGTTCCGGAGCGCTGCGGCCGCCTGATACCTCACAGGATCGCCTCGAACGCGCCGCGCCTGCGCTGGCGGCGGCCGAGTTCCTCGAAGACCGCTCCCTTGTCAAGTTGGCCTCCTCGCGTATACGGAGGGGGATCTTTGCCCAAAAATGTTCCAACGTCGGGGAACCATCTCGCCCTTGCGGCGTTTGCCCCCGTTGAGGCAGGGTCCGGGAATGGTCGAAAAATTCAGTCAGCAGAGGGACTTGTTCGAGAGCGAGCGTAGTTTCCGGCTGTTGGTTGAGGGAGTTGCGGACTACGCCCTCTATATGCTCGATCCCAAGGGGATCATCACCAGCTGGAACATCGGCGGCGAGCGCATCAAGGGCTACTCGCCAAACGAGATCCTCGGCCAGCATTTCTCCCGCTTCTATACCGAGACCGACCGCGCCAACGGCAAGCCGGCCCGTGCGCTCGGCATCGCCAGGGAAAAGGGGCGCTACGAGGAGGAAGGCTGGCGGGTCCGCAAGGACGGCACCTTCTTCTGGGCAAGCGTGGTGATCGACCCGATCTACGAGGGCGGCGAGTTGGTCGGCTTCGCCAAGATCACGCGCGACATTACCGAACGCCGCAATACGCAGCTCAAGCTCGAGGCGATGCAGAAGCAGCTCGCCGAGTCCCAGAAGTTCGATGCGCTGGGACAGCTCACCGGTGGGGTCGCCCACGACTTCAACAACCTGCTGATGATCATCAGCGGCAGCCTGCACATGCTGAAGCGGGGCGCCGACGACCCGGCCAAGCTTCAGCGCGCGATCTCGGCGATCGAGACCGCCACCAAGCGCGGCGCGGCGCTCACCAACCAGCTCCTCACCTTCGCGCGGCGGCAGAGCGTCAATCCGCAGGCGATCGATTTCGCCGAACGCATCGCGGCGATCCGCGAGGTGCTCGATGCCGGCGTCGGCAGCTCCGTGCGCCTGACCTTCGATATCGGCCGCGACGTCTGGCCACTCAAGACCGACGCCTCGGAACTCGAGACCGCGCTGCTCAATCTCGTCATCAATGCCCGCGACGCGATGCCCGACGGCGGCACGGTGACGATCGCCGCGCGCAATGTCGCGCTGGACGAGGCACCGCTCGCCGGCGACTTCGTCGCAATCGACGTCACCGACACCGGGTTCGGTATTCCCTCCGACGTGCTCGGCAAGATCTTCGAGCCGTTCTTCACCACCAAGCCGATCGGAAAAGGCACCGGCCTCGGCCTGTCCCAGGTCCACGGCTTCGCCCACCAGGCCGGCGGCACGGTGAGGGTCGCAAGCGAGCTCGGCAACGGCACGACCTTCACCATCCTGCTGCCGCGCGGGAACGAAGCCCCATCACAAGAGATGGCGGCAGAACCGGCGTTCCACGGCAGCGGCACAGTCTTGCTGGTGGAGGACAATCCGGACGTCGCGGTCGTCAGCATCGGCCTGCTGGAACAGCTCGGCTACCAGGTGCGCCGGGTCGCGGACGCCGAAGCCGCCTTGCGTGAGATCGAGAGCAACGGCGTCGACTTCGTGTTCTCCGACATCGTCATGCCCGGCAAGATGGACGGCCTCACCCTCGCCCATCATCTCCGCGAGATCCGCCCTGGCCTGCCGATCCTGCTCGCCACCGGCTACAGCGAGGTCGCCGCCGGCGTGCGCGGCGATTTTCCGATCCTCCGCAAGCCCTACGAAATCCACGAACTCAGCGAGGCGATCGCCAAGCTGCCAAGGTGAGGTTCTCGAGAGGTGAACCCTTCGTAGGGTGGGCAAAGCGAAGCGTGCCCACCATCTCATAACGACCGCGAAAATCATGGTGGGCACGGCGCAAGTGCGCCTTTGCCCACCCTACGAGACCGGCTTGGCTGCTCGGCATTTGCCACTCCCACGTGGCCGACGCACAGACAGCACCTACAGCGTCGGCAACACCGAAAACGCTTCCCCTGCCCGGCGCAGGTTCAGCTCATCCGCGCTCGCCGTCTCGCTCGTCACACTGTCCACGCGCGAGGACGGCGGGCCGTGGCGGCACAGCGCGACCATGTCGGCGACGTGCTTCGGCGCGCCCGCGAACAGCGCTTCGACGCAGCCGTCGCGGCGATTGCGCACCCAGCCTTCGAGGCCGCACGCAGTCGCCTGATACTCGACCCAGGCCCGGTAGCCGACGCCCTGCACGCGCCCGCGGATCATGACCTGGAGGATCGCCCGGCTCATTTCTTCAGCCCGAGAAAGTCGGCGCTGCGCGCCTTGACCTCGGCCTCCCGCATGACACGGTTGGTCAGGTCCGCCGACGGCAATCCCTTCAGCGCCTTCGGCGCCGTGCCTTCGCGCAACGCCTTCTGGGTCTCGTAGACGGCCTGCGTCGCCGCCGCGATCGGCGCGTGGCCCTGAAGCGCGATGCGCACGCGCTGGCTGGCGAGATAGTCGAGCGTATTCAACTCGTCGGGCGCACCACCGAGCACGATGGGAAGACGCGTTGCAGAGGCGATCGCCTCGAGCTCGGCGCGCGACTTGATTCCGGTGAAGAACAGCGCATCGACGCCCGTCGCCTCATACGCCTTGGCACGTTTGATCGCATCCTCGATCGAGGTGATCGAGGCAGCCCCCGTGCGCCCAATGATGACCAGCGAAGGATCGTTGCGGCCATCGAGCGCCGCCTTCATCTTGCCGACGCCTTCCTCGAGCGAAATCAGCTGCGCCTTTGCCTCACCGAAAGCCGCCGGCAGCAGCGTGTCCTCGATGGTGAGGCCGGAAGCGCCCGCCGCCTCCAGCTCCTGCACCGTACGGCGCACATTGAGCGCATTGCCATAGCCGTGGTCGGCATCGACCAGCACCGGCAGCACTGAGGCGCGCGACATCCGCCGCATCTGCTCGCAAAGCTCGGTAAGCGTGATCAGCGTGATATCGGGATCGCCGAGCACCGCAAGTGAAGCGACCGAGCCGCCGAACATGCCGAGCGGAAAGCCGAGATCCTCGGCGATGCGGATCGAGATCGCGTCATAGACCGAGCCGGGATGGACGCAAGCCGGGCCCGACAGGATGAGGCGCAGTTTCTCGCGGCGGGACCGAAAGGCCATGGTGCTTTCTTTCTCTTGGGACCGAAGCCGCAGCTCCAATCTCCGGCATTGCGAGCGTAGCGAAGCAATCCAGAAATGCATCCACTGAGACAACTGGATTGCTTCGTCGCCAAGGGCTCCTCGCAATGACGGTGTTCGTGGAACCCAGCGAGGCCCCACTCACACTTACGCAAACTCGAGGATCAGCGCGTCCACCGCGAGGGTCGCGCCGGCGCTGGCATGGACCTTCTTCACGGTACCGTCCTGCTCGGCGCGCAGCACGTTCTGCATCTTCATGGCTTCGACCACCGCCAGCGTCTCGCCGGCTTTGACCTCCTGCCCTTCCGTCACCGCGATCGAGACGATGAGTCCGGGCATCGGGCACAGCAGCTTCTTGCCGGTGTCGGAGGCCGTCGTCACCGGCATCAGCCGCGCCGAGGTTGCTTCCGCTTCGGTCCAGACATAGACCGGGACCTCGACGCCCTGATGCGCGAGCCGGATGCCGTTGGGAATCGGCCGCACCTGAACCGCGACCAAATGGCCGTCGATGGTGCCCTGCCAGACCGGATCGCCCGGCTTCCACGGCGAGGCCAGCAGATGCGAATTGCCGGCCTTGCCCTCGGCGTCGACGAAGCGCACCGCGATGGCGTCGCCCTCGCGAGCGACCTCGAGCTGGATCTCCTGACGGTCGAGCCAGACCGCGCGGCGGCGCTCGCGCTGCACGACGCGGCCGCCCATCTGCCCCGAGATCTGCCGCTTGCGCTCACCCAGCACGTGATCGATGGCGGCGCCGACCGCGGCGATGCGCCGGGCGACCTCGCCTTCAGGCACGCGCACCGCAAAGCCCTTGGGGAATTCCTCGGCGATGAAGCCGGTCGAGAGCCGTCCCTCGCGCCAGCGCGGATGGTGCATCAGCGCCGACAGGAACGGAATGTTGTGCCGGATGCCGTCGACGTAGAACGAGTCCAGCGCGGTCGCCTGGGCCTCGATCGCGGCCGCGCGCGACGGCGCATGCGTAACGAGCTTTGCGATCATCGGATCGTAATGGATCGAGATCTCGCCGCCCTCCTGCACGCCGGTGTCGTTGCGCACGGTGATGCCGTCCTTGCTCACTTCCGCCGGCGGCCGGTATTTCACCAGCCGCCCGATCGAGGGCAGGAAGTTGCGGAACGGGTCTTCGGCGTAGAGGCGCGATTCCACCGCCCAGCCGGTCAGCGTGACGTCCTTCTGCGCGAGCGCGAGCTTCTCGCCGGCGGCGACGCGGATCATCTGCTCGACGAGATCGATGCCGGTGACGAGCTCGGTGACGGGATGCTCGACCTGGAGGCGCGTGTTCATCTCCAGGAAGTAGAAGCTCTTGTCCTGGCCCGCGACGAACTCGACGGTGCCGGCGGAATCATAGTTCACGGCCATGGCCAGCGCGACCGCCTGCTCGCCCATCTTGCGGCGCGTGGCCTCGTCGAGCAACGGCGACGGCGCCTCCTCGATGACCTTCTGGTTGCGGCGCTGGATCGAGCACTCGCGTTCGCCGAGATAGATGACATTGCCGTGCTTGTCGCCCAGCACCTGGATCTCGATGTGGCGGGGATCGACGATGAACTTTTCGACGAAGACGCGGTCGTCGCCGAACGAGGCCTTGGCCTCGGCTTTGGCGAGGTTGAAACCTTCCGCGACCTCGGCGGTCGAATGCGCGATGCGCATGCCCTTGCCGCCGCCGCCGGCGGAAGCCTTGATCATCACGGGATAGCCGATCTCGTCGGCGATCTTGACCGCGTGCTTGTCGTCCTCGATCACGCCGAGATAGCCGGGCACGGTCGAGACCTTGGCCTTGGCGGCGGCCTTCTTCGACTCGATCTTGTCGCCCATCGCCGCGATCGCGCCCGGGTTCGGGCCGATGAAGACGATGCCGGCGGCTTCCAGCGCGCGCGGAAACGCCTCGCGCTCGGACAGGAAGCCGTAGCCGGGATGCACCGCCTCGGCGCCGGTCTTGCGGCACGCCTCGACGATCTTCTCGATCACCAAATAGCTCTCGGCGGCAGCCGGCGGACCGATCAGCACGGCCTCGTCGGCCATCTCGACATGGAGGGCGTCGCGGTCGGCCTCGGAATAGACCGCAACCGTCTCAATTCCCATGCGGCGCGCGGTCTTGATGACCCGGCAGGCGATTTCGCCGCGATTGGCGATCAGAATGCGTTTGAACATGCTTTTCTTGAATCTCGACCTTGGGCGGGACCCTTCCCTGGCCGTTGGGGCCTATGGGGGACGGGCCGTGTGGCTCCCGTGGTACATCAAAATCGGCAGGAGGCAACGGTCTAAATCCGTGCCATCTGGCGTACCACCGCAAGACCGAAATGGGCCCGGGAACGGGGCTGGCGGCGCCCCGGGGGCCCTACCCCTTCGTGGTCATGGAGGCCGATTTGGCCACGTCCCGAACCAGGCCGTGAATGAAGTCCAGCTTGGCGACCACGGCCTGCGACAGGATGAAGGGATAAAGGTCGCGCGCGCCCATGGCACGGTTGACGCTGTTCATGGCGAACGTGAAGGGCAGCCATGCGTCAATGAGCGCCTGGACGTCCCTGGCCTCGTAGGGATTGAACCGAATGCGCGCCGTCAACTCCCCGTCGCGGTCGATCTTGGGCCGCACCTCCATGCCGAACTCGCCGGCCATCTCCAGGGTGTCGACGATGTGGAGGTAGTGCGCCCAGGTCTCGGCGAAATCTTCCCAGGGATGCATGGTGGCGTAGGCCGAGACGTAGTTCTGCTGCCAGTCCGGCGGCGCGCCTTCGGCATAGTGGCGCTGCAGGGCCTCACCGTAATCAGTGGAATCGTCGCCGAATACCGCGCGGCATTCCTCGAGCTTGCCGCCGTCGCGGACCAGTACATCCCAAAAATAGTGCCCGACCTCATGGCGGAAATGTCCGAGCAGCGTTCGATAGGGCTCTCCCATCTCGAGCCTGCGCCGCTCGCGCTCGATCTCGTCGGTCTCGGTCAGCGCGATCGTGATCAGACCGTTGTCGTGGCCGGTGAGGACCTTCTCCCCGCTGTTGGGATCGTCGGCCAGGAAATGAAAGATCAGGCCATGCTCGGGATCCTCTTGCCGGGTCCGGAGCGGCAGCTTCCAGCGGATCAGGGAGTAGAACAGGCGGTGTTTCGCCACCTCCAGCTCGCGCCAGCCGGCAAGCTGGGCGGGATCGGACAGATCCGGCACGATGCCGTTGTGACGACAGGCGCGGCAATAACCGGTGGTATCGCCTGCGTCCGTCAGCCAGTTGCAGGCATCGTACTCGGCATTCCGGCACAGCATCCGGCTTTCGCCCTTGTCGGCCAAAATCTTCCAGGCCTCGCCGTCGGGCTCGATCGCCGACATCGTCTCCTTTTCCGGCAGGAAGGCGACCTGATGGCCGCATCGTTCGCAGGCACGGTTCTCGAAATAGAGAACGTTGCCGCAGGCCTGGCAGACAAAGAGCTTCAAGATCTATCCTCTTCGGAAACGGAGCCTTCATAAAGGCATTGGTGGCGCCTCGCGAAGACGCGCTTGCCGGCCGATCGTTCCAGTTTTCGGAACAAATTGCCGGACGCGGCGTTTCATTCTACGCATCGCCGCATGTTCAGTGGCGTCTTTCCATACCAATCCCTTTAAACAATGGCCATCGCGCTCCGTCTGTGTGAATATCGCTCCGGCACGTGCGCTTCCGCATGACAACGGCCGACGCCTTGAACGATCCCTTGCCCGAGACCCTCGCCGCCGAAAGGCTGCGCCAACACCTCGAAGACGTCGCCCGCGAGCGCGACAACGCCTATCGCGCGCTGCAGGAGCGCGAGGCCGAGCTGGCGCGCATCCAGCGCATCGGCAAGGTCGGCGGCGTCGAGGTCGATTTTCGCGAAGGCTTCAAGAACCGCCGCTCGCCCGAATACCTCATCATCCACGGCCTGCCGCCGGAGGCGGCCGAGGAATCGCACGAGGATTGGGTCAACCGCATCCATTCCGCCGACCGCGACGCCGCCGTCAGGCACTTCCTCGATGCCCTCGCCGACACCAGCGAAGACTACACCGCCGAGTACCGCATCGTCCGCCCCAAAGACGGCGAGACCCGCTGGATCCGGGTCGTCGCCAAGATCGAGCGCGACCAGGATGGCCGCGCCATCCGCCTCGTCGGCGCCCATATCGACATCACCGACCAGATGCTCGCGCGCGAGACCCTGCGCGAGAGCGAGGAGCGATTTCGGCTGATCGCCGACAGCGCGCCGGTGCCGATCTGGGTGACCAAGCTCGATCGCAAACGGTCCTTCGCCAACCAGGCCTATGTCGACTTCGTCGGCCTGCCCTACGACCAGGCCATCGACTTCGACTGGCGCAAGGTACTGCATCCCGACGACCTGCCGCACGTGCTGCAGCAATCCGTCCAGGGCGAAGCGTCGCTCAAGCCGTTCGTGCTGGAGGCGCGTTACAAGAACGCCGGCGGCGAATGGCGCTGGCTTCGCTCGGAATCGCAGCCGCGCTGGGACCCGACCGGCAAGCATATCGGCTTCATCGGCGTCGCCCACGACATCACCGTCGCCAAGCAGGCCGAGATCGAGCTGCGGCGGCTCAACGAGACGCTGGAAGAGCGCATCGCCGAGCGCACCGCCGAGCTCGAATCCAACGAGGCGCGGCTGCGCGCGATCCTGGAGACCAGCAACCAGTATCAGGGCCTGGTCAATCTCAGGGGCGAGCTGCTTTACGCCAACAAGACCGCACTCGACGGTATCGGGGCGAGCTCTTCGGATGTCATCGGAAAGCCGTTGTGGGAGACGCCGTGGTTCAGCGCGACGGAGGGCATGGGTGCGCTGGTGCGCGAGGCCTTCCACACCGTACTGAAGGGCGAAGCCGTGCGGCTGGAGATGCGCCTCCGCCTTCCCGGCGGCGAGCGCGATTTCGACTTCGGCATGCGTCCCGTGCTTGATCGCCACGGCAACATCACCGGCGCCGTGCCCGAAGCCGTCGACATCACCGAGCGCCGGCGCGGTGAGGAAGCACTGCGGCAGTCGCAGAAGATGGAGGCGATCGGCCAGCTCACCGGCGGCGTCGCGCACGACTTCAACAATCTCCTCACCATCATCCGCTCGGCCACCGATTTCCTGCGCCGCCGCGAGCTGCCCGAAGAGCGCCGCCGCCGCTATGTCGATGCCATCTCCGATACCGTCGAGCGCGCCTCGAAGCTGACCGCTCAGCTGCTGGCGTTCGCGCGCCGGCAGCCGCTGAAGCCCCAGATCTTCAACGTCGGCAGTCAGGTCGAAGGCGTCGTGCAGCTGGTCCGGCCGCTGGTCGGCGGGCGCATCGACATCGCGGTGGAAATCGACGATGCCGAATGCTTCACGGTGGCCGACATCGCCCAGTTCGAGACCGCGCTGATCAACCTCGCCATCAACGCCCGCGATGCCATGGACGGCGAAGGCCGCCTCGTCATCGCCGTGCGCAAGGTCTCCGGGATTCCGAGCCTGCGGGCGCAATCGGCGCGCGGCGGCGACTACGTCGCGATCTCCGTCACCGATACCGGCAGCGGCATCGCGCCGGAACATCTCGACGCGATCTTCGAGCCGTTCTTCACCACCAAGGAGGTCGGCAAGGGCACCGGCCTCGGCCTCAGCCAGGCGTTTGGTTTCGCCAAGCAGTCGGAGGGCGACGTCGCGGTGACGAGCACCCAGGGCAAGGGCGCGACCTTCACCATCTACCTGCCGCAGGCGCAAAGTCCCGCCGCCGAAAAACAGGCCACGGCACTCACCAGTGAGACCGCGACCACCGGGCGTGGCTATCGCGTGCTCGTGGTCGAGGACAATGACGATGTCGGCCAGTTCTCGACCGAGCTCCTGGAGGATCTCGGCTATGTCGTTCGCCGCGTCGCCAACGCCAACGCGGCGCTGGCGATCCTCGGCGAGAACGAATTCGCCGTCGATCTCGTGTTCTCCGACGTCATCATGCCCGGCATGAACGGCGTCGAGCTCGCCGGCATCATCCGCGAGCGCTATCCCGGCCTGCCCGTGGTGCTGACGTCCGGCTACAGCAACGTGCTCGCCGAGAATGCACATCGCGGTTTCGAATTGATCCAGAAGCCGTATTCGGTGGAATCGCTGTCGCGCATCCTGCGCAAGGCGATCACGGAGAAGCTGTCGGTGGCGCGGCCATGAGCGGCAGATTTTCAGCCATCCGCGTTCCCTAGCGCATGCGCTCGCTTCGCTCCCGGCTGCTCGCCCTGTGGATCATGTTGGTGGTGTCAGGCATGGCCACCGGCTATCTGCTGTTCGAATCCTATCAACAGACCGCCAATGCGCGGCTGGCGCGCTCCGAGGAATTGGCGGCGCGGGCCTGCCGCGAACTCGCCGATCGCTACCAATTCTTCGTCACGGGCTGGAGCGGCGGCGAAATCGACGATGAGCTGAAGCAGCAGCTTGCAGCGGTCGTTCAGAGCGCGCTGTCGGGTGCCGCCGGCGTCGAGGGCGGCATCTGGCAGGCAGATACGGGCTCCCTCGCCTACGCCTTTCCGACCTATGAAGGCACCGGACCGAAGACCGACCTGCCCGCGGCCGAGCTCAACACCATTCGCGACGTCAATGCCGAAGCGCAGCGATCCGGCGGGCCCTCCTCGATCCGACAAAGCGGCCGGTCACAAGTGCTGATCGTTCACGCCTGCCCGCTGCGCGGCCCGCTGACCGGCGTGACCGGATGGACCATGACGCGGGCATTCACGGCGGAAGGGCCGGCCTACAATCAGCTGCTGGCCGGCCTCCTGTTGCTCGCGCTCACGATCTTCGGCTCGGCCGCGTGGCTCGCGCGCCTGCTCTATGTCTGGTCGCTCAAAATCAACCAGATCGAGGCCGCCCTGGACGCCCCCCACGCCGGCACCATCGATCTGCCGACATTGCCGCGGACCGGGGCTCCGGAGCTCGACCGCCTGGTCGAGGCGCTCAACAGCACCGGCGAACGCCTGTCGGTGGAGCGCCGCCGCGCCGCCGCGGCCGAGCGGCTCGCTGCGCTCGGGCGCATGTCGGCCGGCCTGGCGCATGAAATCCGCAATCCCATCGCCGCGATGCGGCTCAAGGCAGAGAATGCGCTGGCGGTCGCCGACGGCTCGCGCAGCGAGGCGGCGCTGACCTCGATCCTGCAACAGGTCGATCGGCTCGATGTTCTCCTGCGCGACCTCCTGGAGATGACGCAGGCGCGCGAGCCCGGGCTCGCTGAGGTCGATCTCGAGACCTTCCTGGCGCGCACCGTCGAGACTCATCGCGACCTCGCCACGGCACGGGACATCGCCCTGACCGCGGGAACTGGACCCGCGTCTTCGCCGTTACCGCAATTCGATCCGCTGCAGATGCAGCGGGCCCTGGATAATTTGATCATCAACGCCATCCAGAATACGCCCGCGGGCGGCAAGATCAGCGTGGATGCGCGCCGGCGAGGCGATTTGTTGCTGCTTCAGGTGTCCGACACCGGTCCCGGCATTCCCGACGAATTGCGCGAGCGCCTGTTCGAGCCGTTCGTCACCGGGCGCGCCGACGGCACCGGTCTCGGGCTCGCCATCGTTCGCGAGATCGCGCGCAATCATCGCGGCCATGTCCGCCTGGTCCGCTCCGTCGGCGGCGCCGAATTCGAGATCGAGGTGCCATGGCGACCGTCCTGATCGTCGACGATGACCGCGCCCTGCGCGAGGGTCTCGCCGAGGCCCTCGCCGATCTCGGCCATGAACCCCGCCTCGCCGCGTCCGGCCGCGAAGGTCTGGCGGCACTAGACGACGACGTCGATGTGGTGCTGCTCGATTTGCGCATGCCGGGCGGCATGGACGGGATCGAGGTCCTGCGCCGCATCCGCGCGAGCGCGGGCTGCCCGCATGTCGTGGTGCTGACCGCGTTTGCAAGCGCCGCCAACACGATCGAGGCGATGCGGCTTGGCGCCTTCGATCACCTCAGCAAGCCGATCGGCCGCGCGGAGCTCAAGGCCCTGCTGGATCGCCTGCCCCGGCGCCTGCCGGCGATCGAAGCTCGGGAAGACGATGCCGGGGATGGCCTGATCGGATCGAGCGAGCCCATGCGCCGCGTGCAGAAGGCGATCGGTCTCGCCGCCGACAGCGACGCCAGCGTGCTGATCCGCGGCGAGACCGGCACCGGCAAGGAGCTGGTGGCGCGCGCGCTTCACATTCACGGCAAGCGCAAGGACGGTCCTTTCGTCGCGGTCAATTGCGCCGCAATTCCTGCCGACCTGCTGGAAAGCGAGCTGTTCGGCCACGTCAAGGGATCCTTCACCGGCGCGACTGCCGACCGCTCCGGCGCGTTCCGCGATGCCGCCAACGGCACGTTGTTCCTCGACGAGATCGGCGACATGCCGCTGCCGATGCAGGCCAAGATCCTCCGCGCCTTGCAGGAGCAAATGATCACGCCGGTCGGGGGCAAGCCCGTGCGCACCAATGCGCGCATCGTTGCCGCCACCCACCGCGATCTAGCCAGGCTCGCCGGGACCGGAGACTTCCGCGAGGATCTCTATTACCGGCTCGACGTGGTGCAGATCGCGCTCCCTCCGCTGCGCGATCGTGCGGCAGACATCGTGCCGCTCGCCCGGCACTTCCTCGCGCGCGCGGGCGCGAGCAACAGCCGTCACAAGCGGCTCAGCGAGGCCGCGATCGACAAATTGCAGCGCCATCCCTGGCCCGGCAACGTTCGCGAACTGCGCAACGCGATCGAGCGCGCCTGCATCATGACACGCGGCGACGTGATCGGAGCGGAAGACATCGACACCAGCGCCAATCCGGCAGCAGCAGTCCCCGTGCCGGACGATGCGGGCCTGCCCGCGGCGGTCGCCCAGCTCGAGAGGCAGATGATCGAGCGCGCGCTGGCGGCCTGCGCCGGCAACCGCACGGAGGCGGCGCGCCGTCTCAACATCAACCGCCAGCTGCTCTACACCAAGATGCAGCGCTACGGGCTTGCCGAGGCGTCAGAAAAGCTGACGGACCGTGTCGGCAAAGACGACGGCTAACTCCGCGAGCGCGGCAAAAACTCCTTTCGGATCAATCATTTTGCGACTGGCATATGGCTTGCTGAACCCTGTGTAAGCGACCAGGTCGCGATATCGACAGGAGTTGTTCCATGAAGACCACACGCATGCGCGCGCTGTTCTGGGTGTTGCTCGCCACCACGGCGATCGGCAGCGGGGCCGCCGCTTATTCGCAGGCCCGGGATCCCATATGGGATTCATCGCAGCTTCCGGAATCTCGCGGGACCGTGAAGCAGTACACGTTGACGCCGCGCGGCGACGTCGACGGACTCATTCTCACCGACGGCACCGAGGTGAAACTGCCGCCGCATCTCAGCGCCCAGACGGTGTTTGCGATCCGTCCCGGCGACCAGGTTTCGGTGCGCGGTCTGCGCGCCCGTGCCATTCCGCTGGTCGACGCGGCGTCGGTCACCAATGTCGCGACCGGCAAGAGCGTGGTCGACAACGGACCGCCGGACCGGCGCGGTGCCAATGACGACCAGACCATCAGCGGCCGCATCGCCCTGCAATTGCACGGCAAGCGCGGCGAGGTGAACGGCGTCGTGCTCGATGACGGCACCACGCTGCGTCTGCCGCCCCCCGAGGCCGAACGCATGCAGGACCAGCTCGCCCAGGGCCGAAGCATCTCGGTGCGCGGCGACGTCCTCGATACCGCGCTCGGCAAGGTCGTCGACGTGCGCGCGATCGGCGCTTCGCCGGAGCAGATGACCGAAGTGCGCAGCCCTCGCCCGCCCGGACCGAAGGACGGCCCGGATCGTCGCGGTCCCCCGCCGCCGCCACCCCCGGGTTTTGGTCCGCCGCCCCCGCCGCCGCGCGGCTGATCTCGGTTCACGTCAACAGGAAGAGCGACATCATGCATTGGATCGATCCCGATAGCCTGCCGGAGACCGCGGGCACCTTTGAGCGCTTCGTGCTCAATCCTCACGGCGAGGTCGACGGCTTCGTCATGAAGGACAAGAAAACACTCATCCTCGTCCATACGCCGCCGCATATGGACACGGAGATCACCCGCCATCTCAAGCAGGGTGAAAAGGTTCGCGTCCGCGTCGTGCGGCCGCGCGGCGCAGATCTGCTGGCTGCGGTCGCTGTCACCACCGCCGGCGGGCGCGAGATCGTGGACAACGGACCGGACCACGACCGCGAGCATCCCAAGGTGAAGCACATCCCGATGGCAGCGGACGGCACAATCGAGCTGTCGCTGTTCGGGCCCAAGGGCGAACTCCGCGGCGCATTGCTGTCTGATGGCACCGTGCTGCGGATCGGACCGAAGGAAGCCGAGCACATCGCAGCGCTGCTCGCCCCCGGTGCGACGGTCGCGGCCCGCGGCGACGGTCTTGTAACCAAGCATGGCCGCGTCATCCATGTCGACGAGATCGGCCCGGATGAGGACCGGCTGAAGCGGATCAAGAAGCCGAAACCAAAGGACAAGAAGCCGAAGCACGGCCACCCGCACGCCCACGCGGCCTGACCAGACGCTTCGCGAGGACGCCTGGCGAGGAAGGAGACATTGATGTCGGACAGGCACGAGACGGCACGAGCCGGCCGCGCACTCGATGCTGCCAATTTCTTCCTCGCCGACGTCCGCGACGGTCTCGGCCCCTACCTCGCCGTCTATCTGCTCACCGAGCAACATTGGGACGAGGCGCGTATCGGCCTCGTGATGTCGGTCGCGACGATCGCCGGCATCCTCGCCCAGACTCCGGCCGGCGCGCTGGTCGATGCGACCCGCGCGAAGCGGACGGTGATGGCGGTCGCCGCGATCATGGTGACGCTCGCCTCATTGTCGCTGCCCTTGTTTCCGAGCTTCCTGCCGGTCGCGATCTCGCAAGGGATCGCGCAGGCGGCCGGCGTCATCTTTCCGCCGGCGATCGCCGCCGTCTCGCTCGGCATCTTCGGACATCGCGCCTTCACCAGACGGATCGGCCGCAACGAGACGTTCAACCATGCCGGCAACGCCGTGGCGGCGGGCCTGGCCGGATTGTCGGCCTACTGGTTCGGACCGACGGTCGTGTTCTATTTGCTCGCCGGCATGGCCATCGCGAGCCTCGTCAGCATCCTGGCCATTCCCGAACGGGCGATCGACCACGATCTCGCGCGCGGGCTCGACGGGGCGAACGATGCCGAGCACCACGAACAGCCTTCCGGGCTCAAGGTGCTGCTGACCTGCCGCCCGCTGCTCGTCTTCGCCATCTGCGCGCTGCTGTTTCATCTCTCCAACGCTGCGATGCTGCCGCTGGTCGGGCAGAAGCTGGCATTGCAGGACAAGAACCTGGGCACCAGCCTGATGTCCGCCTGCATCGTCGCCGCCCAGCTCGTGATGGTCCCGTTCGCAATGCTGGTTGGCGCCAAGGCCGACACATGGGGACACAAACGCTTTTTCCTGGCCGCCTTGCTGATCCTGCCGATCCGCGGCGCGCTCTACACGCTCTCCGACAATCCGTTCTGGCTGGTCGGCGTGCAGCTCCTCGACGGCGTCGGTGCCGGCATCTTCGGCGCGATCTTTCCCGTCATCATCGCCGACCTCATGCGCAACACCGGCCGCTTCAACGTCGCGCAGGGCGCCGTCATCACGGCACAGAGCATCGGCGCTGCGCTGTCGACGACGCTGGCGGGCTTCGTCGTGGTCGGCGCGGGCTATAGCGTGGCGTTCATCACTCTCGGTGTTGTCGCCGCGATCGGCGCCGTCATCTGCCTTCTTGCGCTGCCCGAGACACGGCATGGCGGCCCACGCCCGCGGGGGGAGACAGCGCCGCCGTCATCCGCTATCGCTGCCGAATGAACTCATTTCACGTCAAGGACTGACCGTGCCGTCTGACGCCATCTGGGCCTGGAGCATCATCGTCGCCGCGACCGCCTGCGTCATCATCCGGCCGTTTCGCCTGCCGGAGGCGATCTGGGCCGTGATCGGTGCGGGCGCCCTGGTGCTGTCAGGCCTGCTGCCGTGGCAGGATGCGCTGTCAGGCATCGAAAAGGGCCTCGACGTCTATCTCTTCCTGATCGGCATGATGCTGATCGCCGAGCTGGCGCGGCTCGAGGGCCTGTTCGACTATCTCGCCGCGCTCGCGGTGGAATATGCGGCCGGTTCACCGCAGCGGCTGTTCCTGCTGATCTATATCGTCGGCACCCTCGTCACGGTGCTGCTCTCCAACGATGCCACCGCGATCGTGCTGACGCCGGCCGTCTACGCTGCGACCCGCGCGGCCGGCGCAAAACCGCTGCCCTATCTGTTCGTCTGCGCCTTCATCGCCAATGCCGCGAGCTTCGTGCTGCCGATCTCCAATCCCGCCAATCTCGTGGTGTTCGGCGCGCGCATGCCCGAGCTCACCGAATGGCTGCGCATGTTCGCCCTTCCCTCCGCGGCGTCGATCCTGCTGACCTACATCGTGTTGCGCCTGACCCAGCACCGCGCCCTGAAGGAGGAGACGATTGCGTCCAGCGTGCCGCATCCCAGGCTCAGCCGCGGCGGCAAGCTGACGGCGATCGGCATCGTCGCGATCGGTGTCGTGCTGGTGGCTGCGTCGGCGCTGGACAAGCAACTGGGCCTGCCGACCTTCATCTGCGGCGGCGTGACGGCCGCGATCGTGCTGCTGATCAGCCGCCAGTCGCCGCTACCCGTGCTGCGCGGCGTGTCCTGGAGCGTACTGCCGCTGGTCGGCGGACTGTTCGTGATGGTGGAAGCACTGGTCAAGACCGGCGTGATCGCGCAGCTCAGTGCGCTGCTGCATGAAGCGGTGGCGCAGTCGGTGCCGAAAGCGGCCTGGAGCGTCGGCATCGCGACCGCGATCGCCGACAACATCGCCAACAATTTGCCCGTCGGCCTCGTCGCCGGCTCGGTCGCAGCCAGCGACCATTTGCCCGCCCCGGTCGTCAGCGCCATCCTGATCGGTGTCGATCTCGGCCCCAATCTGTCGGTGACAGGCTCGCTTGCCACGATCCTCTGGCTGGTCGCACTGCGCAGGGAGAAGATCGAGGTCGGCGCCTGGCCGTTCCTCAAGCTCGGCCTGCTGGTGACGCCGCCGGCCCTGATTGCCGCGTTGGCGGCGGCGGTCAGATAATCGTTGGATCTTTGCGGCGCATCAATGCCGTCGCCAATGCAGGAGCTATCCTTCGAATTGTCGCGCGGCCCCATCGCGCGTGGCAAGGAGATTCATCATGCAGATCCAATCGAAGGCGTTGCCGCAGAGCTTTTCCCTGCGCCGCTCGCTTCAAAGCTTCACCGCGCCGAGCCGGAGCCGGACGGAAACGGCCCACCCGTTGCTGCTCGTCGCGGCCGTGGTGCTGCTGACCCTGTTCGCAATGGTGCAGGTCGACCTTCACAGCGCCCAGCTCCAGGCCATCGGGCTGCTCGGCCACGGCACCGGAATCGATCCCGTCTTCCTCAGCCCGTAACCCCCGTCGGGACGGCCCCGTCGCGGCCATGGCCGCGACGGGGCTGAACGTCGTCAGTCGTTCTCGTAGCCATAGACTTCCGGCAAGATGAAGATCGCAGCAAGCAATCCGATCAGCGGGAAGATCGCGACGAACAGCGTGGCGTTGGCCTGCCCGATCGCCGCAAACAACGACGGGAACAGGAAGATCGCCAGGAACGACGGCAGCTTCACGAACATGTAGGCGAAGCCGCTGGCGGTGCCGCGATATTGCGGCCGGGCCACCATGGTCGGGATCGTCATGCAGTTCGAGGCGTCCCAATAGTGGCCCCACAGCATGGCGGCGGCCGCGAACGGCAGCAGGACCTTGTTGTCGGTGTAGAGCGCGAAGGCTGCCACCAGCAGCGAGACCAGCACGATCGAGAAGCCCGCGATCGAGATGCCGCGATGGCCGATCTTCGGCGTCAGCAGCGGACCGACCCAGCCCGACACGGCCGCGAAGGCGAACAGCGCCATCGTCACCAGATTGATGCCGAGCACGCTCGACACGCCCACCATCACGAACAGCACGGGCAAATAGAATGCGAAGGTCGAGAACTCGCTGGCTTGCGCGAAGCAGGCGATCCAGCCGTAGATCGTGGCACGCCAGCGGATCGGATCCTTCCTGAGGTCGGCAAGGAACGCTCGGGTCGATACCTTCGGCACCGCCACGTCCTGGTCCGGCAACATGGCGAGATCGTCGTTGAACATCTCGCGCGCGACCTGCTTGGCCTCGCGGTAGCGGCCCTTCTGCACCAGCCAAACCGCCGTCTCCGGCACGTCGTGGCGCATGATCAGGATGATCAGCGCCGGCAGCGCGCCGAGGCCGAGCGTGACGCGCCACAGCGTCTCGTGATGGATGTCGAGCAGCAGGAAGATCACGATCACGCCGATCGTCAGCACCTCGCCGACGGCGAACATGAATTGCCAGCGGTTGCCCATGACCTCGCGTTCACCCTTGGCCATGGATTCCATGATGTAGGTGTAGCCGGTCGAGATGTCCGAACCGAGCGGAATGCCGAGCAGGAAGCGGATCACGACGAGCCAGAACACATTGGGCACGAAGGCCTGCGCCAGGGCCAGCACGATGAACATCACCATCGTCACCAGGAACATGACACGGCGGCCGATCTTGTCGGACAGCCAGCCCCCGAGCAGCGCGCCGATCAGGGCGCCGCCTTGCGTGCCGGCGGCGGCAAGGCCGAGCATCAGCGGATCGGGATTGTACTGCTCCTTGATGAAGATCAGCACGAAGGCGATCGAATAGAGATCCCAGGCTTCGACCAGGATCGAGGCCATCATCAGCCAGCCGACCTTGTTGCCCTTGGGACTGTAGTTCGTGATGAGGTAGCGGACCGCAGCTTCGCTCGCGGTCGGTTGTGGCATCGCCATCGTTGTCATGCTTGGTCCTCTCTTCAAAACTCTACGTGCCGAGCAGCGGCTCGATGCTGCAATCGAGCAGGCGCGGGTCGATCCCCGCTTCCATGCCGGTGAAGATCTCGCCCATGTAGTCGATCAGCCCATCGCTCGCCTTCACCGCGTCCTCGACGCGCCGGGAGGCCACCGCGGCGAGAATGGCCAGATGACGATCGATCGTGCCCGACAGGTCGGCCTGTCCCGGCATGAAGCGGTGGTGGATGTAGCCGATGCGCCGGTACAGCGTGTGCAGCGGCCGCAGCGTGTGCACCAGGAACGGCTCGCCGGCCGCTTCCAGCACCAGCGCGTCGATGCGGCGGTCGATGTGGTTGAATTCGTCGAGGGTCAGGCTGGCGCGGCGCTCGCGCAGGAGACGCTCGATATGCAGCGCCTGATTGCGATGCGAGAGGCTGGCGCGATCGGCCGCAAGGCGGATCACGAAACGCTCCATGTCGCGGCGCAAGGCGAGCAGCATGCGCTCCCGCGCAAGATCGATCGGCGCAATGTGCAGGCCGTGGCGCGGACGGATGATGATGAGCGTGTCGGCGGACAGACGATTGACGGCGTGATGCACCGGCGTGCGGCCGAAACCGGTGATCTGCTGCAACTCCAGCATCGTCATGAATTGTCCGGGCTTGAGTTCGCAATGAACGAGGAGCTCTTCGATCTTCTGATAAGCCAGCTCGAAGAAGTTGAGCCGGTTGCGCCGCGAGGGCTTGCCCTCGCCGTCGTCGTCGTTCCTCACCAACTCGAGCACGCGCTTGCGCTTTGCCATCTCGTTCTCTCCCGTCAGGTTCGCGCTCGTTGCTTGGTGGCGCCCTATTTGTCGCAGCCTTAAAACATGTTGTGATATATTACAAGCAGGCGTAAGACGTCCGCGCAAACTGCTGCATGCTGCAGTGCAAAATGAGACGTCAGGCGCGAGGCGCCTGTGATGGGAGGAGAATTGCCGTGAAGATCACATCGATCGAGACGCTGCGCACCGAGGAATTCTCCAACGTCATCTGGGTGCGCGTTCACACCGACACCGGCATGATCGGTCTCGGCGAGACCTTCTATGGCGCCGGCGCGGTCGAGGCGCAGATCCACGACACCTTTGCCGGCCGCCTGCTCGGCCGCAATCCCCTTCACATCGAAGCCATTCACCGCGACATACTGAACCTGCCGATGGCGCAGTCCTCCACCGGGGTCGAATATCGCGCGGCCTCCGCGATCGACATCGCGCTGTGGGATTTGTTCGGCAAGGTCTGCAATCAGCCGGTGCACCAGATGCTCGGCGGCCTCTGCCGCGACAAGCAGCGCATCTACAACACCTGCGCCGGCACGCAATATGTGCGCTCGACCAATATCAGCCCGGTCGCAAACTGGAATCTCGGTGCCAACAAGGGACCGTACGAGGATCTCGACGGCTTCATGAACCGCGCCGATGCACTCGCCGAAAGCCTGCTGGAGAGCGGCATCTCGGCGATGAAGATCTGGCCTTTCGATCCGGCGGCACAGGAAAACAAGGGCCTCTACATCACCGCCGCGCAGATGAAGCAGGCGATCGAGCCGTTCGAGAAGATCCGCAAGGCCGTCGGCGACAAGATGGAGATCATGGTGGAGCTCCACTCGCTGTGGAACCTGCCGACCGCCAAGCAGATCGCGCGCGCGCTCGAGCCCTACAAGCCGACCTGGTACGAAGACCCGATCCGCATGAACTCGCCGCAGGCGCTGGCCGAATACGCGCGTTCGACCGACGTCTGGGTCTGCGCCAGCGAGACGCTGGGTTCACGCTTCCCCTACAAGGACATGCTCGACCGCGACGCCATGCACGTGGTGATGGCGGATCTGTGCTGGACCGGCGGCCTCACCGAGGGGCGCAAGATCGCGGCGATGGCGGAGACCTATCACCGGCCCTTCGCGCCGCACGATTGCATCGGCCCGATCGGCTTCATCGCCGCCATCCACATGTCGTTCAGCCAGCCCAATACTTTGATCCAGGAATCGGTGCGCGCCTTCTACAAGGGCTGGTACAATGAGCTCGTCACCACGATGCCGACGATCAAGGACGGCTACGTCTATCCGATGGAGGGCCCTGGTCTCGGCGTCGACCTTCTGCCCGCGGTATTCGACCGCTCCGACTTGACCGTGCGCCGTTCCAACGTCTGAGGATTTCTTGAGATGAGCACCGCCTTGTTCGACCTGTCCGGCCGCACCGCCCTCGTGACCGGCTCCTCCCGCGGCCTCGGCCGCGCCATTGCCGAGGGCATGGCGAAGGCCGGCGCCAGGATCATCATCAACGGCGTCGACCCCAAGCGAGTCGAGCAGGCCGTCGCCGAGTTCCGTGCCGCCGGTCATCAGGCCGAAGGCGCAGCCTTCAACGTCACCGACGAGCCCGCGATCGTCGCCGCCTTCGAGCGCTTCGACCGCGAAGGGATCGAGGTCGACATTCTCGTCAACAATGCCGGCATCCAGCACCGCAAGCCGCTGGTCGAGTTCACCACCGACGAATGGCGCAAGGTGATCGAGACCGACCTCACCAGCGCCTTCGTGATCGGCCGCGAGGCCGGCAAGCGCATGATCCCGCGCAAGCACGGCAAGATCATCAATATCGGCTCGCTCGGCAGCGAGCTTGCGCGCCCCACCATCGCGCCCTACACGGCGGCAAAAGGCGGCATCAAGAACCTGACCCGCTCGATGGCGGTGGAATGGGCCCAGCACGGCATCCAGGCCAATGCGATCGGCCCCGGCTACATGCTCACCGACATGAACGAGGCGCTGGTCAACAACCCTGATTTCAACAATTGGCTGATGGGCCGCATCCCCTCCAAGCGCTGGGGCAAGCCGGACGAGCTGGTCGGCGCGGCGATCTTCCTGGCGTCGGCCGCCTCAGCTTACGTCAACGGCCAGATCATCTATGTCGATGGCGGCATGATCGCCGCGATGTGATCGCGAACAGGGAGCTAGCCATGCGCGCCGTCGTCATTCACGCCCCGAAAGATCTGCGGATCGACAATTATCCCGATCCGGCGCCCGGCCCGGGCGAGGTTCGCGTCAAGATCGCCAATGGCGGCATCTGCGGCTCCGATCTGCACTATTACCATCACGGCGGCTTCGGCGTGGTGCGCATCCAGCAGCCGATGGCGCTGGGGCACGAGATCGCCGGCGTGGTCGCCGCGATCGGTGATGGCGTCACCAGCGTGAAACCTGGCACGCGCGTCGCGGTCAATCCGAGCAGGCCGTGCGGCCAGTGCCTGCATTGCCAGGAAGGCATGCGCAACCAGTGCCTCGACATGCGCTTCCTCGGCAGCGCGATGCGCTTTCCCCATGTTCAAGGCGGTTTTCGCGAGTTCATCACGGTCGATGCCACGCAGGCCGTGCCGATCGCCGACAAGCTCTCGCTGGCGGAAGCTGCGGTCGCCGAACCGCTCGCGGTGTGCCTGCATGCCGGCAAGCAGGCCGGTCCCCTGCTCGGCAAGCGCGTGCTGATCACGGGCTGCGGTCCGATCGGCGCGCTGATGATTTTGGTCTCGCGCTTCGGCGGCGCGTCCGAGATCGTGGTGACTGACGTGGCCGACGCGCCGCTGGCCGTCGCGAGAAAGCTCGGCGCGACGCATGCCATCAACGTCGCCACCGATGCCAGCGCACTCGATCCCTGGCGCGCCGGCAAGGGCGTGTTCGACACGCTGTTCGAGGCCTCGGGTAACCAGGCAGCGCTCCGCGCCGCGCTCGACGTGCTCCGGCCCGGCGCGACGCTGGTGCAGCTCGGCCTCGGCGGCGAGATGACGCTGCCGATCAATTCCATCGTTGCCAAGGAATTGCAGCTGCGCGGCACCTTCCGCTTCGATCCCGAGTTCGAGCTGGCGGTGCGCCTGATGGGTGAAGGCCTGATCGACGTCAAGCCGCTGATCACGGCCACGATGCCGTTCGAGAACGCGATCGCCGCCTTCGAGCTCGCCAGCGATCGCGCGCAGTCGATGAAGGTGCAACTGACGTTCTGAGTTACTGCTGCTGCGTTGGCCCTTCGATCAGCCGGTCGCTGACCAGCCGCACGGCACCGCGCTTCCACGAATAGTCCGCGCCGAGGCGCAGGCCAGAGTCGCCGCGCGCCAGCACCGCGCCGGTTCTCGCGTCGCGGATCTGGAAGCCGAGCGTGTATTCGGTCCGGCTGACCCGCCGCACGACGCCGATCAGCGACTGGTCCGCGCCGAGCTGATGCGCGATCGCCGCTTCGCAGCCTCCGCAATCGCGTAACGCGTGCGCCTTCACCGCCGCGTCGCCCACGTTGTCGACATCGACGGTCCGGTAGCGGCCGGATTGGCTGAGCACCTCGCGCACGCTGCCGGTGACTTCGGCCAGATAGGATGCATCCGAGGCGGCCGAGGCACCCACCGAGGCGGCAGTGGCGTCCTCCAGCTCGAAATCGAACACCGCCAACGTGACCCGCGTGGGCGTCGCAAGCGCCGCCATGACCTCGCGCGAGACGAAGATCTCGGCGCGCTCCCAGGATTCGTCGTTGTCGCCGCGGAAGGTGTAGAGCTTGTCCATCACGAGCTTTCTAGTCCCGACGTCGATCACCGCGACCTTGGCCCACTGCACCAGCGTGCTCGTCTTCTGGATGCCGCCGATGACCTTGAACGCGGCGCCGTCCTTTGCCGACGGCACCAGCCGATAGCGGCCGCCCTCCCCGATGTCCCGCCTGAGCGCGGCCATGAAAGCCGATAGCCGCCGCTCATGGGCCGCGGTCTGGTTGGCCGGCTCGGCCGACGTATCGGTGTAGCTGAAATCGTCCATGGCAACGCCGATGGCCGCCTCGGCCGCAGCCGGCGAGCAGGACAGGACCACAAGGAGAACAGCCGAGAGAGCCAGCCGGAAGAGGAGCATGAGCAGTGCCTCGCGAGATCAAGCGGTGCGCAAATCTCGGCAGCAGCTCTCGGACTGGCAACGGCGAGCTTCCCGGCGAGCGCCGGGAAAATTTCACGCCAGTGCACTGCAGCGGAGCCTGACGCTTTCCGAGGCCGGCGTTCTGCCGTTTAATGCGCGGGCGACAAATCCGTTCGCGCAAGGCACCCCGATGTGGAACCGCCCGAGATTCGACCTCAAGGTCCGCTTGACGTTGCGCGTGGCCGCGATATCGGCCGCCTGCTTCGCCGCAATCTCCGCCTATTTCCTGATCACGGCCGATCGCGAGGCTCATGCGCGCATCGATAGCATCGCGGCGATCGTGGCGAAGTCGCTGGAGCTGCAACAGGGCAAGATCCAGTGGGCGGCGAGCCCGCGCGACTTTCCCAACCTCGATCCCGTCGCGGCCTATGTGATGACGCCCGGCCTGTGTCTGGCATTCCGTGGCCCGGGCGGCGAGATGCTGCAGCGGTTCTGCAGCGGTGCGCCTGCCCCGCCGAGCCCGTCGCCGCAGGTCTTCACGGCCTTCTATCGCAGCCTGTTCGATCCCGGCCGCGAAGCGGCACGGCCCGTGGTCGTGCGCGGCACCAGGCTCGGCGAGACCGTGGTCTCGGTCGATCCCGCGGTGCAGACGGCGGAGGCCTGGCACGAGGCCGGCCGGCTGATGATCGCGCTTGCGATCGCGCTGCCGCTGTTGTGCCTGCTGGTCTACGCCGCGCTGGCGCGCGCGCTGCGCCCGACCCGCCTGATCCGCACCGGCCTCGAACGGATCGCCGCCAACGACCTCTCCGCGCGGCTGCCGCCGTTCGATCTCGCCGAACTCTCCGCGATCAGCGACGGCTTCAACCATCTCGCCGAGAGCCTCGACAATGCGCTTTCCGAACGCAGCGAGCTGACTCGGAAGCTGATCGCGCTGCAAGATGACGAGCGCCGCCATCTGGCGCGCGAGCTGCACGACGAGTTCGGCCAGTCGCTCGCCGCCATCCGCGCGCTGGCCTCCTCCGCCCGCCAGACCGCGGTGCAGGACTGCCCCGCTTTGCTCTCCGAGTGCGACGGTATCGCGCGGACCGCGACCGGCATGATGGAGACGCTGCGCGGCACGCTGTTCCGGCTCCGGCCGCCCGACGTCGAGGAACTCGGGCTGGTTGCGAGCCTGGAAGGGCTCGTTGCGGGCTGGAACGGACGCAGTCGCGGCGAGACGCGCTTTTCGATCCAGTTCGACGGCGCGTTCGAGACTTTGCCCGCCGCGATCAGCGCGAACCTCTACCGCATCGTGCAGGAGGCGCTCACCAACGCCGCCAAGCATGCCGGCGCCACCAAGGTCGGCCTGCATTTGACGATGGCGGCCAACGAGATCGCGCTCGCCATCGACGACGACGGAAGGCCCGGCGATGCCGCCGGCAAATCCGGCATGGGCTTGCTCGGCATGCGCGAGCGCGTGGCGGCCCTGCGCGGCCGGATGAGCTTCGAGGTCGGCGCCAACGGCGGCGCGGCGCTGCGCGTCGTCATTCCGCTCACCACCGCCGACAGGCAAACGCTGGAGCATGCGGCATGAGCGCGGCCGAAGCCTCCATCCTGCTGGTCGACGACCATTCCGTGGTGCGCGAGGGCTATCGCTCGGTGCTCCAGAAACAGCCGGGCCTTCGCGTCATCGCCGAGGCCGCCGATGGCGCGGAAGCCTATCGTCTGTACAAATCAGAGACACCGGACCTCGTCATCATGGATCTGAGCATGCCCGGCATCGGCGGGATCGAGACCGTCAGACGGATCCGGCAGTGGGACAAGGGCGCGAGAATCCTGATCTTCACCATGCACCAGAATGCGGGCTTCGCCGTGCAGGCGATCCGCGCCGGCGCCAGGGGTTACGTCACCAAGACCAGCCCGCCGGAAACGCTGGTGCGGGCCGTGATGGACGTGCTCGCCGGCAAGATCGCCATCAGCCCCGACATCGACCATGAGCTGGCGCTGAGCCGGCTCGGCGGCGAAAGCTCGGCCGCCGACGTCCTCACCGCCCGCGAGTTCGAGGTGCTGCGGCTGCTGCTCGCCGAGAAGACCACCGACGAGATCGCGGAGACGCTGCATGTCAGCCCGAAGACGGTGGCGAACCTGCATTCCCTGATCAAGGACAAGCTCGGCGTCGGCTCCGACATCGAACTGGTCCGCCTTGCGCTGCGCCAGGGACTTTTGACGGAGCCCGATCTCGGCGAGGCCTGACCGCGCACCTGCCGTCAGGGCGCAAGATTCGTTCCGTCAGGCGCAAATGCCTCAACCATATCGCCGATCCTGAACGACATCATGTCACGGCCGACGAGCAGAGGTCCTTTGTAAGTCGCGCGTGTGCGCAGGATCAGCGGCTCTTCCGGAATGTCGGGCGCAGGCTTCACCGTACCGAATACGATGTGGGAGTAAACGGCGAGTTTCGGCCTCGCAGTCGCAAAGATCCGGCCGGCCTCCTCGGGCGAGGTGTGGTGCGCCTGAATGTCCTTGTAGACAGGATTTTTGACCAACAGCTCCGGCTCGATCACCGCGACCTCGTGGATCAGCAGATCGGCGCCTTCGGCCGCCTTCGCGATCCGCTCGTCATATTTGGTGTCGCCCGACAGCACGACCTTGTGGCCGCCATATTCGACGACGTAACCGAACGACGGCTTGATTTTCTCGCCGTGATTGACCTCGATCGCGGTGACCTTGACGCCGTTGCTGTCGTAGACGGTCCCGGCCTCGATATCCTTTGCGGCAAATGTGATCCCGACGGGATCGAGGTGCTCATCATCGATACGAATGCGGATGTCGTCCGCAAAAGCCTTCGTCAGGTTCTCCGTCATAGCAACGGTGCCCTTGGGCCCGTAGAGCTTCATCGGTCCTTTGCGGGACGCCCAGGGCGTGGCAAGCCAGCCGGTCAGCCACATGTCGGGAAGGCCAACGAGGTGGTCAGAATGCAGATGGGTGATGAAATTGGCAGTGATCGCGCCGAGCGGGATCTTCAGCTTGTAGAGCTGCATGGTCGAGCCGCGGCCGAGATCAAACAGCAGCTTCTCGCTCCCCGCCTCCACCAATGTCGACGCACTGAAGCTGGTCGGCCGCGGCGTCGGCACGCCGGTGCCGAGCAGCGTGACCTTCATCGGTTCGGCCAAAGCAGACATACTGAACGCGAGCAGCACGAGGCCTGCCCTCACGAGGGTTGCGAGCATATCTTTCCTTCCTTCGATGTCAGATCATTGCCGTGCGGCCGCGGATCATTCGCGCGCGATCACCTGGTCCAGCCACGCGCAGTTGAGCGGCGGCACGCGGGGATCGGCGACGCGGATGCCGCGGGCCGCCGCATCGAGCCGCATGTCGCGCAGGCGCTTGCGCTGCTCTTCCGGCATATGCAGCCGCTCGTGACCCCACAGCGACGGTCCATCGAACGTCTCGTGCGGTTGCCAGGTGTCGGGATCGATCACGCGCGCGCCCCAGCCATATTCGATGAAGAAGCCGGAGGGCGTGTTCACGTAGAACGAGGTCATGTGGTCGTTGGTGTGCCGGCCCAGCGTATAGGCGATACGGCCCTCGTCCAGCTGCGCGAGGTCGTAGCCTTGACCGACATCGTCGAGGCTGCCGAGCTCGACCATGAAGTGATGCATCGCCTTGCGTCCCGAGCCGACCATCGCAAAGGAGTGGTGGCGGCCGTTGACGTGGAAGAAATACAGCCCATAGGGCTTCAGTCCGAAATCCGAGACGTGGAAGCCGAGCACGTCGCGATAGAACGGCAACAGCAACTCGACATTCTCCACGTTGAGCACGACATGCCCCATGCCGAGCGCGCCGGTGCGGAAACCCGAGATCGGCCGGCCCGGGCTGAAGGGCTCGCTCGCAAGCTCCGGCTTGCAGAAGGCCTCGAGCCGGTTGCCGGCGGGGTCGGCAAACGCGATCAGCTCGGCGACATGGCGCTCGTCGGCGAGCGCGCGCGCGCAGCGCGTCACCTTGACGCCGTGGCTTTCGAGCCGGCCCGCCAATTGATCCAGCTCTGCCGTGGACGGCACCTCCCACCCCATCACCGCAAGGCCGGCGTCACTGCTGCCGTCGACGATCAGCCGCTGCTTGCGATCGTCCATGCGGAACGCGCGCATCTTGCCGCCGCGATCGACCTGCTGCATGCCGAGCAGCCCTGTCGCCATCCGGCCCCACTGATCGAGCTGCGACGAGTTGATCCCGATATAACCGAGTGCTGTGATTTCCATCGAATTCCTCCCGAAGGCATCGCGCGTGCCGCAATGCGGCGAACTTGATACCGGCCGCGCACGATTCTACGGTGGCGTTCCGCAATCGCTTCGCGTTCGCAACGATAATCGCGGGACCGTGCGCCACAAGGGAGGAAATGCGAAGTGTCCAAGGAGCGGACGGACAAGACTGCCCCCCGGCAGTCGGAAGGCGTCCGCGCCTTCAAGCGCGGACTCGACGTGCTGCGGGAGGTCAACCGCTCCGGCGGCATCCGTGCGGGCGACGTCGCCCGCACACTCGACCTGCCCCGCCCCACCGTCTACCGCCTGCTCGAGACGCTGGAGGAACTCGGCTATATCGCCCGCAGCGCCAGCGACGACCGATTTCGCGTCACCCGGCGCGCACTGAGTCTCGGCGACGGCTATGATCCCGGCGTGGTGATCTGCCAGGCGGCGGCGCCCTATCTTGCCGAACTCAGCAAGACCCTGGTCTGGCCGGTCGATCTCTCCACGTACGAGAACGCGGCGATGGTCGTGCAGGAGACCACGCATTCGCGCAGCCCGCTCTCGATCGACCGCGGCATGATCGGCAAGCGCCTGCCGATGCTGCGGACCTCCGCGGGCCGCGCCTATCTCGCCGCCTGTCCAGCCCATGAGCGCGAACTGATCCTCAATCATTTGCGCCGCATCGACGAGGCCGACGACCGCCCCTTTCTCGACCAAGCCCGCCTCGACCGCATGATCGCCGAGACGCAAGCGCGAGGTTACGCGATCCGCAGCGAGGGCGAGTACAATCCCAAGACTGCCTCGATCGCCGTGCCCATCGTGCGCAACGATGCCGTGTTCGGCTGCATCTCCATCATCTGGATCCGTTCGGCATTGGGAATCGAGGAGGCCACGGCGCTGTTCGCGGGCCAGCTTCAGGAGACGGCCGCCGCCATTCCGGCCGAGATCTAGGCGGCCGTCCGCTGGGCGGACACTTCGGCCGGCGGCGTTGATGCTGCGGCGCGGCTTGGGGGAGAGATGGGCCCCATGCAAGATAAATCCGTCCCTGAAGATTATGACGTCGTGATCGTCGGCCGTGGCCCGGTCGGGGCCACGCTCGCAAATTTGCTCGGCCTGTGCGGTCTACGCACGCTGGTGCTGGAGCGTGAAGCGCGGACCTACCATTTGCCGCGCGCGGTGCATTTCGACGACGAATGCATGCGCGTGTTCCAGACCATCGGTCTCGCAGAGGCAATCCTGCCGCAGACGATCCACAGCCCCGGCATGCTGTTTCTGGATGCCGACGGCAAGATGCTGCTGGACTGGTCGCGGCCGCAGACCCCGACGCCGATGGGCTGGAATCTCAGCTACCGCTTTCACCAGCCGGACCTGGAGGACGTGCTGATCGGCGGCCTTGCCCGCTTTGCCCACGTCACCTTGCAGAGCCGCTGCGACGTGTTCGCGCTCGACCAGGACGAGACCGGCGTGCGCGTCCGCTACGAAGATCTGTCCAACGGCAAGCTCAGCGAAGTTCGCGCCGGCTATGTCGTCGGCTGCGACGGCGCGCGGTCGCTGGTCCGCCGCTTCATCGGCTCCGGCATGGACGATCTCGGCTTCCACGAGCGCTGGCTGGTGATCGACGTGCTGCTCAAGCGCGCGCGCGAGGACCTCGGCGACTACAGCATCCAGCACTGCAACCCCGCCCGCCCCGCGACTTACGTGCGCGGTACAGGAACGCGGCGGCGCTGGGAGATCACGGTGCTGCCGCATGAGGATTCCCAGGACGTTGCCCAGCCGGCGAAGGTGTGGGAGCTGCTGTCGCATTGGGTCACGCCTGATGACGCCGCGCTGGAGCGCGCCGCGGTCTACACCTTTCATTCCGCGATCGCGCAAGCCTGGCGCGGCGGACGGCTGCTACTGGCCGGCGATTCGGCGCACCAGACCCCGCCCTTCCTCGGCCAGGGCATGTGCGCCGGCATCCGCGATGCTGCCAATCTCGCCTGGAAGCTGGCCGCAGTCATCCGCGACGGCGCCGCGCCCGATCTGCTCGACACCTACCAGAGCGAACGCCAGCCGCATGTGCGCGAGTTCATCGAACTCGCGATCCGGCTCGGCGGCATCATCAACACGAGGGCGATCGAGGCCGGCCTTGCCGTGGGCGAGGCCCGAGAAAACGCGCCGACGAAGCTGGAGGTCAAGAAGCCCCTGCTCGGCCCTGGGCTCGCACTCGGCGACTCGCCCCTGGCCGGCCATCTGGCGCCGCAATTCGACCTGAAGAACGGCCGCCGTAGCGACGACCAGGTCGGCTATGGCCATGTCCTCCTTGTCGAAAGCCCGGCCGCGCTCGCATCGCGCCTCCCGCTCTCACCGGCGGGACTCGAAATTCTGACCGCCGACGACGCCGAAGGCGTCGGGTCCTGGCTCCGCGAGCACGGCATCATCGCCGCGCTGGTTCGCCCCGACCGTTATGTCCGCGGCACTGCCCGCGACAACAGCGAGCTCGAGCGGCTCATCGCCGCCATCACGTCTTTAACCCAAGTTTCTTCAAACCAAGTGCCGTCCGCGGCCTGACCAAACACCAGGACATCCCATGAAGCTGCTCTCTTTCATCGCCGACGGCCGCGCCTCCTTCGGCGCCGTCAAGGACGACGGCGTCGTCGATCTCGGCGCGCGCATGGCGCCCTGCACCACGCTGCGGCAGTTGCTCGAAGCGGATCGCCTCGCCGAGGCGACGAAGCTGGTCGCATCCGCGGCGCCCGATCATCCGCTCGACAAGATCAGCTTCGCCCCCGTCATCCCCGATCCCGGCAAGATCATCTGCGTCGGCCTGAACTACCGCGACCACGTCGCGGAAACCGGACGTACCGTCACCGAGAAGCCGGCGCTGTTCGTGCGCTTTCCCTGCAGCCAGGTCGGCCATCTCCAGCCGATCGTGAAGCCTGAAGTAAGCGACGATTTCGACTATGAAGGCGAGCTCGCGCTGGTGATCGGCAAGCAAGGCCGGCACATCCCGGCTGGCCGCGCGCTCGACCACATCGCCGGCTATTCCTGCTACAACGAAGGCAGCATCCGCGACTGGCAGCGCCACACCAGCCAGTTCCTCTCCGGCAAGACCTTCGCGGAGAGCGGCAGCTTTGGCCCGTGGCTGGTGACGACGGACGAGATTCCGGATCCGTCGAAGCTCACCTTGCAGACCCGCCTGAACGGCGCCGTCGTGCAGGACACCACCACCGACCTCCTGATCACGGGTATCCCCGAGCTGATCGCCTACATCTCCACGATCTGCCCGCTCGTGCCCGGCGACGTCATCGTCACCGGTACCCCGGGCGGTGTCGGCGCCAAACGCACGCCGCCGCTGTGGATGCGCCCCGGCGACACCGTCGAGGTCGAGATCTCCGGCATCGGAACTCTGCGCAACAGGGTCGTCGCCGAACCGGCCTGACCAAATCCTCGAAACAATCAAGAACGACAAACGGGAAACACCATGGGCAAGCTCCGCACGACATCCACCACCCTGCTGGTCACGCTGGCGCTCGCAGCCGCGCCTGCACATGCCGAGATCAAGGGCGATGCCATCCGCATCGGCGTGCTCACCGACATGAACGGCGTGTTCGCGACCGCGATGGGCCCGGGCTCGGTCGAGGCGGCGCGGATGGCCGCGGAGGAGTTCGGCGGCAAGATCAACGGCAAGCCGATCGAGATCCTGCAGGCCGACCACCAGAACAAGCCGGATCTTGCGGCCTCGCTCGCCCGCAAATGGTTCAGCGAAGGTGTGCAGGCCATCGCCGACGGCGGCAGCTCCGGCGCCGCCCTCGCCGTGCAGGAGCTAGTGCGCGGCAACGGAAACATCTTCCTTGTCTCCGGCGCCGGCGCCAATCAATTGACCGACGAGGCGTGCGCGCCGACCAGCGTGCAATGGACCCAGGACGCCTATTCCACCGCGACCGCCGTGGTCTCCGGCATCATGCAGACCAGCAAGGAGCCGTGGTTCTTCATCACCGGAGACTATGCCTTCGGCCATTCGATCGAGGCGACCGCCCGCGCCCGCATCGGCGAGCTCGGCGGCAAGGTCGCCGGCAGCGTCAAGGCGCAGCTCGGCACGCCCGATTACTCATCGTTCCTGCTTCAGGCGCAGTCGTCGGGCGCGAAGATCCTCGCCATCAACGTCGCCGGCGACAACGCCACCGCGATCAAGCAGGCGGAGGAATTCGGCCTCGCCGACCAGGGCATCAAGATCGTGCCAATGTCGTTCCAGAACGTCGACATCGCGTCGGTCGGGTTGAAGGCGACGCGTGGCGATCTCATCCTCACCTCGTTCTTCGAGGACGTCTCGCCGGCCGCGCGAAAATTCTCCGACGCCTTCTATGCGCGCCGCAAGGCGATGCCCTCGCAGATCCAGGCCGGCGTCTATTCCGCCGTGCGCCATTATCTGCAGGCGATCAAGGACACCGATTCCGACGACAGCGCCGCCGTGATGGCGAAGATGAAAGCGACGCCGGTGTCGGATGCCTACACGCCCAACGGCCGCATCCGCGAGGACCAGCGCATGGTGCACGATCTCTATCTGGTGCAGGTCAAGACGCCCGAAGAGTCAAAAGGCCCCTGGGATTTCGTCAAGCTGGTGGCGACGATTCCGCCCGACCAGGCCTTCCGTCCGCTCGACCGCAGCAAGTGCGGTTTGGTTGGAAAGTAATCAGGCCAGATACTGCGCCACATAACCTTCCATCGCATAGAGCGCGCAGAGCGCCAGGCTCGACCACACCGCGGCGCTGAAATACAGGAACATCCAGGTCAGTTCGCCCTTCCAATGCGCGATGTCGTGGGTCACCACCCAGCGCGTCGAGACGTCGTGCAGGCCTTCGAGGAAGCCTAGAAACCTGTTGCCCTCGGCGTGCCCTGCCCGCCAGCGGCTGAGATACATGGGAACGTCGACGGTGACGAGGAAGGCGAGGAAGCAGGCGATGCCGACGATGCCCGACATCAGCGCCCAGCGCACCACGCCCTGGAATTCCGGCATCAGGCGGCACAGCGCGAGGCCCGCGAGGAAGAAGGTCACCGCCCACAGCGAGTTCTCGATCGCGTTGTAGAGGAAATTCGTCGTCACCACCGCGTACCAGGAGAAGCACTCCGCGATGATGATGATGGGCACGATCACGAGCGCGATGTTCACCGCGGTCTCCGCGCCCGTCATCTTGCCGAGCTGATGCAGGATGATGGCCCATTGCGCGACGAAGCAGAGCTCGGCCACGGTCGCGACGGTGCGGCCGACGACGACGCTCGACAGCCAGGTGTCGAACAGGCAGATGCGCTGCACGTCGGCGCGCGGCAGGAACGAGCGGAACGCGCAGCCGAACACATAGCCGGCGCACAGCAGCAACATCAGCCCGATGTCCGAGCCGCCACTGAGGCTGCCCGCAGGCGTCGGGTAGAATTCGCGGTACAGCATGAACCACACCAGGATGTTGGCGCCGCTCACGAGCGTGAGGGATCCCCACCACCACGCGAGGGGATTTGACCGCGCCTGCCACTGCAACATGAACCGCTCCGCAAAATTATCGATCTGACATGCCGTCGTAATAATCCTGTCACAGGAAGGCATGCAATCACGACAAAAATCTGTGTGTCCGGGCCGGCCGGCGCGTCCTTCGACGAAAATATTGACGCGATGCTTGTGTCCACATATCGGACAATTTATGCGTAATGGTCGAATCTATTGGACAGACCCGATTTCGCGGTCTGATATTCGGGAATGGCCCCGAGAGATCCATCCAGACCGCGACATCCGCCCGCCTCAGCCGCCGCAGTGCTGGCGGAAAGCGTCGATGACGCCGCCTTCGCCACGACGCTGGCGAAGGGGCTGGTCGTGCTCGAGGCGTTCAAGGCCGGCCGCACGCTGCTGGGCAATATGGAGCTGTCGACGCTGACGGGCATTCCGCGGCCGACGGTGGCGCGGCTGACCCACACGCTGGCCGAGCTCGGCTACCTCCGTTACGACGCCGAGCGCGCCAAGTACCGCGTCGCTGCGCGGGCGCTGCGGATCGCCCATCCCCTGCTCGCCGGGATGCAATTCCGACAGGTTGCGCGGCCCATGATGCAGGAGCTGGCGCTCAGCGTCCGCGGCACGGTCTCGATCGGCCTGCTCGACGCGACGTCGATGATCTATGTCGAGACCGCGCGCTCCGGCGATGTCGGACCGCACGCGCCCGACATCGGCATGCCGATCCCCGTGGTGATGACCGCCATGGGACGCGCTGCAGCTTCGACCTTGCCGCCGGCCGACGCAGACCGGCTCGAACGGAACATCGCCGCCGAAGACAGCGAGCTGTGGTCGGCGTTTCGCGACAAATACCGGGCCGGGATCGCGCAATGCAAAAGCCGCGGCTTCTGCACCTGCTGGGGCGAGTACATGGCCTCGATCCATGCCGTCGCCGCGCCGCTGTTTCACGCCGGCGAATCGCGGCAGTCATTCTCGATCAATTGCGGCATCCCCGCCTTCCGGCTGCAGCCGGGACAATTGGAGAGCGAGATCGGTCCGCGCATCGCGGCGCTCGCCGACAGCATCCGCGCCATCGTCGGACAGGCCGAGCTCGCGCCGCCGCGCAAAGCCAGGAAAATCACGGGCGGCAGGGCATAAGATGGCTGGTCCGCTCGAAGGTTTGAAGGTTCTCGATATCGCAACCATCATCGCCGCGCCCTTTGCCGCGACGCTGCTGGCCGACTACGGCGCCGACGTCCTCAAGATCGAGATGCCCGGGAACGGCGACGGCGTACGCTCGTTTCCGCCGTTCAAGGACGGCAAGCCGCTGTGGTGGAAGGCCGCCAACCGCAACAAGAAGTTCGCCACGCTCGACCTGCGCATGCCGGACGGACTTGCGCTGTTCAAGCAGCTGCTGCCGCGCTTCGACGTGCTGATCGAGAATTTCCGTCCGGGAACGCTCGATCGCTGGGGCCTGTCGAAGGAGGTGCTGTGGTCGATCCAGCCGCGCCTCGTGATCCTGCGCGCCACCGCGTTCGGTCAGGACGGGCCCTATCGCGAGCGACCCGGCTTTGCCCGCATCTTCGAAGCCATGGGCGGGCTCACCTACATCACCGGCGAGAGCGACGGCGAACCGACCCATCCGGGATACCCGATCGGGGATTCGATCGGCGGCCTGTTCGGCGCCGTCGGCGTGCTCGCAGCGCTGTGGAAGCGGGCGCGCGACCCCGATGCGCCCGGCGAGGAGATCGACCTTTCGCTGACGGAGGCGACATTCCGCCTGCTCGACGTCCTCGCCATCGAGCACGACCAGCTCGGCACCGTTCGCAGCCGCATCGGCAATGCCAACGGCTATTCGGCGCCCGCCGCCGTGTTCCGTACCAGCGACGATCATTGGGTGACGCTGGCGGGCTCGACCAACGCCCTGTTTGCCGCGAACTGCCGGGCGATCGAACGGCCCGAGCTGATCACCGATCCGCGCTTCGCCAGCAACGACCGGCGCGTCGCGCACGCTTCCGAACTCAACAGCATCTTCGCCGGCTGGTGTGCCGCCCATCCGCTCGACGTGGTGCTGGCGCGATTCAATGCCGCGCAGGGAACGCTCGCCCCGATCTATTCGATCGACCAGATCGCCGACGATCCGCAGGTGAAAGCGCGCGAGGTCATCACCCGCGTCCCCGACCGGGATTTCGGCACGGTTGCGATGACCAATGTCGTCCCGCGCTTCACCAACGATCCCGCGCGAATGCGCCACGCCGCCGGCGACGTCGGCCAGGACAATGACGAGGTGTTTCGGAACTGGCTTGGCCTTTCCGAGCTGGAGGTCGAAAGGCTCACCGAGCGAAAGGTGATCTGAGCGCAACAAGACAACCAATAAGAAGCAGGCAAAAAATAGGGAGGAAGAACACAGTGACATCATTCAAGGTCACACGACGAACCCTGCTGGGCACGCTCGCAGGCGGCCTCGTCGCCGGCTCACACCTGACGGCCCAGGCTGACGATGCATGGCCGACGCGCCTGGTGCGGCTGATCTCGCCCTATGGGCCCGGCGGCTCCAACGACATCTCGCTGCGCCTCTTAGCCGAAGAGTTCGGCCGCAGCCTGCGTCAGCAGTTTATCGTCGAGAACAAGCCGGGCGCCGGCACCCGCATCGCCAACGACATGGTCGCCCACGCGCCGGGCGACGGCTACACCCTTCTCTACGTCGCGGCCCCCTACGCCACCGCCGAGGCGCTGTTCGGCAAGCTGACCTATGACCGCAAGGACCTGCAGCCGGTCGCGATGGTCGTGGTCGCGCCGCTGTTCCTCATCATCAGCGCCGATGCGCCGTTCAAGACGCTCCCCGAACTGATCGCCTATGGCAAGTCGAAACCGGACGGGCTGACCTTCGCCTCTCCCGGCGCCGGCTCGCAGCCGCACCTCGCCGGCGAGCTCTTGTTCCGCGACGCCGGGGTCAAGGGTCTCAACATCCCATTCCGCGGCGATGCCGCCTCCTACACCGAGCTGCTCGCCGGCCGCGTCGATGCCACGCTGACGGCGCTGCCGACCGCGCTCCCCTATATCCAGAGCGGCAAGTTCACCGTGCTCGGTGTCGCCTCGGCCGAGCGCAGCGCGCTCTATCCGCAGGCACTGACCCTGCGCGAGCAGGGCTTTCCCAACGTCGCGGCCGCGGGCTGGTACGGCTTCATGGCGCCGGCCACGACGCCGCGCGCGATCGTCGACAAATTCCAGGCCGAGATCCTGCGCGCGCTCGCCGAGCCCGCCATCAAGGACAAGCTGACCGCCCAGGGCCTCGAAGTGCGTGCCGGCACCGCGGCCGAGTTCGGCCAGTTCATCGACGCCGAGACCCAGAAGTGGACCAAGCTGATCCGCGACGCCGGTCTCAAGGGCGAATGACAATCGGGAAGGACCGGACATGACAAGCGCTTCTCTCAAACACATCGCAGCCTCCGCATTGCTTCTCGCACTGTCGATTTCAGCAGCGCAGGCGCAGAAGAAATACGATGTCGGCGCCTCCGACACCGCGATCAAGGTCGGCCAGACCGTGCCGCTCAGCGGTCCGGCCTCGGCCTATGCCGTGATCGGCAAGACCCAGGCCGCCTATATGAAGATGATCAACGACGAGGGCGGCGTGAACGGCCGCAAGGTCGAGCTGATCCAGTATGACGACGCTTACTCGCCCCCGAAGACCGTGGAGCAGACCCGCAAGCTGGTCGAAAGCGACGAGGTGCTGCTGACGTTCCAGATCATCGGCACCGCGCCGAACGTCGCCGTGCAGAAATATCTCAACGCCAAGAAGATCCCGCAGCTGTTCGCCGCGACCGGCGCGGCGCGCTTCACCGACCCCAAGAACTTTCCCTGGACCATGGGCTTCAACCCCTCCTACCTCGTCGAGGGCCGCATCTACGCGCAGTATTTGCTGAAGAACCATCCGAACGCCAAGATCGGCGTGCTCTACCAGAACGACGACCTCGGCAAGGACTATCTCGCCGGCCTCAAGGCCGGCCTTGGCGACAAGGCCAGGATGATCGTGGCCGAGACCTCCTACGAGATCACCGAGCCGACGATCGACTCGCAGATCCTGCGGCTGAAGGATGCCGGCGCCGACGTGCTGTTCAGCGCCACGACGCCGAAGCAGGCCGCGCAGGCGATCAAGAAGGTCGCCGAGATCGGCTGGAAGCCGCTGCACATCATCGACATCAACGCCTCCTCGGTCAGCGCCGTGCTGAAGCCTGCTGGCCTGGAGAATTCCAAGGGCGTCGTCAGCGTCGGCTATGTCAAGGATGCCGCCGATCCCGAATGGAAGGACGATCCCGGCATGAAGCGCTATCTCGCCTTCATGGCGAAATACTATCCCGAAGGCGACAAGGATTCGAACCTGAACGTCTACGGGTACATCACGGCCCAGCTCCTGGTGCAGGTGCTGAAGCAATGCGGCGACGATCTGACCCGCGACAACGTGATGCGGCAGGCCGCCAACCTCAAGAACGTCGTGCTCGATTTGACGCTGCCGGGGATCTCGGTCACGACCTCGCCGACCGACTATCGCGTCAACAAACAGTTCCAGATGGTGCAGTTCGACGGCCAGCACTGGCAGAAGCTCGGCGACATCGTGACGGACGAGGCGAAGGAGTGAGGATGCGGATTAGGCGCCGTTCCTCACTCCTCTCGTCAAGGCCGGGACTGTCCCGGCCGTCCACACCTGACCGCGCAGCACGAATAACGTGATGCCCGGGACACGCCCGGGCATGACGACTAAGACTGTGGCTTACCCCTTCATGCCGTCCACATAGGCCGCCAGCTTGTCCAGCGTCTGGTAGCCGTATTCGACGGCGCCGAAACCGATCATGCCGTCGCGCTGCGCGGTGCTGGAGGCCAGCTGGCGCATCATCAGCACGGTCTTGCCGTTGCTCTGCTCGGCAAAGGTGACGGTGAAGCGGAACATGCCGGGATCCTCGTCCTGGTCGACGCCGTGATCCATCTCCATCAGCGACGGCCGCTCGATGCGGCGGAAGCGCATGCGGTTCGGATAGACCGTGCCGTCGGGGCCGATCATGTTGAAGCGCCAGACGCCGCCGACGCGGACGTCGATCTCGAAGGTCTCGACCTTGAATCCCTTCGGCCCGAACCATTGCGGCAGATGCTTCGGGTCGGACCACGCCTCGAACACCAGATCGCGCGGCGCGTCGATCACGCGCGACATCACGATCTCACGGTCGAGCGACCATTGCGACAAAGCGGGATTGGCAGAACTCGTCATCATCAAGACCCTTTCCGTTTGGTTGTTCGGGACGGCCGCTTGGCGGCCGCCCTCTCCTTCTCTTGCTTGAGCTTCATCACATAGGCCTCGAACCGGTCGAGCCGCGCCTCCCAGATCGCGCGCTGCTGCTGGAACCAGTCCTCCGCGCCGAGCAGCGCATCCGGGCTGAGGCGGCAGGTGCGCACGCGGCCGGATTTCTCCGACAGCAGGAGCCCGCTCGTCTCCAGCACATGGATGTGTTTCATGAAGCTCGGCAGCGCCATGTCGAAGGGATCGGCGAGCTCGCCGACGGAGGCCTCGCCGGTACACAGCCGCATCACGATCGCACGTCTTGTGGGATCGGCAAGCGCTGCGAAAACCTGATCGAGCCTGGATAATTGGTTAGCCATGAAGCTAACTATAGGCAATTGGCTGCGGAGAGTCAATATTTGTTAGCCGAATGGCTAAGTTTTGCAGCCCGGATGGAGCGCAAGCGAAATCCGGGAGCCTGCCGCAAGCGACGACCGCCCCGGATTGCGCTGCGACCCCGATCCTAAAATAGAAAGCCCCGGCCGGGCCGGGGCTTTCCACATCAGGATGGGACCGGGATGGATCAATACCGGGCGACGACCGGTCCGCCGAACTTGTAGTTCACGCCGACGCGCACGATGTTCGATTTGAGGTCGACCGAGTGGGTGTAGACGCTGCTCGGGAAAGCGCCGAGGCCCGCAGTCGTGAGGTTCGTGCTGGTCGCGCTGGCGCGGCCGAGATCGACGTAGAGATATTCGGCCTTGAGCGACCAGCCGCCACCGAAGGCGTATTCGGTGCCGACGCCCGCGGTCCAGCCGAGGCGGGTGTCGCGGATGGCTGCGGATTCCGTCGCCGCCGCGAACGTATCGGTGAAGTTGAAATTGCCCCTCACCTCCGCGATCGCCGCGCCGCCCGAGGCGTAGAGCAGCCAGCTCGGAGCCGCGAGGAAACCAATGCGGCCGCGGATGGTGGCGAGCCAGTCGGCCGAAACCGACGACGACACAGTGAAGCCGGTCGGCGCGCAGCATGGATAGACTGCCGAACCGCTCGCGCTGCCCTTGAAGCCGAAATAGTTGATGTCGCCTTCGAGGCCGAGCACGGCGTGGTTGACCTGCCAATTATAGCCGGCCGTGAAGCCGCCGGTCACGCTGGAGCTGTTGGCGCCTTGGGCACCGACCGTGTTGACGGCGGAGACGCTGCTGGTCGCAAAATAGCCTGTCGGGGAAAACACCGTCGAGGTGCTGAGATCGGAACTGCCCCACTGCCCGCCGACATTGCCGCCGACGTAGAAGCCGGTCCAGTTGTAGACCGGCGCCATCATCGGCGCCTTGGTGTAATGCGCCGCAAGGTCGGCTGCCTGCACGGAGGCGGTGCCGAGCACAAGCGATGCGGCCGCCAGCAAAAACTTCTTCATTCCAGTCTCCTTGCCCGACGCGATCGACCTCGCGTTTTGAATGCGCGGTTGAAGGCAACCGGCGTAGTCAGGGCATAGGGCGCACGGCGCTGCTCGTCTTGGGCTGCGGCGAAGTTCGCAAGGACTGTGACGCAATGTGCGTCTCAGATCGTGCGAACGAATGACCGGTGTGACCGGGGAGCCACGCATCATCCCCCATCGGCGGCGCGCAACGCACGCCGGCGTCGCGTCGCGACAAGGCTACGAGAAGCCCGCTTCGAGACCAAGGCACTTCAGACCGAGCGAGTCAGCCCGCCATCGACCCTGATGTTTTGGCCGGTGATGTAGGCAGCGCCCTCGGAGGCCAGGAACGCGATCGTCGCGGCGATCTCCTCGACCTTGCCGTAGCGCTTCATCGGCACGCTGTCGCGGCGCGAATCCTGCTGCGGCAGGCTGTCGATCCAGCCCGGCAGGACGTTGTTCATGCGGATGTTGTCGGCCGCATGGGCGTCGGTGAAGATCTTGGTGAAGGCGGCGAGCCCTGCGCGAAACACCGCCGAGGTCGGGAACATCGCGCTCGGCTCGAACGCCCAGGCCGTCGAGATGTTGATGATGGCGCCACCCTTTTGCGCCTGCATGATCGGCGTCACCAGCCGCGTCGGACGGATCACGTTCAAGAGATAGGTGTCGAGGCCGGTGTGCCACTGCTCGTCGGTAATCTCGGTGATGGGTGCACGCGGCCCGTGGCCTGCGCTGTTGACGAGCACGTCGATCCGTCCCCACTTCGCCATGGCGCCGTCGACGAGGCGCTTCACATCGTCATTCTTCCTGTTGGAGCCGGTGACCCCGAACCCGCCGAGCTCGGCCGCCAGCGCCTCGCCCTTGCCGGAGGACGACAGGATCGCGACGCGAAAGCCGTCCGCCGCGAGCCGCCGCGCGGCTCCCGCCCCCATGCCGCTGCCGCCCGCGGTGACGAGCGCGACCTTCTCTGCTGCCATGACCGATCATCCCTTCAGTTGAGGCGAGCCGCAGGCTCGGCCTATCATGCGGCCTTCTACAGCCAGACCCGTCGGCAGGTCCATGGTCGAGAGCATCCGTCATGAGCAACCCGCGATGAGTGATTTGCTGATCCGCAATCTGCGCCCCGGGGACATCTCCCTCGCCGTCGACTGGGCCGCAGCCGAAGGCTGGAATCCTGGCCTCTCGGATGCCGCCTGCTTCGCAATTCCCGACGCGCGAGGCTTCTTCGTCGGCGAGATCGACGGCGAGCCGGTGGCGACCGTCTCCTGCGTCAATTACGATGACCGCTTCGCCTTCCTCGGCTTCTACATCGTGCGTGCGGATCTTCGCGGCTCCGGCCACGGCCTGCGCATCTGGAACGCGGCGATCGCGCATGCGGGCGCGCGCGTGATCGGGCTCGACGGTGTCGTGGCGCAGCAGGACAATTACAGGAAATCCGGCTTCCAGCTCGCCTACGCCAACATCCGCTATGGCGGCATCGTCGCCGCACCCTCGAGGCCGCCCACTGACGTCGTTGCGCTCGACACGATTCCGTTTGCGCTGGTGGACGCCGACGATGCCACGGTCTTCCCGGCCCGACGCAGCGCCTTCCTGCGCGCCTGGATCGGCACGTCAGGCCATGTCGGCCGCGCGCTCGTGCGAAACGGCAGGCTCGCCGCGTGGGGCGTGGTCCGGCCCTGCCTGACCGGCTGCAAGATCGGCCCGCTCGTCGCCGACGACCGCGCAGCGGCGGAGGCGATCGTGCAGGCTTTGCTGGCGAGCGCCGATGGCGGCGAAATCTTCCTCGACGTTCCCGCCGTCAATCGCGAGGCGGTCGCACTCGCGGAAGCGCTTGGCCTCAAGCCGGTGTTCGAGACGGCGCGGATGTACACCGGCGCGGTCCCGCCGCTGCGGATCGACCGCGTCTTCGGCGTCACCAGCTTCGAGCTGGGCTGAAACTCAGTAGCAGCGCATGATGTTGACGATGTGCTCGCTGCCGCCGCGGCCGGGCACGGTCACCTGCTCCGTCGGGCAGCTCGGCACATAGGGCCGGTCGGACGGCACCACGTTCGGCGGGAAGCGATGCGACCAGTCCCAGGGGACATCGTAGGTGTAGGTGTAGCGCACGTCGGTGGTAACAGGCTGCCCGGCATCGACGAAGGGCTGGCTGTAGCCGGCGCCGTCGTAGAAGCCGCCGCCGCCTGGCCAGTAGACGAAGGGGTTGCTCCGACGGTGGAACCGGGCCCCCGCTCCAATCGGCGCACGCGCCATGGCACCGGATGGCGCGGCGCTCATCCCGTGCGGCGCGGCGCCGCCGGGTCTGGCAAAACTGTCGACAGGGCTGAGGAGCAGCGCGGCTGCGCTGAACGAGGCGAGCAAGGCCCCATGAATTTGATAGGTCATGTTACGCACCAACTCGTTTGACTTACGCGGATCGCGGCCCCCCTCGGCCAAGCTAGGCCGGCCCGTCGTTCACCCGCAAACCTATAATTAATTATTGGTTAAGACACGGTCTTGGCGCGGGAACCGGTGCGACAAGAGCGCCCGGAATCGCCGGATACGCGCCGCTCCCAATCACGCGCACTTCATAACCAGGTGATCGGAGTTTGATCGTTCCGCCGGACGCGACCCGGAACGCTCCCGCAGTGCAACCGTTGGCTTCCAACAAGAAGGAGCATCTCAAATGCAGCACAAGGCCAAACTTCTCGGTCTCATCACCGCGTCCCTCATCGCCGGCACCGCCGCCGCCTCGGCACAGGGCTATGATTGGAACGGCCGTCGCGCCGGCTGGGACCGTACCGCGCCCGCTTACGAGCTGGTTCAACCGCGCGCGTATTATCCTGGTGTCGAGAGGCCCTATGGTGCGCTCAACGGCACCAACCATCCGACCCCGAGCTCGACGCAGGGCGACGTCGGCCCTGACGGCAACAACAACGGCACGCTGACCGGCGCTTATCGCTGGTAAGCACCGTCCGCGATCAGGCCCACCGTTCATCACGAACGGTGGGCCTTTCGTTTGCGCCGACGGCCGTTCTACCGGGCCACAATCCCTTGCGCTGCCCGACGGGCAAAACACGCCAGCCGTGGGTCAACGCGCGCTGACGAAAATATTCCACTTTACCGAATTTCGGAAAGGGCGTATGCATCGCCTCGACCCGGCCCAAGGAAGAGGGGCGTATCGCGATCGTCACGAACGCGGGCCGGACGGCGGTGGACGCAGGTGACATCGGCGCGAAGGGTTTTGCAGGGCGGGCAACCGTGAGCAAGGCGCCTCGCGCACACGACCGGTGTGATTCTAGCGTACGGCAAAATCGTGTGGTCCTGGCGCCCGCAGTCTGGCGTCAAGTGTTGCGGTGATGTGGAGGGCCCAACCGGGCGCACGCATCAGCCATCCGCAAGGCGACGGGGCAATAGTGCAACGCTCCCGGGGAGAGCACGACATAAGCCGTAAAGCCACTCCGCAGGGAAGGCCGGGATGTCCTGGCTACACCTGTATGCCGCTGTGCAGCTTCTTGTCACGCAGGATTCGCACAGTGGACCGCGGGTGCCAGCCGGCGCCCGGTCTTCCCTGCGCCCTCTTTCTATCGAGGGTGAAGCGATCAAAACAAAGCTCGGGCGAAATGCGCCGCGAGGATGCGAAGCCATGTCTGCAAGTCCTGGCTTTCGAATGCTGCCGCATGCATCATCTCAGACCGTCACCCTGAGGCGGCCGCTTCTTCAGCGGCCCTCGAAGGGCGACAGCCCGGCTGCACCAGCTCGGCCGCTCATCCTTCGAGGCTCAGCATGCGATGCGTTCGCATCGCACGCCTCGCACCTCAGGATGACGGGACGGATATTGCGAGCGCGGAGAGATTGTGTATGGCTTGACCTCGCGCGCCAAAACACCGCTCTCGTGCCCCGAACGCGGCGCAGCACTCCCGGCGATGCGGAGCATCGTCCGGTGTGATGCGCTGCAGAGCCGGGGCCCATGCATCGGTGCGCGCCGTGGTCCTCGGTCCCGGCTCTGCGCAGCAGCGCAAGAACGCTGCAGCGCGTCCGGGACGCGAGACTGACAAGCCTCCTCCCCAACCTCTTGCATCGGCGACGGGCCTTGTAACAAAACGGTCATGCAGCGAAACTAAACGAACCTGGGACCGCGGGTTGCGGCCCCGGGGGCCGCGGGTTGCGGCCGAGCCGCCTCGCAGGGAGATTTCGATGCGCCGTTCACTGGTGTTGCTGTCCGCCGGACTGACAGTGCTATCCACCGGATTTGCTTCCGCCCAGAACAACACGCCGCGCAATTTGATCCTGTTCATTCCGGACGGTCTGCGCGCGCTGAAGGTTACCCCCGAAACGGCGCCCGCCATGGCCGAGATCCGCGACAAGGGCGTCAACTTCAAGAATTCGCACTCGCTCTTCCCGACCTTCACCATGGCCAACGGCTCGGCGATGTCGACCGGCCATTATCTCGGCGACACCGGCGTGTTCTCCAACACGATCTGGACCAGCTACACCTCCGCTCCGGCCGGCAACACCGTGGTCCCCTTCATCGAGAACGACGCCGTGCTCGGCGACATCGACGAGCATTTCAAAGGCAACTACCTCAACGAGGACACCATCCTGAAGCTGGCCCGCGACAAGGGCCTCAGCACCGCCGCGATCGGCAAGGTCGGCCCGACCTATCAGTTCGACCACACCGACAAGCCCGAGAAGGCCGGCCTGCACTCCGTCGTGTTCGACGATTCCACTGGCGGCAAGAACGGCGTCGCACTGTCGGACGAAGTGAAAGACGCGCTGACCAAGGCCGGCCTGCCCCTCGCCACGCCGCCGCGCGGCGACAATTCCAAGGCGGGCGATGCCAAGACGCCCGGCACCATTGTCGCCAACGTCGCGCAGCAGGCCTATTTCGCCGACGTCGCCGCCAAGGTGGTGCTGCCGATGTTCAAGGCGCGCAACAAGCCGTTCGTGCTGGTGTTCTGGTCGCGCGACCCCGACGGCAGCCAGCACAACACCGGCGACAGCCTCAACCAGATCCTGCCCGGCATCAACGGTCCGACCTCGATGGCCGGCATCAGGAACGCCGACACCAACCTCGCCCAGCTCCGCAAGGCGCTGGACGAGCTCGGGCTTGCGGCCTCCACCAACATCATCGTCTCGGCCGATCACGGCTTCTCGACCATCTCCAAGGAGAGCAAGACCAGCCCCTCGGCCAAGGTCAGCTATGACGACACGCCGAACGACTTCCTGCCGATGGGCTTCCTGGCGCTCGACCTCGCCAAGGCGCTCGACCTGCCGCTGTTCGACCCCAACGACAAGAACGCGAAGATCGAGGGCAACAAGCATCCCAAGGCCGGCAACGGCGTGCTCGGCAAGGATCCGGAAAAGCCCGACCTCGTCGTCGCCACCAATGGCGGCTCCGACCTCGTCTATCTCCCGAACAAGGACAGGCAGCTGGCCGCCAAGACCATCAAGGCACTGCTCGCGCAGGACTACGTCTCCGGCCTGTTCGTCGACGACTCGCTCGGCCGCTTCCCCGGCACCTTGCCGCTGTCGAGCATCAATCTGCGCGGCAAGGCGGCGACACCGACGCCGTCGATCGTCGTCAACTTCCGCTCCTACGCCAGCAATTGCGGCGAAGCGCCGACCAACTGCTCGGTGCAGGTCGCCGACACCGTGCTGCGCCAGGGCCAGGGCATGCATGGCAGCTTCAGCCGCGGCGACACCATGAACTTCATGGCGGCGATCGGCCCGGACTTCAAAGCCGGCTATGTCAGCGCGATCCCGGTCAGCAATGCCGATGTCGGCATGACGGCCGCCCGGCTGATGGGGCTGCGCGCCTCTGAGAAGGGAGAGCTGGTCGGCCGCGTGATGTCGGAGGCCATGCCCAACGGCACCGTGCCGAAGGCCTATGCCGGCACGATGAAATCCAGGCCCGCCGAGGGCGGCCTGACCACCGTGCTGAATTTCCAGCGCGTCGGCAGCCAGCGCTATTTCGACGCCGCCGGCTTCCCCGGCCGCACGCTCGGGCTCGAGGTGGATACCGGCAAACAAAAAACGGCGGGGAAATAACCCCGCCGTCCGGATGCTCCTCGTGAGAGGCGCGCGATGTTACATGCCGATGTCGAACACGTTCGGCAATTGGCCCGCCAGAGGCAGTGCGGTGGCGCCCAGGAAGGTCGCCACCATCACCATCAGCCGACGGTTGTTGTGGCGCTTGCCGCGCATCTGCCCGGCGATCCACTCCAGCATCTCGCTGTTGACCTTGGAGGCGTAGGACGGCGCCCAGCTCTCGATGTCGGTGTCGGCCGACAGCGCGACGCTGCGCGGCGGCACCTTCAGGCCCGAGGCGCTTGCGGCATAGTGCGCAACCGCCTTGGCAAGCAGATCGTCGAAGCGGCCGCCATCGGTGCGTTCGGTCGCGGCTTCGTTGATCTCGAACAGGACCTCGGCCTCGGTGCGGCTGACCGGCTGGTCGTTGACGGCGGTGGCGGTCAGGATGCGCGTGCACCAGGCGGTGTCGTCGGCATCGAGCGAGCGGGAGAAATGAACCCTTCCCTTGGTGGTAGGGCCTTCGCCCGTGATCACGCCGTCGCGCACGATGGAGAGTGCATGGGCCGCGGTATCGCGGCAGGACGGTTCGAGGGACGACGGCTCAACAGATTTAGGCGCAGCGGCGGACATAGTTCACTTCCAGATTTCTTCTGAACGGTCAGCATTTTCATGCCGACGTAAAGGGGTGGTTAACGATTCGATATAGGGATCGCGACTTTTCGAGATGGTTGCCAATTGGTCGCTGTCAGGACCGTTTCGGTTCTCGGACGGGCCGGGCGAGCGTGATGGAAGTCATAAAAGGCATTATCGGGGCGAGCGAGACCGTGTGACCCCGGATCGGGATGTTTCGCCGCAGGTGCTGCTGTAACAATAAGTTGCTAGGAAATCGGCGCTTCGAGGAAGGAATTCACATTTTACTTGAGCCGGTTCAGTTGGCGTTCACTTGGGCCCTTAAGACCCCTATACTGGGGCCGACGGCAGATACGAATTATCCAGTCAATTCAATGCGATGAGGTAAAATCATGACACTTCCGATCGGCGCCACCGCACCCGACTTCGAGGCCGAGACCACCGAAGGGAAGATCAAGTTTCACGACTGGATCGGCAACAGCTGGGCGCTGTTGTTCTCGCACCCGAAAGACTTCACGCCGGTGTGCACGACCGAGCTCGGCGCGCTCGCCAGGCTGAAGCCGGAATTCGACAAGCGCGGCGTCAAGCTGATGGGCCTTTCGGTCGACCCGGTCGATCGTCATGCCAAATGGTCGGAAGACATCAAGGAGACGCAAGGGGCCGCGCCGAACTTCCCGATGATTGCCGATACCGACTACAACGTCTCGAAGCTGTACGGCATGCTGCCGGCCGCGATCTCGGGCGATCCCCTCGTTCGCACCGCCGCCGACAACCAGACCGTCCGCAACGTCTTCGTCATCGGTCCCGACAAGAAGATCAAGCTGGTGCTGGTCTATCCGATGACCACGGGCCGGAACTTCCAGGAAATCCTGCGCGTCATCGACTCGCTCCAGCTCACCGCCAAGCATCGCGTCGCGACGCCGGCCGACTGGGCGCAGGGCGACGACGTCATCATCGCCGGCTCGGTCTCCAACGACGAGGCCAAGACGATCTACCCGCAGGGCTGGAAAGAGCCGAAGCCCTACATCCGCATCGTGCCGCAGCCGAAATGATTTTTGGCGGTTGCGCACAGCAACCGCAAAAAGCCATCCCGGGGCGCGCGCAAGCGCGAACCCGGGATCTCGACGCTGGATCAGGCCGCGTGCACCCGCTCGAGGAAGCTGTCGACCTCAGCCTTGAGATGCAGGCTCTCGCCCGACAGCGCCTGTGCGGAGACAAACATCCGGCTCGACGTCTCCCCGGTCTCGCTGGCGCCCTTGGCGGCGTGACGGACGTTGACGGCGACCTCGGCCGTGCCCGAGACCGCGGCGCGAACGCTCGCCACGATGTTGTGGGTCGCGCTTTTCTGCTGCTCGACCGCAGCCGAGATCGAGCCGGCGATGCCGCTGATGCGTTCGATGGTCTGGCTGATCGCCTTGATGGCGACGACCGATTCCTCGGTCGCAAGCTGCATGCTGGCGATCTGGTTCGAGATCTCGTCGGTCGCTTTCGCGGTCTGGCCGGCCAGCGTCTTGACCTCCTGGGCCACCACCGCAAAACCGCGACCGGCGTCGCCCGCGCGCGCGGCCTCGATGGTGGCGTTCAGCGCCAACAAATTGGTCTGCTCGGCGATCGAGGTGATCAGCTTGACGACGTCGCCAATGCGCGCGCCCGCCTCGGAGAGCTGCGCGATGCGCTGGTCGGTCGCCTCGGCCTGGTGCACCGCCTCGGCGGAAATCGCGTTCGATTCCTGCACCCGCCGGGTGATCTCGGAGATCGATTGAGACAGCTCGTCGGAAGCCGACGCCGCCGAACGCACGTGCTCGGAGGCATCTTCGGAGGCGCCGGCGGACTGGGCCGACAGATCGGCGGTGGAGCGTGCGACGTCGGTGAGCTGCCGCGCCACGCGCTCGAACTCGCCCGACGACGTCAGCACCTTGTCGAGAATGCCACCGACGCTGCCGCGGAACTGTTCGACGAAGCTGCGCAGCTCCGCCTTGCGCTGCTCGGCCGCGGCAGTCGTTGCTGCCGCCTGTTCGCTGCGCATGCGCGCCCGCTCCTGCGAATTGCTCCGGAACACCGCGACCGTGCGGGCGATCTCGCCGATCTCGTCGGCGCGATCCTCGCATTCGATCGCGACGTCGCTCTTGCCTTCGGCAAGCGCGGTGAGCGAGCGCGTGACGGAGGTGAGCGGCCGGGTGACGCGGCGGACGACCAGCAGGGTCAGGACCAGAACCAAGAGCCCGGCGAGCCCGGCAGCAACCGCCATGCTCTCGATGGCGTGGGACAGCATGGTCTCGTACTGGATCATCGGAATGCCGACATAGAGAATGCCGACGACTTTGCCGGTCGCGTCCAGAATCGGGAAGTAGGCGGTCATGAACGTTTTGCCGAACAGCGTGGCCGGACCCTTATAGGCCTCGCCCCGGCGCAGCGGCACCTGCCCCGGATGGTCGGCGGCAAGCTGGGTGCCGACGGCGCGGTCGCCATTTTCCTTTTTCACGTTGGTCGAGCGTCGCACGAACTGCCCGCTCGCATCGTCGAACACGAACAGGGTCGCATTGCCGCCGACATAGGACACCGCGCGATCGACGACGGCGTGATCCTTGAAATCGGGCATCTTGGGGATCTCGGCGCGGACGACCGTACCATCCCGCATCGTGACCTTGGCGGCCGGAACGGTCTCGGTGAAGGCCAGTGCCAGCGTGCGCAGATTGACCTCGATGTCGCGCAATGCGCGATCATTGAAGGCGGAGGTGAGCGACCAATAGCCGGCGCCGACCACCAGCGCCGTATTCACGGCGATCAGCAGCACGGCACACAGGACCGCCTTGGTGCCCAGCTTGAACTGCGGCATGAACTTCCCAGTCGAAGCGTTGGACATGAATGGACCACCCCCGTAATTCCTGCATAATCGTGCAGTTGACTTACGGTAAAATTAACGCTGGTTCGCACCGCCGCCCCCGGCATGCTTTCCAAATTGTAAACGAGGATCCCCTGACCACGCCAAGCATGCCGCCCGTCATTGTCTGGTTCCGCGATGACCTTCGCCTGTCCGACCATCCCGCCCTCCACGCCGCCGCCAAAACCGGCTCGCCGGTGATCTACCTTTATGTGCTGGACGATACCGCCGGGCGGCCGCCCGGCGCAGCAGCGCGCTGGTGGCTGGCGCAGTCGTTGCGGGCGCTGGGCGCCGAAATTGCCGCGCGCGGTGGATCTCTGGTCCTGCGCAAGGGACCGGCGGCCAAGGCCGTCGCCGAGCTGGCACGCGAAAGCGGCGCCTGCGCCGTCTACTGGAATGCGATAGCGCAAGCGCCGCATCAGGCGGTCGAGCGGCGGCTCGAAGCGGCGCTGGCAAAGCTCGGCGTGGACCCACAAAGCTTCCCCGGCGACCTCCTGGTCCAGCCCTCCGCGATCCGTAACAAGGAAGGCCGGGCCTTGCGCGTATTCACGCCGTTCTGGCGGCGGGTGCTGTCGCTCGGCGATCCGCCGAAACCGCTGCCTGCGCCGAAAGAGCTGCGGCCGGGTCCGAAGATCGCAAGCGACCGGCTGGAGAGCTGGAAGCTCGAGCCGACCAGACCGGATTGGGCGGGCGGCCTGCGCGAGACTTGGAGCCCGGGCGAAGCCTCCGCGCGGGCACGCCTGCGCGACTTCCTCAAGCACACCGCGCGCGTCTATGTCGGCGACCGCGACCGCCCGGACCGCGAGGGCACCTCGGGCCTGTCACCGCATCTGCGGTTCGGCGAGATCAGCCCGCGCCAGGTCTGGCATGCGGCGCGGTTCGCTGCGGCGGAAGAGCCGGCCCTCGGGCCCGGCATCGAAAAGTTCCTCAGCGAACTCGGCTGGCGCGAGTTCTGCCGTCACCTGCTGCACGACCATCCCGACCTCGCCACCGAGAACCTGCAAACGAACTTCGACGCCTTCCCATGGAAGGGCGACAAGACCGCGCTCGCCGCCTGGCAGAGCGGGGCTACCGGGTACCCCATCGTCGACGCCGGCCTGCGCGAGCTCTGGCACACCGGCGTGATGCACAACCGGGTGCGGATGGTGGTGGCCTCGTTCCTGGTCAAGCACTTGCTGATCGACTGGCGCGATGGCGAGAGCTGGTTCTGGGACACGCTGGTCGATGCGGATGCCGGCAGCAATCCCGCCAATTGGCAATGGGTCGCCGGCTGCGGCGCCGATGCCGCGCCCTATTTCCGCGTGTTCAATCCGCAGCTCCAGGGCGAGAAGTTCGATCCGGATGGAACCTACGTTCGGCGCTGGGTGCCGGAGTTGAAGGACATGCCGGCCAAGCTGATTCACCAGCCGTGGCAGGCGACGCCGATCGAGCTCGCGAGCGCTGGCGTCTCGCTCGGCAAGACCTATCCGCAGCCGATCGTCGACCACGCCAAAGGGCGTGAGCGCGCGCTCGCCGCCTACGCGAAGATTCGCAGAAGTTGAACGCTGCTTTGACACAATTTCGAAACCCGCTATCGTCATCGCTCCAATCAAACTGCGGGGGACGATATGGACGACGATAAGCCGATCACCGAACAGGCGATGGACGCGATCACCAGCGCCGTGGAAGCGACCAAGGATGCGGCGGTTACTGCCGTCAAGAAGGTCCGGAAAGCCGCCAAGAAGGTCGCGAAGAAAGTAGCGCCGAAGAAGGCTTCCAAGAAGAGCTCGAAGAAGGCTGCAAAGAAGTCGTCGAAGAAAGCGGCCAAGAAGGCGACCAAGAAAACTGCAAAAAAGTCCGCGAAGAAGTCCGGCAAGAAAGCCGTCAAGTCGAAAAAGAAGGCTGGCAAGGCCAAACGCTGATCGCGCCGCGCGAGCAGGTCTCCGGGTGCGGGCGCGCCCGGAGACCTGCTCCCGGGATACCCTGCCCTCGCGGCTTGGAGGCGCGCCGGCCCGGGTGATGCGCGCGGGTCAGGGATGTATTCCGTCGCCTACGAGCGCCTGTTGACCACGAACACGGCGGCTGCGCACATCCCCATTCCGGCGATCGCCAGCGCGTCGAGCTTCTCTCCGAACAGCACATAAGCCATCAGCGCGGTCACCGCAGGCACGAGATAGAACAGGCTCGCGACCGAGGTGGCCGCGGCGTGGCGGATCAGCCAGTACAGCAGCCCGATCGATCCGATCGAGAGCGCGACCGCGAGCCAGCCGAGCGCGAGCACGAACTCCCGCGTCCAGTGCACCACGCGGTCTTCGAACAGGAACGCGCCGATCGCGAAGAAGATGGTGACGGCGACATATTGCACGAGATTGCCGGCGCGCCAGTCGATCTGGTTGCAGTAGCGGCGCTGATACAGCGTGCCGAGCGTGATGCTGATCAGCGAGACCACCGAGGCGAGCCAGCCGAGCCCGGCCTCCCCGGTCATCGGGCGGTTGTGCAGGATCATGACCACGCCGCCGAGGCCGAGCACGAGCCCGGCCCATTGCACGGGCGTCACCCGCTCGCCGAGCCAGCGGTTGGCGATGGTCGAGGTCAGGATCGGCTGCAGGCCCGGAATCAGCGCGGAGAGCCCGGCCGGGATCGAATGCGCGATCGCGATCGCAGTGCCGCCGAGATAGAAGCCGTGGACGAGGATGCCGGCGACGGCGCTGTGCGCGATGCCGGTGCGATCAGGCCATTTCGGCCGCGCGATCGCAGCGATCATCGCCATCAGGCCGACCACGATCGCCATCCGGATGGCGAGATAGGTCAAGGGATCGGCATTGTTGACGACGTATTTGGTGCCGATGAATCCGGTGCTCCAGAGCAGGACGAACAGGATCGGCGCAATGCGGGCGGTCAGGGCTTCTTGATTATGGTTCATTGCCGCCCTCATTGCCCCACCGGAGGCTATGCGGCAATGCGAATTTCGGCCGGCACGATGCTGCGCTGCGACGGGCGATGTCGGTTCAGCCGCTCACCATTCGTCCGGACAGGGATCGATGATCTTCCAGAGCTCGACGCCGTTCTTGATTTTCTTCATGTCGGTGGTGAGCCCGCCATTGCGGCGGATCCAGTCCTTCACCGTGTCGGGGTAGTAGGACATCAGGTCGGACGTGCCTTCCGAGCTGGTGACCTTGATGCCGAAGGTGAAGGCCTTGTCGTAATAGGCTTGGTGGAAGCCGAGGCTGGCGCGGGGCGTCACGCAGATCTTGTTCATCGGCACGATGCCGAGCACCAGCGTGCAGGCCGAATTGCAGATGCCGTCGATGATGACCCGCTCGCCCTTCTCGCGGACCCGCTTGTATTTGGCCTTGTATTCCTCGACATAGCCGCCGTGATCGCGGGTGATATGCAGCTCGGCCCGCGCCGGCGTGGCGGCGGCGAGGCAGAGCAACAGCAGGCTCAGAAGCGTGATGCGCATGGCGGCGTGACGGCGAAAGCCTTCAGGAATGGACCGGCCTCGAAGGGAGTCTCAAAAGCCGGCGGCAGGATTCTTAACCGAATAGTCTTTGGTCATACTTGTGTGGGGAATTCGTTAAGCATCCCGAAAAGGCCAAAAATGGGCAGGCTTCGGCCGCATCTCCGACAATTCGGTCACACCTACCCGGGAATCTGTGGAATTGGCCCGAATTTCCCGGCGCCGGACGGGTGCCCCGGAGGTCCGAAGTGGCTATAGATAGCTGATCACTTCGCGGGTTCCGGAGAATCGAGATGAGCAAGTTCAAGCTTGTAGCCGCGGTTGCTGCCCTGTCGGCCGCAATCCTAGCCCCTGGCCTCGCGGAGGCGCGGGGCCATCACCGGCACCACCGCTCCTACGCCAATCCGCTGCCCTACCCGATCAGCTATGTGCACAATTACGGCCCCGGCATCACCCCCGGCACCTTCGCCTTCTACGACGGCCCATCGACCAACCACTGCTACCAGAGCGCGGCCGCCTATGTCGGCCAGGACCGCCGCCGGCACCCCTGCTACTGAGGGGCCGGCGCGGTCCCCGCGGGCACGTCTATTTAGCAGCGCCCGACAGCAGCAATTGTTTCTCGATCTCGTAGACCGGCAGCTTGACGAGATCCTTGCCGATCTCGGCCCGGAGTGCCTTGCGCATGACGTCGGAGTAATCGGCGCGGATCATGCCGAGCGCGCGCGGTGAGGCCACCATGGTCAGGGCCGTGGTCTCGCCGGAGCTGACGGCGGCATCGAGCCGGCCGGCCAGGCTTCGCAGGAAGGCGCGCTCGGCCTCGTCGTGCCAATCGGTCTGCTCGACCGAGCTGCGAGCGCCGCCGGCTGCGGCGTGCAATCGCCCCGGCGCATCGGTCCCTTGCGCGCTGGTCGAGGGATTGGGCTGCTCGTGCACCTCCCTGGTGTGAAGGTTCGGAAACATCCCGTCGCCGAGGTTTTCCAGAATCAGCGCCTTGCGCCCATCGCACACGACCAGCCAGTCGCCCTTGTCTAGTCTCATCTTGTCCATTGCACAGCTCCAAGCAACCTGTGAGCCAGCCCTTCGAATTGGTCGAAGCACTGGCCGCGCGACAAGACTACGAACGATGCATCGACGGCGAATTGCGCAGGATCAAGAACGGCATCGGATGTCCTGCAGGCAGCGCGAGCGCAGCATGGGTCACTCGCTCGAACCGGGGCTAATCTGGCAGGGTTGAGTCCGGCCTGCGGCGGACCGGCTGAAGAATTGTTCATCAGCATTACATTTCGGTTCCGCCACAATTTGATCAGAACAAGTTCGATCCTGGATCGCGTAAGCGGAGGAAGACATCATGAATCTCAAGATCGGCCTCGTCGCCGCAGCCCTGTCCGGTGCCATGTTTGGTGCCTTGGCGGCGTCGACGGCGGCGTCCGCCATGCCCATCGCGCCCGCGCCTGCGACGCCGCAGGCCTCCGGCATCGAGCAGGTCCGCATGGTCTGCGACGTCTGGGGGCGTTGCTTTTGGCGCCCGAACTACTATGGGTATTATGGGCCCCGGCCCTATTACGGCCCCCGCTATTACGGGCCGCCGCGCTATTACCGCCCACGACCTTATGGCTATTACGGCTATCGCCGCTGGTAACATTTGAAGGGGCCCTCGAGGCCCCTTCGCTTCGCGAGACCATGCTTGCGCGGTCCTCGCTGGCCCGGCGCGATTGCAAGAACTGATCTGGATCAAGGATAAGATCCGCCCCACCGTCATTCTAGGAAGCAGGCTGCGAAAACGACGGCGGCATCGACCGGGCCAAGGCCTTGGTATGATATCCGCAATACTACGGTCTGGAATTCGATTTACTGGAACGCGATGTTTCGCCATTGATGTGGGTCCATCGACGTTCATTTCATTGCCACATTTCAGAAGTCGGCCGATGTTGTTCGACGCCCTTGCTCCGTCCTCTGCCCTTCAGCTGACCGGCTTTGCCGACGTCGACGCGTTTCGGCCGATCGAGTCCATGGAGGACTCGAAAAGCATTCCGCTCGACATCTCGAACTTCTCCGCAGCCCGCGCCGTCGTCTGCCTGCCGGCCTGCCGTATCATCATGATGAGATCGTTCGCGCGCATCCTCGACACCGCCTACCGGATGCCGGGTGGGATGGTGCTCCTGTCCATGACCGACGACCTCCAGGCCAACGTCAAGGGCCTCGATCTCGACGCGCGCTATTTCGTGACGCTCCGCGGCAACGATGAATGCCATTTCGTCGAGCCTCAGGCTAATTATCATGCAATGGTCATCTTGTCCCCTGCGCTGAGAGACCGGGGTTGGTTCGATCACGGCAATGATTTGCGAGCCCATGTCGCAAACCGGCCTGCCCTGCTCCATACGCGGCAGCTCCTGCTCGACATCCTGCGAACCGCGTCAGTGCAGCCGCTCCTGTTCGAATCCACCGAGGTGGCGACCCATCTGCAGGAGGGCTTGCTGCTCGCCCTCGACGATCTGTTTCGGATCGATACGACGTCGGACCGGACCGCCTCTATTCAGGGCGAGCGTTCGATCAAGCTCGTGCAGCGGATCGACGATTACGTCGCGGCCTACCCCACTGCCCCGATCTACACGGCCGATCTCGCCGGTGAGTTCGGCGTCTCGGTCCGGACGCTCGGTGGCGCGGTCAGCAAGGTGCGTGGCATGAGCCTGCACCAGTACATTCGCCTCAAGAGGTTGTGGGCGACCCGCGCCCGCCTGCTCAAGGGCGGCGGCGCCACCGTCGCCACGTGCGCGCGCGCGCAGGGCTTCCATCATCTCGGCGAGTTCGCCGCGGTCTACCGCGCGACATTCCACGAGGCGCCCTCCGACACGCTGGCGCGGGGGCGACAAGGCGGCCTGGTCTCGTCAAGCTGACCCATCTCCTGCACAGCAGCAAGGGAACTGGTTCCCTCCAGCCGCGTTGCCCGTCAGAGCAGTGAGCCGCCGGCCGCCCCGGGGACGCGCTGAGGCACCCCGCGCGACCATAGCGCGGGGTTTTCCATGCAGGGGTTCAGAGAAAGAATGTCTATCAACCGTAACGTACTGTTTCTGATTATCGGCGCTCTGGTCGTCACCGCAGGCGTGCTTGGCTACAATCTCTACCAGGAGAAGAAGCAGCCGGACGGAGTGCAGATCAATGTCGGACCGAACGGACTGAAGATCCAGGGCAAGTAGACGTCGCTGCGCGTCAGCGCTTCGGCGGCATCCCGATGAAATGGCGCGCTCGGAGAGATTCGAACTCCCGACCCTCGGAATCGAAATCCGATGCTCTATCCAGCTGAGCTACGAGCGCCTGGCCCGGGCGGTGCCGAGCCACAAACCGAGACTTGCCGGACCGGCGGCTGACGAGCCAGCACACCGGACGGCGGTTCGGATGGGTTGGAATTAGCAGAGAGACCGACCAATAAAAAGCCCTCCCCGCCCCGTTTCGAGGCGGATCGGAGGCGCTCTCACCAGGTCGTGTCGAAGAGGCCGAAATGGGGCTGCTGGGCAACCAGCATCATCGGTCGTCCCTGCTGCTGCGCCGGATGCGTCCTGGCGACCTTGCGCTTGGGCTGAGCCTGGACCGGAGAGGCCTGGGCAGAAACGCGCCCCTGAGATAGTTGAGCCTGGGCGACCTGCGGCTTGGCTTCGGGCTTCCCGGCTGCGGCGGTATCCGCCCTCAGCGACGGCGTGAACTGGGCGAACGTATCGCGCACCCGCGCCTTGGCCGACATTTCGGCGAGCGCTGCCGACGTGCTGTCCTGCGCCGGCGGTTGAGGTGCAACGACAGCGGCGGTCTTTACCGCTGACGCGGCAATCGTCGGCTGGCTGGTGTCGAGGACGACGCGCTCAGGCAGGTGCCGATCGGACCGGATTCGGATCAGGGGCTGATCGTTGCTTGCGGTCGCAACAGCCTGCTGCGCCACGGGCGCCGCCGGGTAAACGAAATTCGCCGCGAACAGCAGTGCGAGCAGGGCTCCACCAACAAAGACGAAATACCGAAAGATGGGCATGACCGCGCTCCGCCCCCCGCATCTGCGCGTGGGCTCTACGCCTCAACAGGCGATCTGCTAATTGGTTCCTGGCCCAGCCATTCGGTTCAAATGGCGACGCGAGGTTTTTTCGCCAAGGACCAAAGAGGGTAACTTTTCCGCTACCGGAACGTGCCACCGCTAGGCGCGGCGTGCGGCAACCAGCGAACATTTTGCCTGATCGGCGTTCACGTTGACGAAGCCGACGGGGATCCGCGCAAAGGTCTTGCGGCTCCTCATGCTGACCGGATCCGCCAGCACACGGCTGCGGTCGGTGAGATGACTGCCGTCGCGGCGCGCGAAAGCGCAGACGATCTCGACATCCTTTACGGCATAGTCATTGTCGTTTCGCAGCGTGAACGTCAACAGCGCCTTCGAGCCAAGGCCGCCGCGGCGCCAGGTCTGAGATGAAATCCTGAGACGACCGAGTTCGGCCATCGCCGGTACCTGGGCTTCCGAGACCGGCGACACCGCTGCAGCCGCATCGGCTGAAGGAGCCGGCTCGACCGCCGCAAACTCCGCCTTCGCCGGCTCAGCACTATTGCCTTTGGAGAGAGGGAGCAGCATCCAGACGCCGCAGCCGACGATGATGCCCGCGAGCAGCCATAACAGGCTGCGGCCAAACGAGACGGTGACGATCGTTACCATCCGCGCCAGTCGTTCGCCGGTCCCGGCGAAGCGCCCTAATCCGATCCGGTCGAGCCTGGCGTTCATGCTTGCATCACCGATCGCGGCGAAGCCCATTCAATCATGGACCCGGCCACTGCTTACCTTAATCCGGACGACGAATTAAGGTTCCCGCGCAGCTGCGAATCGGCAAGGACGGTGGCGATCACCGCCCACGGCCGCTAACATGCGTTGCAACATCAAAGCGCCCGTCGGGAGAAATTGAAATGCCAGTCGTCACTTGGGATCACGTCCATCTGCGCAGCCCCGATCCGGAGGCCACGGCGGCCTGGCTGCGGGACATCCTCGGTGGCGAGATCGTTGGTGCGCCGGGGCGGCTTGAGGTGAACCTTGGCGGTGCCAGGATCTTCATCGCGCCGCTCGAGGGCGACAACGCCGTCAACCCGCCGCCTCCGCACCCGCATCAGGGCCTCGACCATTTCGGCCTGGCGGTGAAGGACATCGACGCCGTCGCCGCCGAGATCAAGGCGAAGGGGGTCACGTTCACGCGCGAGCCGACCACCATCCGGCCCGGCGTGCGCATCTGCTTCATCCGCGGCCCCGAAGGCATCTCCATCGAGCTGCTCGAGCGCGACAAGAAATATACCTGATCCGACACGAGCTCACCGGACGACGTGCCGCCGGCCCGGCTAGGTCATGCTGCCGGGCATGAAGCAACGGATGCTGACGCCCATATAGCCGTAGATCGGCCACACCATGGTGCGTCCCACCCGGTTGGGCTCGGAGATCACGGCCTCTTCGGGGACGTCGACCCAGACGAGCTCCTGCGGTCGCCCCTCGAGCCCTGAGGCATAGCGCGGGAGACGGACGCGATAGTGCCCGTCCTTGCTGTCCCAGTCGGTGTCCGAGAGCGCCGAACCATCGGCATCGGAGCAGCACGGCCCCTTGCCGCTGCGCAGGCCGTCGAACCAGGCCTTCAGATCGGCATTGGTGTTGACGAACTGGCCGCGGTCGCGCGCCTGTCCGAAGGGGGTTGCGAACGCAACCAAGATCAGGGCGCCTGCCAGTCTCGTCGTGCTTCGCCAGCATATTGCGCTGCCAGAGCTCCGTCGTTCGTTCTTGCAATTGGTGGGACGCGCACCGTACGGACGCGGCTGATCGCCGCCGGAATCGATCCAGTTGCTCATCGTCTTGCTCCAGCACCCCGCGGCCAGTGCAACAATTGTCACGCATTTCGCGGGCCAATCCTGATTCGTAGCGATCAGCCTCGCCCCATCATCAGACCGTCATGAGGGCGTCGCGCACAAGCCGGGACAACTACGGCTCGCGGCGGCAACTTCCCGTGGCCATCGGCAAACTGCCGCGTTGCGCGAGGCGATACGCTTTGGCATAAAAGCCGGACCGGTTACGCCATTGGGCGATGGCGGCCGGCCTGCGGGACGTTATGAAAAACGGTCTCTATTCGATTCACGTGACCCTGCTCGATGGTCGAGCCGGCAAGGGCAGCGGCGTGATTCTTTTCCGCGACGGCAAGATCCTCGGCGGCGATGCCTACCTCTATTACACCGGCAGCTACGTGGTGAAGGACAACAACACCTTCAAAGGCGAGGTGCTGGTGCAACGACACACCTCCCCGCGAGGCGACGACAATCCGCTGTTCGGCGGCCCCGCCCCGGTCGGCATCGGCGTCAGTGGCACCTTTACGGAGACGCGCGGCGAGATGACAGGCACGGCACTGGTCGGCAAGGCAAGCCAGATCTTCGGCGCAACTCTGCACAAGCTCGCTGACGCCGATTAGCTATTCCGCGGCCTGCTCCAGCGGCGCCGTGCGCGGCAGGATGATCTGGATGCGGGTGCCGCTGCCCGGTTCGGAATCGAGATCGAGCCGCCCGCCGAGCCGGTTGGTGACGATGCTGTAGACGATGTGCAAACCAAGACCCGTGCCGCCCTGATCGCGCCGCGTCGTGAAGAACGGATCGAAAGCTCGGCGACGGACGTCGAGCGACATGCCACAGCCATTGTCGGCGAAAAGGATCTCGACATTGTCCTTGCCGGACTCCCGCACCTGGATGTCGATGGTTCCCGGCCGGCCGTCCGGAAAGGCGTGCGCCACCGAATTGAGAAACAGGTTGGTCAGCACCTGGCCGTAGGGGCCGGGATAAGAGTTCATGGTGAGATCGGGCTGGCACTCGACGTTGAGCGTCAGATTGTGCTTGCGCAGGCCCGGGCGCAGACTCATCACCACCTGCTCGGTGAGATCGCCGAGATCGAAGCTGCGCTGGTCCGAATAGTTGCGGTCGGCGGCGACCTGCTTGAACGACTGGATCAACTCGGCGGCGCGGTTGAGATTGGACACGAGCTGCGAGGACGCGTCGCGGCTGGTGTTGAGGAAGTCGTTGAGCGTCGAGCGGCGCAGCTCGCCGCGCTCGACCTCGGCAGTGAACAGCGCCGTCTTGCGCTCCAGCGCGGAGGCGACCGTGAGGCTGATGCCGACGGGGTTGTTGACCTCGTGAGCGACGCCGGCGACGAGACGCCCGAGCGCGGCGAGCTTCTCGGCCTCGATCAGCGAGGCCTGGGTCTCGCGCAGATTGCGCAGCGCGGTCTCGGCGGACTCCTTGGCCTTGCGCATCTCCTGCTCGCCGCGCTTGCGCTCGCCGATGTCGAGCGCGACGGTGACGATCCGCTCGATCTCACCGTCGGCATCGAGCAGCGGCAGCTTGTTGACCAGCCATTGCCGCATGTTGCCGGAAGCGTCCTTGTACTCCTCCTCGTAGAAGCCGAGGCCCTTGCGGATGCTGAGCACGCGCTTGTCGTTCTCGTCGGTCTTGGCCGCCCCGTAGCGCGACATCAGGTCCGCCGTGGTGCGGCCGAGCGCATCGCCCGGCTCGATGCCGAAGATGCCGGCCATGTAGCGGTTCATCAGCACGTAGCGCAGGTCGCGGTCCTTGACGTTGATCACCGCCGGCACGGTGTCGATGACCTGCTGGAGCAGGCGCCGGCCTTCGGCGATGGCGTCTTCCGCCCTCTTCTGGTCGGTGATGTCGCGCAGCGTGCCCTCGTAGCGGACGATGTTGCCCGCTTCGTCGCGCACGCCGGTGGCGCTGTCGGAGAGCCACAGGATGTTGCCGCTGCGCTGGCGCACCTGGTACTCGAATTCGCGCACCATGCCGTCGCGCGTCATCAGCCGCTGATATTCGACGCGCGCCTCGGGATGGACGTAGATGGTGTGGGCGATGTCGTTGATACTGTCGATCAGCTGCTGCGGGCTGTCATAGCCCATCATGCGCGCCAGTGCCGGATTGGCGTTGAGGAGGTCGCCGGCCGGCGTCGTGACGTAGATGCCGTCGACCGAGCCCTCAAACAATTTTCGGTAGCTCTCCTCGGCGAGGCGCTGCTCGGTGAGCGCGCGCACCGCCGCCTCGCGCGCCGTGTCGGCCTCCTCGAGCGCGCGGCGGAACACTTCGGCGGCGCGGGCAATGTCGCCGATCTCGTTGTCGAGGTCGGCGGACGGGATCGAGGTATCCTTCCGGCCCGCGGCAAGCGCGCGAATGGAACGTGCGATCTGGGCGAGCGGGCGGACCGTCCTGCGCACCACGAACAACGCCGCGCCGATACCGATGAGAACGCCGATGGTGCCGAGCACGATGCTCTGCCACCGCGCTTCCGTCAGGGTCCGGGCGAAGTCGCGCGACAGCACATGGCCGCGCCGATCGCTGACCTCGCGCAGCAATTCGGTGACGCGGCCGATCAGCCGGCCCTCGGTGCCCAGCACCTCGCGGTCGATGTCGGCGATCTGCCGCTCGCGGACGGCCACGGCCATGATGGCCTCGGCGTAATCGTTCACCGCCGACTGCAGCCTGGCATCGCCGATGTTGAATGCCCGCATGCTCTGCGCGGCCTGCTCCGCGGCGGACGGGTTGCGCGCGAGCAGCCCGAGCGCGATGCGGCTCTGCGCCTCCGACAGGCGAGCGGCCAGCTCCCGGTCGGCGGTGCCGGAGACGGCCACGTCGAAGCGGTCGCGCAGCGGCGGCAGGCCGGCAAGCAGCTGGGCGCGGCGGTCGATCAGCGTCGAGATCCGCTCCAGGCCGCTGCGGTAGGTTGCAAGCCGCTCCGTCACCCCGTCGATCATGTCCTGCTGCTCGGGTGCGAGCTCGATGCGGGTCTTCTTCAGGATGTCGCTGAGCGTCGAGGCCGCCTCGCCGACTTGCTTGAACTGGATGCCGGCGCCGGGATCGGTGACGAAGTCACGCGCGGCGAGCCGCAACTCGTTCATGCGGCGGTCGATGTCTTCGGCGAGATCGCCGACGCTCTGGAGCCGCTGCAGCTCGGCGAAGGTGGTGTCGATGTGCCGGATCGCGATCACGCTCGCGGTCGACGTGACGATGATCACCGCCAGCACCAACAGGAAGCTGCCGAACGTGAGCTGGCCGATGGAGAGCGAGAAGATTCGCTTTTTCTCAGGGATCGGCGTCAATTCGGCGGACATTGGTGATGAGCGGACCGGGCTGCTGGAAGCCCTATATACGACGTATTGCCGCCCCGGGGAAACATGCCCCGGGCCGCCGATTATCCTTAATATTGGGCCTCGGAGCCCCTTCCCCGATCTATGACGGTTTGACGCTTGCCGGCCGCCGGGCCGGAATCGTCATGGCGGCGACGCCGAGAACGACGCAGGCAAGCCCGATCCAGGCGGTCCGGCTCAGGCTCTCGCCGAGGAAGGCGACGCCGATGGCGACCCCAATGGGCACCCGCAGATAGGCCTGCGCAGTGGTGCCGACCGAGCCCAGGGTCTGGATCAGGCGGAAGTAGATCGCGAATGCCGCGGCCGTCGAGAATACGGCGAGCGCGAGCAATGCCAGCACTGAACTTTGCGACGGTGACAGCGTCCAGGGCTGCTCGACCATGAGCGAGGCCGGGATCAGGACTGCCGCCCCCGCCAGCAGCGAGCCGGCCGCGGGCGCCATTGGATCGAGGCCTTTGAAACTGCGGCCGAAGATCGCGGCGCAGGCGTAGCAGATCGTGGCGGCGACGATGGCCGCCTCCGCAAGGAGGCCGCTGCCGATATCGTGGAAGGCGTCGACGCCGACGATCAGCAGGATGCCGGCCATGCCGGCGACCACGCCGAACAGCTTTCGCGGTGTGGTCGTCTCGTGACGTGTCACCACGGCCGTGAGCAGGAAGGTGAAGACCGGGCCGGCCGAGTTGAGGATGGTGGCAAGCGCGGCGTCGACATGGCGCTCGCCCCAGGCGATCAGCGTCCAGGGGATGACGCTGTTGAGCACGGCCTGGAAGGCGAAGCGCCGCCAGGTCGCTGCGTCCGTGGGCATCCTGACGCCGCGCGCCCACATGATCGCGAGCAGCAGCAAGCCCGCGATCGTAGTCCGTGCCGCGATCAGCGTGATCGGCGGAATGGTGGCGACGCCGAGCTTGATGAAGGTGTACGAGCCGCCCCAGAGGGTTGCGAGGGCGACGAGGAGCGCGAGCTCAACTGCGATGCTGGTCTGCTGCCTTGTGTCCATGCCCCCACTCCGTCCTTCACACTGGACGGAACCTAGCGCAAGCTCGAGCCTCGATATTTCGCCCGGCGCCGAAGTGTCTCAGCCCAACGCCCCGACCTCGAACACCTCGCCGTCATAGCCGGCCTCGCGGGGGATGCGGAGCTGGCGGCCGGTTTCGGTCTTGGTCATGACGGGCATCACCGTGACGATCGACATGCCCCTGGCGTGGTCCAGCGCGGCGCCCACGCTAGCCTGCTTGGCGAGGCGGATCAGATTGCGCGTGGTCGGGAACGGCAATTTGAAGCGGCCGCTCTCGCCGCCCTCCACCGCCTCGCGCGGCGACACCCAGATCGAATCCGTCGACTCCCGGCCGTCATGGGCGCCGAGCTGATCGGGCGGTGCGGCGGCGAGGAAGAACCAGGTGTCGAAGCGTTTCGGCATGCCCTCCGGCGTGATCCAGTGCGCGTAGGGCACGAGCGTGTCCAGCGCGAGCTGGAGGCCGTTGTCATCGAGAATTTTCAGGAAGCTGATCTTGTGCTCGTTGAGCGCTATGCGATGCGCATCGGCAAGCTCGCCGGCACGCCTGGCATCGACAGGCGTACCCGTCCCCTTCGCGCGCGCCAGCAGGATGCCGCTCTCCTCGAAGGTCTCGCGAATCGCGGCGATGCGAAAACCACGATCCGCCTCGCTGAGGCCCTCGCCGCCCGAATAGAGGTCTGAGCGCGCGACGATCTCGTTGTCGCCGGCATCGACGCTGCCGCCAGGGAACACCAGCGCGCCCGAGTTGAACTCGATCTGATGATGGCGGACCATCATGAAGACCTCGATCTCGCCGCGGCCCTTGCCGTCGGCCTTCTCGCCGTCGCGCAGCAGCAGGATCGTCGAGGCCGGGCGCGATGCTGATGTCTCGGCCATGCAACTAACCTGCGGCGCTGGATTGCGGGCCGAGATTGGCGCGCTTGTCGACCCGGGCGACGCGCGACAGCAGGTACTCGACCTCAGCCTTCGCCGTCGCCGTGATGGTCGCACCGGGCTTGCGCTGGGCGCTGGAGGCGATGATGCCGCGCTTCTGCAGCACGTATTTGCGGATGGTCAGGCCGACGCCGGGCTGCTGCTCGTAACGGATCAGCGGCAGATGGGCGTCGAACAGATCATGCGCGGCGTCGCGCTTGCCGGCCTTGGAGAGGTTCACGACGTCGATCAGAAGCTCCGGGAAGGCGTAGCCGGTCATGGCGCCGTCGGCGCCGCGCTCCATCTCGAAGTCCAGGAACGTGCCGCCATTGCCGCACAGGATCGAGAGCGGACGGAGCGAGCCGTCCTTCTGGAAGCCGCGCAGGGTCGTGATCTTCTCCAGCCCCGGCCAGTCCTCGTGCTTGAGCATCACGCAGTTCGGATTGTCCATGACGATCTTGCGGATCACGGCGGGCGTGAACACCACCGAGAGGGTCAGCGGATAGTCTTGCAGCACCCAGGGAATGTCGGGCCCGATGGCCTCGGCCGCCTGCTTGAAATAGCCGGTGATCTGGTCGTCGGTGCGCAAGGATGGCGGCGGCGCGATCATCACGCCGGCCGCGCCCGCGTCCATCGAGGCCTTCGCCAGTGATCGCATGGTGGCAAAGCCCGGCGCGGAGACGCCGACGATCACCTGCATGGTCTTGGCGCGCTTGACGAAGCGCACCGCGACCTGCTCGGCCTCGGTGGCATCGAGCTTCGGCGCCTCGCCGAGGATGCCCAGCACCGTGACGCCGTCGCAGCCGACCTCCTCGTAGAAATCGGTCAGGCGGTCGATCGAGCGCTCGTCGATCCGGCCGTCGTCGTGGAACGGCGTCGGCGCGATTGCGAAGGTGCCCTTGGCGTCGGCGGTGAGTTTCATCGTGGTCCTTGTTTCTCTCTGTCGATGGCTAAAACCTTCGCGCGCCCATCTTGATCTGCTCCTCGGAGAAGAAGATCTCCTTGGCATGATCGGCGATGTCCCGGGCGTTCCAGCCCGTGTGCGGCGGTTTCCAGCCTTCCATTTCCATCATCCGCATCTCGCGCACGCCGCGGGGCCCGGACACGCCCAACACCTTGCCAGTCTGGTCGCCCGACAAGTCGCTGACCATGTATAGCACGGCCGGCGCGATGCCGTCCGGCCCCAGCGCGGCACCCGGGTTCTCCTTATAGCGGGGCAGGTCTGCGGTCATGCGGGTCAGGGCGCCCGGCGCCAGCGTCCAGATCCGGATGTTGTACTTGCGGCCCTCGATCGCCAGCACGTTGGAGAGGCCCCAGATGCCGCCCTTGGCCGCGCCGTAATTGGTCTGGCCGAAATTGCCGATCAGGCCTGAGGTCGAGGCGGTGTTGACGATGACGCCGCCGCCATTTTCCCGCATCCAGCGAAACACCGGCATGGTGCAACAGAAGGTGCCCTTCAGATGCACCTTGATGACCTTGTCCCAATCGGCCTCGCTGGCCTTGTGAAAGGTCTGGTCGCGCAGGATGCCGGCATTGTTGACGAGGATGTCGGCACGGCCGAAATGCTTGATGGCGTCGTCGAACACCGACTGGCCGCCTTCCATGGTGGAGATATCGGCACCGTTGGCGACCGCCTTGCCGCCTTCGGCTGTGATCGCGTCCACCACGAGCTGCGCCATCGACTTGTCGGCGCCGGAGCCGTCACGGGGCCCACCAAGATCGTTGACGACGACCGAGGCCCCTTCCCGCGCGAACAGCTTCGCGTAGGCCTCACCGAGCCCGCCGCCCGCGCCGGTGATCAGCGCGACCTTGCCGTCGAGTAGTCCCATGGTGGCTTCTCCCTGCTTGTTCTTGTTCTCTCGTGTCCCGGACGCGATCCAGCGTGCAACGCTGCTTCGCGTCCGGGGCAAGAGACCGTCTTAACCCAGCACCGTCTTGCCGTTCCTGATCACCGTCACCCCGCGCGACTTCACCTTGGCTTCGAAGGAGATGACGTTGCCGTCCTTCCAGAGGTCCATGGTGACGGTCTCGCCGGGATAGACCGGCGAGGAGAACCGCGCGACGTGCTGGCGGAAGGCGCTCGCGTCGTAATCGGCATAGGTCTGCAGCACGCCGCGGCAGGTGATGCCATAGGTGCACATGCCGTGCAGGATCGGGCGCGGGAAGCCGGCCTTTTTCGCGAACTCTGGATCGGAGTGCAGCGGATTGCGATCGCCGCAGAGGCGATAGACCAGCGCCTGGTCGGGACGCGTGGTGATGTCGATGGTCTTGTCGGGGCTGCGCGCGGGGATCTTGTGCGGATCGGGCTGGGCCAAGCTCGGCCCGCCGAAGCCGCCGTCGCCGCGGGCGAAGCGCGAGGCGACCAGCGTTGCGAGCTTCTCGCCCTTCTCGTTCTTGAGCACGGTCTGGTGCGCGATTACGACGCCCTTGTCCTTGCCCTTGTCGTAGACCTCGACGACGGAGGAGTCGGCGGTGATGTGGGCCGCGACCGGCAGCGGCTGGTGGAAGGTGATGTCGCGCTCGCCGTCGACGACCATGACGCGGTTGAGGTTCATCTCGCCCGGACCCGCACCCCACGCGGCGACGGAGGCAAAGGTCGGCACCACCTTCAGCGGCCGCGGCGTCAGCGTGCCCTCGTTGACGAAGGCGAGCTCGTTCTCGTCCATGGGATCGGCGCAGAGGCCGATGCCGTAGGCGTAGAGCATCACTTCGCGATCGCCGTAGGCATATTTCTGGCCGAGGTTCTTGAGGGCTTTGAGCTCTTCGTATCTGGCGGACATTTTTTGTTTCCTTCCCGGTTCTTTTCGCGGGCGGCGGCGCCTGTTGATGCGCCCTCTCCCCTTGTGGGAGAGGGCTACGCGGTGCCGGCCACATACTCGTTTGGGTGAGGGGTTGGCTCCGCAGGAAAAGTCTTTCCGCTGAGCGATACCCCTCATCCGGCGCTTCGCGCCACCTTCTCCCACAAGGGGAGAAGGGAAGAATCTACGCCGGCGTGAAGAACGGCAGCGGGGCGCCGTCGGTCGGCTTGAACACCACTTTGACCTTCTGGCCGATCTTGAGCTTTTCGAAATCGCAATCGACGAAATTGGTCTGCACCGACGGCCCCTCCTTCAGCGTGACGTAGCCGATCGCATAGGGGCCGGTCGGCGACTTCCGCATCAAGCTGTAAGTGTAGATGGTGCCCTCGCCCGACGCCTCTTCCCACACTGTCTTGTCGGAGTAGCAGAACGGGCAGATCGAGCGCGGGAAGTAATGCGCTTCGCCGCACGCGGTGCAGCGCTTGATCATGAACTTGCCCGCTTTCGCCGCATCCCAGAACGCAGCGGTCTCCGGATTCGTCACCGGTGCCGGATATTTCTTCGCTTCGGTCATCACACGCGCTCCAGAATGGCCGTCGAGGCGGCGTGGCGAACACCCAGAAGGCCGCCGGTGCCGTGGGCGATGGCGAGATCGCAATTCTTGACCTGCACCTTCGGATGCGCCTCGCCGCGCAGCTGCCGCACGGCCTCGATGATCTTGGTCATGCCGCCGCGGTTGACGGGATGGTTGCTGCAAAGGCCGCCGCCATCGGTGTTGAAGGGCAGCTTGCCGACACCCGAAATGAGGTTGCCGTCGGCGACGAACTTGCCGCCCTCGCCTTTCTTGCAGAAGCCGAGGTCTTCGAGCTGCATCAGCACCGTGATGGTGAAGCTGTCGTAGATCGAGGCGTATTTGATGTCCTGCGGCGTGATGCCGGCTTCCTCGAACGCACGCGGGCCGGACCAGATGCCGGCAGAGTAAGTGAGATCGAGATCCTTGCCGCCGCGGGGGCCCTTCATGGCTTCGCCATGGCCGATCAGCTTGACAAGCGGCTTCTTCAGGCTCCTGGCGATCTCGGGCGTGGTGACGATCAGCGCGCCGCCGCCATCGGAGACGACGCAGCAATCCATGCGATGCAGGGGATCGGAGATCATCGGCGAGTTCAGCACGTCCTCGACGGTCACGACGTCCTTGAGCATCGCATGCGGATTGTACTGCGCATGGTGCGAGGCCGCGACCTTGATCCAGGCGAGCTGTTCGCTCGTGGTACCATAGTCGTGCATATGGCGCATGGCACACATGCCATAGGCATTGTGCGTGGTCGCGCCGTAAGCCAACTCGAAATCCGCCTCGGCGCCGGATGCGCGTGGCGGCATCGCGCCGGTGCGCGGCTTGCCGGCCAGCGTGATCAGCGCGATCGAGCACTTGCCCGCCGCGATGGCTTCAGCGGCATGGCCGAGATGGATGATGTAGGAACAGCCGCCGGTCTCGGTGGAATCGACGTGGCGGAGCTTCTTGGTGTTGAGACCGAGATAATCGACCATCGGCCAGGCGCCGCCGGGCGCGTCGCCCGCGCAGAAATAGCCGTCGACATCGTCCTTGCTGATCCCGGCATCCTCGATCGCGCCCTTGGCGACCTCGGCATGGAGCTGCGCGGTGGATTTGTCCGGCGCATGCCGGGTCGGGTGTTCGTAGATCCCGGCAATGTAGGCCTTGCCCTTGATGGTCAAAACAGAGGTCTCCGCTCGCGTTTCTTATTGCCCCGTTTTTCTGAACCGCGTGGACTGGATTGGCAAGCGCGGAAATATTCCGTCGGGCGAGAGGGCAGCGGGTTGGCGCAAGTGCGGCGATGATGATCGAGCTCACAGCGGCCGCGGCGATCCCATTTTTGAAAAACAACCCCATGCACAGTAGAATGGGGATTGATTTCACATCAGAATTTCCATGGCCGACAAAGCGACTTGGCCAGCTCATCATGCCTTCGCTGCTTGCACGGCGGATTAGCCGAAGGCGTAAATCCGCAACGTCGATCGTTGCACAGGATGGCGGATTACGCTGCGCTAATCCGCCCTACGAAACCGCCCTACTCCCACCATCTGCCTCGGCGCGGGCGGCACGCTTTGCCCACCCGACTGCTACGAGAAAGCGTCGCCCCGTAGGTACTGCGTTGCGACTTGCCCATCCTACGATCTGGTCAATTCAGCTGCAGAGCAAGGAGCTTTGAAATCTTTGCTTCCGCCGCTCCCGCACCGTACAGGCCATCGCTCTCCAAGAGTTGCATGTCATCATAGCCTGAAAGTGGCTCGGACACGCTGCGAAGCGGTTCGTCGTTCAGGTACCGCACCAGCCAGGCTTTTCTTGATATCGGATCTCGCCTGACAAAGTCGGGGATTGGCCAATCTTTCCGATGCCAATTGGGCACCTTGCCGATGACCAACCACCGGCCCTCAATCAGCCCAAGGTCTCCAAAGCGGATTTTGGCCACAGCGAGATTGGGATGAAGGTCATCAAGCGTTGCCGACGCCGACGTTTCGAGACGCGCGCCGAAAAAATATCCCAGCAGAACCCTGCCCCCGCGGGGCGACCGGGCAACGACTCCACGCGCAAATCCACCGTTTCGAAGCGGCATTGCGAATATGGAGCCTTCTTCGTAGGGCAGCTTCATCTGCATTCATGGAACAGGCGTCCCGGATTCCGCTGCGCTCGATCCGGGCTACTGGACGTCTTAAGGTGGGCAAAGCGAAGTGTGCCCACGTCTTCTTCGTAATCAATGGCGAGATGGTGGGCACGGCGCAAGTGCGCCTTTGCCCACCCTACGAGTCCGTCTACTCCGCCGCGATCTGCCGCGGCGCGGGCGGCGGGTTCGCCAAGTCCGCGGCGAGTTGCGCGTAACGCGCTTTCGCATCTGCCACCGCCTTTTCCTTCACCGGGCCGTAGCCGCGGATGCGGTCGGGCAGTGACAGAAGTTCGACGGCGGTATCGATCGTGACCGGCGACAGCAGGCCGAGAACGGTGGCGACGTCCTTCTCGTAGCCGACGATCAGATCGCGTTCGAGCTTGCGGTCGGGGCTGCGGCCGAAGATGTCAAGCGCCGTGCCGCGCAGGAATTTGAGTTTCGCAAGTACGCCGAAGACGTTGAGCATCCACGGGCCGAAGGCGCGCTTCTTCGGGCGGCCCAGCGCGTCGAGGCCGCCACCGAGGATCGGCGGGGCCAGGTTGAAGTTGAACGTGAAGTCGCCCTCGAACTGATCGCGGAGCTGTTTTTGGAAAGCGCCGTCGGTGTAGAGGCGCGCGACTTCGTATTCGTCCTTGTAGGCCAAGAGCTTGGCGTAGTTCACTGCGACCGCGCGCGGCAGCGCATCGCCATATCCGCCCTTCACCGCGGCATCGCGCACCTGGTCGACCAGCTTGCGATAACGCTTGGCGAGGCGCCCGTTCTGATAGGCGGTCAGGTGTTTGGCGCGATGCTCGATGACCTCGTCGAGCGTCATCGCGTCCAGCGTCTTCGGCGCAACCACCTCGTCGGTGCCCTTGAGCATGTCAGCAAGGCGCTGGGGATCGGCGACCGCGAGGCGGCCGAGGCGGAAGGCCTCCTTGTTCATCTTGATCGAGACCCCGTTGATCTCGATGGCCTGCTCGATCGCTTCCGCCGACAGCGGGAACAGGCCCTTCTGATAGGCATAGCCCATCATCATCATGTTGGTGGCGATGGCATCGCCGAGCAACTGCTCGGCCGGCTTGGTGAAATCGAAGAACACCGAGTCCTTGTGCAGCGCCGTCTCCAGCAATCCATTCAGCTTCCGGGTCTGGAAATTGAAGTCGCGATTGAGGACGAAATCGGCGGTGGGAATGACGTGGCTGTTGATGATGCCGCGGGTGCGGCTGGTGTCGCAGAGCGAGATGGTGTCCTTGGCGACCGCAACCACCTCGTCGGCGGCAAGCACGAGATCAGCCGTGCCGGTGACGATGCGCGAGCATGTCACCTCCGCCGGATGATCCGACAGCCGCACGTGGCTGAGCACGGCCCCGCCCTTCTGCGCGAGGCCCGACATGTCGAGGATCATCGAGGCCTTGCCCTCGATATGGGCGGCCATGCCGAGCAGCGCGCCGATGGTGAGAACGCCGGTGCCGCCGACACCGCCGACCGCGATGTTGTAGGGCTTGTCGAGCGTCGGCCGCGAGGCCGGCTCCGGAATCGCACCGATATCAGAGAGATCGGCCGGCGCGCGGTGACGGGGCTTGCCGCCGTCGACGGTGACGAAGGACGGGCAAAAACCCTTCACACAGGAATAGTCCTTGTTGCAGGACGACTGGTTGATGGCGCGCTTGCGGCCGAACTCGGTCTCCAGCGGCTCGACCGAGATGCAGTTCGACTGCACCGAGCAATCGCCGCAGCCCTCGCAGACGGCCGGGTTGATCATGACGCGGCGCGCCGGATCCTCCATCAGGCCGCGCTTGCGGCGGCGGCGCTTCTCGGCGGCGCAGGTCTGGACGAACACGATCGCCGATGTGCCTTGGTGCTCCCGGCACATCTTCATGACGTTCTGCAGCTCGTCGCGATGATACAGCTTCACGCCCGGCGCGATGCTGTCCGAGGGATAGGCATCGGGCGTCTCGGAGACCAGATAGATCTCGCGGATGCCTTCGGCGTGGAGCTGGAAGGTGATCTGCTGCGGCGAGAGATCGCCGTCGTGGCGCTGGCCGCCGGTCATGGCGACGGCGTCGTTGTAGAGGATCTTGTAGGTGATGTTGGTCTTGGACGCGACCGCCTGGCGGATGGCGAGAAGGCCGGAGTGGAAATAGGTGCCGTCGCCGAGATTGGCGAAGATGTGGTTCTCGTTGGTGAAGGGTGCGATGCCGACCCACGGCACGCCCTCGCCGCCCATATGGGTGAAGGTCTCGGTCGAGCGGTCCATCCACAGCGCCATGAAATGGCAGCCGATGCCGGCGAGCGCGCGGCTGCCTTCGGGAACCTTGGTGGAGGTGTTGTGGGGACAGCCGGAACAGAAATACGGGGTGCGGGAGACAGGCGGGACCGCCTGCATCTGGCTCGCCTGACGGCCGTTGAACCAGTCGGCCTTGGCGCGGAGCATCTCTTTGATCTCGGGGTTGAGATCGAGCTTGAGAAGTCGCTCGGTCAGCGAGGTCGCAAGCGAGGCGACGCTGAGCTCGGCGGAGAAGGTCAGGAAGCGCTTGTCGTGCTCGTCCATCTTGCCCACGATGCGCGGGCGGACGTCGTCGCGCCAGTTGAACAGCTCCTGCTTGACCTGGTTCTCGACGATCTCGCGGCGCTCTTCGACGATGAAGATCTCTTCGAGCCCGACCGCGAACTGGCGCACGCCTTCCGGTTCCAGCGGCCAGGGCATCCCGATCTTGTAGAGACGAAGGCCGATCCTGGCGGCGACCTCTTCGGTGATGCCGAGCTCGCGCAGCGCCTGGCGGACATCCTCGTAGCTCTTGCCCGACGCCATGATGCCGAAACGGGCGTTCGGCGAATCCATGGTGATGCGGTTGACCTTGTTGGCGCGCGCGAAGGCGATCGCGGCAAAGCCTTTGTAGTCCTGCAGGCGGCGGTCCTGCTCGAAGCGGTCGTCGGGCCAGCGCAAATTGAGGCCACCCTGCGGCATCTCGAAATCGGTCGGGATGATGAACGGCTTCATCTCGTCGCTGAGATCGATCTCGGCGGTGGTCTCCACCGTCTCCGTGATCACCTTCATGCCGACCCAGCAGCCCGAATAGCGCGACATCGCGATGCCGAGCAGGCCCATCTCGATCATCTCGTGGATGCTCGAGGGATACAGATACGGCATCAGCGCCGACATGAAGGCATGGTCGGACTGATGCGGCACGGTGGAGGATTTCGCACCGTGGTCGTCACCGGCAAGGCACAGCACGCCGCCGTTCTTGGCGGAACCCGCCGCATTGCCGTGGCGGAACACGTCGCCGCAGCGGTCGACGCCGGGGCCCTTGCCGTACCAGATGCCGACCACGCCGTCGTATTTGGCGCCGGGCGAGAGGTTGAGCTGCTGCGAGCCCCAAACGGCGGTGGCCGCCAGATCCTCGTTCACGCCGGGCTGGAACTTGATGTTGTACTGTTCGAGGTGCTTTCGCGCGGCGAACAGCTGCTGGTCGTAGCCGCCGAGCGGCGAGCCGCGATAACCGGAGATGAAGCCTGCGGTGTTGAGCCCCGCCGCGCGGTCGCGCCGGATCTGGGCCATGGGCAGGCGAACCAGGGCCTGGATGCCCGTGGTGAAGACGTGCCCGGTCTCCTGGGTGTATTTTTGATCAAGACTGATCGGACCCTGGTTGATGCCCATGCCGTCCTCTTTCATCGCCCTGTTCGGGTCTTGCTGGCTTAAGCCGTTGCCGTCCCGTTATTTTTAGCTAGGGCGCGCCGACCAATCTCGCCACTCTATGTCGGATATTTCGCGATCCGCATCACAAATCTGGACCAAAGGGGGCGTCGGGTAAAAATCGCAACTTCGTGGCCTGAAACACGCATGCCGTTTTCAATTTGTGTCACCATACCCCCACTGTTGCGAAATGAACTGATGCCCCTGTCGTGCCGGACGCGGGCGATTGGTCGCAGGAGAGCCTTTCGATGCGGACGATTCTGGCTGGCTCCGCTCTTGCCGGTCTGGCGTTGTGCAGTGCGGTTGCAAGCGTGGCCCGCGCCGCCGAACCCTCGCCGGAACTGATCGCCTACGGCAAGACGCTGGTCGAGGCCGGCGACTGCGCAGGCTGCCACACCGCCGATCCGGCAAAACCGTTCGCGGGCGGCAAGCGCATCGACACGCCGTTCGGCGCGATCTATTCGCCGAACCTGACCCCGGACCGCGACACCGGGATCGGCGCCTGGCTGGATGCCGATTTCGTGCGCGCGGTGCGCACCGGTATCGCGCCCGACGGCTCGAACTATTACCCGGCCTTTCCTTATCCCTACTTCACGAAGATGACGAAGGACGACACGCTGGCGATCCGCGCCTATCTCGGCACGCTTGCGCCCGTCATCAGCCGCAACAAGCCGCCGGAGCTGCGCTGGCCGTTCGGCTATCGCGGCCTGATGCGGGTCTGGAACGCGATGTATTTCAAGCCCGGCCTGTTCGAGCCGGATCAGGGCAAGAGCGCGGCCTGGAACAGAGGCGGCTATCTCGTCACCGGGCTCGGTCATTGCGGCGCCTGCCACACGCCGAAGAATTATTTCGGCGCGGACAAGAGCGCGCAAGCTCTGTCAGGCAATGAGGTCGGCGGCTGGTACGCGCCGCGGCTCGATGGCGCCGCGCGCACGGGGTTGCAGTCGTGGAGAGAGGCCGACATCACCGAATATCTGCAGAGCGGACGCAATGCGAGGAGCCATGCCGGCGGACCGATGGCGGAGGTCGTCGTCAATTCGACCTCGAAGATGAGCGATGCCGATGTGCGCGCCATCGCGGTCTACCTGAAAAGCCTGCCGCCGGCGCGGCGCGAGAGCATCGTGACGGCGCCTGACGAGGCCGAAATGAAGGCCGGCCAGGCGGTCTACGCAAAGCTCTGCATCGCCTGCCATGAAGCCGACGGCTCGGGAGCGCCGCGCATCTATCCGCCGCTGCCCGGCAATGCGCTGCTGCAATCGGTCAATCCGTCCTCCACCTTGCGCATCATTCTCGACGGCGCCCACACCGTGACCACCCCGCGCGCGCCCAACACCGGCGAGATGCCGCCCTATGCCAAGCTGTCCAATGAGGAGATCGCGGCGGTGACGAACTACATCCGCAATTCCTGGGGCAACGCCGCGCCGCTGGTGACGGCGGCGCAGGCGGCGAAGGCGAGGAAAGAGGAGTAATTCCATCCACGTCATTGCGAGGCGCCCTTGCGACGAAGCAATCCAGACTGCCTCCGCGGAAAGACCCTGGACTGCTTCGCTGCGCTCGCAATGACGACGTGGATCGAGCGCGGCGACGCAACCACTATATCTCCTCCCCCGTGAACACGAATTTCGGCATCTCCCATTTGTAGCGCACCGCGAGCAGGCGGAAGCTGAGGCCGAGCACGAACGTCAGGATCGTCCAGAGCTCGGCATTGAGATTGAGGCCGAAGGCGGTGGCGTAAAATAGTCCGGTCACCACCGAAACGCTGGCGTAGAGTTCGGATCGGAACAGCAGCGGCACGTCGTTGCAGAGCACGTCGCGCAACACGCCGCCGGCGCAGCCCGTCACCATGCCCGACACGATCACGATCGTTAGCGAGGCATCCATCTGCCAGGCAACATCACAACCGATCATGGTAAAGACGACCAGGCCGATGGCATCGAGCACGACGAAAGCGACCTTCAACCGGTGCACCAGGCGCGCGAACAGGATGGTGAGGAAAGCGGCACCGCCGGCGAGCGCGAGGTAGGTCGGGTTTTGCACCCAAGCCAGCGGGTAGTGTCCGAGCAAGAGATCGCGTAACGTGCCGCCGCCGAGCGCGGTGATGCAGCCGAGGAAGCAGACTCCCAACCAGTCCATGCTGCGGCGTCCGGCAGCGAGTGCTGCTGTCATGCCTTGCGCGGCGATCGCGACCAGCGAGAGGAAATGCAGCACGCTATCCGTCGGCGGCAGGCTCCACATCGGCTTGTTCCTTCGTTGCGGCCATGGAACCCGCGTTCTGTTCCTGCCAGACAGGTTCCCGATTCCTGCGATGAGGGCAACATGCGACGAAAGCATAAGGAAGCGCGGAACAGAATCTCGCATCCACGGGTTGTCTGACGTCATAAACGAGGAGACCCAACCGATGGCTGACGACCGTTTTCCCAACGATCCGTACCGCCCGAACCTCGCCGACGATGCGTATCTCAACGCGGCGCGCCGGGATGCCAACCTGCAGGCCGACCCCGAGCTCGGCGAAGGCCCCGCCTCCAGCGGCAAGGTGGCGTTGTTCGCCGTTGCGATCGCACTGGTGCTGGGTGCCGTGTTCTACGGCCTGAACAATACGACCACCGGCAACCAGGCGAGCAACACGCCGGCGACGCAGACCGCGCAGCAGGCGGCCCCTGCCAATCCGGCCGCACCTCCCGGCATGCGCGACGTGACGCCCCGCAACAACACCGAGCCGGGCGTGACGACGGGTGCGGCGCCGAACAGGCCGGCTGCGCCTGCTTCGGCTACGCCGGCGGCAAAGCCGGCGCCGGATACGCAGACGCCGTCTGACGGCGCGAAGTAAGAGCAACACGATAGCTGTCGTCGCCCGGCTTGACCGGGCGACCCAGGGAATTCGCCCTGGATGCCCCGGTCAAGCCGGGAGCATGACACCGAGAGGACAAGAGAGCGGCGGGACTCATAAAGTCTCGCCGCTTTTCGTTTTCAGCCGATCGTCTGCTCAGCTGAACATCTTGTTGAGATCGCCGCCGGGATAGCCGCTGCCGAGCTCGGTGAACGTGCCCTTCTCCGCCATCTCCTTGGCCGCGCGCATGAAGCCTCCCCAGGCGGCGCGGGCGAGCGAGCCGCCGACGCTGATGCGGCGCACGCCGAGATCCTCGGCCTCCTGCAACGACAGGCCGGATGCGCCGATCAGGAGGTTGAACGGTTTTGGTGCGACGGCCTTCACCACGGCCGTGATGTCCTCGCGGGTCTTCAGGCCCGGCGCATAGAGGCAATCGGCGCCGGCGTCCGCGTAAGCAGTGAGCCGGTCGATGACCAGCTTGAGGTCGGTCATGCCCCACAGATAGGATTCGCAGCGGCCGACCAGCAGCGTCCCGCTGTCGCCGATTGCCTTGCGCGAGGCCTTGATGCGCTCGACGGCGAGCGCGCGCTCGTAGATCGGATTGTGTTTGTCGCCGGTGGAATCCTCGATCGACAGGCCGGCAACGCCGGTGCGCACGCAGCGCTCGACATTGTCCGCGACCCTGTCCGGCTCAACCGCAAAGCCGCCCTCGAAATCGGCGTTGACGGGGATGTCGACAGCCGAACTCAATGCTGCCAGATGCTGACAGACATCCTCGACGGTGACGTGATTGTCGGCCTTGCCGATGGTCCAGGCAAAGCCCGCGCTCGATGAGGCGAGCGCCTTGAAACCGAGATGCTGCAACGCCTTGGCGCTGCCGACGTCGACCGGATTGGGCAGAATGAAGCACCCGCTCTCGTGCATCTTCCTGAAGGTCGCGCGCTTGTCCGCGGTCGTGAGGTGCATGTTTCTTCTCCCCATGTCGATGGCTTGCGCCGCAGAGATGGGGATGCCCCGCGACGATCGCCAGTGCGTCGCCGCGGGTGACTCTGTGGTCCGACGAGATGGATCGGTGACGCGCCCAACCGGCCGCATCAAGCCGGCTCGGGGACATCCTCTCGTGCAGCCATATGCTGTTGCACCGGGGCGAGGAAGCTCGCAAAGACGAAACCGTCGAGCAGTCCATCGCCCTCCAGGTCAACCCGCGCCCACGCCGGATCCTGACCGCTGATCTCGACGACGTTCAATTCGGTGCCCGCCGGGAGAGTTTTTTCGGAGCCGAAATTCGTCCCGGGCCCACCACGCAGCTTCAGGCCACCGCGAGCCATCACGACATAACGCCCTGGCGCCAGCATCGCGGCGCCGTCGACCGTGCGCGACAACGTCAGGAAGTCGAAGATCTGCTCGCCGTAGAACTTCCCACCGTCGTCCTTGAAGCCCTGCTTCAAGCCCTTCGCCGGGTTGTAGCCACCGGTGTTGTAGGCGATCGCGACCGCGCAGAATTCGAGATCAGTCAGGCTCGTCTTGGACTGCAAGCCGAGCTTCTTCAGACCGCGCTCCAATTCTCCGAGACATTGCGTCAGCGTATCGGAAAAGTTCTCGTAGCGCCGCTCGAGGAAGTAGCGCGGATCTTCCTTGAAGAACTGGAGATCACGCTGAAACATACCGAATCCATGGCAAAACTTATCGGGGTTGGCGACGGCGCGCTCGTAGCCTCGGACGAAAGCCGACATCTGTTCGAGACCATCGCGGGCAATGTCGAACATCTCCCGCCCGTTCGGCTCGGTCAGCAGGTGTGCCTTATTGCGCGGAAAGGCCTGCCGCCCTTTGCCCGGTCCCTGGAAATCAATGGTGTCGCCGACGCAAAGCGCAAGCACGCGATCGAGCGAAAGGTTCTTCTTGCGGACGACGGACCAGATGTAGCCCGTTTCCTGGCACGCGATCGCGGCGACCATGTCGATATCGAAGGGCTTGCCCGGCAAGGCCGCCTCGACCTGCGTACGAAATTGCTGCTTGAACCACCTGATATCGTCGACGCTCACCATGATGAACTCCGTCGCTGAAAATGGAAACGCTGGGCTTAGTGCAAGGGGTCAAGCCGGGGCAGCTTCGACCTCGGCGAGGAACGCTGCAAAGACGTAACCGTCGAGCAGGCCGTCCCCCTCCACGTCGACGCGAACCCAAGCGGGATCGACGTTGGAGACCGCCACCACGCTCAGCTCCGTACCGGCGGGCAATGTCCTTTCCGGATCGAAATTCGTGCCTGGCCCGCCACGCAGCTTCAGTCCATCACGCGCGATCACCGCATAACGGCCGGGATGAACAGCAGCGGCGGCCGGTCCAGGCGGCACGATTCCGCCGCCATCCCAGCCATCCTGCGCCGCATCGCGCAACCATTGCGGGGCCGTCGCTGATCGGCCGCCGGCGCCCCAGGTCAACCTGGTATGGTCGTCGACCGAGGTGCCGAAGCCGACGTGGATCGTCCGGTTGCCCATGTAGCCGACGCCTGCGCCGATCCCGGTCGCCCCCGCCGCAGCCGCAGCCGTCACGAAACGCAAGATGCCGGGCGAAGCCGCGGCGTCGGTAAACGTCAACGCCTGACCATTGACGAGGCATTGCACGTCGGCCGCCCGCCCGAGGTCGTGGCGGGTGGAGCCCGTGCGACGGGTGCCGTGACCGAGCGCGTCCTGCCCGCCCGACGTAATCCGGATCGTGTCGACACCCGCGGCCGTCGCGGCGGCGTCCAGCACGTTTCTCAGCTCATTGGTGATCGGTTTGTTGCGAATGGCATCGGCCGGCGGCCCAGCAAAACTCGTCATATGAAACACCTCGCTCTGACGCTCGGCGAATTTTGACCACCCATCGAAGGGGCGATTTGAAATCAATTCAACTGCAACGACATACGCCCCCAAAAACGGAAGCGCAGCGTAGACATCTCACAACCTCGGCGAGATGTCCACCATGGATTGAATATCTCTCCGGCCGCTAACCGGCGTCGTGCATCGCCCGGCTGTCCTTCGGCGCCTGCTCGCGATCATTCATGCCGTAATCCCGGACTACGCTGGCGATGCGCAAATGATAATCGGCGAAGATCTCCGCCCTGCCCTTGGCCTGCGTGCGGCGGTGCTCCATCGTGTTGCGCCAGGCCTGCACGGCAGCCTCGTCGCGCCAGAACGACACCGACAGGATCTTGCCCGTGTCGGTCAGGCTCTGGAAACGCTCGACCGAGATGAAGCCGTCGATGGTTTGCAGGATCGGCTTCAGATCGGCTGCGAGGTCGAAATAGTCCTGCCGGTGTTCCGGCTTCGGCCAGACCTCGAAGATCACGGCGATCATGGGCATCTCCTTACTTTGGTGGCCTACAATACCACCTTGCGCAGGAATGTGCGTTCTTCGGCGAGGATGAACTTGTGTTCCTCGGCGAAATGGAAATTCGCCATGCCCTCCGCGTCCTGCCGCAGCCGGGAGCGATAGGCCTCGTACGCGGCCAGACTCTCGAAGCCGATCAGCGCGGAGGCGATGTTGTTGGTGCCTTCATGCGGCATGAAATAGCCGATCAGGTCACCGCCGCATTTCGGGATGATGGTGAGCCAGCGCTTCGCATAGTCCTCGAACTGCGCACGCTTGAACGGGTCGATCTGGTAGCGGATGAAGACGGTGACGGACATGATGGGCTCCTTGATTTTTCATTGCGGGAAGGGCGAACGGCTCCGTCGCCGCTGAAGCAACTGGATTGCGTCGCTTCGCTCGCAATGACGTGTTTACGCAAGGCACGCTACGCGCTTGCCCGACCACAATGCTTCGGCTACCATCGAAGCATGAAATCAGGACCCGACATCGCCCTGGTCGCTTCGCTGGTCGGCGATCCCGCGCGCGCCAACATGCTCACCGCGCTGATGAACGGCCGCGCGCTGACCGCAAGCGAGCTGGCGCAGGAGGCCGGCATCACGCCGCAGACGGCGAGCTCGCATCTGGCCAAGCTCGAGGCCGGCGGCCTGATCGAGCCGGAGAAGCAGGGCCGCCACCGCTACTATCGCCTCACCGACGACGACGTCGCCAGCGTGCTCGAAGGCCTTGCAGGCCTTGCCGCGCGCACCGGCCACATGCGGGTGCGCACCGGGCCGAAGGATCCGGCGCTGCGACGCGCGCGGATCTGCTACGATCACCTCGCCGGCGATCTCGGCGTGCAGATGCTCGATTCCTTACGCGAGCGGCATCTGGTCAGGCAGAAGAAGCAGGACATCGAGCTGACCGCCGAGGGCGAGCGCTTTCTCGCCAGGCATCTGCAGATCTCGCCCGGCATGCTCACCCATCCGCGGCGGCCCGTGTGCAAGGCCTGCCTCGACTGGAGCGAGCGGCGCCATCATCTCGCAGGCACGCTGGGCGCCGCCATGATGCAGCGCTTCGCGGAGCTGAAATGGGCGGCGCGCGACGCCACGCCCGGCAGCCGCGTCGTCAACTTCACCCGCACCGGCGAGAAGCAGTTTGCCGCGCTGTTCGGCGACGCCAAGGACTGATCACGCCATTCGCGTGACGTCGCACATTTGCGTGTGAACTCCTGCTCTCGTCGTGGCCGGGCTTGACCCGGCCGTCCACGCGCTTATGCGAACGGTCATTCCCTAACCGTTAGAGACCCAGCATGATCCGCATCCTCCCGGCCGCCCTCGCCGCCGCTCTCCTTGCCTCCCTGCTCGCCACCGCGCACGCCGCAGACACGCCCCCGCGCGAGCCCTATGGCATCGCGCTCGAGGGTTTTGCCTATCCCTACCCCGTGCACCAATTGCCGCTCGTCAATGACGGCGAGCAGCTCCGCATGGCCTATATGGACGTCGCTCCTGCGCAGCCGAACGGCCGCACCGTGGTGCTGCTGCATGGACGTAACTTTCCGTCGAGCTATTGGGCCCCTGTCATCAAGATGCTCAACGACGCCGGCTACCGCGTGGTGGTGCCGGACCAGATCGGCTTCGGCAAGTCCTCCAAGCCTGCGGGCGAACTGCATTTCGACACGCTGGCGCGCAACACCATCGCGCTGCTCGATCACCTGGAGATCAAGAAGGCCGACATCGTCGCCCATTCGCTTGGCGGAATGCTGGGCGTGCGCATCGCCCGCGCCTACCCTGACCGGGTCGCCCACCTCGTGCTGACTGCGCCGATCGGGCTGGAGGATTACCGCCTCTACGTGCCGCCGACGCCGACCGAGGCGATCATAGCGACCGAGGACAAGCTCACCGCCGACGGCTATCGCAAGCAGTTGCAAACCAACTACGCGATCAAGCTGCCCCCCGATGCGATCACGCCGTACATCGACGCCCGCTTCAATATCAAGGGCAGCCCCGACTACCCGCGCTGGCTGCGCGCCTTTGTCAGCTCGGGGCAGATGATCTATCGCGAGCCGGTCGCGCATGAGATTCCTCTCATCACCGAACCTACGCTGTTCATCATGGGCGCCGACGACCACAACGCGCCGGGCCGGCCGAACGCGCCGGAAGCCCTACGGCCCAGGATGGGTCAGAACGCCGAACTGGCGAAGGCGTTCGCGGCGAAGATGGCAAATGCGCGCGCCGAGGTCATTCCGGACACCGGCCACCTGGTCTTCCTGGAGGCTCCGGACAAGTACAAGGAGTTGGTGCTGGGCTTTCTCGGCCGCTAGAGCCTTGTCGAGCGACGTGGATACCGGTGAGCGTCCAGACAACGCGTCAAACAAGAACCTGGAGCCCGTTCCGATTCATCGGGACGGGCTCCAGCGCCATCCGCGTCGCATGAAGCCGTGCCCGGAGAATGTTCATGCCGCATTCAGGTCATGATTGGCAGGTTTGGATCGCGCCGGGTCGGCATGTTGCAAAATTTAACATGTCGAATCGTGTCTTTTGATTCATTGTGCGCCACAAACGCCAAGCCGCCAAAGACTTGCTTCAGAGACTGCGACCAGAGACTTGCCACCAGAGACTTGCCCCCAAAGACTTGCTCCAAGGACGAGAAGGAAGATCACATGAAATACCTGTTCGCCGCCGCCATGCTCGCCAGCGCGGTCGTCGGTTTCAGCGAGGCCGCCAGCGCCGCGCAAGGTTGCGGCCCGGGCTGGTATCGTGGCCCCTATGGTGGCTGCCGCCCGATGCGCGGCGCGGTCGTCGTGCGCCCGGCCCCCGTGTATGTAGCCCCGCCCGTCGTCGTGGTGCCGCGCGCGCGCGTGTGCCCCTACGGCTTCCGTTGGTATGCCGGCCGCTGCCGCCCGTTCTGATCTCTTTGCATCGCAAGATGGCCGCGCAGGTTCAGCCTGCGCGGCCATTTTCGTTTCAGGCTTGCTGCCGCCGATCCAACGACCCTGGAATTCGAGCGGCCTGGAATCGAAACGGGGACCGCGGCCGCGATCCCCGTCCAATTCGCGGCTTGCCGCGGCTCACCAATGACGGCGATGCCAGCGGCGTCGGCGCCAGCCCCAATGACGGTGGCGCCAGCCGTGATGGCGGCCACGCCAGTGCACCTGTTCGGGCGTCAGCCTGTCTGCTTCCTCGCTGCTGGTGACGGCAGGGCGAGCGTCGGGGTTGCCTTGCGGCATGCGGGCGGGATCGCCGACCGGCTGCGGTGACAGCGGCGCGGCCTGCGCGGTCGCTGCAAAAGCGGCGGCGCCCGCCGTCAGTCCCAATGCAAATTTCAGAAAGTTCCGGCGCTCCATGACATGTCCTCTGAGCTATCTGGCAAGTGATGCAGAGGAAGTTTCGCGGTCACGACATGAACCAAGGCTGAAGCGCGCGTTCAGATTCGTTACGATGCAGACATTGAATGTGTCCTACTTCGCAAACTCCTGCGCCAGCACCAGCGTCTCGCGCGAGCGCTTGACGTCGGGCCAGTCGCGGTTGAAATCGGCGACGAGCTGCTTGAGCGCTTCGCCCTTGAGCATCGCCGCAAGCTTGGCCTCGTCGTCGAACTGATACATCGCCTGATGCAGCGCGGGATCATCGAGGCTCCAGAACCGCCACGCCTTGCTCACGCCGAATGCCTTCACCGCGTCGGGCACATGTTCGGTCTCGTACCATCTGTCGAATGCGGCGCGCTGGGCGGGATCGGCGACGATGGCGCGGACGACGAAGAAAGCTGCCGGCATCGGATTTCCTCCTGTTGTTTGCGGCAAGCTTAGCTGCTCCAGTGACCGGCGGCAAAAAAGAGTTGGCACCGGTGTCGGAACGGGCGCCCTTCGCTCGTCCTTTGTTTCGAACCAGCACATTTTTTGAATCAGGACATGGAGACAGCAAATGGCCGACCTTACCCTGACCACTTTCAATTGGGTTCCCGAAGCGCCGCGCGGGTTCGTGCGCGATCTCCGCGTGCGCTGGGCGCTCGAAGAGGCCGCCTTGCCCTATCGCGTCGCCAGCGCCCCGTTCGACGACCGCGGGCCTGCGCATCTCGCGCACCAGCCGTTCGGCCAGGTGCCGTGGCTGACCGACGGCGACATCTCGATCTTCGAGACCGGCGCTATCCTGCTGCATCTCGGCGGCCTGAGCACGAAGCTGATGCCCACCGATAGGCGCGGCCGCACTGAAGCCACGGAATGGGTGTTCGCCGCGCTCAATTCGGTGGAGATGGCCAGCCTGCCCTGGGGAATGTCGAAGTTCATGGGACATCCGACCGACACGGCGGCGTTCAAATTCGTCGATGACTTCCTCAAGCTGCGCCTTGGGCATCTCGAGCCGGTGCTGTCCAGCCGCGAATGGCTGGCAGGCTCCTTCTCCGTCGCCGACATCCTGATGGCGGACGTGCTGCGCGTCGTCGATGGTTTCGGCGCGCTTGCGGACAGTCCCGCCTGCCGTACCTACGTCGCACGCGCGACGGCCCGCCCGGCCTTCGCCAAGGCCCACGCCGACCAGATGGCGCATTTCGCTGCGGCCGATAAGGCGCGCAAAACGTGATGCGCCTCACACAATCAATCCCGTGCCCGGCATACAGTCGCCACCGAAAGGAAGCAGTTCAAAAGGTGACCCATGGTCCGCATCGAATATCTCAAGCGACAGATCGCCCGCGCTGAGCGGCTGGCCAAAGCCATCCTCGACCGGCAGACCGCCGATCGACTTCAAGCCTTCGCCGCCGAATGCCGCACCGAATTGTCGGAGCTGACGCTCAAGCGCGCTGCGTGAGGCGTGGGGGCGCCGGATGCGTGAAATACGTAGGGCGGATTAGCGCCAGCGTAATCCGCCACTTCTCCATCTGGTGACACACACCTTGGTGGATTACGCTATCGCTAATCCACCCTACCCGTCACACAAGCTTCAGCGGAGCATCGGCGACGATGCGCAGGTCGATGCTGCCGATCAGTGCCGCACGCCGCGCCTCCGCAGCGCTGATGGCGTCGTCCGTCTGCCGCAGCGTCGAGATGTTCGAACCGAGCGAGACGATCCCGCCCAGCACCAGCGCAATCGATCCGAGGGCTGCGGTCGTGCCGAACCCGAACACACCGAGGATCGTCACCAGCAGCAGCGCCGCCCCGCCCCCGATCGCGATCTTGGACGCGAGGATGTATTTGCGGCAGCGCTCGGCGATCTCGGCGAGCCGCTCGATGCGATCCTCGATGTCGGAGATTTCGTCAGTGGGATCGTTTTCGGTCATCGGATTTGCGAGCGAGCAGTTCGGAGAACAAACGAACTTCGGTTATGGAGCACGCGACGGCCTAAGACACCGGCCCAACGCATGCAGGAACAGGCCCGAGCGACATGGCGGGCTCGCGCTCGGAATCACTTGGGCCGGCCGCATCGGAATCGTTCCCGAAGCCGGGCAAGACCCTGACCCGAACAGCCACCCTGTCCCGCCTTCGATCGGTGATTGCTTCGTATCGAAGGCTATCCGGCCCGCTGTAACCAGGTCGCGCCAGATAGAAAATGCTTATGCCGCGGACCCAGCGCCCGATACAAGCTCGGTCGCTTCCAGAGTCGCCCACCACCTCGAAATCCTCGATACGATAACAGACGACCCCATGTTCCGGTGACTTCATGAGCAAGAGCCGGGGAAGCTCGACCGGCGCGCATGTATTGTCGGCGTCGGCGTAGCCTTCGATAACGGTCTCTTCCGCCGTTCGGGCGGTGACGGTCATCTCGCTGTCCTGGGCAAAGCACGATATGTCTATCGCCAGGACCGCGGACGACACGCCCAATATCAGGCCGCACGATTCAATGGCGCGCCGCCATGATCTCGATCGACGACGCCAAATTGCCACCGGCGTGCCCTTCCCTCACAACGGCAAATTGTCGTGCTTCTTCGCCGGCGTTTCCACCTTCTTGTCCTTCAGCATCGACAGCGCCCGCGCGATCCGCTTCCGCGTCGAGTGCGGCATGATGACGTCGTCGATGTAGCCGCGCTCGGCGGCGATGAAGGGTGACAGGAAGCGGTCCTCGTATTCCTTGGTGCGCGCGGCGATCTTGTCGGGGTCGCCGATGTCTGAGCGGAAGATGATCTCGACCGCGCCCTTGGCGCCCATCACCGCGATCTGGGCGGTCGGCCAGGCGTAGTTCATGTCGGCGCCGATTTCCTTGGAGGCCATGACGTCGAAGGCGCCGCCATAGGCCTTGCGGGTGATGATGGTGACCAGCGGCACGGTGCACTGCGAATAGGCGAACAGCAGCTTGGCGCCGTGCTTGATCAGGCCGCCATATTCCTGCGCGGTGCCCGGCAGGAAGCCGGGAACGTCGACGAAGGTGACAATCGGGATGTTGAAGGCATCGCAGAAGCGAACGAAGCGCGCGGCCTTGCGCGAGGCGTCGCTATCGAGCACGCCGGCCAGCACCATCGGCTGGTTGGCGACGAAGCCGACGGTGCGGCCGGCGATGCGGCCGAAGCCCGTGACGATGTTCTTGGCGAACATGTCGGCGATCTCGAAGAAGTCGCCCTCGTCCACGACCTTCAGGATCAATTCCTTCATATCGTAGGGCTTGTTCGGATTGTCGGGGATCAGCGTGTCGAGCGACATGTCGACCCGCTCGATGTCGTCGAAGCTCGGCCATTCCGGCACGCCGTCGCTGTTGTTGGACGGCAGGAAGTCGATCAGGCGACGCATCTGCAAGAGCGTCTCGACGTCGTTCTCGAAGGCACCGTCGGCGATCGAGGAGCGCGTGGCGTGCACCGAGGCGCCGCCGAGTTCTTCCGCCGTGACGACCTCGTTGGTGACGGTCTTCACCACGTCGGGGCCGGTGACGAACATGTAGCTGGTGTTCTTCACCATGAAGATGAAGTCGGTCATCGCAGGCGAATAGACGTCGCCGCCGGCGCAGGGGCCCATGATGACGGAGATCTGCGGGATCACGCCCGAGGCCAGCACGTTGCGGCGGAACACGTAGGAATAGCCGGCGAGTGCTGCGACGCCCTCCTGGATGCGGGCGCCGCCCGCGTCATAGAGGCCGATGATGGGCGCCCGCGCCTTCATCGCCATGTCCTGCAGCTTGGTGATTTTGAGCGCGTGGGTCTCGGACAGCGAGCCGCCGAACACCGTGAAGTCCTTGGCGAACACGAAGGTCTTGCGGCCGTTAACGGTGCCCCACCCCGTGACGACGCCGTCGCCGGGCACCTTGTTCTTCTCCATGCCGAACTCGGTGGAGCGGTGCTCGACGAACATGTCGAACTCCTCGAACGACCCCTTGTCGAGCAGCAGTTCGATGCGCTCGCGCGCGGTCAGCTTGCCGCGGGCGTGCTGCGCCTCGATGCGCTTCTCCCCGCCGCCGAGCTTGGCGCCGGCGCGACGATCTTCAAGGGCGTCCAGGATGTGTTTCATTTGCTCCCGCCAGTTCTTAGATGATGCGGGGTTCTAACACGGCATTTTGCGGCCCGGAAAGCGCCTTTCCGCGCAGCAAGGCTGCCTTGTCCGGCCCGAAAGCTTGAGGGATTACAGGGTTTTGCCCGGGGAGACGAGCATGAGCGACGGAACGGCCCAGGCTGGCGCGGCGACGGGCGGCGTCAACATCCTGCTGCGGCTGGAGGGCCTTACCCTGTTTATCGGGATGGTGATGCTCTACTGGGCCTGGGACGGCTCCTGGCTGGCCTTTGCCGTGCTCTTCTTCGTCCCGGATCTCAGCTTCCTAGCCTACCTGTCCGACGCCAAATTCGGCGCGCTGGTCTACAACGCTGCCCATAGCTACCTGGCGCCGGTGTCGCTGCTGACGCTGGGCTTCGGCCTCGGCTCGCCGCTCACCTTGTCGATCGCCTTGATCTGGCTGGCCCATATCGGCATCGACCGGGCCCTCGGCTATGGCCTGAAATATTCTGCCGGGTTCGGCTTTACCCATCTGGGCCGGATCGGGCGGCAAAAGGACGCCTGACGCCAGCTGCGGCTGACTGCGTAGCCCGGGTGAGCGACGCGATACCCGGGGACGGTTTGCGCCTGGAATCCCGGATGTCGCTTCGCTCATCCGGGCTACGAAACCGCATTTGCCGCGCCAGCCAGTTGACCTCGCCTGCCGATTCAGGCTTGCTTCGCGCTCGCGATCAGGCGCCGAATGTTGCGTGAGGCCAGTCGGTACGGCGGCGGTCACCACGGCTTGGCTTTGGCATCACACATGTCCGCGACGGTCGTCCCCCTGCCGCCGAGTTCGTCGTCCGAAACCATCGACTTCCTGCGGCGGATGGCCAGCATGGTGTCGGGGCGGAACGGCGAGACGCTGCTGCGCGCCGCAAGCCTGATCGAGTCGCTGACACAACGGGCGATGTCGGCCGAGCGGCTCTATCACGAGCAGCAGGATGCGAGCACGCGCAATGCCGAGCTGCGCGAGGCCGCCGAGCACACCTCCGATGCCATGGTCGGCCAGATCGAGGCGTTGCGGGCGCAGCTTGCCGAAATCACCGCGACAGCCGCGGCCGAGCGCGCCGCCTTCGATGCCGAGCGCGGCAAGCTGATCGGCCTGATGCAGAATGCCGAGAGCCATATCGGCAAGCTCACGACCGAGCTGGACGGCTTGCGCGCCTCCGTCGACAGCTTCAACGCGACCGCCGTCTCGGTGCCGATCGAGGTGCTGCGGCTGGCGCGGACGCAGTTCGACGTCCTCTCCGCCGGCTTCGCCCGCAAAGGCGACGTGATCTCGCAGGCGATGAGCGAGATCGGCGGCTTTGCGATCGACCAGGCGCTGACGATGAAGAAGACGGCCGACCAGGGCTGAGGCGTTGGGGCTCGTCGTGCCCGGGCTTGTCCCGGGCCTCCACGTCGCGCTGCTAGAGAAGGTCGTGGATGGCCGGGACAAGCCCGGCCATGACGATCCTTTGCCGTTGATGGGACTAGGGCTCGCCCGGCTTGAACGGCTCTTGCTTGTCCGGCGGCACCGTCTCTTCCGCCATCGCCAGCAGCATTGCGACCATCACGTAGTTGCCGGACACGGCGGTGAGATCGACGATCTGCTGATCGTTGAACGCCTTCTTCGCCCGCGCATAGGTCTCATCGCTGACCTTCTTGGTCGTGGTGAGCTCGGTGACGAAGTCGTAGACCACCGCCTCGTCCTCGGCCATCTTCGACGGTCGCTTGTTGGCCTTCAGCTCCGCGATGATATCAGGCGAGAGGCCCGCTTTCGCCGCCAGCGGCGCATGCGCGAACCATTCGACCTGCGAGCGCCACTGCCGCCCGATGATCAGGATCGCGAACTCGTTGAGCTTGGTGGGAACCGAGGTCTCCCAGCGCAGATAGTAGAACAGATCGAACAGGCGCTGGCCGAGCACGGGGCTGCGGATCATCGGATTGTAGGGACCGCCGATGCCGACGCTCGACACCTTCATGATCTGCTCGCCGAGCGGCTTCTGCTTGGCGTCAAGCTGGTCCATCGTAAGCTGCGGAAAGCGCGGCTCCTTACTGGTGGCGGGGCCGGCGAACATGGTGGCGGCGAGCCAGCCGCCGGCGGCGGCAAGCGTGAGCGACGACAGCCAGAGCGGCGTTGAGTTCATTTTATCCTCCCGGTTTTCTTTCTTGGCGGAAGGATGCTAATCGCGCAGCGCCCGCGCGACAGCGCTAGATCGCGCCGATCTCGGCAAGGCAGGCTTGCGTCAGCGGCATGCGCTCGCCGACGAGGCGCGTCTCCTTGCAATCCATGTTGAGCGCGAACACGGTGTGCGCCCCGCCCTTTTCGGCCCAGCCCACCATCCAGCCGAGTGACGGCTCGCCGCGTTCGGCCCCGAGCAGGCCGGATTTGGCGCGAATGACGCTGTCGCCGACCTTGGTCACCGGCAGGATGTCAGCGACGAGGTCCTGGCTGCGTTTGCTGACCGGCAACGTGCGGCGGCGCAGCCGATCGACGAAATCGACCTGCTCGACCGGATCAATGCGCAGGGCTCCGGTGAGCCAGAACTGGTCGATGCCGCCGCCGATGTCGCGGTTGCCGTAGTCGAACGCGTCGATGTATTTCTGCATGCGCTCCTGCCCGATCCGGCGCGCGATCTCCTGATAGACCGGCACCGCGCTGACCGCGATCGCACTGCGCAGCGTGTGATCCTTGTTCCAGGCCTCGATCGGACGCTTCACACCGTCCCAGGGAAACACATCCTTGTCGGGATCCGCGACGACGCCAGTCTCCAGCGCGATCAGCGAGTTCGGGATCTTGAAGGTCGAGGCCGGCAGCTTGCTCTCGCCGGAGCGCTCCTTGTCGCTGGCGACGACCAGGTAGTCCTCCACCTTGTAGCCGACGAAGGTTCCTGACGTGCCGAGGTCGGTGAAGCGCTTGGCGAGACTGTCACGGATTTCGGTGCGCGGCGGTGCGACATGGGCGAACGCGCGCGACGGCAATGTGGCGGCAGCGGCGAAAAGACCGAGCGTGGAGCGGCGGGTGATCAAACGAAATGTCCGTTGTGGGATGAACTTCGGCGACCATGCGACCGTTATCGTGGTGAAACGATGACGGGCGTCAGCGCCCCCGGCCCGACAGCCGCAGCACGAACACCAGCACTTCGGCAACGGCCTTGTAGAGGTCGGGCGGGATTTCTTCGCCGAGCTCGACCTTGGACAGCGCGCCGGCCAAAACCTCGTTCTCCTCGATCGGGATGTCGTGAGCTCTGGCGATCTCGACGATCTTTTCGCCGATCGAGCCCTTGCCCTTGGCGACGACGACGGGCGCGTTGGTACCCTTTTCGTAATGCAGCGCGATCGCAAGCTTGGATGGGTCGCTCATGTTGCCCGATCCAGGAAGTGGCCGGCGCGGGCCGGCGCCGGTTGCGGTGGAGTCCCCTCGCGGACCAGGATGTCGCCGGGCTTGAGCTCGGCGCGCGTCAGCGCCTGATTGAGCTCACCGATGCCGGCGCGGAGCTGCTGCACCGTCGCCGGCCGCTCCGCCCACATCCGCACGAAAGTCTTGTCGCCGTTCAGCGTGATCAGCGCGTGCACGGGGCCGGCCGGCTCGACGTTGAGCGTGAAGCGCGCCCGCCAGGCTTGCTTGGCGGGATCGGCGGATTCGCCAGCGCCATCGCGCGAGATCTCGAACTGCGCCATCGCGGTGCCCTGCGGCGTTGCAAAGGGAATCTCGAAATTCCACTGCGGCACGGCAGGATCGATGCGGTGGCCGCTGGCGTCGGTGCGATCGGGGAGCGAAGCGACCTGCAGCAATGTCTGCCGCGCGATCGCGGCATCGGTGTCGTCGAGCAGGCGATGCACGGTCGCGGACAGCGGCGTGTCCGGCGCGAGCGAGGGCGAGGCAATCGCCTGCGGCGAGGGCAATGCACCGCGGAACGGCGGCGGCGTCGCGCGTGCCGCCGCTTCGAAGCTATGGCCGTCGGGCACCGCCTTGTTGGAGCCGGGAACGTTGCCGGTCAGGCGCGGCAGGTTTTGCATGGCCTCCTGCAGCAGGCTCGCGGCAAGGCCGGCGGACATGGTGCGCGGCATCGCGGCCTGCTGAGCGTTGCCGGCAATTTCCGCCAGCACCGCGGCCGCGAGATTGGCGTTGCGCGGCGTCTGCGCGATCTCAGGGCCGGAAGCGGCCGCCGACTGCGCGGCCTCGCCTGCGGCCTGGGCAGGCGCGGTGGCGACCTGCGGTGTCCCGGTGGTCGCGGCCGGAATTGCGGCCGCCCGTGGCGCGGCGGTCTCGAGCGTGGTCAGCGTCTGGCGCAGCACCAGCAGTGCCGCCTTCAGGTCGGGCGCCGTGCCGGCGGGCGCCCTCGCGCCCGCGGCCAGCGAGGCCTCGAAGAACAAGCCGGATTTCTGGAAGGCGGATTCGACATCGGCGCCATCGAGCCCGGAATTGAGCGGCGTCTGCTGCGCCAGCACATCCAGCACCGCCTGCTTCAAGCCCGCAGGCAGATCGCTGCCGGTGACGACGGACGCCAGATTGGCGAACAGCGGCGCCTGGCTGCCCTGTTTCGTGGCGGCCTCGGCCGAGGCCGCGGTGACGGCGACCTGCTCCAACGGCGTCAGCGTGTTGCGGGGCGCGGTCGTGGACGGCGCCAGCGGCGGGCTTTCCACCAGCGAAGCCGCACGCGGCGTCAGCGTGACCTGATCGGGCGTCGCCTCGCCTGCCCCGCTCATGACTGCCAGCCGGATGGTGCCGTCGTTCTGCGACACCGCCAGCTGGAGATTCTGCCCGGGCGTCAGCGCCACCTCAGACATCACGTCCATCGACAGGTTGGAGATCGCGATCCGCACCAGATTGTCGGCCATCACGCTGACGACCCTGGCATCGACGACGCTGCCGGCCTGTAGCACCAGATCGGGCGTCGTCGCGTCAGCCACGGGGCTGGCTGCACTGACGGGAAGTATGGAAGTGACCGGCGTCGGCATCTCAGGGGGCCCATGGAGCGCTGGCCACACCCTAAGGCCGCCGTCGTAAACCTCTCGTTAAGGACCTTCGGCTCCGGGCGCCTTTACCGCCGCCAGAACCGCCACGGCGGCCTCGAAATCCCGGAGGCGCGTGGCCCGGCGGCTGGCAGCCTCCTCGTCCAAGCCCCATTGCTCGATGTTCCAGTCCTCATCGACGTGGGCGGCGGCCCAGACCTGGCCGGCGTCGCGCACGCCATGCGCCAGCGCCAACGCCAGCAGCGCCGAGCCGGTCAGGGTCGTCACCACGTGGAGTGCGGCGACCGACCAGGCATCGCCAGGCAGCGCGGCGCGCGCGGCCAGAAGCGCCTCGTCGGGCTGCTTCACATGCATGACGCCCTCGGACAGGATGAAATGCGCACCCAGCGCCTCCGCGGCCCAGAACAGCACGGGATCCCAATGCGCGGCCTCGCGGGTGACCAGCCCTTCGGGGTGGCCGGCGCGATAGAACAGCAAATCGGACTCGAAATATTTCGCGAGGTCGTCGCTGACCAGATCGACGCGGTCGACCACGCCCTCGACCACGCTGTTGGCGACCCGCGTCAGCGGCATGGACACGGGATCGATCGTCTCGCCTTGGGCCGCCCATTCCGCGGCCACGGCATCGGCGAGCTCGCGCGACGGGATCACCACCGGGCGGCGGGAGGGCGTGCGGATCGGCTTGCCGTCGAGCGTAATGGCGAAGCCGCCCTCGGCTTCGGTCACGCTCGCCTCCTTGTAGAAGCGCTTGCGCTGCGGCGTGCGAGCCGACGCGCGCGCCGATTCCCGCGGATCCGGCGGAGGCTGGCTTGCTGCTTCTTCGAACAATTCGCGCATGTGAGTTTTCGGCCCCGGTCGCTGGATGCTAGGCTTTTAAGATAAGATCGGCGGCCGATAAAGCGAGCGCAGGCATGAGGGAACTTGCGGGCATTGCGGCCCTGCTCGCCGGGCTATGGCTGGCCGCGGCGGAGGCAGGCTTTCGCACCCCGGAATCACTGATCCGCAACGTCTACGCCCATTACGGCGACGGCGCGCCGGAGCTCTCCAAAGGCCTGCCGCGGGATGCGGCGACCGCCCGGCAGTTCTTCGATGCGCCCCTGCGCAAGGCCTGGAGCGCGCCAAGGGTCGAGCCCTACGACTTCCTGGTGCAGAGCCCGAGCTGGCAGCTCGGCCCGGTTACGATCGCGGTCGTGCGCAGGCAATACGACAAGACCTATGTCGCGGCGAATTTCGACAATCGCGGCCGGAAGGTCGCGCTGAACTTCGTGCTGGTCAACGGCCCCGAGGGCTGGCTGATCACGGACATCGAGAGCCCGCATGACAGTCTGCGGATGTTCCTGGAGCAGTTCAGGAAGTGAGGGCCGTGCTGTCGGTCGCAACAAGAACACCGCCGTCACGCTGCAGCGTTCGCCGCTACTCCTCCGGCGCGTTCTCGATCGGGTCGAACCGGGCCGCATCCAGCCCCAGCAGATTCCACGATTGCTGCATGTGCGGCGGCAACGGCGCGCTGGCGTCGATCACGCCGCCGCGCGGATGCGGAATCACGATGCGGCGCGCCAACAGATGCAGCCGGTTCTGCAGGCCGCCCGGCAGCTTCCAATTCTCGATGTTGAAATATTTGGGATCGCCGACGATGGGATGGCCGATATGCTCCATGTGGGCGCGCAGCTGGTGGGTGCGCCCGGTCACCGGCTTCAGCGACACCCAGGTGAGCTTGTTGCCGGCGGTCTCGACCACTGCGTAATAGGTCACCGCGTGGCTGGCGCCCTCGTCGCCGTGCTGGGCGATGCGCATGATGGTGTCGTCCTCGTTCTCTTCCTTCGCCAGGAAGGTCGAGATGCGGCCCTGCTTCGGCTTCGGCAGGCCCGGCACCAGCGCCCAATAGGTCTTTCGCGCCGACCGCGAGCGGAACGCGCCGGTCAGATGCGAGGCAGCGAAACGGGTCTTCGCGATCAGAAGGCAGCCGGACGTGTCCTTGTCGATCCGGTGCACAAGCCGAGGCTTCTGCCCCTTGGAGTCGCGCATCACCTCCAGCATCTGGTCGATGTGCCGCGTCGTGCCGGAGCCGCCCTGCACCGCAAGCCCAAACGGCTTGTTGAGCACGAGGACGTCGTCGTCCTCGTACAGCGTCATCTCCTTCAGCGCGGCGAGCGTCTTTTGCGCGGCTTCCGAGAGCGGGCTCGCAGCCTTCGGCGTGTCGAGCTTCAGCGGCGGAATACGGACGCTCTGGCCCTCCTCCAGGCGGTCCTTGCTGTCGACACGCTTGCCGTCGACACGCAGCTCGCCTTTGCGCACGACGCGCTGGATGTGGGAGAACGACAGGCCGGGAAAGCGCGCCTCGAGGAAACGATCGACGCGCATGTTGTTCTCGTCGGCGGTCACCTTGACGGTCTGGACCTTGGTCGGCAGCAGCGCCTCGACGGGCTTTGCCGGTGCAGCCTGTTCCAACTCAGCCTTGGGCACACGCCGCTCGGTGCGCTCGTCCGTAAAGCGCGGTGACCTCTCACCTGACTTGCCGCCGGGACGCGGCCCCGCCTTCTTCGCACTGCCGGCCTTGAACGGACGAGATTCCTTGCGCTCGTCGCGCTCGCGAGGTTTTGGATTCATTCTCTTGATGCGGCGGCTCATGCGGTTTTTCCAAGCTTTCGTGTCGACTGCGCGTTGGGGCGACGGGGCAGCGACGCCACCTGCGCGCCGACCTCCTTCTCCGCCAGCCGCAGCTCATATTGCTGTTGCAGGTTCATCCAGAATTGCGGGCTGGTGCCGAACCAGTGACCGAGGCGCAATGCCGTGTCGGCGGTGATGCCGCGCTGCCCATTGATGATGCCAGTGATGCGATTAACCGGAACGTCGATCTGACGCGACAGCTCCGCAGCCGTGATGCCGAGTTCGCGCAACTCTTCGGCGAGATGTTCGCCGGGATGTGTGGGTGTCTGGGGCATCGGAATGTCCCCGCCGAGTAGCAAGATTTACGCGTTACGTAAACCGTAAATGCGCTCATGCGGCGGCTTTGAAGGCCTATTTCCCGCCCCGCTCCTTGCGCAGCTTGGCCCAGTAATCCAGCCGCTTCCGGATCTCGCGCTCGAAGCCTCGCTCAGGCGGGTCGTAGAAGGTCTGGCGGCCCAGGGCCTCCGGAAAATAGTCCTGGCCGGAGAAGGCATCGGGGGTGTCGTGGTCGTATTCGTAGGCGGCGCCGTAGCCTTCGGACTTCATCAGCTTGGTCGGGGAATTGAGGATGTGCTTGGGCGGCAGCAGCGAGCCGGCGTGCTTGGCCGTCTGCATCGCAGCCTTGAAGGCGGTGTAGACCGCGTTCGATTTCGGCGCGGTAGCAAGATAGACCACGGCCTGCGCGATGGCGAGCTCGCCCTCGGGATGGCCGAGGAAATCGAAGGCGTCCTTGGCCGCATTGGCGATGACGAGGGCTTGCGGATCGGCAAGGCCGATGTCCTCGACCGCCATGCGCACCACGCGGCGCGCCAGGAACAGCGGATCCTCGCCGGCATCGAGCATGCGGCAGAGATAATACAGCGCAGCGTCGGGATCGGAGCCGCGCACTGACTTATGCAGCGCCGAGATCAGATTGTAATGACCGTCGGCGGACTTGTCGTAGATCGGCGCGCGTCGTTGCAGGATATCCTGCAACTGCGCGGCATTGAAAATCTCGTCAGCGCGGGCCGAGCGCCAGACCTCTTCGGCGAGCGTCAGCGACGCGCGGCCGTCCCCGTCGGCCATACGCACCAGCACCGCGCGTGCTTCCTCGTCGAGCGGCAGCTTGCGGCCCTCGACCTCCTCGGCATGCGCGAACAGTTTTTCGATCGCAGCCGCATCGAGCGAGCGAAACACCAACACGCGCGCGCGAGAGAGCAACGCCGCGTTGAGCTCGAAGGACGGGTTCTCGGTGGTGGCGCCGACCATCACGACGGTGCCGTCTTCCATCACGGGCAGAAACGAATCCTGCTGAGCGCGGTTGAAGCGATGCACCTCGTCGACGAACAGCAGCGTGCCCTTGCCCATCTCGCGGCGGGCGCGCGCGGCGTCGAACGCCTTCTTCAGATCGGCGACGCCGGAGAACACCGCCGAGATCTGCTCGAAATGCAGGTCGGTCGCATCCGCCAGCAGCCGCGCCACCGTGGTCTTGCCGGTGCCGGGCGGGCCCCAGAACACCAGCGACCCCAGCGTGCGCGTCTCCAGCATGCGCGTCAGCGCGCCGTCGGGACCGAGGATGTGGTCCTGGCCGACGACCTCCGACAGCGTGCGCGGGCGCAGCCGGTCCGGCAGCGGATGTGGAGCCTCGTGGTCGAGCCCCGCCGCCGCAAAGAGAGTTGGCGTTTGTGGTCGCTTCGGACTCATCCGCCCAGCGTGACGTTGATCTGCTGACCGCCGCGCACCAGCGTAATACGCCAGATCCGCGGGCGCTCTCCGGCGGCCTTTTCGAGGTCCCCGGTCTTGCTGATCTTCTGGTTGTTGACGGCCAGGATAATATCGCCCTTCTGGAAGCCGACATTCGCGGCTGCGCTGTCGCCGCCGAGATCGGTGATCACGACGCCTTCGGTGTCGGCGTCCAGATGCAGCTCGTCGGCGACCGCAGGCGTGATGGTCGAGACCTTGGCGCCCTGGAACGGCGATCGCGCGGTGACGACCAGTTCGTTGCGGCCCGTATCGGGCGCGGTCTCCAGCGCCACCGTCAGCTTGAGCGGCTTGCCGCCGCGCTGCACGTCGATCTGCGCGGTGCCGCCGAGCGGACGGGTGGCGAAGCGATAATCGAAGGCGTTGGGATCGTCCACGGTCTGGCCGTCGATCCCGGTGATGAGATCGGAGGATTTCAGGCCGGCCTTCGCCGCGGGGCCGCTCGACACCACGCTCGCGACCAGCGCGCCGGTCGGCGAGCGCAGGCCGAGAGTCTCGGCGATCTCGGGCGTCACCGCCTGCAATCTCGCGCCTAGCCAAGGCCGCTTCACCGCCTTGCCGCCGCTCTTGGCGGAGGCGACGACGACGCGCACCATGTTGGAGGGAATCGCAAAGCCGATGCCTTGCGAGCCGCCGGAGCGCGAATAGATCGCGGTGTTGATGCCGGCGAGCCGGCCGTTCATGTCGACCAGCGCGCCGCCGGAATTGCCGGGATTGATCGCAGCGTCGGTCTGGATGAAGAACTGATAATCGGTGATGCCGACCTGCGTGCGCGCCAGCGCCGAGATGATGCCGTGGGTCACGGTCTGGCCGACGCCGAAGGGATTGCCGATCGCCATCACGACGTCGCCCACCATCAACTCGTCCGAATTGGTGAAGTCGAGCGCCGGAAACTTCTCCTTGGTATCCTTCAGCCGCAGCACTGCCAGGTCGCTGCGGGAATCCTTCAGCACGATCTCGGCCTCGAACTCGCGCTTGTCCGACAGCGACACCTTCACCTGGTCGGCGCCCTCGATGACATGGACGTTGGTGACGACGAGGCCGGACGCATCGACGATCACACCCGAGCCGAGCGAACGCTGCACCTGCTCCTGTTGCTGGCCCGGCACGCCGAAGAAGCGGCGGAAGATCGGGTCATCCAGCAGCGGGTTGCGATTCTGCACCACCTTGGCGGCATAGACGTTGACCACGGCCGGCTGCACCCGCTGCACGATCGGCGCATAGGACAGCCGCAGTTCGGCCGACGACGACGGGACCCGACGATCCTGCGCCGCAGCCGGATTGAACTGGGCGGAAAAGGCTATGCACGAGGCCGTGACGACGGCGGTCCAGATCGATCGAAACATTCCTACCTCTCGGAAAAGACGCCGGAATATAGGCGCGTTCGCCCCCCAATAGAAGGGCGCCGGACGGCAATTCGGCCCCCTTTCCGGTGTGTCCTGAGTGCAAGCTCGGCGTGCGAATCGGCAAATTGCCTGAGGGCTCGATTGGCATGACGCGCATCATCCCGCATTGTGGAGCCGAGGGGATTCGGTTGCGGCGAATTTGCATCAGCAGGAACCCGATCAACGGGACGCAGCGTCGCGGGGCAGTCATCGATCATATCTAGGCTCTCCCGCGTTCGACTTGGGGAAGTTTCGTCAAACGATGGAGGCGTGAACGTGAGCAGGACATTAATCGCGGCCACGGCGATGGGCCTCGCCGGCGTGCTGGCGGCCTCGCAGGCCCAGGCCCAATCGGCAAACAGCAGCGAGCAGGAGATCGCGCTGCTCAAGCAGCAGCTGAAGATGCTGGAGCAGAAGCTCGACAAACTCCAGAGCCAGACCGCGGCGAACACGGCCGCCACGGCGAAGGCAAAGGCCGAAGCGAAGGCCGAGGCGAAGGCTGAAGCGCGCTCGGAGGCGAAGGCTGTGGTGGCCAACGCGAACGCGGCGATCCCGGTCAAGGGCCCCGCGCCGGCGTCCGGCGTGGTCGTGACCATGCCGAACAACCGGCCGACCATCTGCACCGCCGACCAGGCCAATTGCGTCGCCATCACCGGCCGCCTGCATTACGACGTCGGCGGCTATGACTATCGACCCAACACGGCGGCCACCGTGCCGCAAAAGCTCGACAGCGGACAGAACGTCCGCCGCGCCCGCATCGGCGTCACCGGCAAGTTCTTCAACGACTGGAACTTCGCGCTCATCTACGATTTCGGCGGCTCCTCCGACGGCTTTGGCGGTGCGGCGCCGGGCTCACTGCCGGGCGGCGGCGTCTCCGGTGTCGAAAACGCCTATCTCAGCTATACCGGCTTGAAACCGTTCGGCGGCAAGATGGCGGTCGAGGCCGGCATCATGGACCTGCCCTACACGCTCGACGAGGCCACGAGCTCCAACGACATCATGTTCATGGAGCGCGCCTCGGCCGGCATCATCGCGACCAATATCGCAGCCGGCGACTTCCGTTCCGCGGCCGGTACGCGCTGGTACAACGACCAGCTCTGGATCGGCGGCTATGTCACGGGGCCAACGACCGGGGCGATCCATTCGGCTTCGAGCGCGGCGCCGGCGGGCACGAGCGAGCAATATGGCGCAGTCGCGCGCGTTGCCGGCAACCCCATCAGCGGCAAGGACTATTCGGTGCATATCGGCGCCGACGCCCAGTGGCTGATCCAGCCGCCGCGCAATCTCATCGCCAACACGCAAACCGTCGCGCTCAGCGATCGTCCGGAACTGCGTTTGGATCCGACCACGCTGATCTCGACCGGCGCGATCGCCAATGCCTCGGGCGCGCAGGTCTACAGCGTCGAAGCCGCGGCGACCTATGGTCCGTTCATCGTTCAGGGCGAGTACTTCTTCTACAATATCGACCGCACCGCCAACACCGGCGTCCCGCTGGTCGGCGCACCCAGCCTGAAATTCCAGGGCGGTTACGCGCAGGCCGGCTACGTGCTGACGGGCGAAGGCCGCAGCTACAACGCCGCCAACGCGGCCTATGGCGGCGTCAAGCCAGCGCATCCGTTCTCGCTCGAAGGCGGTGGCTGGGGCGCGTGGGAAATCGCGGGACGGTTCTCGACGGTCGACCTCAACAATCAGTTGGGCACGGCGACCGGGATCGCCGGCGGTCGGCAGACCGTCTACACAGCAGCGCTCAACTGGTACGTCAACGGCAACGTCCGCTTCATGCTCGACTATCTGCATGGCACGGTGTCGAGGCAGGCTTCGCCGGTCTCGACCGCCGATGTCGGCTCGAAGTTCGACGCGGTCGCGATGCGCACGCAGTTCGCGTTCTGACATCTCCCGTCATCCCCGGGCGCGCGCAAGCGCGAGCCCGGGACAAAGCAGGAATTACGCCGCGCGCTTCGGCTTCCTCACCACCACCACCGGCGGCGGCGCGCAGGACAGCCGCTGCTGGTGGCTCTCGCCCCAGGCCTTCAGGATGTCGATCACCGGCTTGAGGCTCTCGCCGAGCTCGGAGAGACAATACTCCACGCGCGGCGGCACCTCGGCATAAACCTTGCGGATGACGAGCTTGTCCTCCTCCAGCGCGCGAAGCTGCTTGGTCAGCATGCGCTGGGTGATGCCGGGCATCCGGCGACGCAATTCGCCGAAGCGCTGGGTGCCGTCCTGGAGGTGGTAGAGGATCACGCCCTTCCACTTCCCGTCGATCAGATCCAGCGTCGCCTCGACCGAGCAGCCGGGACGCCGGCTAAAATCCCGCCGTTTCATCCGTGTTTTCCCAATAGTATCCAAACAGGGACTATATCCCCGAATTTACAGTACTTGCCAAATCGGAGCTAGCGGGACAGTTAGCAGGTCAGGCGCCCATGCCAAAGCTTTGCGCCATCTGATGGAGACAAGCCATGAAGGCCGTCGGCTACAAGACATCGCTTCCGATCGAGGACGCGGATTCGCTGATCGATTTCGAGACCGCAAAACCCGAGCCCAAGGGACGCGACATCCGCGTCGCCGTGAAGGCGATTTCGGCCAATCCGGTCGATTACAAGGTGCGCAAGCGCGCAGCGCCGCCCGAGGGCGAGACCAAGATCCTGGGTTATGACGCGGCCGGCGTGGTCGATGCGATCGGGCCCGAGGTCACGCTGTTCAAGCCTGGCGACGAGGTGTTCTACGCCGGCTCGATCCTGCGCCAGGGCACCAACGCCGAATTCCACTTGGTTGATGAGCGCATCACAGGCCTCAAGCCGAAGAGCCTGACGTTCGCGCAGGCCGCAGCCCTTCCCCTCACCTCCATCACCGCCTGGGAATTGCTGTTCGATCGGCTCGGCGCAGTGCCCGGCAAGAGCGTCGATCCGCGCACGCTGCTGGTCACGGGCGGCGCCGGCGGCGTCGGCTCGATCCTGATCCAGCTCGCCCGCCGCCTCACCGGTCTCACGGTGGTCGCGACCGCGACGCGGCCGGAATCGCAGAAATGGTGCCTCGATCTCGGCGCGCATGCGGTGATCGATCATGGCAAGCCGATGAAGGAGCAGATCGAAAAATTGAAGCTGCCGCCGGTCGCGCTGGTGGCGAGCCTCACCTTCACCGACCAGCACTACAAGGCGATCGCCGAGTTGATGGCGCCGCAGGGCCGGTTCGGCCTGATCGACGATCCCCCGGAGTTCACCATGAGCACGTTCAAGGGGAAGGCAATCTCGGTCCACTGGGAATCGATGTTCACGCGGTCCTCGTTCCAGACGGCGGACATGATCGCGCAGCATCATCTGCTCAACGACGTCGCCGACCTCATCGACAAGGGCGTGCTGCGCACCACGCTCGACCAGACTTTCGGCACGATCAACGCCGCCAACCTCAAGCGCGCTCACTCGCTGCTCGAGAGCGGCAAGTCGCGCGGCAAGATCGTGCTGGAGGGGTGGTAGGCGTCAGTTCGAAGCGGGCGGCGCCTTCGTGTCCGGCGGCCGCGCCGCCCGCTCGACGAAGCCTTTTGCCAAAGCGTGATAGATCCCCTCCTTGCAAATCATTCGAGAGGTCACGTGCGCGATCAGCGCGGCCGCCATCAACGGCACGACCATGCCGTGATTGTCGGTCATCTCGGTCACGATCACGAAAGCCGTGATCGGCGCCTGCACCACGCCGGCGAAGTACGAGACCATGCCGAGCAGCATGATCGCGCCGAGCGGCGCATCGTGGAAGAATGAGGCGATGTTGCTGCCGATGCCGGCTCCGACGGCGAGCGACGGCGCGAAAATTCCGCCGGGTATGCCGCTGATCGCAGCAAAGGTCGTCGCCAGCAGCTTGAGCACGCCAAAGTCCTGCGGCAGCGGCGCGCCGTGCTCCAGCGCCGTCTTCACCTGATTATAGCCGGTGCCGTAGATCGTGTCGCCGGAGACGAGGCCGCAGAGCGCGACTGCAAGGCCGCACGCGAATGCAAACCAGAGTGGATGCCCCTTGATCGCGCGTCCGAGCGGATTCTTGAGGCCCCGCGCCATCGCGATGACGATGCGGCTGAATACCCCGCCCGCAAGGCCGCCAGCGACACCGCAGAGCGGAACCGCCAGCCAGTCCAGGCCACGCGCCAGCGACATCGCGCTGCTGCCGAAATAGGCGTAATTGCCCGCCAGCGCCAGCGAGGTCAGGCCAGCCGCGATCACGGCCGCAATGATGAGGCTTGACGTGCGGGTCTCGAAGGCGCGGCTCATCTCCTCGATGCCGAAGACGATTCCGGCCAGCGGCGTATTGAAGGCCGCAGCGACGCCTGCGGCGGCGCCGGCCAGAATCAAACCGGGCTGGCGGCGCGGCGAGACGCGGCCGAGCGCGAACATGATGGACGCGCCCACCTGCACTGTCGGGCCTTCCCGGCCGACGGAGGCGCCACACAACAGACCGAACAGAGTGAGAATCACTTTTCCGACTGCGATCCGCATCGAGACCAGGCTCTCTCGCGCGCGCTGATCGGTCAGATGCCGTGCGGCGATGGCTTGCGGAATTCCGCTCCCCTGCGCGTTCGGAAACAGTCGAATGGTCAAATAGGCCGAGAGTACGAAGCCCAGCGGCGTCACCGCCAGTACGGCATAGCGGGACTTCGCGAGCAGCAGCGCGAAAGCATGCTGGGCGAGATCGGCGAGTTGCGCCAGCGCCACCGCGATGGCGCCGACAGCGATCCCGCCGAGCAGGAAGATCGCCTGCCGCTGCCATCGCGCGGAGGTCAGCTTGAAGAGGCGTTTATGGCGGGTCGACAGGGGCCAGAGCATGGGAGCTGATCCTAGCCGACTGCGCACCGAATGGAACCCGCGGGCGGGCAAACCAGCCAGACGGGAACCACGCCTTCGACGAACGGCAGCCGCCTCCAGCACCGCCTGCCGCCGCTGCAGCGTCTCCTCAAGCGATGGTATTGACGATGCCGCCCTCGGCCCGCAGCGCTGCACCGTTGGTCGCGGACGCCTGCTTCGAGGCGACATAGACCACCATGTTGGCGATCTCGTCGACGCTGGCGAAGCGTTGCAGCAACGAGCTCGGGCGATGCTGCTTGACGAAGTTGGCAGCGGCTTCATCGACCGACTGGCCGTTCTGCTTCGCGAGATCCTTCACGAAGGTCTCGACGCCCTCCGACATGGTCGGGCCCGGCAGCACGGAATTGACGGTAACACCCGTGCCGCGGGTAAGCTGTGCCAAGCCGCGCGCGACCGAGAGCTGGGCCGTCTTGGTCATGCCGTAGTGGATCATCTCGACGGGAATGTTGAGCCCGGACTCCGATGAGATGAAGACGACGCGGCCCCAATTGCGCTTGAGCATGCCCTTCAGGTAAGCGCGCGACAGCCGCACGCCGCTCATGACGTTGACCTCGAAGAACCGGCTCCAGTCCTCGTCCGGAATCTCGAAGAAATCCTTCGGCTCGAAGATGCCGGCATTGTTGATGAGAATGTCGACCTCGGGCAGTGCCGCAACCAGCGCCTTGCAGCCCGCTGCGGTCGAAACGTCGGCAGCGATTCCGCGCACCTTCGCGCCCGTCCCTTCCAGCTTGCTCACGGCGGCATCGACCTTGTCCTGGCCCCGGCCGTTGATGACGACGCTGGCGCCGGAGGCCGCCAGGCCTTTGGCGATGGCGTGGCCGATGCCGGCGGTCGAGCCGGTCACGAGGGCGGTCTTTCCGGAAAGGTCGATGTTCATGCGATGGCTCCCTTGATGCTGACGGAGATATCGTGCGCGGCGAAAGCAGCTTCAATCGTCCCTCACCGACGCGTGAGGACCGGCCGCCACGACGGCAGTGCCGTCCGATTGGCAGAGCGTAACGAGCCCATCATGTTGACGGGGCGACGGCGAGCGGACATGCGCGAAGGCGTCGAAATCTCACGCCACCATACTGGCATGAGCTTGTATCCGTCGCATGCGATACCTTGCGTGATCGCACGTTTGATTGGTGATCGCTGGCCAGGAGACGGCGGCCGCGCCATACAAAAAAGCGGCGCCCAGGGGCGCCGCTTTCAAAAAACTCAAATACCGTTCGGCTTACGCCGCCTCGGCTTCCTTTTCCTGCACCGGACCGGAATCCTGGCCCTTGGCGTCGACGTCGCGATCGACGAACTCGATCACGGCCATCGCGGCGTTGTCGCCGTAGCGGAAGCCGGCCTTGATGATGCGGGTGTAGCCGCCCTGACGGTCCTTGTAGCGAGCCGCCAGCACGTCGAACAGCTTCTTGACCTGGTCCTTGTCCCGCATCTCGGAGATCGCCTGGCGGCGCATCGCCAGCCCGCCCTTCTTGCCGAGGGTGACGAGCTTCTCGACGATCGGACGCAATTCCTTCGCCTTCGGCAGCGTGGTGACGATCTGCTCGTGCTTGATCAGCGCAGCGCACATGTTGGCGAACATTGCGCGGCGATGCTCGGCCGTGCGATTGAGCTTCCGATGAACCTTGCCGTGACGCATGTGACTATTCCTTACGTAAAAACTGCCGCGACGGTTCGTCGGACATGTTGCTCAGGTGGGCTGCCTGCGTTCGCCCGGATAGCGAGTCGTGAATGGCGAGTAGCGAGTTGTGTTCGCTATTCGCCACTCCCCGTTCGCCGAACTCAGTAGTGATCCTCGAAGCGCTTGGCGAGCTCGTCGATGTTCTCCGGCGGCCAGCCCGGCACTTCCATGCCGAGATGCAGACCCATCTGGGCCAGCACTTCCTTGATCTCGTTGAGCGACTTGCGGCCGAAGTTCGGCGTGCGGAGCATTTCCGCTTCGCTCTTCTGCACGAGGTCGCCGATGTAGACGATGTTGTCGTTCTTCAGGCAGTTGGCCGAACGCACCGACAGCTCGAGCTCGTCCACCTTCTTGAGGAAGGCCGGGTTGAAGGCGAGGTCCGGGATGATCTCCTGGGCGACTTCCTTGCGCGGCTCTTCGAAGTTGACGAACACGTTGAGCTGATCCTGGAGGATGCGAGCGGCATAGGCCACGGAATCATCCGGCGTCAGCGCGCCGTTGGTCTCGATCGTCATGGTCAGCTTGTCGTAGTCGAGGATCTGGCCCTCACGGGTGTTCTCGACCTTGTAGGAGACCTTGCGGACCGGCGAGTACAGGCTGTCGACCGGGATCAGGCCGATCGGCGCATCCTCGGGACGGTTGCGCTCGGCGGGCACGTAGCCCTTGCCGGTGGCGACCGTGAACTCCATGCGGATCTCGGCGCCCTCGTCGAGGGTGCAGATCTGCAGGTCCGGGTTGAGCACGACGACGTCGCCGACGGTCTGGATGTCGCCAGCGGTGACGACGCCCGGGCCGGACTTCTTCACGACCATGCGCTTGGGGCCTTCGCCCTGCATCTTGATCGAGATGTCCTTGATGTTGAGCACGATGTCGGTGACGTCCTCACGGACGCCCGCGATCGAGGAGAACTCGTGCAGCACGCCGTCGATGTGCACCGACTGCACCGCTGCGCCCTGGAGCGAGGAGAGCAGGATGCGGCGCAGCGCGTTGCCGAGCGTCTGGCCGAAGCCGCGCTCGAGCGGCTCGGCGACGATGGTGGCGAAACGCGAGGGATCGCTGCCGGGCTGCACCTGGAGCTTGTTCGGTCGAATCAGTTCTTGCCAATTTTTCTGGATCGTCACTGTTTCACCCATACAGGCCAGTCATACTGCGATTGCAGATACTGGCGTTGGAGAAAGGCCGCAGGTCATTCCCGCGGCTTTGCAAAAAACAATCGCGGGCGCCGATGCGCCCGCAATCTCGTATCAAACGCGCCGACGCTTGCGGGGACGGCAACCGTTGTGCGGGATCGTGGTCACGTCACGGATCGAGGTGACGGTGAAGCCTGCGGCCTGAAGCGCACGGAGCGCCGATTCGCGGCCCGAACCGGGACCTGCGACTTCGACTTCCAGCGTGCGCATGCCGTGTTCCTGCGCCTTCTTGGACACGTCTTCGGCGGCAACCTGCGCGGCGTACGGGGTCGACTTGCGCGAGCCCTTGAAGCCCATCGTGCCGGCGGAAGACCAGGCAATCGTGTTGCCCTGCGCGTCGGTGATGGTGATGGTCGTGTTGTTGAACGACGAGTTCACGTGCGCGACGCCGGAGGCGATGTTCTTGCGCTCACGACGACGAACGCGGGTGGCTTCCTTGCCCATAGAGTACCTTTCCTGAAGATCTCAAACGCCGCCGTAGTGCCAGCGGCTACACCTGTGGAACGAAAGGCGTGCGGCGAACGGGTTGCCCCTGTTCGCCACACGCCGCGATTTGGATTCGAAAATTTACTTCTTCTTGCCGGCGATAGCTTTGGCCGGACCCTTGCGCGTGCGCGCATTGGTGTGGGTGCGCTGGCCGCGCACCGGCAGTCCGCGACGATGACGCAGGCCGCGATAGCAGCCGAGGTCCATCAGACGCTTGATATTGATGCCGACCTCACGACGCAGGTCGCCCTCGACGAGATAATCGCGGTCGATCACTTCGCGGATCTGGAGCACTTCGGCATCGCTCAGCTGATTGACGCGACGATCCTCGGGGATCTTCACCTTTTCGAGAATCTCGCCAGCGATCTTCTGGCCGATGCCATGGATGTACTGGAGCGCGATCAGCACGCGCTTGTTGGTCGGGATGTTCACGCCGGCAATACGGGCCACGGCCTTCTCTCCTGTTGCCGATCCCTCGTCAGGAACCGGTCTTTAAGTGCTTGGTTTCTCGGGCAGGTGTTCACAAACGCGAACACGACGCCCTCCCCCGGTCTTCCTGGGGCCCGGCATCGTTTGAAACTATCCGACTTGGATGCGGGGCTTATTAGGGGATTCCAGGGGCTTTCGTCAACCGCTGCTAGCGCTTGGCTCGCCTTTTCGTGACCTTTTTTACGGCCTTCTTGGCACCCTTTTTGACAGCCTTCCTGGCGGTCTTTGGGGACGCCTTTTTCGCGGCTTTCTTGACAGTCTTTCCGGCGGCCTTCTTGCCGGCTTTCTTGACCGTCTTCTTGGGGCCCCTCACCGCCGCCTTGGCAGCTGGCTTGGCGGCCTTTTTAGCCGATTTGGCAGGTTTCTTGGCCGTTTTGGCTGTTTTCTTAGCCTTCTTGCTAGCCTTGGCCTTCTTGGCCGGGCCAGCCTTGGCTGCGCTTTTGGCGGTGGTCTTGGCCTCCACTGCCCCCAGCGCCAGGAGCTGGCGATGGATGGCGCGGGTGACCTCGTCGATGGCCATCATACCGTCGATGGTCGAGAGCTTGCGCCGCTCGGAATAGTAGTGAATCAGCGGTTCCGTCTGGTTGCGGTAGTTGGCCAACCGCTTGGTCAGGACCTCCGGGGTGTCGTCGAGTCGGACCTCCTCCCCGCGCTCACGCATCTGGGCGACGCGGGTCTCGACACGGTGCAGAAGCGCGCTTTCGTTGACGCGGAGTTCGATCACGGCGTCGAGCTTGAGGTGCTTGTGCTTGAGCAGATCGTCCAGCGCCTCGGCCTGCGGCACGGTGCGCGGGAAACCGTCGAGGATGAAGCCGTTGCGGGCGTCCGGCTGGTCGATCCGATCGGAGATGATTCCGACCACGACCTCGTCGGGCACGAGAGCACCGCTGGCCATGATCTCCTTGGCTTTCAGCCCGACCGGCGTTCCGGCCGCCACGGCCGCACGCAGCATCTCACCGGTCGAGAGCTGGACGATGCCATAGCGCTCCACCAGCAGCTGCGCCTGGGTCCCCTTGCCCGACCCCGGCGGTCCAAGAAGTATAATTCTCATCGGCGTATGCCCCCCGGATTGGTGAGCGATACGTCGCGCACCTGTGTTTGAAGTCCAAGAACAGTGCAAACCATAATCGGCGCCGCACCGCTACCCATATCATAGGGGAGCAGACGGACAGACGCCAAGAAGGGCTTTGAAATCAGTGATTGCGTCGCAGTGCGGGGTGCTCTGCCAATGCGATCGAAAGGTCCGTGCTGCGCTTGGCGCAAGCCGCGCGCCGTCGGCGCGCGGCGAATCGGCGACGCAGACGCGCCGCCTCGAGAGGCCTCTAGCGGCGGCGGCCGCGCAGTTTCGACTTGCGGATCAGGCCTTCATACTGATGCGCCAGCAGATAGCCCTGCACCTGTGCCACCGTATCCATGGTGACGCTGACGACGATCAGCAGCGAGGTGCCGCCGAAGTAGAACGGCACCGAGGCGTAGGAGATCAGGATTTCCGGGATCAAGCAGACGATCGCCAGATAGATCGCACCGAGCACGGTGATGCGCGACAGCACGTAGTCGATATATTCCGCGGTGCGTTCGCCGGGACGGATGCCCGGGATGAAGCCGCCATGCTTCTTCAGATTGTCCGCCGTCTCGGTCGGGTTGAACACGATCGCGGTGTAGAAGAAGGCGAAGAACACGATCAGCGCCAGATACATGATCAGGAACAGCGGACGGCCGTGGCCGAGCTGGGTGGTGATCCACTGGAACCACTCCGGCCCCCTGCCCGCGTTGAAGTTCGCCACCGTGGTCGGCAGCAAGAGCAGGGAGGACGCGAAGATCGGCGGGATCACGCCGGAGGTGTTGAGCTTGAGCGGCAGATGCGAGGACTGGCCCTCGAACATCTTGTTGCCGACCTGGCGCTTCGGATACTGGATCAGGAGGCGGCGCTGCGCGCGCTCCACGAACACGATGAAGGCGATCACGGCGACCGCCATGATGATGACGACCAGGATCAGGCCGGTCGACATCGCGCCCTGACGGCCGAGCTCGAGCATGTTGGCGAGCGCGGCGGGCAACTCGGCGACGATGCCGGACAGAATGATCAGCGAGATGCCGTTGCCGATGCCACGCGAGGTGATCTGCTCGCCCAGCCACATCAGGAACATGGTGCCGCCGGTCAGCGTGATCGCAGTGGACAGACGGAAGAACAGTCCGGGGTCGCTGACGACGTTGCCGGCGCCCTCGAGGCCCACCGCGATGCCATAGGATTGGAACGCGGCCAGGATCACGGTGAGATAGCGGGTGTACTGGTTCAGCAGCTTGCGGCCGGACTCGCCTTCCTTCTTCAGCGCCTCGAGTTGCGGCGAGACGGTGGTGAGGAGCTGGATGATGATCGAGGCCGAGATATACGGCATGATGTTCAGCGCGAAGATCGCCATGCGGTGGATGCCGCCGCCGGCGAACATGTTGAACATGCCGAGGATGCCGCCCGCCTGGGAGCGGAACACCTGCTCCCAGATATTGGGGTCGATGCCGGGTAACGGGATGTAGGTCCCGAGCCGATAAACGAGCAGCGCACCCAGGGTGAACCAGATGCGCTTCTTCAGTTCGTCAGCCTTGGCGAACGCACCGAAATTGAGATTGGCTGCCAGTTGTTCCGCTGCAGAGGCCATCTTGGACTTTCTCCCGCCGCCTATTGCGCCGTCATGCCCGCGGCCGGGCTACATTATACCGGACACCGGACATTATCTGGGGCTCGGCTTCGATAAGTCCACGTCCTTCATGCGTAAAGGCCCGCGAGCCGCGGGCCAATGACGCAGTTGTTACGCCGCCTCGCCTTCTTCCTTGGCAGGGGCGAGGATCTTGACCGAGCCGCCGGCCTTCTCGACCGCGGCGATCGCGGTCTTGGTGGCGCCGTGGACTTCGAGGTTGAGCTTGGACTTGAGCTCGCCGCGGCCGAGCAGCCGCAGGCCACCCTTGGGACGACGCAACACGCCGCCCTTCACCAGGGCCTCGATGGTCACGACGCTGCCGGCGTCGATCTTCTTGGCATCAACGGCTTCCTGGAGCCGGTCGAGATTGATCTCGGCGAACTCGATGCGGAAGATGTTGTTGAAGCCGCGCTTGGGCAGACGGCGATGCATCGGCATCTGGCCGCCTTCGAAACCCTTGATGCGCACGCCCGAACGCGCGGTCTGGCCCTTGCCACCGCGGCCGGCCTGCTTGCCCTTGCCCGAACCAATGCCACGGCCGACGCGCATACGCTTTTTGCGCGAGCCGGCGTTGTCGGCGATATCGCTGAGCTTCATCGCCCTTCTCCTTGTTTACTTCTCGTCGACGATGCGAACGAGATGATGAACCTTCTCGATCATGCCACGGACTGCCGGAGTGTCCTGCAGTTCGCTGGTGCGACCGATCTTGTTGAGCTTGAGCCCGATCAGCGTCGAACGCTGCGAGTGATGGCGGCGGATCGCGCTGCCGGTCTGCTCGAGCTTGATCGTCTTGCTGGACTTAGCGGCGTCCTTGGCCATGAGAATCTACTCCAGAGCTTCCGTTAGTCGGCAGCCGCCTCGGCATCGCCACCGATACGGCGCGACTGCAGAGTGGACACCTTGATGTTGCGGCGGGCTGCGACCGAACGCGGCGAATCCTGATGCTTCAGCGCGTCGAAGGTCGCGCGAACCATGTTGTAGGGGTTCGACGAGCCGATCGACTTGGCGACCACGTCCTGGACGCCGAGCGTCTCGAACACGGCGCGCATCGGGCCGCCGGCGATGATGCCGGTACCGGCCGGAGCCGCGCGCAGGTAGACACGGCCCGCACCATGACGGCCGGCGATGTCGTGATGCAGCGTACGGCCCTCGCGCAGCGAGACGCGGGTCAGGTTGCGCTTGGCGGACTCGGTGGCCTTGCGGATCGCTTCCGGCACTTCGCGCGCCTTGCCGTGACCGAAGCCGGCGCGGCCCTTCTGGTCGCCGATCACGACCAGCGCTGCGAAACCGAAGCGCTTGCCGCCCTTGACGACCTTGGCAACGCGGTTGATGTGGACGAGCTTGTCGACGAACTCGCTGTCGCGCTCCTCGCGCTCCCTGCGTTCACGTCCGCCGCCGCCGCGTTGATCGCGTCCACCACGTTGTTCGCGTTCTGCCATTTTTCCAATCCTTCAGAGGCTTGCGCCTCAATCCTCAAATTCTGTTAGAAGCTCAGCCCGCTCTCACGCGCCGCATCGGCCAAAGCCTTGACGCGCCCGTGATAGAGGTAGCTGCCGCGATCGAACACGACTTCCTTGACGCCCTTCTCGGCGGCGCGCTCGGCCAGCAGCTTGCCGACCGCCTTCGCCGCATCGATGTCGGCGCCGGTCTTGCCGCCGTCGCGCATCGACTTCTCGAGCGACGAGGCAGAGGCCAGCGTCTCGCCCTTCAGGTCGTCGATGACCTGGGCGTAGATGTGCTTGGACGAGCGGAACACCGACAGGCGCGGACGGCCGCCACCGGAGCGGCGCAGCTTCAGCCGTACACTGCGCTTGCGCCGGGCATTCGTAACCTTGGCTTTCGACATGACCGGCTCCGTTACTTCTTCTTGCCTTCCTTGCGGAAGATGAATTCGCCAACATACTTCACGCCCTTGCCCTTGTAGGGCTCCGGCGGACGATAGGAGCGAATCTCGGCGGCGACCTGGCCGACGCGCTGGATGTCGCTGCCGGTCACCGTGATCTCGGTCGGCTTCGGCACCGTGATCGTGATCCCTTCCGGGATCGCATAGACCACATCGTGGCTGTAGCCGAGCGCGAGTTGCAGGTTCTTGCCCTGCATCGCGGCGCGGTAGCCGACGCCGGTGATCTCGAGCTTCTTCTCGAAGCCCTTGGTGACGCCTTCGACCAGATTCGCGACCTGGGCGCGAGCGGTGCCGTACAGCGCCCGCGCGCGATTGGTCTCGACCCGCGGGTTCACCTTCACCTGGCCGTTCTCAAGCTTCACCTCGACGTCGTCATGAACGACGAACTGAAGCTGGCCCTTCGGGCCCTTCATCTTGACGGTCTGCCCATCGACGGTCGCGGTAACACCCGACGGAACCGGCACAGGCCTTTTGCCAACACGTGACATGGATCAAAAATCCTTCTCAGAACACCGTGAAGAGGACTTCACCGCCCACATTCGCTTCGCGCGCGCTGTGGTCGGCCATGATCCCCTTCGGCGTCGACAACACCGAAATGCCGAGCCCATTGTTGACCCGCGGCAGGTTCTTCACCGAGGCGTAAACGCGACGCCCGGGCTTGGAAACACGTTCGATCTCGCGGATGACGGGCTCGCCGTCGAAATACTTCAGCTCGATCTCGATCTCGCTGCGGCCCGAGGAGTGCTCGAGCGTGGCGTAACCGCGGATGTAGCCCTCGCTCTTGAGGACCTCGAGCACGTTCTCGCGCATCCTCGAGCCAGGCGTCGAAACCTTGGACTTCGAGCGCATCTGCGCGTTGCGGATACGGGTGATCAGATCGCTGATTGGATCGTGCGTAGACATCTAAACGACCCTCCTTACCAGCTGGACTTCACGAGGCCCGGGACCATGCCCTTGGAGCCAAGTTCGCGCATCGCGATGCGGGACAGTTTGGTCTTGCGGTAGTTCGAACGCGAACGGCCCGACAGCTCGCAACGCAGACGGATGCGGGTCGCCGACGAGTTGCGCGGCATTTCCGCAAGCTTCAGGGTCGCGGCGAACCGCTCCTCCATCGGCAGCGTCTTGTCGGCGATGATCGCCTTCAACCGCTCGCGCTTCGGGGCGGCGTTCTTCGTCATCCGCTTGCGCCGGTTGTTCTTCTCGATTGAACTCTTCTTTGCCATGCTTGGCTCCTGGGTATCCGCGTTTGAGAGGCTTTAGGTCAGCGTCTCACTGCCGGAACGGGAAATTGAAAGCGGTCAACAAGGCCCTCGCCTCGTCGTCGGTTTTGGCCGTGGTGCAGACGGTGATGTCCATACCGCGGGCTTCCGTGACCTTGTCGAAGTCGATCTCGGGGAAAATGATGTGCTCCTTGATGCCGAGCGAATAATTGCCGCGGCCGTCGAAGCTCTTCGGGTTCAGGCCGCGGAAGTCGCGGACGCGCGGCAGCGCGACCGTCACCAGGCGATCGATGAACTCGTACATGCGGGCCTTGCGCAGCGTGACCTTGCAGCCGATCGGCTGGTTTTCACGCAGCTTGAAGGTCGCGATCGCGATACGCGAGTAGGTCACGATGGCCTTCTGGCCTGCGATCTGGGTCAGCTCGCTGGCGGCGGTCTCGGCCTTCTTGCGGTCGTTGACGGAATCGCCAACGCCCATGTTCAGCACGACCTTGTCCAGGCGCGGAACCTGCATCACGTTCTCATAACCGAACTTCTCGGTCATTTCCGTGCGGATCTTCGCGTCGTATTCCGCGCGCAGGCGCGGGGTGTAAGCGGCCTCAGCCATCGATCTCAGCTCCCGAGCTCTTGGCGATGCGGACCTTCTTGCCGTCCGCCAGAATCTTGAATCCGACGCGGGTCGGCTTCCCGTCCTTGCCGACATACGCGATGTTGGACAGTTGGATCGGCGACTCCTTCGAGATGATGCCGCCTTCCTGGGCCTGCGTCTGCTTCTGGTGACGCTTGACCATGTTGATGCCGCGCACCAGCGCCGTGCCGGCGTCGGGGCGAACCTCGAACACCTCGCCGGTGCGGCCCTTGTCGCGACCGGTCAGCACGACGACCTTGTCGCCCTTGCGGATCTTCGCAGCCATCACAGCACCTCCGGCGCGAGCGAGATGATCTTCATGTGGTTCTTCGCACGCAGCTCGCGCGGCACGGGCCCGAAGATACGGGTGCCGACCGGCTCGGACTGGTTGTTGATCAGGACGGCGGCGTTGCGGTCGAAACGGATGACCGAACCGTCGGCGCGGCGGATGTCCTTGCGGACGCGCACCACGACGGCCTTCATCACGTCGCCCTTCTTCACCTTGCCACGCGGAATCGCTTCCTTGATCGAGACGACAATGATGTCGCCGATCGTGGCGTAGCGGCGCTTGGAGCCTCCGAGCACCTTGATACACATGACACGGCGTGCGCCAGAATTGTCGGCCACGTCGAGGTTGGTCTGCATCTGAATCATTGATGCACCTCGTCCTCTTCTCTCTTGCGCCAGCCCAGCCGGCGCTCAACATTTCCCTGAAGTCAGTCGGCTAAAGCCAACAGATCAGGCGCTTTTCTTGTGTTCGCCCCGGATCACGACCCAGCGCTTCAACTTCGAAATCGGCTTCGATTCCTCGATCCACACCATGTCGCCCGGCTTGAACTGGTTGTCCTCGTCGTGCGCGTGGTAGTTCTTCGAACGGCGGATCGTCTTCTTGTAGATCGGATGCGTGAAGCGGCGATCGACGCGCACCACGACGGTCTTGGCTGTCTTGTCGCTGACGACCACGCCTTGCAAAGTACGTTTCGGCATCTTCGTAAGCCCCTTACTTCTCTTTCGCGCGCTTCTGCGCGGCGACGGTCTTGATACGGGCGATGTCACGGCGAGCCTCGCGCAGGCGCGAGGTGTTCTCGAGCTGCCCGGTGGCGCGCTGGAAGCGCAGGTTGAAGCGTTCCTTCTTCAGGTTCAGGACGGCGTCATCCTGCTGGTCGGGGCTCATCGCGCGGATGTCTTCGATCTTCATCTGGGCCATGGCCATTACTCCGCAATGCGCTCGACGAAGCGCGTCTTGATCGGCAGCTTGGCGGCCGCCAGGGTCAAAGCTTCGCGCGCCGTCTGGGTGTTGACGCCGTCGATCTCGAACAGCACCCGGCCCGGCTTGACGCGTGCAACCCACAATTCCGGCGAACCCTTGCCGGAGCCCATGCGGACTTCGGCCGGCTTCTTCGACACCGGAACGTCCGGGAATACGCGGATCCAGACGCGGCCGGCACGCTTCATGTGACGGGTCAGCGCGCGGCGGGCGGCTTCGATCTGGCGCGCGGTGACGCGCTCAGGCTCGGTCGCCTTCAGGCCGAACTGGCCGAAGGCCAACGTCGCACCCGAAGACGCAACGCCGTGGATACGGCCCTTATGCGCTTTCCGGAACTTCGTCTTCTTAGGTTGCATCATGGCTTTGAGCCCTCAAATTCTCTGTGCTGGCGTCAGGCCGCAGCGTTGTCGCGGCGCCCACGGCCACCGCGATCACCACCGCCGCTGCTCTCGCCTTCGGCCATTCTCTTGTCCTGGGCCATCGGATCGTGCTCGAGGATCTCGCCCTTGAAGATCCAGACCTTGACGCCGCAGGTGCCGAAGGTCGTGAACGCGGTCGCAACGCCGTAGTCGATGTCGGCGCGCAGCGTGTGCAGCGGCACGCGACCTTCGCGGTACCACTCCATGCGCGCGATTTCCGCACCGCCCAGACGACCCGAGCAGTTGATGCGGATGCCTTCAGCGCCGAGACGCATCGCCGACTGAACGGCGCGCTTCATGGCACGGCGGAACGCGACGCGGCGCTCGAGCTGCTGCGCGATCGACTCGGCCACCAGCGTCGCGTCGAGCTCCGGCTTGCGGATTTCGACGATGTTGATGACGACGTCAGACGAGGTGATGTCCGCGACCCTCTTGCGCAGCTTATCGATGTCGGCGCCCTTCTTGCCGATCACCACGCCCGGACGAGCCGAGTGAATGGTGACGCGGCACTTCTTGTGCGGACGCTCGATCACAATGCGGGCCACGGCCGCCTGCTTGAGCTCCTTGTGCAGGATCTCACGGATCTTGACGTCCTCGTGCAGCAGCTTGCCGTATTCCTGCTTGCCGGCGAACCAGCGGGAATCCCAGGTACGGTTGATGCCGAGGCGCAGACCGATCGGATTGATCTTTTGACCCATCGTGTTCTCCTGCGCCCTTAAGCGGCTGCTTCGGCTTCGACCTGACGAACGATGATCGTCAGCTGCGAAAATGGTTTGTAGACACGGCCCGAGCGGCCGCGGCCGCGGGCGGCAAAGCGCTTCATGACGAGGCCGTTGCCGACGAAGGCCTGCGCCACGACGAGATCGTCGACGTCGAGATCGTGGTTGTTCTCGGCATTGGCGATAGCCGATTCCAGGCACTTCTTCACGTCGACCGCGATCCGCTTGCGCGAAAACTGCAGATCGGCGAGCGCAGCAGCAGCCTTCCGGCCGCGAATGAGCTGGGCGACCAGGTTGAGCTTCTGCGGGCTCACCCGCAGCATCCGGGCGACCGCCTTGGCCTCGTTCTCGGCGAGGCTCCGTTCGCGCTTAGGTTTGCTCATCGTTTAATCCTCAAGCCTTCTTGGCTTTCTTGTCGCCGGAGTGGCCATGGAAGGTCCGGGTCGGCGAGAACTCGCCGAACTTGTGCCCGACCATTTCCTCGTTGACCGCCACCGGAACGTGCTTCTGACCGTTGTAGACGCCGAAGGTCAGGCCGACGAACTGCGGCAGGATCGTCGAGCGACGGCTCCAGATCTTGATGACGTCGTGACGGCCGGACGCGCGCGCGGCATCTGCCTTCTTGAGCAGAGAACCCTCGACGAACGGGCCTTTCCAGACTGAACGAACCATGTCCGGCGTTCCTTACTTCTTCCGCTTGTGGCGGCTTAGGAGAATGAATTTGTTGGTCGACTTGTTGGAGCGGGTCTTCTTGCCCTTGGTCGGCTTGCCCCACGGGGTGACCGGATGACGGCCGCCCGAGGTACGACCTTCACCACCGCCGTGCGGATGGTCGATCGGGTTCATCGAAACACCGCGGTTATGCGGCTTGCGGCCCAGCCAACGGTTGCGGCCGGCCTTGCCGATCGAGGTGTTCATGTGATCCGGGTTCGACACCGCGCCGATCGTGCCGCGGCAACGGCCGTGCACCAGGCGCTGCTCGCCCGAATTCAGACGGATGATCACGTAGTCCTGGTCGCGACCGACGAGCTGGGCATAGGTCCCCGCGGAACGAGCGAGCTGGCCGCCCTTCCCGATCTTGAGCTCGATGTTGTGGATGATCGTGCCGACCGGCATGTTGCCGAGCGGCATGACGTTGCCCGGCTTCACGTCGACATAGTTGCCGGCGATGATGGTGTCACCCACGGCCAGGCGCTGCGGCGCCAGGATGTAGGCCTGCTCGCCGTCCTGATACTTGATCAGCGCGATGAAGCCGCTGCGGTTCGGATCGTATTCCAGCCGCTCGACGGTCGCGGGAACGTCGACCTTCTCACGCTTGAAATCGACGGTACGCAGCGTCCGCTTGTGACCGCCGCCGCGGAAGCGCACGGTGATGCGACCGGTGCTGTTGCGGCCGCCCGAGGAGTGCTTGCCTTCGGTGAGCGCCTTGAGCGGCTTGCCCTTGTAGAGGGCCGAACGATCGACCATGACCAGCTGGCGCTGGCCCGGCGTCGTGGGATTGAATGTCTTCAGTGCCATCGTCGTGCGACCTTACAGACCGGTGGTCACGTCGATCCGGTGACCCTCTTCGAGAGTCACGATCGCGCGCTTGGAATTCGACTGCGAGCCGAGATGGCCGCGGAAGATCTTGGTCTTGCCCTTGCGGACCAGCGTGTTGACGCTCTTGACCTTGACGTCGAACAGCTTCTCGATCGCTTCCTTGATCTGCGGCTTGGTTGCCTTGGCCGCGACCTTGAACAGCACCTTGTTGTGCTCAGAGGCGATCGTCGCCTTTTCGGTCACGACCGGCGACAGGATCACGTCGTAGTGGCGAGCCTCGATGTTCTTCGTCATTTGAAGCGCGCCTCCAGCGCATCGATGGCGGCCTTGGTCAGAACGAGCTTCTGACGGCGCAGGATGTCGTAGACGTTGATGCCCTGGATCGGCAGCACGTCCATGTTCGGGATGTTGCGGGCCGCAGCGGCGAAGCCGTTGTTGAGCTCGGCGCCGTCGATGATCAGCGCGTTGGTCAGACCCAGACCCGAGAAGTGACCGAGCAGCGCCTTGGTCTTGGCGGCTTCCAGCGCGGCCTTCTCGATCACGACGAGATCGCCGTCCTTGGCCTTGGCCGAGAGCGCATGCTTCAGCGCCAGCGCGCGGACCTTCTTCGGGAGGTCGGTGGCGTGCGAACGCACCACCGGACCGAAGGCACGTCCGCCGCCGCGGAACTGCGGCACGCGAGCCGAGCCGTGACGAGCACCGCCGGTGCCCTTCTGCTTGTACATTTTCTTGCCGGTGCGCCAGATCTCGGCGCGCCCCTTGGCCTTGTGGGTACCGGCCTGGCGCTTGTTGAGCTGCCACTGCACGCAACGTGCAATGATGTCCTGGCGCGGCTCGAGACCGAAAATGGTGTCGGAGAGCTGGACCGAGCCGGCTTCCTTACCTTCGAGGGTGGTGACCTTCAATTCCATCTCACGCACCCTCTTGCTGGGCCGCAGCTTCGGCTTCGCCGCCCGCAACCTTGAACTTGCCGGGCTTCGGAGCTTCCTTCGGCAGCGGCTTCTTGACGGCATCGCGCACGCGAATCCAGCCGCCCTTGGAGCCGGGAACGGCGCCTTCGACGAGGATCAGGCCGCGCTCGACATCGAGCTGAACGACGCGAAGGTTGAGCGTGGTGATGCGGTCGACACCCATGTGGCCGGGCATCTTCTTGTTCTTCCAGGTCTTGCCGGGGTCCTGACGGCCACCGGTCGAACCGATCGAGCGGTGCGAGACCGACACGCCGTGGGTGGCGCGCAGGCCGCCGAAGTTCCAGCGCTTCATGCCGCCGGCGAAGCCCTTACCGACCGAGGTGCCGGTGACGTCGACGAACTGGCCGACGACGAAGTGGTCGGCAAGGATCTCGGCACCGACCGGGATCATGGCATCCGCGGTGACGCGGAACTCCTCGACCCGGCGCTTCGGCTCGACCTTGGCGACCGCGAACTGGCCGCGCTCAGCCTTGGGCATGTAAACGGTCTTGCGGGCGCCAGAACCAAGCTGGAGCGCGACGTAACCGTTCTTCTCTTCAGTGCGGTGGCCTACGACCTGGCAATTGCCGAGCTTCAGCACGGTCACGGGGATATGTTCGCCGGCCTCTGTAAAGACCCGCGTCATCCCGACCTTTTGTGCGATCACTCCGGAGCGCATCGGCGTGCTTCCTGTTCTTTCTGTCCGCTATAGTCGCGAACGTGATCCAAAAATCTTAGAGCTTGATCTCGACGTCGACACCGGCGGCCAGGTCGAGCTTCATCAAAGCATCGACGGTCTGCGGGGTCGGATCGACGATGTCGAGCAGGCGCTTGTGAGTGCGCATCTCGAACTGCTCGCGGCTCTTCTTGTCGACGTGCGGCGAACGGTTGACGGTGAACTTCTCGATGCGGGTGGGCAGCGGAATGGGTCCGCGGACCTGCGCGCCGGTGCGCTTCGCCGTGTTCACGATCTCGCGGGTCGACGTATCGAGGATACGATGGTCGAACGCCTTGAGACGGATACGAATGTTTTGGCCGTTCATTGCCGTGGTCTTTCTTCAGTGGGGTGGCGAATAGCGAATAGCGAATGTCACCATTCGCTACTCGCCGATCCCTGTGCTCGTATTACTCGATGATCGAGGCGACGACGCCGGCGCCGACGGTGCGGCCGCCTTCGCGGATCGCGAAGCGAAGCTTCTCTTCCATCGCGATCGGCACGATCAGGTGCACTTCCATCGCGATGTTGTCGCCCGGCATCACCATCTCGGTGCCTTCCGGCAGATGCACGACACCGGTCACGTCGGTGGTGCGGAAGTAGAACTGCGGACGGTAGTTGGTGAAGAACGGGGTGTGGCGACCGCCCTCTTCCTTGGTGAGGATGTAAGCCTCAGCCTTGAACTTGGTGTGCGGCTTGACCGAACCCGGCTTGCACAGCACCTGGCCGCGCTCGACGTCTTCGCGCTTGGTGCCGCGGAGCAGCGCACCGATGTTGTCGCCGGCCTGGCCCTGATCGAGCAGCTTGCGGAACATTTCGACGCCGGTGACCGTGGTCTTCTGCGTGGCGCGCAGACCGACGATCTCGATTTCCTCGCCGACCTTGACGATGCCGCGCTCGACACGGCCGGTCACGACGGTGCCGCGGCCCGAGATCGAGAACACGTCTTCAACCGGCATCAAGAACGGCTGGTCGATCGGACGCTCCGGCTGCGGGATGTACTCGTCGACGTTCTTCATCAGCTCGAGGATGGCGTCGTGGCCGAGCTTCTTGTCGGAATCTTCGAGAGCGGCGAGCGCCGAACCCTTGATGATCGGGATCTTGTCGCCCGGGAAGTCGTACTTCGAGAGCAGCTCGCGGACTTCGAGCTCGACGAGCTCGAGCAGTTCCGGATCGTCGACCATGTCGCACTTGTTGAGGAACACGACCAGCGCGGGCACGCCGACCTGGCGGGCGAGCAGGATGTGCTCGCGGGTCTGCGGCATCGGGCCGTCAGCGGCCGACACGACCAGGATCGCACCGTCCATCTGGGCGGCGCCGGTGATCATGTTCTTGACGTAGTCGGCGTGGCCGGGGCAGTCGACGTGGGCGTAGTGGCGGTTCGGCGTCTCGTACTCGACGTGCGCGGTCGAGATCGTGATGCCGCGCGCCTTCTCCTCCGGCGCCTTGTCGATCTGGTCGTACGCGGTGAACGTCGCACCGCCCGCTTCGGCGAGAACCTTGGTGATCGCCGCGGTCAGCGACGTCTTGCCATGGTCGACGTGACCGATGGTGCCGATGTTGCAGTGCGGCTTGTTACGTTCAAACTTTGCTTTGGCCATTTGACTCTCCGTTCAATCGTCAGTTCGTGACCGACGACAATCAGGCAAACTTCTTCTGGACTTCTGCCGACACGTTGGCCGGCGCTTCTGCGTAGTGGTCGAACTGCATGGTGAAGGTTGCGCGACCCTGGCTCATCGAGCGCAGGTTATTCACGTAACCGAACATGTTCATGAGCGGCACCATCGCATTGATGACGTTGGCGTTGCCGCGCATGTCCTGACCCTGGATCTGACCGCGCCGCGAATTCAGGTCGCCGATGACCGAGCCGGTATAGTCTTCCGGGGTCACCACTTCGACCTTCATGATCGGCTCGAGCAGGACGGACTTGCCCTTCTGCAAGGCTTCGCGGAATGCCGCGCGCGATGCGATTTCGAAGGCGAGCGCCGACGAGTCGACGTCGTGATACTTGCCGTCGACGAGCTGAACCTTGACGTCGACCACGGGGAAGCCCGCGACCACGCCAGAGCTCATCACGCTGTTGAGGCCCTTTTCGACGCCGGGGATGTATTCCTTCGGAACCGCACCGCCGACGATCTTGGACTCGAACTCGTAGCCCTTGCCGGGTTCGTTCGGCTCGACCACGATCGACACTTCCGCGAACTGACCGGTACCGCCGGTCTGCTTCTTGTGGGTGTACTTGACCTCGGCCTTCTTGGTGACGCGCTCACGGAACGCAACCTGGGGCGCGCCGATGTTGGCGTCGACCTTGTAGGTGCGGCGGAGAATGTCGACCTTGATGTCGAGATGGAGTTCGCCCATGCCCTTGAGGATGGTCTGGCCGGACTCCTGGTCGGTCGACACGCGGAAGGACGGATCCTCCGCAGCGAGCTTGGCCAGCGCGACGCCCAGCTTTTCCTGGTCGGCCTTGGACTTCGGCTCGATCGCGATCTCGATGACCGGCTCGGGGAATTCCATCTTCTCCAGGATCACCTGCTTGTCGGGATCGCACAGCGTGTCACCGGTGCGCGCTTCCTTCAGGCCGGCCAGCGCGACGATGTCGCCGGCATAGGCTTCCTTGATGTCTTCGCGATTGTTCGCATGCATCAACAGCATGCGCCCGATGCGCTCCTTCTTCTCGCGGGTCGAGTTCACGACGCCGGTGCCGCTCTGCAGAACGCCGGAGTAGATGCGGCAGAAGGTGATGGTGCCGACGAACGGGTCGTCCATGATCTTGAACGCGAGCAGCGCGAGCGGCTCCTTGTCGTCCGCCTTGCGCACGACCTCGTTGCCGCGATCGTCGGTGCCCTTGATCGCGGGCACGTCGATCGGCGACGGCAGATAGTCGACGACGGCGTCGAGCAGCGGCTGCACGCCCTTGTTCTTGAAGGCCGAGCCGCACAGCACGGGATAGAACGCGCCGGTCAGCACCGCCTTGCGGATCAGCCGCTTCAGCGTCTCTTCGTCCGGCTCCTTGCCGTCGAGATAGGCGGCCATGGCATCGTCGTCGAGCTCGACGGCGGCTTCCACCATCTTCTCGCGGTATTCCTTGGCCTGCTCGACCAGATCTTCCGGGATATCGACATAGTCGAACTTCGCGCCGAGCGATTCATCGTTCCAGATGATGCCCTGCATCTTCACGAGGTCGACGAGACCCTTGAAGTTGTTCTCGGCGCCGATCGGCAGCTGGATCGCGATCGGCTTGGCGCCGAGGCGGTCGACGATGTCGGCCAGGCACTTGAAGAAGTCGGCGCCGGTCTTGTCCATCTTGTTGGCGAAGACGATGCGCGGAACCTTGTATTTGTCGCCCTGGCGCCAGACGGTCTCGGTCTGGGGCTCGACGCCCTGGTTCGAGTCGAGCACGCAGACGGCGCCGTCGAGCACGCGCAGCGAACGCTCGACTTCGATGGTGAAGTCGACGTGGCCGGGGGTGTCGATGATGTTCAGGCGCTTGCCGGCCCAGAACGCGGTGGTCGCAGCCGAGGTGATCGTGATGCCACGCTCCTGCTCCTGCTCCATCCAGTCCATCGTCGCGGCACCTTCGTGCACTTCGCCGATCTTGTGGCTCTTGCCGGTGTAATAAAGGATGCGCTCGGTGGTCGTGGTCTTGCCGGCATCGATATGCGCCATGATACCGAAGTTGCGGTAATTCTCTATGGCATGAACGCGGGGCATTGAGTGTTCCTTAGATTCCGTGTTTCGCCGTTACCAGCGATAGTGCGAGAAGGCCCGGTTGGCTTCCGCCATCCGGTGCACGTCTTCCCGCTTCTTGACGGCGTTACCACGGTTGTTCGAGGCGTCCAGCAGCTCAGCGGAGAGCCGCTCGGTCATGGTCTTCTCGTTGCGGTCACGCGCAGCCGAGATCAGCCAGCGGATGCCCAGCGCCTGGCGGCGGGTCGAACGAACTTCGACCGGAACCTGGTAGGTCGCGCCGCCGACGCGGCGGGAGCGCACTTCGATCGTCGGCATGACGTTCTCGAGTGCCTGCTCGAACACGCCGAGCGGGTTCTGCTTGGTCTTGGTTTCGATGATACCGAACGCACCGTAGACGATGCCTTCGGCAACCGACTTCTTGCCGGCGTACATCACCGAGTTCATGAACTTCGTGACGATGATGTTCCCGAACTTCGGATCCGGAAGGACTTCGCGCTTTTCCGCTGAGTGGCGACGAGACATGGAGCTGGTTCCCGCTTACTTCGGACGCTTCGCGCCGTACTTCGAACGACGCTGCTTACGGTTCTTGACGCCCTGGGTATCCAGAACGCCGCGGAGGATGTGGTAGCGCACGCCGGGCAAGTCCTTGACGCGACCGCCGCGGATCATGACCACCGAGTGCTCCTGAAGGTTATGGCCCTCACCCGGGATGTAGCCGATCACCTCGAAGCCATTGGTCAGGCGCACCTTGGCGACCTTACGAAGCGCCGAGTTCGGCTTCTTCGGGGTCGTGGTGTAGACGCGGGTGCAAACACCACGCTTCTGCGGCGACTGCTGCAGCGCCGGCACCTTCTTGCGCGACTTCTGCACTTCACGCGGTTGAGCGATCAGCTGGTTGATCGTCGGCATCCTGGCCTTACCCTTTGTTATCGCGGCCCCTCGCGGATCCGCTGTCTTGCCGCGGCCCATTGAAAGGGCCGCAAATTCTTTCGAGCACCCCGCCCGACCGGGTCACCTCGCGCGGAACAATCCGCACAAAGCGAAATCGCGCCAACCGCCCCATCAACGGGCGGAAAGCGCTTCGACGCCACAGAGGACCGCAGTATCAGGGCCGGTCAGCATAATGCCGCGGCCCGCGCACTGAGGTCATGCATCCGAATTCGATCTCAAGAGGACGTGCTCAAGAGACCTAAAGTCGCACTGGCATTGCCTAGCTATGATCGACAGCGTTTGAGCGGCATTCGTCGAGGTTGGTGCCCGTCTTGATCGATCCCTTACGGCTCTAGTCCTTGGGGATCTAACGGGTGGCCCGTTCCGACGCTGGCGATGCTCACCGCCTGTCGTTAAGTGAGGCGCTTTCTATAAGTGAGAGTCGATCAAGTCAAGGCGAAACGACAGTCAGAAGCGCTTCAGGAGCCTGTCAAAATCGCTGTTTGCCGCGTTGGCCGCCTCGCTCCGATATAAGAACGTCGTCACCGCTTCGCCAGCCTGAGAATAATTATATCCGGGTAAAAAGTACTTTTATAACCACAGCTAAGGCTTTTTTTCCTGTTGAGGCGTCAATCTGCGGCCTTCGGCAGGGATGAGCGCCATGCGGTACACCGACATTGCCATTATCGGCGGGGGATTGGCCGGCTCGACCGCCGCCGCGATGCTCGGCCGGGCCGACATTTCGACCGTCCTGATCGATCCGCATGAGAGCTATCCGGCAGACTTTCGCGTCGAGAAATTGAGTGGCCAGGCGCAGCTTGGGCGATTCTCGAGGACCGGAATCGCAGAATCAGTACTGCGCCGGGCGACCTTTGCCGGCGAGAACTGGATCGCCCGCTTCGGCCGCCTGCTCGACAAGGCGCCGAGCCGGCAGTTCAACATCCTCTACGATTCGCTCGTCAACGCCATCCGCGACGAAATCCCCGCTTCCGTCGACCGCATCTGCGCCAAGGCCGTAGCCGTCGAGACGAGCGAAGAGCGACAGAGGATCGCGCTCTCCAATGACGAGACGATCTCAGCCCGCCTGGTGGTGCTCGCCAATGGCTTGAATGTCGGCCTGCGCCACCAGCTCGGCATCGCCCCAAAAGTCATCAGCGCCTGCCATTCCATCTCCATCGGGTTCGACATCGTCCCGGTCGGCCGCCCGACATTCGCCTTCCCGGCGCTGACCTATTTCTCGGAGCGGCCGAGCGATCGCATTCCCTACATCTCGCTGTTTCCGATCGGCACGCGGATGCGCGCCAATCTGTTCGTATACCGTGGCTTCAACGATCCCTGGCTGCGCGAATTGCGCCGCGCGCCCGCCGAGACGCTGGACGCCGCCCTGCCCCGGCTGAAACGCACCACCGGCCCCTTCGAGATCGCCGGCGAATTGAAGATCCGTCCGGTCGATCTCTATGTGAATGACGCCGGCCATCGGCCCGGCGTGGTGCTGGTCGGCGACGCCTTCGCGACCTCCTGCCCGGTCGCTGGTACCGGCTGCGACAAGGTGTTCACCGACGTCGAACGGCTCTGCAATGTCCACATCCCGCAATGGCTGGCTTCTGACGGGATGGATGCGGACAAGGTCGCCGCCTTCTACGCCGATCCGGTGAAGCGGGATTGCGATCAATGGGCGGCAGCGAAAGCCTTTGACTTCCGCTCGGTCTCGATCGCGACGAGCCCGTACTGGACGGCACAGCGCTGGGCACGCTTCTTGGCGTGGTCGAGCCAGGGTTTATTGCGGCGGCTGGGAGGAGCGTTCCATTGGGAGCCGAACTTCCTCGGTCACTCCTCCTCCTCGTCCTCGTCTTCGTCATCCTCGTCGAGGTCGTCCTCATCGCCTTCATCAGCGTCGCTTCCGTAGGCGTGGGCCGCCGCGCCATGCGGCTGGTGGATCTGGTCGTTCCACAGCTTGCGATAGGTCCCGTTCTTGGCGAGCAGTTGGGCATGCGAGCCGCGCTCGATCGCCCTGCCCCCTGAGATCACGATGATCTCGTCCATCTCCACCACCGAGGTCAGGCGGTGGGTCGACCAGATCATGGTGCGGCCCTTGGCGACCTTGAGCAGCGTGCGGTTGATCGCGGCTTCCGTGGTCTGGTCCAGCGCCGAGGTGGCTTCGTCCAGCAGCAGCACAGAGGGATTGCGGATGATCGCACGCGCGATCGCGATGCGCTGGCGCTGGCCGCCCGACAGCGTATCGCCGCGCTCGCCGACCGGCGTGTCGTAGCGCTGCGGCAGGCTCATGATGTAGCGGTGGATCTCGGCCTTCTTGGCCGCCTCCGCCACTTCCTCGTCGGTCGCGCCCTCCTTGCCGAGCCGGATGTTCTCGCGGATCGACATGTTGAACAGCATGTTCTCCTGGAACACCACCGCCATGCTCCGGCGCAGCGAATCCAGCGTCACCTTGCGGACGTCGACGCCGTCGATGGTGACGCGACCCTCGTTGGGCACATAGAGCCGCAGGATCAGGTTGAGCAACGTGCTCTTGCCGGAGCCACTGGGGCCGACGATCGCGATGCGCTTGCCGGCATTGAGCTTGAGACTGAGATTATCCAGCACCGGCGTCTGACTCCCCTCGTACTGGAAGGAGACGTGATCGAAGGTGATGTCGTTGGTGATGCGCGGCAGATCGGGCGCGCCGGGGCGATCAGCGGCGCGGGTCGGCTCGTCCAGCAGCTCCTGCATGTGCCGGATCGCGGCAGCCGAGGAGATCGACACCGGGATGAAATGCATGACATGGGCGATGTTGTAGGAGACTTCCCAGAACGCGCTCTCGAAGGTGACGAAGGTGCCGATGGTAATCTGGCCCTTGGTCGCCAGGTACGCGCCGATGGCGAGCACCACGAGGTGCAGCATCAGCACCGAGATGGTGACCGTCCGCTCCACCATGGTCGAGAGGAACGCGGCCGAGGCGATCTTGTCACGCGCCTCGTGGTTGCGGAAGGTAAAGAACCCGAACATCTTCCGTTGCAGGCTGAACGCCTTGATCACGGCCTGCGCCGCCACGTTCTCCTGCACCATGCCGAGCAGCGCGCTCTCGTTGAGCTTCTGCTCGTAATTGGCCTGCACCGCCTTCGGCGTCAGGATCCGCGGGCCGATCAGCGTGATCGGGAACACGAGCAGCGCGACCGCTGCGAGCTGCCAGTTCAGGAACACCATCAGGATGATGCCGGCGATCAATTCCAGAAACGGCAGCGCGGCACTGTTGGCAAACGTCTTGACCGAGCCTTCGAAGGCCGAGAGGTCGACGGAGAAGCGCGACAGGATCTCGCCGCGCTTGGTGCGGCCGAAATAGGCCGCCGGCAGGTCCTGGACGTGCTCGAACAGGCGCTTGCGGACGTCGGAGATGATGCAGGCCGCCAGCCGCGCGTCCCAGCGCTCGTACCAGACTGCGACGATCGAGGTGAAGATGCCGGCGACGGCAAGCACGCCGAGGATCTTGTAGAGCGCCTGGAAGTCCTCCTCGCCGAGCGCGTCGTCGATCAGGAATTTGAGGCTGAGCGGCATGATGACGTTGAACAGCGTCTCGACGAAGACGCCAAACGCCACGAATGACAGCATACGTTTGTAATTGGCCAGGAATGGCTTGACGAAACCGACGATGGTCGCGAGCGCGCCGGCGGCCTCGCGCGCGGTAAAGACGACGAGGTCCTCGTCCTCATCGTCGTCTTCGAGCTCCAGCTCGTCATCCTCCTCGTCTTCGGCATCCTCGTCGTCTTCGAGGTCCGGCTTGGCAGTCAAGGCGAGCTTGTCGTCGCGCTCGGCCGCCTCTTCGGCGGCGAGTTTCTGTTTGTCGGGCGAGGAAGGCTTGGATGCCATGAAACCAACCGATGCTGACGGCCGGCATGACCGCAGAGAAAGCAAGACGTAGCGGAAGGCCGCTATCGCACCGATTCTATGCGATCATGATGAATTCGGCAAAACAATTGGCGAATTCAAGCGCGCCGCGGCTAGTCCTCGTCGTCCTCAACCTTGTCGAAGAAGGAATAGCGCAGGCTGTCGGCGTCGGCGTACCACTGCCCCGGCCCCTTGTTGGCGGCGAGTGTCGCCTCCCAGAGCGCATCGGTGCAATCCTTGCGGTGCATCGAGAGGTCGAAGCCATTGCCGAAGAACAGTTCGGACCATTCCCACCAGGTGCCGAGTTTCTTGACACCACGCAGGAGGTCGTAGCGGTCGATCAGCGCCGGCGCCATGTCCGAGGTGACAGAGCCGAACACGAGGCCGGTCTTGACCACGCGGTTCAGTTCCTTGATCGCGCGGACCACCTGCTTCGGGGAAACATGGCAAAGGCTGGTTTCGAACACGAAGTCGAACGCGCCGTCCTTGAACGGCATGTCGGTGATCGAGCCGAGCTTGTTGTACTTCTTCAGCGCCTTCGGCGTCCTGGCGTGGATGGCGCGGTTGTTCTCGATGCCAAAGGCATCGATGCCGCGGTCGCGCAGCGCGCCGACCAGTTCGCCGCTGGCCGAGCCCGCGACGAGCAGCTTGGTGCCCTTCGTCTTGCCCCAGACGATACCGAGCAGCCGGGTGAGGTAATCGGGATCGGTGAAGTGCCGCCACGCCTCGTGATAGGGGCCGAGGCCGCGATAATTCTCGAAATAGTCACGGTCGATCTTGTCGGAGAGCGGCTTGTCGTCCTGCGCGCGCGCGCGGCGCAGGCGCATCATCTCGGTCAGGATGATGTCGGTCGCAGCATCCGAGGAGTCGAGCAGGCCGTTCAGCGTCGAGTCGAACAGATAGTCGCCGACCACCACGATGCCGGGATGCTCCTTCGGGTCGGGCCGGTGATTGGTCATGACGTCGCGCACCGGCAGGCCGCCCGGTATCGCGTTCACCGACGACAGCCAGCGGTGGATCTTGCCTTCCATGAAATGCGACCGCGCATCGCCGAGCGAGGCCGGCAGCGATTTCAGCGCGGCATCGATCAGCTCCTGGTCCGACAGATTGGCGAAGGCCAGCGCGTCGGAACCGGGAATCAGCCAGTTCAGCACGCCGTGCTTGCCGACGTCGTGGCGGGCGCCCTCGTTGTAGACGCAGCAGCCGCCGAAGGCTTCCGACATGAACCAGGCGCCTGGAATCTTCTCGCCCCAGAACGGCATGTCGAACAGGATCGAAACGCGCAGATAATGCGCGGGACGGTCGAAGTAGGAGACGTGCTTGACCATCGACTTGCGGAGCTGTTCGCCTTCCCACCCCAGGGTGGCGAGCCAGGAATGCGGCAGGCAGACCAGCACGAGATCGAAGTCGCGCGTCTCCGGTCCCTTGCCGTTCATCATCTTGAGCTGGTAGCGGCCGGTCGGCGCCTTGCCGACGGCAAGCACGCGGTGATTGAGCTGGATGTCGGCATTGACCTCCGACTGCAGGCACTCGATCAGCTGCTCGTTGCCGTTCTGGATGGAATAGAGGCCGATATAGCCGTCGACATCCATCAGATAGTTCTTGAGCGCGTTGAGGCCGTTGGTGTTGTGGCTCTCGGTCGCGATGTCGGAGCGCGCCATCACCTTGAAGAAGCGCTTTGCGGTTTCGTCCTCGACCTCCTCGTCGAGCACCTGCTCGGCGGTCTTGTAGGCCCAGGGGTTCTCGTTGTCGTGCGCGCCGACGCCTTCGTAATATTCCATCGGCGTCATCGCATCGGCGCAGCGCTTGCGGAACGCTTCGATCGCGGCGGCGGTCTTGGCACCGTATCTGCGGCGCATGCCCGGCACGTCGTTGAGGAGCTCACCGCCGAACTGCACCTGCTCGGCATCCATCGGAATCGTCTGCAGCCCGAAATGCTGGATCAGTTCGCGCAGCGGATCCGGCCCGGTCATCGAGTAGTCGTAGATCTCGGCAACGCCGGCCTCGTACATCGCCGGCGCCGAATCGAACTTGCGGGTGACGATCTTGCCGCCCAGGCGATCGGAGGCCTCGTAGATGGTGACGCGGCAGAGGTCGCCGAGCTTCTTCTTGAGATACCAGGCGCTCATCAGCCCGCCGGGACCGCCGCCTACGATTGCGAGATCAAGCATATTAGTTCCGTGGTCTCCGGCGCTGCCCCCGTCACGGGATCCACCGGTCTAAGCTCCCTTAGCACAAGCGCTTTTGCGCCTGAAGGAAAGATGAACAAAGGTTGATCCCGCATCGCAACAGGCAAACAAAGCAGCAAAAAGGCCGGCTTTCGCCGGCCTTCTCATTGTCCTCGGTAGTCCTACGGATGAACGATCATTCCGCAGGAGGCAGCGCAGGAAGCTCCGCTTCCGGCGCAGGCGACACGACCGCCGCCTGCTTCTCGCGCTCGTCCAGGATCATCTTGTCGCGCTTCACGGCGACTTCGCGGATCTTGGCCATGGAGGCGCCGGTGCCCGCCGGAATCAGCCGGCCGACGATGACGTTCTCCTTAAGACCTTCGAGCGGATCGACCTTGCCGTTGACCGCCGCTTCCGTGAGGACGCGGGTGGTTTCCTGGAACGAGGCCGCCGAGAAGAAGGAGCGGGTCTGGAGGCTCGCCTTGGTGATGCCGAGCAGAACCGGCGTTCCCGTGGCGATCTTCTTGCCCTCTTCCTTGGCCTTCTCGTTGAGCGCGTCGAACTCGATCTTGTCGACCTGCTCGCCCGAGATCATGTCCGTGTCGCCCTGGTCGGTGACTTCCACCTTCTGGAGCATCTGACGGACAATCACCTCGATGTGCTTGTCGTTGATGAGCACGCCCTGGAGCCGGTAGACCTCCTGGATTTCGTTGACCAGATAGGCCGCGAGCTCCTCGATACCCTTGACCGCAAGGATGTCGTGCGGCGCCGGGTTGCCTTCCACGATGAAGTCGCCCTTTTCGACGACGTCGCCGTCCTGAAGGTGGATGTGCTTGCCCTTCGGGATCAGGTACTCGCGCGCCTCCTCGGTCTTGTCCATCGGCTCGATCGAGATGCGGCGCTTGTTCTTGTAGTCGCGCCCGAACCGGATGGTGCCCGCGATTTCGGCGATGATCGCCGCATCCTTCGGACGCCGTGCCTCGAACAGTTCCGCCACCCGCGGCAGACCGCCGGTGATGTCACGCGTCTTGGCGCTCTCGGTCGAGACACGGGCGAGGATGTCACCCGGGTTGACCTTGGCTCCGACGTCGACCGACAAAATACCGTCGACCGACAGCATGTAGCGTGCATCGCCGCCACGGGCGAGCTTGAGCACCTTGCCGTCCTTGCCCTTGACCACGATGGCCGGACGCAAATCCGCGCCGCCGCGGGTCGAGCGCCAGTCGATGACCACGCGTTTGGCGATGCCGGTGGCCTCGTCCAGCGTTTCCGTGATCGACTGACCTTCGACCAGATCCTCGAAGCCGATGACGCCTTCCACTTCGGTGAGAAGCGGACGGGTGTACGGATCCCACTCGACGATGCGCTGGCCCCGCTTGACCATGTCGCCCTCGTCGACGTGCAGGCGCGCGCCGTACTGAATACGGTGGGTCGCACGCTCGGTACCGTCGGCATCGACGATCGCGATCACCATGTTGCGGACCATCGCGACCAGGTGACCTTCGCTGTTGCGGGCGATGGCCTTGTTCCGGATCACGATCTTGCCGTCGAAGTTGGATTCGACGAACGACTGCTCGTTGAGCTGCGCCGCACCACCGATGTGGAAGGTGCGCATGGTCAGCTGGGTACCGGGCTCGCCGATCGACTGCGCCGCGATGACGCCGACGGCTTCACCGTGGTTGACCGGCGTGCCGCGGGCGAGGTCGCGGCCGTAGCACATGCCGCAGATGCCGTTGACGAGTTCGCAGGTCAGTGCCGAACGGATCTTCACCTCCTGCACGCCACCCTGGTGGATTGCGTCCAGATGGCTCTCTTCCATCAGCGTGCCGCGCTTGATGATCACCTTGCCGGAGCTGTCGCGGATGTCTTCGCAGGCCGTGCGTCCAAGGATGCGCGAGCCGAGCGAAGCAACCACGGTGCCGGCATCGACGATGGCGCGCATCTTGATGCCGAGCTTGGTGCCGCAGTCGCTCTGCGTGATGATGCAATCCTGCGCCACGTCGACCAGACGACGGGTCAGGTAGCCCGAATTCGCGGTCTTCAACGCGGTGTCCGCGAGACCCTTGCGGGCGCCGTGGGTCGAGTTGAAGTACTCGAGCACCGAGAGGCCTTCCTTGAAGTTCGAGATGATCGGCGTCTCGATGATCTCACCCGACGGCTTGGCCATCAGGCCGCGCATGCCGGCGAGCTGGCGCATCTGGGCCGGCGAACCGCGGGCGCCGGAGTGTGCCATCATGTAGATCGAGTTGATGTCGGCATCGGCTCCACTCGCCGTCTTCTTGGTGGAGGAGATCTCCTTCATCATCGCCTTGGCGATTTCTTCCGTGGCCTTCGACCAGGCGTCGACAACCTTGTTGTACTTCTCGCCATGGGTGATCAGACCGTCGTTGTACTGCTGCTCGAAATCCTTCGCCAGCGTACGGGTGGTGTCGACGATCTTCCACTTGGAGTGCGGTACGACCATGTCGTCCTTGCCGAACGAGATGCCGGCCTTGAACGCGTTGTAGAAGCCGAGCGCCATGATGCGGTCGCAGAAGATCACCGTCTCCTTCTGGCCGCAGTGGCGGTAGACTTGGTCGATCACGCCCGAGATTTCGCGCTTGGTCATCAGCTTGTTGATGATCTCGTACGAAATCCGCGGGTTCTTCGGCAGCAGATTGCCGAGCATGACGCGGCCTGCGGTGGTCTCGATCCAGCGCGTCGAGACCTTGCCGGTCTCATCCATCCCCTGCCACCGATACTTGATCTTGGTGTGGAGGTGGATGACCTTCGCATGCAGCGCGTGCTCGAGCTCGGCCATGTCGCCGAAGATCTTGCCCTCGCCGGGCAGGCCTTCACGCATGATCGAGACGTAGTAGAGACCGAGCACGATGTCCTGCGACGGCACGATGATCGGCTGGCCGTTCGCCGGATGCAGGATGTTGTTGGTCGACATCATCAGGACGCGCGCTTCCAGCTGCGCTTCGAGCGACAGCGGAACGTGCACGGCCATCTGGTCGCCGTCGAAGTCGGCGTTGAACGCGGCGCAGACCAGCGGGTGAAGCTGGATTGCCTTGCCCTCGATCAGCACGGGCTCGAACGCCTGGATGCCGAGACGATGCAGCGTCGGCGCGCGGTTGAGCAGCACCGGGTGCTCGCGGATGACTTCATCCAGGATGTCCCAGACCTCCGGCCGCTCCTTCTCGACCAACTTCTTGGCCTGCTTCACCGTGGTGGACAGGCCCTTGGCGTCGAGCCGCGAATAGATGAACGGCTTGAACAGCTCGAGCGCCATCTTCTTCGGCAGGCCGCACTGATGCAGGCGCAGCTCGGGACCGACCACGATCACCGAACGGCCCGAATAGTCGACGCGCTTGCCGAGCAGGTTCTGACGGAAGCGGCCCTGCTTGCCCTTGAGCATGTCGGCGAGCGACTTCAGCGGGCGCTTGTTGGCACCCGTGATGACGCGACCGCGGCGGCCGTTGTCGAACAGCGCATCGACCGCTTCCTGAAGCATGCGCTTCTCGTTGCGGATGATGATGTCGGGCGCGCGCAGTTCCATCAGCCGCTTCAAGCGATTGTTGCGGTTGATGACGCGGCGGTAGAGGTCGTTGAGGTCCGAGGTCGCGAAGCGGCCGCCGTCCAGCGGCACCAGCGGACGCAGGTCCGGCGGGATCACCGGAACCACGGTCATGATCATCCATTCCGGCTTGTTGCCGGAGTGGCGGAACGCTTCCACGATCTTCAGGCGCTTGGCGAGCTTCTTGTGCTTGATGTCGGAGTCGGTCTCCTGCATCTCGAGGCGCAAGGTGGCTTCGAGCTTCTCGAGGTCCATGCCCTTGAGCAGCTCGCGGATCGCTTCCGCGCCGATCATGGCGGTGAAGCTGTCCTGGCCGTACTCGTCCTGCGCCTTCAGGTACTCGTCTTCCGACAGCAGCTGACGGTCCTTGAGCGCGGTGAGACCCGGCTCGAGCACGACGTAATATTCGAAGTAGAGGATCCGCTCGAGATCCTTCAGCGTCATGTCCAGCAGAAGGCCGATGCGCGAGGGCAGCGACTTCAGGAACCAGATGTGCGCGACGGGGGCTGCGAGCTCGATATGGCCCATGCGCTCGCGCCGGACGCGCGACAGCGTGACCTCGACCGAGCACTTCTCGCAGATGATGCCCTTGTACTTCATGCGCTTGTACTTGCCGCACAAGCACTCGTAGTCCTTGATCGGCCCGAAGATGCGGGCGCAGAACAGGCCGTCGCGCTCGGGCTTGAAGGTACGGTAGTTGATGGTCTCCGGCTTCTTGATCTCGCCGTAGGACCAGGACAGAATCTTCTCTGGGGACGCGATCGAAATCCGGATCTGGTCGAAGACCTGAGCCGGCGTCGTCGGGTTGAAGAGATTCATAATTTCTTGGTTCATCGTCTTCTCCTCGCGTGCCGGTCGCCTCCGGCAGCAAATTCGAAAATCACTCGCGCGGGCGCCCTGCCCTCAAGGCCTTGGGAAGGGGCGCCGATGCCCGGCCGCGAAGGCCGGGCATGACAGGTCGTGTTACTCGGCAGCTTCCGACGTCGACGCCGGTCCCACCTTGGAGTTGTGCAGGTCGACGTTGAGGCCGAGCGAGCGCATTTCCTTGACCAGCACGTTGAACGATTCCGGAATACCGGCCTCGAACGTGTCGTCGCCGCGCACGATCGCCTCGTACACCTTGGTACGGCCGGCGACGTCGTCCGACTTCACCGTCAGCATCTCCTGGAGCGTGTACGCCGCGCCGTAAGCCTCGAGCGCCCACACCTCCATTTCGCCGAAGCGCTGGCCGCCGAACTGCGCCTTGCCGCCCAGCGGCTGCTGGGTGACGAGCGAGTACGGACCGATCGAACGCGCGTGGATCTTGTCGTCGACCAGATGGTGCAGCTTGAGCATGTAGATGTAGCCCACAGTCACTTTGCGATCGAACGCATCGCCGGTGCGGCCGTCATAGACGGTCGACTGGCCCGAAGCGTCCAGACCGGCAAGCTTCAGCATCTCCTCGATGTCGGCTTCCTTGGCGCCGTCGAACACCGGCGTCGCGATCGGCACGCCGCGGCTGAGGTTGTGGCCGAGCTCGATCAGTTCGTTGTCGTTGAGCGACTTGATCGTCTCGTCCTCGCCGTAGACCTTCTTCAAGGTTTCCTTCAGCGGCTTGATGTCCTGCTTCGACAGATAGGCATCGACCGTCTGGCCGATACGCTTGCCGAGGCCGGCGCAGGCCCAGCCGAGATGGGTCTCGAGAATCTGCCCGACGTTCATGCGCGAGGGCACGCCGAGCGGATTGAGCACGATATCGGCATGCGTGCCGTCTTCGAGGAACGGCATGTCCTCGATCGGCACGATCTTCGACACCACGCCCTTGTTGCCGTGGCGGCCGGCCATCTTGTCGCCGGGCTGGATCTTGCGCTTCACCGCGACGAAGACCTTGACCATCTTCATCACGCCGGGCGGCAATTCGTCACCGCGCTGAAGCTTCTCGACCTTGTCGAGGAAGCGCTGTTCCAGCCCCTTCTTCGACTCGTCGTACTGCTTCCGCATGGCCTCGATCTCGGCCATCAGCTTGTCGTTCGGCGAGGCGAACAGCCACCACTGCGACTTCGGGTACTCCTCGAGCACCGCACGGGTGATCTTGGTGTCCTTCTTGAAGCCCTTCGGACCGGCAATGCCCTGCCGTCCCTCGAGCAGCTCGGCAAGACGGTTGTAGACGTTGCGGTCCAGGATCGCCTGCTCGTCGTCGCGGTCCTTGGCCAGACGCTCGATCTCTTCCCGTTCGATCGCCAGCGCACGCTCGTCCTTGTCGACGCCGTGACGGTTGAACACGCGCACTTCCACGATCGTACCCTGCACGCCAGGAGGAACGCGCAGCGAGGTGTCGCGAACGTCGGAGGCCTTTTCGCCGAAGATGGCGCGCAGCAGCTTCTCTTCCGGCGTCATCGGGCTCTCGCCCTTCGGCGTGATCTTGCCGACCAGGATGTCGCCCGCGCGCACTTCCGCGCCGATGTAGACGATACCGGCTTCGTCGAGGTTCTTCAGCGCTTCTTCCGACACGTTCGGAATGTCGCGGGTGATTTCCTCGGGCCCGAGCTTGGTGTCGCGGGCCATCACCTCGAACTCCTCGATGTGGATCGAGGTGAAGACGTCTTCCTTCACGATCCGCTCGGAGAGCAGGATCGAGTCTTCGAAGTTGTAGCCGTTCCACGGCATGAACGCGACGAGCACATTCCGCCCGAGAGCGAGTTCGCCGAGATCGGTCGACGGACCGTCGGCGATGATATCGCCCTTCTTGACGATGTCGCCGACCTTCACCAGCGGACGCTGGTTGATGCAGGTCGACTGGTTGGAGCGCTGGTACTTCATCAAACGGTAGATATCGACGCCCGACTTGGTCGGATCGAGATCTTCCGTTGCGCGGATGACGACGCGGGTGGCGTCGATCTGGTCGATCACGCCCGAGCGGCGCGCCGCGATCGCGGCACCCGAGTCGCGGGCAACCACGCCTTCCATGCCGGTGCCGACGAACGGCGCCTCGGCGCGAACCAGCGGCACCGCTTGGCGCTGCATGTTCGAGCCCATCAGCGCGCGGTTGGCGTCGTCGTTCTCGAGGAACGGGATCAGGGCTGCTGCGACCGAAACGAGCTGCTTCGGCGACACGTCCATGTAGTCGACCTTGTCGGGCGTCACCGGCAAGACTTCGCCGGCATGACGGCAGACCACGAGGTCTTCGGTGAAACGGCCCTTCGGGTCGAGCGGCACGTTGGCCTGCGCGACCGTGTAGCGGCCCTCTTCCATCGCCGAGAGGTACACGACCTCGTCGGTGACGCGGCCGTCCTTGACCTTGCGATACGGCGTCTCGACGAAACCGTACTTGTTCACGCGCGCGAAGGTCGCGAGCGAGTTGATCAGGCCGATGTTCGGGCCTTCCGGCGTCTCGATCGGGCAGATGCGGCCGTAATGCGTCGGATGCACGTCGCGGACTTCGAAGCCTGCGCGCTCGCGGGTCAGACCGCCCGGTCCAAGCGCCGAGAGGCGGCGCTTGTGGGTGATCTCGCTGAGCGGGTTGGTCTGGTCCATGAACTGCGAGAGCTGCGAGGAGCCGAAGAACTCGCGCACGGCGGCAGCCGCCGGCTTCGCGTTGATCAGGTCCTGCGGCATGACCGTGTCGATGTCGACCGAGGACATGCGCTCCTTGATCGCGCGCTCCATGCGCAGCAGGCCGATGCGGTACTGGTTCTCCATGAGCTCGCCGACCGAGCGCACGCGGCGGTTGCCGAGATGGTCGATGTCGTCGATCTCGCCCTTGCCGTCGCGCAAATCCACCAGCGTCTTGATGACGGAGAGGATGTCTTCCTTGCGCAGCGTGCGCTGGGTGTCGGGCGCATCGAGGTCGAGCCGCATGTTCATCTTGACGCGGCCGACCGCGGAGAGGTCGTAGCGTTCGGCGTCGAAGAACAGCGACTGGAACATGGCCTGCGCCGAATCCAGCGTCGGCGGCTCGCCCGGACGCATCACGCGGTAGATGTCGAACAGCGCGTCCTCGCGCGTCATGTTCTTGTCGGCCGAGAGCGTGTTGCGGATGTAGGGGCCGATATTGACGTGGTCGATGTCGAGGAGCGGCAGCTCCTTGTAGCCGTGCTCGCTGAGCACCTTCATCGACTTGTCGGTGATTTCCTCGCCGGCTTCGGCGTGGATCTCACCCGTCTTCGGGTTGACGAGGTCCTCGGCGATGTAATTGCCGACCAGTTCCTCATCGGCCAGGCGCAGCGCCTTCAGCCCCTTTTCCTGGAGCTGACGGGCGGCACGAACAGTGAGCTTCTTGCCGGCCTCGAGCACGACCTTGCCGGTATCGGCGTCGATCAGGTCGTTGACGGTCGAGTAGCCGCGGAAACGGTTGGCGTCGAACGGAACGCGCCAGCCTTCCTTGGTCCGCTTGTAGAGGATCTTCTTGTAGAAGGTGGACAGGATCGCCTCGCCGTCCAGCCCGAGCGCGAACATCAGCGACGTCACCGGAATCTTGCGGCGACGGTCGATACGCGCATAGACGATGTCCTTGGCGTCGAACTCGATGTCGAGCCAGGAACCGCGATACGGGATCACGCGGGCGGCAAACAGCAGCTTGCCCGACGAATGGGTCTTGCCCTTGTCGTGGTCGAAGAACACGCCGGGCGACCGGTGCATCTGCGAGACGATGACGCGCTCGGTGCCGTTGACGATGAAGGTGCCATTCATCGTCATGAGCGGGATATCGCCCATGTAGACGTCCTGCTCCTTGATGTCCTTGACCGACTTCGCGCCGGTTTCCTCGTCGATATCGAACACGATGAGGCGCAGCGTCACCTTGAGCGGAGCCGCGAAGGTCATGCCGCGCTGGCGGCACTCGTCGACGTCATATTTCGGCTGCTCGAACTCGTAGCGGACGAATTCCAGCATCGAGGTGCCCGAGAAGTCGGAAATCGGGAAGACCGAGCGGAATACCGCCTGCAGACCTTCGTCGAGACGCCCCCCCTGGGGTTCATCGACCATCAGGAACTGGTCATAGGACGCCTTCTGAACCTCGATGAGGTTCGGCATCTCTGCGACTTCCTTGATGTGTCCGAAGAACTTGCGAACGCGTTTGCGACCGGTGAATGTCTGCTGCGCCATCGTGGCCTCTCATTTTCGTCGCCCGCTCTGGGCGCGCCCTCCGGAACGCGGCTACCACCGCTCCCCGGGTTGAATTTTTCGAACCCGCTTTGGGGGCCGGAGACTCAAGTTCAGGCCGGAATGTCCTGAATCTGTTCTTCAGACCTTCAAAACGCAAAACGACGTGCGGGGCGCTGGTGCGCGCCCGCCCGTTACAACGACCGTCTTCACGGACTGAAAAAGCCCGAAATAGCTTGCTCTCCCAACGGCTTACAGGGAATCCGGTATCCCTGCCCACCGCGCTTTCGTGCTGCCGAACCGATATGGGGCGACAATAGTGGAGATTCGAGGGGTGCCCCCTCAAATCCCCACAATTTTCCGTGATCGGCCTGCGTCGGAACGTTCCGTCGCACGCCTTTTGCATCTGGCAGACCCCTCGTTGAGGAGGAATGCCAAGATCTCGGGCCCGCTGACGCTCGCCCGAGACCTCGCCCGTAAGCGGCGCTTACTTGAGCTCGACCTTCGCTCCAGCCTTCTCGAGCTGGACCTTGAGCTTCTCGGCCTCGTCCTTGTTCACGCCTTCCTTGACAGGCTTCGGCGCGCCCTCGACGAGGTCCTTTGCTTCCTTCAGGCCCAGGCCGGTGATGGCGCGGACTTCCTTGATGACCTCGATCTTCTTGTCGCCGGCGGCGGCAAGAACGACCGTGAACTCGGTCTTCTCTTCGGCCGGAGCGGCGGCAGCGCCACCACCAGCCGGGCCGGCCACGGCGACGGCGGCGGCAGCCGAAACGCCCCACTTTTCTTCGAGGAGCTTCGCCAGTTCGGCAGCTTCGAGCACGGTGAGGCTCGAGAGGTCGTCAACGATCTTCTGCAAGTCAGCCATTGTTCAGTTTCCTTAGATGTAAGTCTGGTTCGGGTTTGAGTTTTGCGAAGGGCGTCAGGCCGCTTCGCCCTTTGAGGCATGAGCCTGGATGACGCGCGCGAGCTTGCCCGCGGGCGCGTTGGCGAGCTGAGCGATCTTGGTCGCCGGAGCCACAAGAAGGCCGACGAGCTTGGCGCGCAGTTCATCAAGCGACGGCAGCGAGGCAAGAGCCTTCACACCGTCGACATTCAGGACGGTCGTTCCCATCGAACCACCAATGATGACGAACTTTTCGTTCGCCTTGGCGAATTCGACGGCGACCTTCGGCGCCGCTACCGGATCGTTCGAAGTGGCGATCACGGTCGGTCCCTTCAGCATGGGACCGATGGCAACGACGTCAGTGCCTTCAAGAGCAATTTTGGCGAGACGGTTCTTCGAGACCTTCACCGAGGCGCCAGCCTGCTTCATCTGCGTCCGCAGCTTCTGCATCTGGGCAACGGTCAGGCCGGAATATTGAGCAACGATCGCGACGCTCGTGGTCTTGAAGACCCCATTGAGCTGTTCGACCGCGTCTTTTTTTGCCGCTCGTTCCACAGCAAGCTCTTTCCGGTTGGCGGCCATCGCGAAAAGCGGGACCGCCGGGTTGCACCCATCGCCCCACCCAAAACCTGAACCTCCGGGTCAAAACCCATCGGACACGCGCCGGGCGAGACGACAATTCAAAGCCTGCCCTCCGGGAGCTCGTAAGAGCCCACGGCGTGTCGAGGTCCGAACCAAACCCATTCCGCGACCACCTCAAGGCGGAACGCGAAGTGAAATCCGGTCTTCACCCGTCTATGCAGGCCATGCGATTAAGCCGTTGGGAAATCGAGATTTCCCGCGGGCGCCTGCAGTCTTGGACAGGACAAGGTTAGCCGGCGAACCGCCTAACCCCTGCCAGCACTCCACCAACCGACGGGTTTTCCTTCCTTTTCGGGCAAATCCTCACGGACGTCCTGAAAAGGAATGATCTCCTGTACTGTCGGGTTTTCTGAATGCGTGCACGAACGCGCCAGCCGAGGCCGGTACGTCCGGAAGCGGTTCTTTAACCGCTCGCAGCCTGCTTGCCAAGAGCAAAATTCACACCAGTTCCAATCCGTTGCCCTGGGTGCTTGATCCTAGCCGACGGGGACCGATTCAGGCCGATTTGACCCCGTAAGGCAGCGGCTTGCCCTCGAAGAACGCGGCCAGGTTCGCCAGCACGCAGTTCTGCATGGCGACGTGCGATTCGAGGGTGTGGCCGCCGATATGGGGAGCGAACACGACGTTGGGGAGCGCGGTCAGGGCATCCGGCGCGTGCGGTTCCTTCTCGAACACGTCGAGGCCAGCCCCCGCAATGGTCTTGTCGGTCAGAGCTGCCACCAGCGCTTTCTCGTCGATGACAGAGCCTCGGGAGATATTGACGACGTAGCCGTCCGCGCCCAGGCGTCTGAGGATGTCCGCATTGACGACGTGCTGGGTGTCGGGCCCAGCCCGGACCGCAATCATCAGCACACTGCACCAGTCGGCCAGCGCCTCCAGCGTCGGGAAATATTGATAGGGCAGATCATACTTGGTCCGGCTGAAATAGCCGATTTCGCTCTCGAAGGCGGCGCAGCGCGCCGCGATCTTGCGGCCGATCTCGCCCATGCCATAGATGCCGATGCGGCGGCCGGGCATGCCCGCCTGCGGGCGCATCATCGGCGACTGTTTCGACGCCGCCCAGTCGCCGCTGCGGACATATTGGTCGGCGATCAGGATCCGCCGCGTCGTCGCCAGCATCAGGGTCATCGCGATATCGGCGACCGAGGCCGCATTAGCGCCCGGGCTGTGCCCGACCGCGATGTTTCGGGCTGCTGCGGCCGTCAGGTCGACACCGTCATAGCCGGTGCCGTAGCAGACGATGGCACCGAGTTTTGGGAACAGGTCCATCGCCTCCGCCCCGAGCGGTGAGCCGCCTGCGGTCAGCATCGCGCGGATGCCGCTAAGCTCCTCCGCCGGAAACACCTCGCCTGCGGGCTTGCCGCCGGTGTCGAGCAAGTCGAACCGTTCGGCGAAACGCGCCATCATCGTCTTGGGAAAGCGCGAATAGATCAGGACCTTGTCAGCCATTGTTCTTGTTTCCGGTGAGCCCGCCACAAACCCTGCCACAAACGACGAGGGGCGGAATCGGTCGCCCGATTCCGCCCCCCCGCCTCATGCAATTTCCGGACTTAGCCGAGAATCGTGTTCGGCTCGACCTTTACGCCGGGGCCCATGGTCGAGGACACCGCAACGCGCTGGATGTAGGTGCCCTTGGAACCGGCCGGCTTCGCCTTCGAGACAGCATCGGCGAGAGCCTTGATGTTCTCGACCAGCTTCTCCTCGGAGAACGAGGCCTTGCCGACGCCGGCCTGCAGAATGCCGGCCTTCTCGACGCGGAACTCGACCGAGCCGCCCTTGGCGCCCTTCACCGCACCGGTGACATCCATGGTCACGGTGCCGATCTTCGGGTTCGGCATCAGGCCACGCGGGCCGAGCACCTTACCTAACCGGCCGACCAGCGGCATCATGTCGGGGGTGGCGATGCAGCGGTCGAAATCGATCGTGCCGTTCTGCACCTTCTCGACCAGGTCTTCGGCGCCGACGACGTCGGCACCCGCAGCCTTGGCTTCGTCAGCCTTGGCGCCACGGGCGAACACGCCGACGCGGAGCGTACGGCCGGTGCCGTTCGGCAAGGTTACGACGCCACGGACCATCTGGTCGGCGTGACGCGGATCGACGCCGAGATTGATCGCGACCTCGATGGTCTCGTCGAACTTCGCTTTCGCGCGTTCCTTGACCATCTTGATGGCGTCCGCGAGCGGGTAAAGCTTTTCGCGGTCAACACCTTCTCGGGCTTTGTTCAAACGCTTTCCGATTGCCATGACCGTTTACCCCGCCACTTCCAGACCCATCGAACGGGCAGAGCCCTCGACCATCTTCATGGCCGACTCGATCGAGTCGCAATTCAGGTCCTTCATCTTCTTCTCGGCGATCTCGCGCACCTGCGCCTTGGTCACCTTGCCGGCCTTGTCACGGCCCGGCGCCTTCGAGCCGGACTGGATCTTGGCGGCCTGCTTGAGGAAGAACGACATCGGGGGCGTCTTCATCTCGAACGTGAACGAACGATCGGCGTAGATCGTGATCACGACGGGAATCGGGGTGTTCTTCTCTTCCTTCTGGGTCTGGGCGTTGAACGCCTTGCAGAACTCCATGATGTTGAGACCGCGCTGACCAAGCGCGGGACCGATCGGGGGCGAAGGATTCGCCGCTCCGGCCGGGACCTGAAGCTTCAGGTATCCGGTCACTTTCTTTGCCATGTATCACTCCTGTTGGGCCGGCCAGGCCGGCGGTTTCAGGTTCGTGGTCTGGGTCGGATGCGGCTGGCAACCGCCCTCTCCCTCCCACGGCCTCTTCGGAGACGTCGCCGCCTCCACTCTCGTCGTGCCCGGGCTTGACCCGGGCATCCATCCCGCTTCGTAAAGTGCTTTGTTACGAAGCAGATGATTGCCGGGTCAAGCCCGGCAATGACAGCACCCGGTCAGACCTTCTCGACCTGACCGAATTCCAGCTCGACCGGCGTGGCACGGCCGAAGATCGACACCGCGACCTTCACCCGCGAGCGCGCCTCGTCGATTTCCTCGACCACACCCGAGAACGAGGCGAACGGGCCATCGGCCACGCGCACGTTTTCGCCGATCTCGAACGACACTGACGCCTTCGGCCGTTCCACGCCCTCCTGCACCTGGTGCAGGATGCGCATGGCTTCAGATTCAGAAATCGGCATCGGCTTGTTTTCGGCGCCGAGGAAGCCCGTGACCTTCGGCGTGTTCTTGATCAGGTGAAACGCTTCGTCGGTCAGCTTCATCTTCACCAGCACGTAGCCCGGGAAGAACTTGCGCTCGGCGTCGATCTTGCGGCCGCGACGCACTTCCGTGACCTTCTCGGTCGGGACCAGGATCTGCTCGAAAAGATCCTCAAGCCCACGCTGCTTAGCCTGTTCGCGGATCGATTCCTGAACCTTCTTCTCGAAGTTCGAATAGGCGTGGACGATGTACCAGCGCTTGTCGGACAGTTGAGCGGTTGCTGTAGCCATCAGTGAATGCCCAAAAGGAAAGTGATGAGGACGCGGATGATCTGGTCGGCGGCGAAGAAGAAGATCGAGGCCACCGCGACCATGACGAACACCATGATGGTGGTGATCGTGGTCTCACGACGGGTCGGCCAGGTGACCTTGGCGGTCTCCGAGCGCACTTCCTGCAAGAACTTGAACGGGCTGACTGCCATCGTTTTGATGTCCAACGTCCGTCGACAGACGCGAATGAATTTCAGGGATCCGAACAGCCGCCGTTGGCCCAGCCCTCTGTCTCGAAGGATGAGCCGGAAACCGGGCTCGATTGTTCGGGGATTTCAAAGCCGCGCCGGATATCCGCATCTCAGCGGGCCGGCAGCGAGTGCGGGGTATCTACTGCGGATGGGGCCAAACGTCAAGGTCACGCCGCGCCCGCCAAGCCACCCCCGATGCCCGGACGCCCCCAACAGAGCCGATCCGAATCAACGGGTTACCCGGTCACGCCGCGCGCCCCTCACGTCCGGGCGGTCCCCGCCGCCCTCCTCGCGGGCGGCGGCCCCGGCAGACCGTCAGTCGGCCCGGTCGACCATGGAAATGCCCGGCAGCGGCACCACGAACTTTCCGCCCTCGGCGAAATAGCGGGCGTGCTTGGCCCGGATCGGGTCGACGTAGCGCCAGGCGAAGACGACGACAAAAGCCGGCTTGCGCTCGTAAAGGGCGGCAGGCGGCAGGATCGGGATGTCGTAACCCGGGCCGGCCATCACGTTCCCCTTCTTGGGGTCGTCGTCGACCAGGAAGTCGATCTTGTTCTCCAGGCCGAACTGCGGCAGCAGCGTCGTGGTGCCGACCGAGACGCCGTAGCCGGCAACAAGCTGCCCGCGCGCATGGGCGGCATCGGCCATCGCGACCAGCTCGTCGCGAATCGCGGCGATCCGCTTCACATAGGGCCCATAATAGGCCGGCTGATCGACGCCGAGCCGCTCTTCCTCGGCGACGAACCGCGCGACCTCGGCCGACGGTTTCTTGGCGCCACCGGCGCGCTGCACGGTGACGCGGATCGAGCCACCCTTGGTCCAGATGTGCTGGACGTCGATCAGCTCCATGCCGAGCCGGGCAAAGAAACGGATCAGCGGCTTGATGTTAAAATACGACAGATGCTCGTGATAGACGGTGTCGAGCAGGTTCTTCTCGGTGACGTCGACGCCATATTGCGTTTCGAAGACGAACAGCCCGTCCGGCGCGAGCACGTCGCGAACCCCGATCACCAGCGGATCGAGATTGTCGACATTGGCGATCATGTTGTTGGCGATCACGACGCTCGCCGCACCGTGGCTCTGCAGGATGCGGTGACCAATGGCATCGGTGAAGAAATCACCGATGGTCTCGATCCCCGCCTCGGTCGCGCGCTTGGCGATATCGACGGCGGGATCGACACCCAGCACCCGCATGCCGCGCTCTTTGAAGTAGCCGAGCAGCGATCCGTCGTTGCTGCCGAGCTCGACGACCAGCGAGCCCGGCGCGATGCCGAAGCGGCTGACGACGTCGTTGGCGTAGCCGGCGAAGTGCTCGCGCAGGCCGAGCGAGAGCGAGGTGGTGTAGACGTAGTTGCGGTACTGGATCTCGGGATTGCCGACATGGAGAATCTGGAGATGGCCGCAATCCCTGCACAGATGCAGCGCCATCGGCACCGCGGCGCGGAACACCGGATCATCGACGCTGGCGTCCGGGACCTGGAAGTTCGGCGTGCCGATCGGCATGCCTGCCATCGGGACGACCAGTTCCTGCTTGTCCGAATGACAGAGGCGGCAGGTGTGGCGAACGTAGAACAGATTTTTCATCGTGGAACCGAAAAATGAGATACGCGATCGGGTGAGGCAATCCCACCCCGTGAAGACCAGACCGCCAGCAACGGGCTCAAGCGGGTCATGGGTGGCTCGAGACTTCCTTGCCCAGCCCGTCGTAGCCGGGAGCTTCCTCCGCCGCCTTGGCGGCCTTGTCCGCTGAATACGATCCGCGCTCGGGACTTGCCAGCCAGATCGCGCCGCCGACGAGCCCGATGATCACGCTGATGGCACCCAGCAGCAGCGAAACCGACAGCGCTTCCTCGGAGGGGACACCCGCCAGACCGAGGCAGGCGACCATCGCCCCCTCGCGAACACCCCAGCCGCTGATCGAGATCGGGACCGCCGTCAACAGCACCACGGGCGGAATCAGGATGCCGGCGTCCACCACCGAGAGCTGTGCTCCGACACCGCGCGCCAGGGCAAAGCACGCCGCCGCGGTCACGATATGGATGAGCAGCGCCGACCCGAACAGCAAAGCGCGGCGCTCCGACTGCAGGAGAAGAAACCTGACCAGCGCTCCGAACCGGACGAAGCTTGCGATCGCCCGATGGGCAATGAGGCGCTTGGGCAGCCTGTCGAGCGTCAACAGAATCACGGTGCCGGCGACGCCGGCCAGCGTCAGCCCGCCGATGGCCAGAATCGCGGCATGATCGGACACCCGAGACAATAGGAACGGCAATCCGGCCACCATCAGCGCGATCAGCCCGATCAACGCCGTGAAACGGTCGGCCGCAACGCCCTTGACCGCCTCCGGCCACTCCACGCCGCGCTGGCGCAGCAGCCACATCCGCACCGCATCACCGCCGACCGAGGACGGCAGCACCTGATTGAACCAGAGGCTGATCATCAGGATCCGCCAGCCCGCAAGCCAGTCCAGCGACACGCCGAGCGCGCGCATAATCAGCTCCCACCGGCCGTTGAGCACGAAGGTCTGGAAGAAAATCAACGACAGCGCCAGGACGAACAGCAAAGGATCGACCGAGACGAGGTGGCTGCGCAACCGCTGAAGATCGAGGCCGCGCGCGATGTAGACCAGCACCGCGATCGACAGCAGCAGCTTTATCGAAAACAGGGCCGCCTGTTTGAACCGCGACTGCATCGGATGCCCGCCTCAGGATGCCGGATATTCCGCGCGACCGATCACGAGGTCGATCGCGGCCATCATCCAGAACTGGTGCGTGGTCTCGACAATGTTGTAGCTGCGGCTGTCGACGAAGAAGTTGACGTCGCCGAGATTGCGCAGCGGATTGTCCGCGTTCATGCCCGACAGCGTGATCACGTCGAGCTTCATCGCCCGCGCCTGCGCAACCGCGTTGAGGATGTTCTTCGAACGCCCCGACGAGCTGATCGCGACGAGGCAGTCGCCGGCACGGGCGCTCAGCCGCACCGCGTGCGCGATCCAGTCCTCGAACCCGTAGTCGTTGGCAAGGCACGACATCATGCTCGCGTCGCTGAAGCAGAGCGCAGGCACCGACGCGTTCTTCGCCAGATCGATCGCCAGATGCGAGGCGATGCCGGCCGAGCCGCCGTTACCGATAAAGATAACGCGGCCGCCCTGCTCGCGCGCCCGCAACCAGATGGCGCGGGTGGCGGAGATCGCGGCGAAAACGCCGTCGTCGATCGCCGTCGCGCGATGGAGGCGCCCCACGTAATCGTCGAGGAAAGCCTTGTGATCGGGATCGACGGACAGAGCGGGCATAGGTTGGCGGCTCGATTGCAACATGTCCGGGTGATACCGGCTATTACCAAGGATTGCAAAGGTATAATACTTGCAAAGTCAGCGAGCGGCTGGTAGTCGGCTTTCGGGTTTCACTCACCATTGGCGGGCCTGTTTCGCTGGGCATTCGCGACACGGATGTTCCTCATGAAATGCATCGTTACTGGCGGCGCCGGGTTCATCGGAAGTCACCTCGTCGATCGTCTTCTCGACGACGGCCACGAGGTCATTGCGCTCGATAATTTCGTCATCGGGCGCCCCGAAAATCTGGCCGCACGCGCTGGCTCGAGTCAGTTGAAGGTCGTGCGGGCCGACGTCACCGACCTCGAGCAGATCAAGCCGTATTTCCACGGCATCGACTGGGTCTTCCATCTCGCGGCGCTGGCCGACATCGTTCCCTCGATCGAGTCGCCGATCCCGTATCATCGTGCCAATGTCGACGGCACGGTCAACGTTCTCGAAGCGGCGCGCCACGCGGGCGCCAAGCGCTTCGTCTACGCCGCGTCGTCGTCCTGCTACGGTATTCCCGACGTCTATCCGACCCCCGAGAGCGCCGAGATCCGGCCGATGTATCCCTACGCGCTCACCAAGAATCTCGGTGAGCAGTGCGTCATGCACTGGTGCCAGGTCTACAAGCTTCCCGCGCTGGCGCTGCGCCTGTTCAACGTGTACGGGCCGCGGCATCGCACCACGGGCACCTACGGCGCCGTGTTCGGCGTCTTCATGGCGCAGAAGCTCGCCGGCAAGCCCTTCACGGTCGTCGGCGACGGCGAGCAGACGCGCGATTTTACCTTCGTCAGCGACGTCGCGGACGCCTTCGTCACCGCCGCGCGCTCCGATATCTCGCACGAGGTTTTCAACGTCGGCTCGGACAACACCTACAGCGTCAACCGGCTGGTCGAGCTTCTCGGCGGCGACAAGGTCCACATTCCCAAGCGTCCGGGCGAGCCCGATTGCACCTATGCCGACATCACCGAGATCAAGCGGGTCCTGAACTGGGCGCCGAAGGTGAAATTCGAGGACGGCGTCGCGACGATGCTGAAATCGATGGATCAGTACAAGGATGCGCCCTTGTGGACGGTCGACAAGATCGCCGACGCCACCAAGGACTGGTTCAAATATCTCGGTGACGACGACGGCTCGCCGCAGAAGGCAAGCTCTTGAACAGGCTCGCCGAATATCGTTGCTGCGAGTCGATCATTTCGGACCGGCCCTCTGAGACCTGCCGGCGCTTTAGGTAATTCACATGGGTAATGCTGCGACAGACAAGCCGACCGGTCATCCGGCACCGCACGACAAGATCAAGACGATCGAGGAACTGGGCGAGATCGCGCGCGCCGCGCAAGCCAAGGGCCTGACCGTCGCGCTCTGCCACGGCGTGTTCGATCTGGTGCATCTCGGCCACGTCCGGCACATCCTGGCGGCGCGCAACGAAGCCGATGTGGTCATCGTGACCATCACCGCCGACCGTTTCGTCAACAAGGGGCCGGGACGGCCGATCTTTCCGGAGAACATGCGCGCCGAGATGCTGGCCGCGCTCGGCACGGTCGACTGGGTCGGCATCAACCGGACCTCCAGTGCCGAGCCGGTCCTCGACGCCGTGCGCCCCGACACTTACGTGAAGGGCTCGGACTACGAGAATCCCGAGGACGACGTCACCGGCAAGATCGCCACCGAGCGCGAGGTCGTCGAACGTCATGGCGGACGAATCGTCTTCACGCGCGACGTCACGTTCAGCTCGTCATCGCTGCTGAACCGCTATTTCGACATCTACGATCCCCCGCTGCGCGACTACCTCCAGAAGGTGCGCGAAGGCGGCGGCGCCGAGCGCCTGCTGAAGCTGATCGACAAGATCCAGGACATGCACGTCGTGCTGGTCGGCGATACCATCATCGACGAATACCAGTACGTCACGGCGCTCGGGAAGGCCTCGAAGGAGAACATCGTCGCCACCCTGCTCAAGAATGGCGAACAATTTGCCGGCGGCGTCATTGCCGCGGCCAATCACGTCGCGAGCTTCTGCAAGTCGGTGGAGATCGTCACGACGCTGGGTGGCAACGACTACCCCGAAGAGTTCATTCGCGCGCATGTCCGCCCGAATGTCACGCTGACGCCGATCCGCATTCAGGGCCGTCCGACGACCCGCAAATTGCGCTACGTCGAGATGGGCTATCTGCACAAGCTGTTCGAAGTCTACACCATGGACGACACGCCGCTCGACGAGGCCGAGCGCAAGGAGATCGACCGGATCACCGCCGAGCGCGTTCGTGGCGGGGACGTGGTGATCGTCACCGATTTCGGTCACGGCATGATCGCGTCCAGCACCATCGACGCGCTGATCGCGAACTCCAAGTTCCTGGCGGTCAACGCCCAGAGCAACAGCGGCAACCACGGCTACAATCTGATCACGAAGTATCCGAAGGCCGACTACGTCTGCATCGACGCGCCGGAAGCGCGGCTGGCTGCAACCGACAAGTTCAGCGACATCGCGTCGGTGATCGAGGACCGCCTGCACCACAAGATCGATTGCGACAACATGATCATCACGCACGGCTCCTTCGGCTGCTACCCCTTCTCGTCGAAGACCGGCGTCGCGCGCGTGCCCGCTTTCACCAAGACCGTCGTCGACACGGTCGGTGCCGGCGACGCCTTCCTGACGATCACGGCACCGCTGGTGGCGGCCGGCGGCAATATCGAGGACGTCGCCTTCATCGGCAACGCGGCGGGCGCGATCAAGGTCGGCATCGTCGGTCACCGCAACTCGGTCGAAAAGGCGCCGCTGGTCAAATTCGTCACCGCGCTGTTGAAGTGACGCGAACCGGAAATCTGGAGAACGACAGTGATTGATCAGAAATGGAACGTGATGGTCACCGGTGGCGCCGGCTATGTCGGCAGCGTGCTGGTTCCCCAGTTGCTGGCAGCGGGCCACAAGGTCACGGTGCTCGACCTGTTCATGTACGGTGACGATGTCTTCGACGCGGTTCGCAACAATCCGAACCTTCGCCTGATCAAGGGCGACATCCGCGATGAGGCGGCGATCAACGAGGCGATGCGCGGCAACAATGCGGTGATCCACCTCGCCTGCATCTCCAACGACCCCTCGTTCGAGCTGGATCCGGGGCTCGGCAAGTCCATCAACTACGACTGCTTCCGTCCGATGGTGCGCGCCGCCAAAAAGGCCGGCATCAAGCGCTTCATCTACGCCTCCTCGTCGAGCGTCTACGGCATCAAGGACGAGGCCGAAGTGACCGAGGAACTGTCCTGCGAGCCGCTCACGGATTACTCCAAGTTCAAGGCGATGTGCGAGACCGACCTCGCCGAAGAGGCCGCTTCCGGCTTCGTCACCTGCACGGTTCGTCCCGCCACCGTCTGCGGCTACGCACCGCGGCAGCGGCTCGACGTCGTCGTCAACATCCTGACCAACCTCGCGGTCAACACCGGCCGCATCCGGGTGTTCGGCGGAACGCAGAAGCGGCCCAATTTGCACATCCAGGACATGTCGGCGGCCTACCTGTTCCTGCTGCAGCAGGATGACGCGAAGATCGACGGCAAGACCTACAACATCGGCTACGAGAACCACTCGCTGATGAAGATCGCCGACATCGTCAAATCGGTGGTCGGAAACAACGTCGAGGTCGCCGTCGAGTCGACCGACGATCTTCGCTCCTACCACGTCTCCTCGGAGAAGATCCGCCGCGAGCTCGGATTTGCACCGACGCACACGATCGAGCAGGCCGTGTCCGGCCTGGTGGACGCCTTCAGGTCCGGCCGCCTGCCGAACTCGCTGAACGATCCCCGGTATTTCAACATCAAGATGATGCAGAACATCAGCCTGAAGTGAGCGGCGTGCGGATCGGCATCGATTTCGACAACACGATCATCTGCTACGACAAGGTCTTTGCCGCCGCGGCGCGTCAGCGCGACCTGGTGCCGGAGGGCTGGGACGGGCTGAAGAACGATGTGCGGGATTTCTTGCGATCCCGCACGGGCGGCGAGCTCGCCTGGCAAGGCCTTCAAGGCTTCGTCTATGGCAAGGGCATTGGCGGCGCCGAGATCTATCCGGGCGTTCGCGAATTCCTGGTTGCGTGCAGACAGGCCGGCGCCAAGGTCTACATCGTCAGCCACAAGACCCGATTCGGTCATCAGGACCCCGACCATACCGACCTGCGCGAGGCCGCACGCGGCTGGCTGCGTGGTGCCGGCCTCATCGACGCTGCCGACGCGGCGCTGGCCACCGGCGATGTCTATTTCGAGGACACGATGGCCGCCAAGGTCGACAGGCTCGCGAGCCTGGGGCTGAACATCTTCATCGACGATCTCGTCGAGGTGTTCGAGCAGCCGCATTTCCCGAAGGGCACGCGATCGATCCTGTTCACGCGTTCGCAGACCCCGCACCCCGAACATTGCAAACCGATCGCGACATGGGCCGGCATCCGCGACGAGGTGTTTGCGGCATGAGCGAGCCCGACATCGGCGCAGCGGAGGCGATGGCGATCGGCAGCCGTCTGGCGGGCGCCCGGGTCGCGGCCGCCCAGCCGGCGCGATCCGGCGGCAACAACAGGGTGTTTCGGCTGGAGATGGCGCAGGGTCCGCCCCTCGCCCTCAAGCATTATCCGTCCGACGGACGCGACCGCCTGGGACAGGAATATGACGCGCTCGCATTTCTGTCGCGCCACGACATCAGTTCGACGCCGCAGCCGATCGCAAAGGACGCCGATGCGTTCTGCGCACTGTATCAATGGTTCGACGGCGACGCGGCGGTGCTGCATCCCCAGGACGACGACGCCGACCAGCTGGCCGATTTCCTGATCGAATTGCAGAAGCTGCGCAACGCCGAAGGTGCGCGCACCCTGAGGAACGCGTCAGCCAGCATCTTTTCACCCGAGGAAGCCATCGCCCAGTACGAGCAGCGCCTGGACGGACTGAGGCGGGCCTCCGACGATCATCCGGACTTGCGCACCTTCGTCGACGGCAGCCTGGTTCCCAGCACTGCCGCCGCCATTCAGCGGCTCCGCCAGCGCTATGCGGAACTGGGGCGTGATCCTGCCGCGGACCTCTTGCCCGCGCATCGCGCATTGAGCCCGTCGGATTTCGGACTGCACAATGCGCTGCGCGGCCGAGACGGCAGGCTGCGCTTCATCGACTTCGAATATTTCGGCTGGGACGACCCGGTCAAGCTGGTGTCCGACACCGCGATTCACCCCGGCAGCGATCTGCCCGAGGCGAGCGCGAATCGCTTGATCGAACGGCTCTCGAGCGCCTTCGAAGCCGGGGATGACGCGTTTGCGATCCGCCGTGACGTACTGTATCCTGTGTTCGGGGCGATCTGGTGCCTGATTGTCCTGAATGCTTATTTGCCCGAAAGCCGCTCCCGGCGCGCCTTGGTTGCGCAAGGTGGCGATCTGACGGTCCGCCTTGCCGGTCAGCTCGACAAAGCCCGCCGGCTTCATCAAACGATTTGCCAACGTGATCCAGATCTCACCCCACGCTGAAGCCGCCCTCACCTGCACGCTGGACGAGCGCAGTCTCTATTTGCGCCGCCTGGTCCTCGGTTCTGTCCGTTCGGCCGGACGCGGCCATGTCGGTCCTGCCCTGTCGCTGATCGAGATGGTCCGCGTGCTCTACGACGACGTGCTGCGGATCGACCCGCAGAACCCGCGCGATCCCGAACGCGACCGCGCCATCCTCAGCAAGGGACACGGTTGTCTGGCGCTCTATGCGCTGCTGGCCGACCGCGGCTTCTTCCCGCTGTCGGAGCTGGACGGCTTTTGCGGCTCCGACAGTATTTTGGGCGGACATCCCGAATACGGCATGGTGCCGGGTGTCGAGGCGTCGACCGGCGCGCTCGGACACGGCCTGTCGATCGGCGTCGGCCTCGCGCTCGCCGCCCGCATGCGCGAGCGCAGCTACCGGACCTTCGTGCTGCTCGGCGACGGCGAGATCAACGAGGGATCGGTGTGGGAGGCCGCCATGGGCGCGGCCAAGCACGGCCTCGACAACCTCGTCGCGATGATCGACTACAACAAGCTCCAGAGCTACGGGCCCACCGACTACGTCCTGCCGCTGGAGCCACTCGCGGACAAATGGCGCAGCTTCGGCTTTGCCGTGCAGGAGCTCAATGGCCACGACGTCGGCGCCCTGCGCACCGTGCTGAAGCAGGTCCCGGCCGTTCCGGGCAAGCCTACCGCGGTGATCTGCCATACCGTCAAAGGCAAGGGTCTGCCGCCCGCGGAATCCAACGCCGACTGGCATCACAAGAACAAGCTGTCCGACAGCGAACTCGACGCCATCCGCGTCGCCGTCGGCGATTTTTGATCGGCTCCCCATGCGCAACACCGCGATGAACATGGTCCACAAGCTCGCCGCGCGCGACGAGCGTGTGCTCTATATCGGCTCCGATCCCGGCGCCGGCACCTTGCGTGCGATGAGCAAGGAGTTTCCGAAGCGCCATCTGATCGAGGGCATTTCGGAAGCGCACATCATCGGCATGTCGGCCGGTCTCGCGATGGAAGGCTTCGTGCCTTACGTCAATACCATCGCGACCTTCCTCACCCGCCGCTGCTACGAGCAAGTCGCCGTCGATCTCTGTCTGCACAATCTGCCGGTGCGCCTGATCGCCAATGGCGGCGGGCTGGTCTACGCACCGCTCGGCCCCACCCACCAGGCGATCGAAGACATCGCCATCATGCGGGCGCTGCCGAACATGACGGTGATCTGCCCGTGCGATGCCGACGAGGCCGCGCGCATGATGGACAAGACGCTCGACTGGACCGGACCAATCTACATCCGGCTCGGCAAGGGCGGCGACGCCGTCGTCTCGAAGGCCGAGCACGGCTTCGAGATCGGCAAGGCCATCCTGATGCGCCCGCCGGGCGACGTCCTCATGGTGACCACCGGCATCATGCTCCAGCGTGCCATCGCCGCTGCCGACCTGCTGGCCGCGCAAGGCGTCCGCGCCGGCATCCTGCACATGCATACGGTGAAGCCGCTCGACACCGAAGCGCTGCTGCAGGCCATCCGCGGCATCAAGCTGCTGGCAACGCTGGAGGAGCACGTGCCCTCCGGCGGCCTCGGCAGCGCTGTCGCGGAGACGCTGATCGACAAGCTTGGTTCGGGCCTGCCCGCGATGCTGCGGCTATCGCTGCCGGACCGCTTCATGCACAATTACGGCTCGCAGGACTCGCTGCTGAAGAAGCACGGCCTCGCGCCCAATGCCATCGCGGCCTCGATCGAGCACGCGCTCGCGGCGTCGCGCACATCCTCCCCTCAACTCCATTCCACCTGACGGGTCACATGTACGACGTTCGATATTCCTATCTGCTCGAGCAATTCTCCGACCCCGCGCCCATTCTGGCCGAGATCGGCCGGCTGGTTGCGACCGGTGACTTCACCCTTGGCAAGCCCGTCGCCGAATTCGAGAAACGCTTTGCCGAACTGATCGGCGTGCGCCACGCCATCGGCGTCGGATCCGGCACCGACGCACTCAAGCTGCCGCTCAAGGCGCTCGGCGTCGGCCATGGCGACGAGGTCATCACCGCTGCCAATACCTTCATCGCCACCGTCGGCGCCATCGCGGAGACCGGCGCCACGCCGGTGCTGGTCGACTGCGACGATTCCTTCTGCATGAACGTCGACCAGGTCGAAGCCGCCATCACCAAAAAGACCAAGGCGATCATGCCGGTCCAGCTGACTGGCGAGGTCACCGACATGGGCAAGCTGATGCCGATCGCGCAGCGCCACAATCTCCCCGTGGTCGAGGACGCCTGCCAGGGCATCCTGTCGGAGTTCGCGGGCAAGCGCTCCGGCACCCACGGCATCGCCGCCGGCTTCTCGCTGCATCCGCTCAAGAACCTCAACGTCTGGGGCGATGCCGGCGTGGTCGTCACCAATGACGACGGCATGAACGAGAAGCTGCGCCTGATCCGCAACCACGGCATGAAGAACCGCGACGAGATTTCGATCCTCGGATGCAACTCGCGGCTCGATTCCCTGCAGGCCGTCGTCGGCAACTGGCTGATCGGCCAGACCGGCGAGATCACGCGGCGCCGGATCGAGAATGCGGCCTATTACGACGCGGGCCTGGCCGGCCTGCCCGGCCTGCGCGTTCCGCAGCGCCGGCCCAACGTGAAGCACGTCTACCATCTCTACATGGTGTTCGCCGAGCGCCGCGACGAGCTCTACCAATACTGCCTGGACAACGGCATCGAGGCCAAGATCCACTACCCGATCCCGCTGTATCAGCAGGAGGGGCTGAAGCATCTCGGCTACGCGCCCGGCACATTCCCGGTCACCGACCGCCACGCCAAGGAAGTCATCAGCTTCCCCGTCGACCAGCATCTGACGCGCGCCCAGCAGGATCGCGTCATCGAGACCGTCAGGAAGTTCTGCCATGGACGCTGACACCAGCCGCCGGCGCATCGGTTACGTCAATCTTCCCGCCCAGTTCGAGGAAGAGCGCACCGAGATCATGCAGGCGGTGGAAGGCGTATTCCAGCGCGGCGACTTCATCGGCGGCGCGGCGGTCGGAAAACTCGAAGAGGAATTGTCCGCCTATCTCGGCTCGCCCCATGTGGTGACGCTGAACTCCGGCACCGACGCGCTGATCCTCGCCTTGCGGGCGCTCGACATCGGTCCCGGCGACGAGGTGATCACCCCGCCGAATTCGTTCGTGGCATCGACCGCCGCCATCGTCGCGGTTGGCGCCACGCCTGTCTTTGCGGACGTGCTGCCGGACCAGAACATCGACCCGGCCGCGGTCGAGGCCGCCGTCACGTCGCGCACCAAGGCGATCATGCCGGTTCATCTGACGGGCCGCATGGCCGACATGGGCCCGCTGATGGCGATTGCTGACAAGCACGCGCTCGCCGTGATCGAGGACAGCGCGCAAGCCATCGGCTCGACCTATGACGGCCGCATGAGCGGCACCATCGGCACATTCGGCTGCTTCTCCGCCCACCCCTTGAAGAATCTCAATGCCGCCGGCGATGCCGGCTTCCTCGTCACGGCCGACGCCGAGATGGCCGCACGCATCCGTCGCCTGCGCAATCACGGGCTGATCAACCGCAGCGACGTCCAGGAATGGGGCATCGTGTCGCGGCTCGACACGCTGCAGGCCGAGGTGCTGCGCATTCGCCTGCGCCACCTGCCCTCGGTGATCGAACGCCGGCGCCGTAACGCCGCGCAATACCGCGCCGAGCTCGCAGGGCTCCCTCTGTTCATTCCGCCCTGCCGCAACATCGAGTTCAATACCTTCCACACCTTCGTGGTTCAGACCGACCGCCGCAACGACTTCCAGAAATACCTGGCCGACAAGGGCATCGAGACCGCCATTCACTATCCGGTCCCGATTCATTTGCAGCCGGCGGCGGCGCATCTCGGGCAAGGCCGCGGCGCGTTCCCGGTGACGGAACGGCAGGCTGAGCAGATCCTCACGCTTCCCATCAACCAGTTCCTGTCGGCCGCCGATATCAGCTATATCTGCGCGACCGCCCGGGAGTATTTTGCATGACGGATACGGACTTCCTCCAGGCCGATGAGCAGGCGCTGGCGCAGCGCTTCATCGACAACGGCTTCGTCACCACGCCGGCCGACGATCGCGCAGGCCTCGACCGGATCCAGCGGCGCGCCGCGGAGCTTGCGGCAGACTATCTGAAGCTGCCGCACAGCAACGATCCCTATGCGATGCTCGACAGCATCCACACGCGCGTGAGCGTGGACGATCTCAACGGCCTGCGGCTGCACGTCTTCAACGGCCTCAACGCCGAAGCGTGGTTCCGGCCGACCTATTTCCGCCTGGCGCGCTCGACGATCGAGACCATCGTCGGCAACGAGCTCTGCATGCAGCGCCGCGTCAATCTCAGCATCCAGATGCCCGGCGACAGCTCGTCGCTGCTCGCCACCCATTCCGACGTCTGGTCGGGCGACTCGCCGTTCGAGGTCGTGGTGTGGGTGCCGCTGGTTGACGTCCACCACACCAAGGCGATGTATCTGCTGCCGCCGTCGCTGAACAGCGACATGCAGGACCGGATGGCCGACCTGCGCAGCGCCGAGGAGCTGTACAAGACGATCCAGCCACACGCGACCTTCATCGAGATTCCCTACGGTCACGTGATGCTCTTCAACCAGACCCTGATGCACGGCAATCGCGTCAACGAGGAGCCCGGCACGCGCTGGAGCATGAATTGCCGGTTCAAGAGCATCATGTCGCCCTACGCGGACAAGCGCTTCGGCGAGTTCTTCGAGCCGATCCTGCTGCGTCCGGCGACGCGGGTCGGCATGCAATACAAGTTGCCGGGAGGCTTCCATGGCTGAGCGAGCCGGCCATCGTGGCTATATCGGTGCCCGGCCGCTGAACGGCAGCCGCACCCCGCAGCACGTCCAGAACATCGTGATCCGCGACTACGCGCGGCGCAAGAACCTGCAGTTTCTGCTCAGCGCCGTCGAGCACATCATGCCCGGCAGCTACATGGTGCTCGAGGACATCATGGACGAGCTGCCCCGACTGAATGGCCTCATCCTCTACAGCATCTTCATGCTGCCGCCCGACGAGGCACGGCGACGGGAGATCTACGACCGCGTGCTGCGTGAAGGCTGCGACCTGCACGCCGCCGTCGAGGAAATCACGCTGTCGTCGCAGAAGGACATCCAGGCCGTCGAGGACATCCTGCTGGTCAATAAATACGCCACCATCCTGTGACGATGTCGCGGACCGGTTGGCCCCCATGACCGAGATCAACCTGCTCCAGCCGATGCACGCCTCGACCAGGCGCAACTACGTTCAGCGCGTGGTCGAGCACGACAAGGCGGAATCCGCCACCATCGCCCGGCAATGGGGGCGCGACTATTGGGACGGCGACCGGCGCTACGGCTATGGCGGCTATCGCTATGACGGACGCTGGCGCCCGCTCGCCCAGACCCTGATCGATCGCTACGGCATCAAGCCCGGCATGAGCGTGCTCGATGTCGGTTGCGGCAAGGGCTATTTGCTCTACGAGTTCACCCAGCTCGTCCCCGACCTCACGATCGCCGGCATCGACATCTCCGACTACGGCATCGCCAACGCCAAGGAGGAGGTGCGACCGCAGCTCCAGGTCGGCAGCGCCGTCGAGCTCCCCTACCCCAATCACGGCTTCGACCTCGTGGTATCGCTCGGCGTGCTGCACAACCTTCCGCTCGAAGACGTCTTCCGCGCGGTGCGGGAGATCGAACGCGTCGGACGCGGCACCTCGAAATATCTGATGGTGGAATCGTTCCGCAACGAGCGCGAAAAGGCGAACCTGCTGTATTGGCAGCTCACCTGCCTGAGCTTCCACGGCCCGGAAACCTGGGCCTGGATCTACGACACATGCGGCTATCGGGGCGACCATGGGTTCATCTTCTTCGAGTGAAGCCGGCCTGCGCCGGGCGACGTCGCTGCGGGCGCAGAATCCGGAAGTGTATTATTCGGACGACGCCATCGTCACGGCGGACGACGCCACGATCGCGGAGCTGAAGCGCATCGCCGCCGGCAATCCGCGTCTGCGCAGCCGGCTGTGCACGCACCCCGATCCCGCGTCCGACCTGCACGAGATGCTGATCGTGCATCATCGCGAGGCCTATGTCCGGCCCCATAAGCATCTCGGCAAACCTGAATCGTTTCACGTGATCGAGGGTACCGCGCAGGTCGTGATCTTCGAGGATGACGGCCGCATTCGCGACGTGCTCGAGATGGCGCCCTACGGCCAGGGCAAGCGCTGCTATTACCGGATGCCGGAAAAGGTTTTTCACTCGATCCTGATCACCTCGGAATGGCTGGTGTTCCACGAAACCACCGCCGGCCCGTTCGATCCCTCACGCACGGTATTTCCGGACTGGGCTCCCGATGGCGGCGGTGCCGGCGAGGTCCAGGACTACGTCACCAGGACCGGCGCGCTCGCCGCGGAGCATCTGGCGCGACGGTAGATTTCGACCACACTCGCTGCTCGACGATCCCGCCCGCGAATGATCGAGGACGAAACCAGACGATGAAGCCGCCCGCAAAAGCACTCGTTACCTTGGTCAAGTTCGCAGTGTCGATCGGGATCCTGGTATTGTTGTTGCACGGCCAGGATTTGTCGTCCCTGAAGGCCGATCTTCTCACCGTCGACTTGAACATGCTGGCGCTTGCGGTGCTGCTGCTGTTCGGCCAGACCTTCGTTCTCTGCCACCGCTGGATCCTGATCCTCCATGCCATGAACGTGCCGCTCAATTGGCTGCCCGGCTGGCGCATTCTCATCATCAGCACCTTTTTCAATCAGGTGCTGCCCGCGGGCGGTGACGCGGTCCGGATCTGGATGCTGCGGCGAAACGGCGTGCAATGGTCGCAAACGATCGGCAGCATCGTGGCCGATCGCTTTCTGGCGATGCTGGCGCTTGGTGCCGTCATATTGGCAGGAATGCCGTTCCTGCTGCAACGGTTCAGCGATCACTCGCTCCTGTTAGCGATCATCGTCGTTCTCGCTGTTGCGTGTTTCTGCCTGATCTGCCTGCTCACGCTGAATCGCTGGCCACCTCGCATGATCGCCGCCTTGCCGGCCGGGATCGTGCAATTCGCGATGCTGGTCAGGGCTCCGCTGGCGGCTGCAGGGCGCGGAACGCTGATGGCGGCCGCCGTAGTCATCCACCTGATCACGGTCGCAGCCTGTTACGTCCTTGCGATCGGCCTCGACGCGCCGCTGTCTGCGCTCAATGCATTCGTTCTTGTTCCCCTTGTCATTCTGTCGTCCGCGGTTCCGATCTCGATCGGAGGATGGGGCGTGCGAGAAGGCGCAATGGTTGCCGCGCTCGGCCTCGCCGGGATCGCATCGGACAAGGCGCTTGCAATATCGGTTTTGCTCGGCCTTGGCGGCCTGATCGTGGGACTGTTCGGCGGCCTGGTGTGGCTGATCGCGCCTGAGCGCACCAATTTCAGCCGTGACGAGGCGCGAGCCACCGCCGAGCGAGCCGACGCCGCGCCGGTCTAGCATGAGCAACACTGAACGGGATCAGAGGATGACGGCTGCCGGGATGCGCCTACGCAGCCTCGCCGGGACATGGTGGTGGCGCCTGCTCCTGTTCGCGCCGGCCGCGCTTTGCATTTGGTACCTGAACCGTGACGGTGCTTACCGAACGCTGCTCTTCGACGGTGGCTGGACAACGCGATTTTACGTCCTCGCCTGGATCGTCCTGACGCCGTATCTCGGCTGGGTCATCACAGCGACCGGACGCCTGACGTTCTCTCTCATCAGGCACGAAGACGCCCAACGAGTGGACGAGTTCTTCGTCGGGGCGGCCACACTCATATTGTTGGGGCTCGGTCTCGGCACTCTATCCATTCTTTATCCCCAAATCGTGCTCGGGCTCGCGGCTGCAGCTCTCCTATGGGACACCAGGACCTTCCAGATGCCGCGAACATTCGCGGTGACTCTCCCGTTGATCGCAATGTCGCTGCTGGGGCTCGGGCTTCTGGCAATGGTGTTCCTCGATCGCGCCGTCATCCCCGACGTCATTTCGAGCGACGTTCAACAGCTCTACGCCCCGTATCTTGCGGAAGTTGCGAGAAATCACAGCATCTGGCTCGCGACCGACAATCCGATCTTCTCCGACTTCGAGATCGGTCACGGCAACGGGCTGCATCTGTTGATGGCGACGTTCCTGCCGCCCCATGTCGCCCAGATCATTTCGTTTCTCTACTTCGCCGGCATCGGCGCTGTCATTTTCGAGCTCGCCCGCCTCGTTCTGCCGTTGCAGGCTCTCGGACGCCGCTGGGAAGACGCGGCGACGCCGATTGCACTCGGCTTGGCGATCCTGGGCCTTGCCTGGCCGCGCACGATGCCGAGCGTGACACCCGGACTCCACACCATGGAATTCGGGAAGTACCATCTGCAGACGGCGGCGTTCTTCGTCTACTTTCTGCTGGTTGTCATTCGATCTTCCCAAAGTCGAGACAGGCTGGCCGCGGGCATCTGCGGCTTTGCCATCACGGCTTCCTATCCGCTCTACGCCGCGTTTGTCGGGTTGATTTCAGCGTTGGGCATGCTCACCAAGGCGCTTCAGCGAGACCGATCCGGCCTCATGACCGGCGTGCTGCTTGGAGCGGGCGCGGTCGCGGGATGCATCCTGGCCTTCTCGATCAACTATCTTTACCTGGGAATACCGGCAACCAACCCGTACTCACTCTTCCGCGGCGTCGCGTCGGTCGAGCGCTTCTCCAAATTCGGCAGCCTCGATATTCTGGATTTTTTCGTTCTGGCGCAATCGCTGGAGGTCAGCGACTTCTTCAGCACGGCGGGTTTGACGGCCTTCTTCAAGCAGGTCAAATCCGTTCTCCTGGTTGCCGTTCTTCTCGCAACGGCGACCTGGGCCGTGGTCTTCGCCGACTCGAAACTGTTTCCCGATCGCTCCGACGTCTCGAAGCCGCAGGCATCGCCCGATCCCGCTGGGCTTTTCATCGTTATCGCCTACTTGGCCAGCGTCCGGCTTCTGGACATGACCTTGAATATCCCGAGTTTGGTCAGGCTATCCGTTCATGCCAGCGCCCTATTTCCGCTGGCGACCGTCGCGATCGCCTGTTGGGCCTTGCTCCTCGTCCGGCGGCTAACCCGGATTTGGTTCGCCGGGCGCCATGCTCCCCATGTCGCCGTTCTGGCGCTCCTGATCGCCTGCGCCTGGACAACGAGGTCGTATCCCTGGCAGACCTTCCGGAATGACGGCACCATCGCGTTTGTGACTGGGCGCCCCCTCCGCCAGATGCCGCGCGTGTCCCTGGACTGGCACCGCTGTGACGAACTGCAGCAATTGACGGGCTCTGAGCGCATTCTGCCGCTCAACGGTTATCGCGCGATGGTGCCCTGCTATTTCTCGCCCCTGCTCACGCGGGGAAAGATCATTCATACCTATCAAAGCGATGTCGCGCGCGATTTCAGAAGGATCGCAGCGGGCGACGCCGACACGGCAGAAGCCACGCTTCGCGCGCTGGGAGTGAATCTCTTTTATGTCCAGAAGGGGAATTGCGATTTCTGGCTGAACGGGTTCTCGGACCTTTTTCAGAAAGACGAACTGGCCAAGCGCTTTGCTGTTCGCACGGAGACTCCGGATTACTGGCTATTGACGTGGAAAAATGGCGAACAACCGATGGGTCCGGATGCCGAAGCGGATATCTCGATGCTTAGGACGAGATCGAAGGAGATCTACCGAGAGGCTTACGGGGTCGAACCATTCGAAGTGGTCAAGCACGGTCTGTCATCAGAGCGCATGGTCCTTCATCCCGGAAGTCTCGATCAGTTGTCCGAATGCCGCTGAGGAGTTGTTGATTTGACGACGGAAAGCGATCCTGCACGAGGACATTCACGTGCGTTTCGTGGATGCTCGTCCTGGAGGAGCGCTGGCTGGCAGGCAAGCGCGCGCGCCGCCTTGATGACGGCTCCGTTCCTCGTCGCGGCGTTGGGCCTTCTGGTGAAGATTCCTCCCGAGGTCCAATTATTCAGCGGCGGCTATCTGACTGCGTGGAACAGCTTGTGTCTCGCAATCCTCGCTCCCTATGTCGTTCTGGCGTTTATCGGGATGGGAGCCCTGTTCGTCCGCCCACTCGCCGACGAAGATATCTGCCTCGACACGGCTGACTTGCTGGTGCTGCAGTTCTTCGGCGGCGCGGCTGTTTGCAGTTTGATTGGTGTCTGCCTTGGTGCGGCTGGACTGCTTTTCCCGTGGATCACCATCCCGTTCCTGACGGGCCTCGTCGTATGGTATTTTGGGCAGCACCTGCGTCAGCCATCTCGCACCAGTTGGGCACCATCGACGGCGGCCGAATGGCTGCTCATCGGATTACTGGGTTTGTCCGGCCTCGTACTCCTGCTGGTGAAGGGCGTCGTGCTCGACGCGACACGCGGCGATATCCCGCAGCTTTATCTTCCGCTCCTTGCCGACCTGCAAAACCGACACACTTTTTGGCTCGATCTCGAAAAGCCGAAACTATTCTGGTTCTTGCTCGGTCGTGGCCACGGGGCCGACATGTTGCTCGTGAGCTTCGGAGGTCCGCTAGCCCATCAAATCCTTTCCGTCGTTTACTTGCTGTCCATTACGGCGCTGGTCCATCGGATGGCGGCGCGGCTTACGACCGGCTGGATACTGCCCGGCTGCGCGGCCCTGATCGCAATGTGGTCCAGCTTTATCGGCCTCGAAACTGGACGCTTTCATTATGAAACAGGTGCCTTCCTCCTGTTTGTCTGTTGGGCCGGGGTGCTCTTCGCCACCGCGAAGGCCCGCGTGATCTCCCGCGCCCTGGTGCCGGCCGTGATATCCATCGCGATCATGGTGCCCCAGGCCGCAATCATTGCCGCAGCATTCTTGATGGCGGGAGCAGGAGCCGGCTGGTTCGCTCATGGCCCACGCGGAATCGTGCGTCCGCTGGTCGTGGCCGCAATCGGTCTTGGCACAGCGGCTCTTGGCCTCCTGGTCAACCAATTCTATCTCGGCATCGCCGAGGTCAATCCCATCGGCGTGTTCATGCCGCTCATCAACGTGGAGCGGTTCCGTCAAATCTCAAGCCTGGATCTGATGGTCTACGTGAACAACGCGCAGGGCATCAACTATGCGGGATTTTCGATGCTCGACGTCGTTGCCGCTTTGCGTCGCTGCTGGCTAGTGCTGTCCAACCTGTTCGTTGCGCCACACTTCTGGGCGTACCCGGCATTCATTGTCGCATGCGCCGCCTTGCCTAACGTGCGGCGACCACAGGAGAACGGGCCCTTCGCCGTTGGTCTTGGTCTATCTCTGCTCGCCGTGGTTTGTATCATCACTCTCACTTCACATGGCAGTCTGGAGCGCATGCTGGCTTTCCGATCGGTCGCAACTCCTCTGATCGCCATTTCAGTAATAGTGCCCCTTGCCGGCGTCTTTCGACAGTATCGATTGCAGGACCGCTTCGTCTCTCTGCCTTCTGCGGCAATTGCGGTCTGTTTGGCGACCCTGGTTGCAGTTGTCGTAGCCCGGTCGCAGGGCGAAATAACTTGGGGGCGCACCAAGGGGGCTTTGGCATATGTCACCGGTCGCATCGGCTTGGTTGACACCGCCCCGTCCTTTGCCGATCTGGACCCGCGCCGCTGCCTGGAGGTCTCACGCCACGTTCCGTCCGGCTGGCGCATTCTGCCCGTCAATTCAGCTTTGCGTTTTCTGCCGACCTGCGCCGAATCCCCGCTCCTGCCAGCCGGCCGGGTGGTCGACACCCTGCATCCGGTGTTCCTGCCTGATTATGGAGACGTTCTGCTCGGACCGTCTCCCGTCAGCATTGCCGCCTTGCGCCGGTACAATGTGAACGCCTTTTACATCGAGAGCGACAGGTTGGATTTCTGGGCGCACGGGCAGAGCCCGCTTTTCGATCCAGACAGCATGCAGCGCTATCTCGATGTGCTCCATGTCGGAGCTGACTACGTATTGCTGACGTGGAAAGGTTTGGGAGTCCCAATGAGCGATGCCCAGGTTGCAGCAATCACAGAGCTGCGGAACCGCAGTCGTGTAACCAGGGGAAGCAAGGAATATTGGGACGGGATCGCAGCGCTTGCCGCATGGCGGTCCCGGCAAGTCTCCGCCCAAAAGTGAGGATGGAGCCCTCCCGCACGGCAACGGCGACGTCGGAGGTTTCACGGTGGTCCGCCCCAAACGACATGGTCACCGCAGATCCTTGCCGGACAGGCTCTGTTTTTGAGAGGCCGACCATTGGACAAGATGCTCGCGGACAGCGTGGAATCGCAACTTATCAATTGAGGTGCACGCTGGGGCCCTATATAGCCCTATATCGGCTGCCTGCCGCGGGCCTTGATGGCTCGGACGCCGAATTCAACCGTTCCTGCAAAGAGTTAAAGCCGTGACCGATCATTGCCGCCTTTGCCATTCGACCAACCTGCGTCCGGTCATCGACCTCGGATTGATGCCGATTGCGCATCGGCTTCGCCGCAGCCGAGACGAGCAGGATGAACGCTTTCCGTTCGAGGTGATGGCCTGCGGCGAGTGCGGCCTGCCCCAGATCGTCAAGCCGATCGATCCCGATATTCTTTATCGCCAGTTCAACTACAATTTCAGCAGTTGGAAGCCGGAGCCGCATCAGGCGGACGAGCTCGACACCATCGCGAAATTCTCCAAGCACCAGTCCGTGTTCGAGATCGGATGCAACGACGGCCTGTTCATGGACAAGCTGCGTGAGCGCGGCACCAAGGTCATGGTCGGCGTCGAGCCCAATCCGGTGTCGGGCAAGATCGCCCGCGAGCGCGGCATCAAAGTCTATGCCGACATGCTCAGCCCGGAGATGGCCCACGATGCTGTCGCTCAGTCCGGCAAGTTCGACCTCGTCATATCGCGCCAGGTGCTGGAGCACATTGTCGATTTCGAGAACTTCTTCGACTGCGTCAAGATCGCGCTCAGCGACGACGGGCTGCTGTTCATCGACGTGCCCGATTTCGCCCCTGGCTCGGCGGTGGGAGACCTCTCCGTTCTCTGGGAAGAGCACGTCAGCTATTTCACCGAACCGACCCTGCTCGCGCTGCTGGCACGCCACGGCTTCGAGGCAGTGTCGGTAAAGAAATACAATTTCAGCGGCGGCAGCCTCGCGATCGCCGCCCGCCGCGCCAAGGGCGTCGTGACGCCTCCGCCCGCGCCATCCGGCGTCGGCGAGAGATTCGGTCAGCGCGCACGCGAGTATGGCGCACGTCTCCGTCCGATTCTCGCGAAGGCCCGCGCCAACGGCGCCGAGATCGCTATCTACGGCGCCGGCTGCCGCGCCTGCACCTTCACCAACGCCCACGAGTTGGCGGATCTCGTCGACCTCTCGGTCGACGACCAGAAAGAGCGCCAGGGGCTGTTCCTGCCCGGCACCGGCATTCCGATCCGTTCGCCCGAGGATCTCGCCGCCAATTCGGGCCCGCTCGTCTGTCTCCTGGCCGTGAACGAGGAGAATGAGGCCAAGGTCAGCAGCCGGCTGCGCGAGAGCGTGAAGCGTCCGCTCGAGATCGTTTCGATCTTCGCGCCGAACGACATCTGGAGCGAGCTCGACCGTCTCGAGGCGGCGCTAAGGTCGCGGCATGGCTGAGGACAAGCTCTTCAACTATTACGAACGTCAGGACGTTCTGCCGACGTTCGGGAATTTCAAATCGTCCACCGAGCTAGAGGCCTACGCCAGCCAGCGGCGCGAGCTGTTTTCGGACAAGCTGGTGCTGCCGCCGCGGCTGTTCCGCGATGCCGATGTGCTCGAATTCGGTCCCGATTCCGGCGAGAACGCGCTGGTGTTTGCCGGTTGGGGCGCGAACATGACGCTCGCCGAGCCGAACCGGCATGCACACCCGAAAATCCAGGCCTACTTCGCACAGTTCGGCCTGACCCAACGTCTCCGCGAACTCGCGCTCGCCGATGTCGAGGGTTTCAGCAGCGATCGCCGCTTCGACATCATCGATGCCGAGGGCTTCATCTACACCGTGCAGCCGAGCGAAAAATGGCTCGGCATCTTCCATCGACTGCTCAAGCCGGACGGTTATGCCGTCGTGTCCTATTACGAGCGCTATGGCGGCTTCTTCGAGCTCGCGCTCAAGGCGATCCATGCGGCCGGCAAGGCGTTGAGCGGTCGCGCCGCGCTCGACACGGCGAAGATGCTGTTCGAGGCGAAGTGGAACAGCATTCCGCACACCCGCAGCTTCGAATCCTGGCTGATGGACGTGCTGGAAAATCCGTTCGTCCGGCATCGTTACTTCCTCGATGCGGCCAGCTTGTGCGCGGCAGCGCACGGACAAGGATTCGACGTCCATTCGGCGTGGCCCGCCTATCGCGACAGCCTGGACATCTACTGGCACAAAAAGGTCCTGTCCGGCGACGACAAGCTGCATCGCGCCAGCCGCCATCTCGACCGCAGCCGCCTGAGCTTCCTCGGCGGACGAAAGCTCTATCTGGTCGGCAAGGCCGATGCCGTGCAGGCAATCTCGGCATCGATCGAGGCGCTGGTTCTCGACGTCGATGGCATGATCGACGATCCCCTCGGCGCGCGCCTGCCGCGCGTCGTTGCGGGCCTCGCGGCCCTGCGCGAGACGATCCGCACCGCGGACATCCTGGCCGACGATGCCGCCGACATCGAAGCCATCATGGCGACGCTCGACAGCTTCCATCGCATCTTTGGCGCGATCGGCCGACGGGATGCGGCCGCGGTCGCCGCCCTCACCCAGGCGGATCCGGCATTCATCAACATTTGGGGACAGCCGGCGCATTTCCTCGTGGTCCGGAAGCGCTAAGGGATCGTAGCCAGTGAAGCCAGGCATTGGCATCATCGGAACGGGCATGGTCGGCCAGATGTGCCACCTCGCCAATTTCGCTGCCAATCCCGCCTGCCGCGTCGTCGCGATTGCCGATCTCCGGCCCGACCTCGCTGCCGCCGCGGCGCATAAATTCGGCATCCCCCGGGTTTACGGCACGCACCGCGAGTTGCTCGCGGACAGCGCGGTGTCTGCGGTCGTGGTCGTGACCAAGCGTCGTGCCACCGGCCCGATCGTGCTGGACGCGTTGAACAGCGGCCGGCACGTGCTGTCGGAAAAGCCGATGGCTTACACCACGGCTCAGGCCATTTCGCTGGTCGAAGCTGCGCGGCGGCGAGACCTCGTCTACAGTATCGGCTACATGAAGCGTCACGATGCCGGCGTGGCACGGGCGCTGCAGGTCTTGGCGCGCTTGCGCAACGACCAGCCGCTCGGTCGCATCGTCCGGGCAAAAGGCTGGTGCTTCGGCGGCGACACCGGCCGCTCGCACGACAATTTCGTGATGACCGGCGAGGCGCGACCGGACGGGATCGAACTCTGGCAGGATGGTCCCGACTGGATGCCGCGGGCAATGCGTCCCGGCTACGACAATTTTCTGAACGTCTTCAGCCATATCATCAATCTGGCGCGCTACCTGCTCGGATCGTCGCCGACGGTTGCCGAAAGCGCGATCGAGCCTTCGGGGGCCGGGCGCATCATCCTCGATTTCGACGGCACCGAATGCACGCTGGATCTCGTGAATGGATCGGACGGTGCCTGGCGCGAGGGACTGACGATCGACTTCGAGCGCGGCGCAGTGACCCTGGAATTGCCTCCCCCCTTTGCCGAGCAGGAGGCGGAGGTCATCGTCGAGCACGATGGTCGAAGCACGCACCTGGCGGGTGAGACGAGCTGGGCATTCCGGCGCCAGGCCGACGCCTTCGTGTCTGATGTCGCCGCACGAGGCGTGCCCTTGGCCTCCGGCGCGGATTCAGTGACCGACATCGCGCTTGCGGAGACCGTCTGGAAACAGCGCTCTAGCGGCTAGGCGCGACATCCTTCTCGATCGGCAGGATCCCCGCGATGGGCCCAAGCTTGATCGTGACCTGCGCCAGCTGAGCCAGGAGCTCCGCAACATCGCAGCGCTCCAGCAGCCTGCACGCATAGTATTTCCGAACCAGGGTCTGGTTCGGCGCCGCCCCAGGGCCCGGCTGGAACGAGATCGTCGCCTGCGGCCCCGTCGGATCGAAATGATGGAATGCGCTTCCCGGAGCCGTCCGCGCCTCGTCCATCCCCCGCAGGATATCGGGCCGTTCGGCGCGCAGTGCAAATCCGAAAAACGGCTGATTGCCCCAGGCAAGGCGCAGCATGCCGGTGACCTCGGCGAGGCCGAATGCAACGTGCCGTGACGGGTAGTCGACAAAGCCGTCTTCGAGCGCATAGACCGTCGCCGCGGGCTGGGGCCGGCTGGCAAGGTTGCGCGTCAGGGCCTCCTGCTTCAGCGTTCTCGCCTGCATGAAGACGTAGTCGCTCCACAGCATGCCGATCGACAGGATCAGGCCCGATCCGAACATGATCGCAAAGGCGGTGCTGGGCGTGATCCAACATCCGGCCAGCCGCTTGAATGCGAGAAACGCCAGCGCCGACGGCACGCCGAACATCAGCAGATGACGGCTCTCGTAGAAATGCGTGGAGGACGGCCGCAGGCCGGCGATCAGATAGGGCGACGACAATGCGAGAAACAGGACCACTGCGAGCACGAGCGGCAAGGCGATCGCGAGTCTGGACGTGGTCGGCTTCGTGTCGGCACGCAGCAGCAAGACAATGCCGACGAGCACCGCCGCCAAAATGAACAGCACCGGGACGGCGATCGCCGCGCGCATCGCGTGAGCCACGACATCCCTGTAGCCGGTGATGAAAAATGCCAACCATCCCCCGGCCAATTCGCGCAAGCTCGGGAGATGGGCGTCATAATGCTGCGTGTAGACGCCGATCCGCTTGAACCAGATATTGAGCGTGCCCCAGTAGATCAGGGGCAGCACGATCAATTCCGGATAGAACAGGGCGCAGCGCCAGGATGCGAGCCATGTGCGGCGAACCAGGCCGTCGGCCGCCTTGCCGCCCCGCCATATCGCAACGAAGAGACCAAGCATCACGAAGGCATAGAGCACGATCGTCGAGTTGAGCGCGAAGCCCAGCAGGAACACCAGCGCACAGGCCACGCGAAGCAGCACGCGGCGCAGGCCTCGGGCGCTGAAGGCCAGCGTCAACAGCCATGCGCCGATCAACAGCAGTCCGAAGCTGAAGACGTAGACCGCGTTCGCCTTGCCCGCCCACAGCTGGTAGCCGGGATAGGTCCAGACGATCAGCGCGAAACCGACCGCCTCGGCGCGGTCGAGCAGACCGAGACGCGTTGCGGTCAGTGCGAGCGCCATTGCGCCGAAGACGATCCCGGCGAACGCCAGCGAGACCATCACGACGACCGGGGCGCCCGTCCAATTGGCGAATGTGTCGTAGCCGTAAAAGATCGGATGACCGGCGCCGTTCAGCAGGAAATCGATGTCGATGAAATAGTCCGGACGCGGCTTCAGCACCAGCCAGTCGTCCATGAAGAGACCGTCGTTCAGGAGCATCGGCGCATGCGCAGCCAGCAGCACGACGAGGAGGACGACTATCGCACGCAGCAATGGGGGTGTCTCGGACGGAGGAACGGCATCGCGGGCAAGGATTCGCACGCCTGCGCGACGTCCGCAAGGCGGCATGCAACGCGCTGTCGATGGCTCCCTTGACCGGAAAAATACGACCTTTTATAGACTTTCGCTCTGGCTGGGCCTGAGAGACCTCCGGGGCGATTTTCCGCAATGAATATGCTACCGGGCCCGGCGCAAGCCGCTGCGATTGGTCTCAGTGTCGCCCTGCCGCTGCTGTTGCTGTGCTATGCGCGCATCGCCGCCACCGGGGGATCCGGCCGCCGCTTCCGGCTCGGCTCCGTCAGCATCCTGGCGCTGTACGCGATCGCCTGTCTCGCGCTTCCCGGCCAACGCCATTTTGACGACGTGCTTGGCGGCCTGTTCCTGCTCGCGACCGCGATGATGTTTTGCTACATCCTGTTCAGCCTGCTGGCCTGGGGCTTTACGCTGACGCTGCTCACGGCACTGGTTAAGGACGGACGTCCCCTCACCCTGGAGCAATGGGCCGTGGCCTACATGCAGGGCGGCGATCTCGGCTCCTTCACGCACAACCGCCTGAAACTGCTCGTCGGCGCGGGGATGGTGATCGTGGCTGACGGCAGGCTGGCTCCGACGGCCAAGGGGGTGGCGATCGCGCGCCTCGTCAAACTCGTTCGTCTGTCGACGGGACTTGGGTGAGAGGCCACGATGTCATTCGTTGTCGGATTCCTCGCCGCCGTCGCCTTCGCGCTGCTGTCGCCTGCCTTGCAGTTCATGGCCCGCACACGCGGATGGTCGCTTGGAGCCGTCACCCTGCTCGCGATCGCCGCGATCCTCACCCATGGTCTCGGCGTGATGCTCGGCATCCTCGTCGTCCCGCAATTTCAGTACTGGGACGCCGCATCGATCTTCGGTTTCTGCGTGATGGGTTACGTCTTCGCTTTTGGCGCAGTGTACAAATCGGTATCCCTGGAGATCCTGCTCAGCGTGGTCGACCGGCCCGAGCGGCTGGCACCGCTGTCCGAGATCGTCGAGCGGCAGGTTCCAGATCTGTTCCAGGGACGAATTGGGAACCTGGTCGACGGCGGCCTGGTCGAACCGGTCGATTCACGCTTCGCGGCGACAGCGGCGGGCCGCAAGATGGCAGGCCGCGTCGGACACCTGCGTCGCGCCTTCGGCATCGGCGATACCAGTCTCTATGATTTTTCCGAATAGTTGCCGGGAACACACACCTTGCCGGTTTCGTGCCGGTTCTGCAGGGCATATCTGCGGGCGCCTTATTGTTCGCCCCGATCAGATGACCTAGAGTTGCGGCAGCGTTCCACCAGTAAAGAGTGGCCGACAACAGGCGGCATGAGATGACACCTTCCAGGGCGGCCAAGAAACTCACGATCGTCATCCCTGCACTGAACGAGCAGGACAAGATCGCCGACACCATTGACGGTGTGTTGCCGCTCGCCCGCGAGCTGCTCGACGATTTCGAGATTTTCCTGATCAACGACGGCAGCACCGACGCCACCGGTGCGATCATGGACGAGTTCGCAGCCGGCGAGCCGCGCATCGTCGTGCAGCATAACGCCGAGCCGCGCGGTGTCGGGGCCGGCTTCGAATACGCCCTGTCGCGCGCGAAATTCGATGCCATCACGCTCATTCCCGGCGATCACGCCTTCCAGAACGAGGGTATTGCGCAGATGTTCAAGGCGGCGGGCGCCGCCGACCTCGTCATCACCTATCGCGACAACCAGTCGGACCGCTCGGTCAACCGCTCGCTGCAGTCGCACTCGCTTCGGTTCATCCTGAACTGCCTGTTTGGCTTCTGGCTGTCCGACTACCACAGCATGATCGTCTACCCCGTGAAATGGCTGCGCCAGATCGCGGTCAAGGCCGACGGCTACGGCTATCAGATCTGCGCCCTGATCTCGCTGCTCCAGCTCGGCCTCACCTACGTCCAGGTGCCCGTGAGCTTGAATGCGGAGCTGAAGGGGTCGTCCCGCGCACTGCGGCTGCGCACCTATCTCGAGCTCGGCGGCACCATCGTATCGCTGCTGCGCCGCGTTCCCATCCGGCACGTCGATCTCAGCCAGATTCCCGACGACGCGGGGCGGGCCCCGGCGCGCTAGGCTCGTCCGGTCTGCTGCCCCGACATCAAGCGGATAGGCTCACGCTTGAATCGGCTCACGCGTGGCGATTCGCCCGCGGGACACCTTGTCCCTATCCTGCCAGCAACTGATCTAAGTGATTGATTTGACTGGCAGGAGTGGCAGGGCTCGAACCTGCGACCCCCGGTTTTGGAGACCGGTGCTCTACCAATTGAGCTACACTCCTACGGACCCCGCGTCGCCTTGGGATCAGGGCCGCTTTCAAGCACAGAGGGCGGCCGGTTTGCAAGAGCGAAGCGAGTGCCATGCGCGGACTTCGCGCTAGACCCCATCTTTCAGCAGCCAGTTCCGGTAGATCTCCCCGTAGCGCACGCTCACCTTGTCCACCGGGGTTGGCCCAGCGCTATTGTCGATAGCAGCCTGCACCGCTGCCCCGACGATCCCCTGCCCGGTATAGAGCGACGCGTTCAGCTCGGGATAGGCGACGATCAGCGCGCCGGTCCGGGCATCGACGAGATTGGCGTCCGCGATCATGCCGCGATGGCCGCCGATCACGACGCGCTGGATGGCCGACGGGAACAGCAAGCTCTTCACCCGGATGTCGAGCCGCACCGGCCGCGTACCCGCCAGCCGAGCAGCCAGGACCTGCTCGACGCCGGCCTTGATCCGAGGAGTCAGCAGGCCCTGAACGAAAGCCTTGGCCTCCGGAGTGTCGGCGATGGTTGCCGCCTGTTCCAGGCTGACCGCCTTCGAGTCTGCATAGGCGCGGAGACCGTCCTCCCACTGTATGCGTGCATCCGGTGCAAAACTGACCGCAACGCCGGCCAGCTTCATGCTGGCTATATCGCTCTGCGACAGGGAATTATTGGCGGTTACGCAGCCCGCAAGCGCAAGCATTCCGCCCAGCGCGACCATCCGCGCCAGTACCAGCAGCAAATTCAACAACGCCCCCTGTCCCGGTAACCCGATCTCAGCCCGCCCCAGAGATAAGGTGTTCCGCCCGCTGCTGTCTACCCCCAATTGTATTTCCGTGCGCAAGGCTTGATGGCGAGCGTCCGCTGCAGATGTCACCGCGCCGAATGCATCTGTTCTTCACGGGGGTTCTGAGCCACACTTTCCCGGTCAACAAAAGCAAGGGTCCGGGAGCCTCCATGAACGCCCAAGCCGCCACCAAAGCCGTTTCGACGCCGCTGACCCCGCCTTTGCCCGAGGCAAGGCCGGAGACGCTCGGACTGTCGCGTCCGCGCCTGCAGGCCATGTCGGATGCCTTCAAGCGCGAGATCGACAAGGGAACCGTCCCCGGGGTCACCGTGCTGGTGGCGAGGCGCGGCCAAATCGGCTGGTTCGAGGCACTCGGCAGGCAGAGCCCGGCGGGCGCAGCGCCGATGACGCAGGATTCGATGTTCCGGATCTTCTCGATGACCAAGCCGATCGTCTCGGTCGCCATCATGGCGCTGGTCGAGGACGGCCATCTCCTGCTCAGCGACGCCGTCGCGAAATTCATCCCGGAGTTTGCCGGCCAGCAGGTTGGCATCGTCAAGGACGGCAAGCTGGAGCTGGTGCCGCCGGCGCGGCCGATGACGGTGCAGGACCTGCTTCGCCACAGTTCGGGCCTGACCTACGAGCATCAGGGCGACGGCCCCGTGCACAAGCTCTACCAGGAGTCCCGCGTCCGCAGCCGCAAGATCACCAACGCCGAGCACGCCGCCCTTGTCGCGAGCTTCCCGCTGGTCTGCCAGCCCGGCGCGGAATTCAACTACAGCCGCTCCACCGACATCCTCGGCCGCATCATCGAGGTCGTCAGCGGCAAGTCTCTCGGCGCGTTTCTCACCGAGCGCGTGCTCGCGCCGCTGCAGATGGCCGAGACGGGCTTCTCGACCTCGGAGGCCAATGCGGGCCGGCTCGCCGAGCCGTTCGCAACCGATCCCTGGACCGGCGACAAGGTCGCGCTGTTCAACATGCTCGAAGTCCCGGTGATGGAGTCCGGCGGCGGCGGCCTGGTCTCGACCACGATGGACTATGCCCGCTTCTGCCTGATGCTGCGCAACGGCGGTACGCTGGACGGCAACAGGATCATCGGCCGCAAGACGCTGGAGCTGATGGCGTCCGATCACCTCGGGCCGCACGTCGTGACCAACGGCACCCTGCTGTCGCCCGGACACGGCTTCGGTCTCGGCTTTGCGGTGCGCCGCGAGGCCGGCATCGCCCCCTTCCCCGGCAGCGTCGGTAACTATTTCTGGAGCGGCATTGCCGGCACGTTCTTCTGGATCGATCCGAAGGAGGATCTGTTCGCGGTATTCATGAGCCAGGGCCCGGGCCAGCGCGATTACACGCGCACGCTGGTGCGGGATCTGGTCTACGCGGCAGTGGAGTAGCGCGCGGTCAGGCGCTGGCCTGCCGCACGGACGCCTCCGGCGAGATGATGCGATCGTCGCCCTGCGCCATCGCGACGATGATCTGCGTCGCTTCGCGCAACGAGGTGGCGAACAGATCTGCCTTCGCGGTCTCGCGCAACTCGTCGATGTTGGTAACCCCTTCAGCCCAGCATCCGATCATGATGGCGGCGCCGGGCAGCTTGCGGCGGAGCCGCCGCACCGCATAGCGCAGATGTGCGGGGCTGGTGATGCCGATATAGCTCAGGCAGACCAGCGCCACGCCCGATGTCTCGAGGCGGAAGATATTGGCGGTCGACAGCGCTTCGGGCCCTTCGACGCGGCTCCCGACGCCGTGCGCGCGGCAGAGCTGCGCGAGCATGATGGCGGCAGCTTCATCGAGCATGGTCCGGCCGCCGATGCAAAGCACGGCATGTTCGCCGCGATACCGCTCGGTGACCGCCTCCGGATCGAGCACGGGGACGTCCGGCTGATCGCTCGAAGGGGCGACGGCCTCGATCGCGTCGACCACCTCGGCATCCGCGACCGGCCCATTGCCAGGCTGGCCGTCATCCTGGTCCGAGAGGTCGTCGACGAACTCGATCACGGTGTCGCGGATGCGGGCGAGCCGCGTCTGGTCGAGCGCGGCCCGGTCAAGGTCCGATTGGGCGAGCTGCATGCCCTTGATTGCCACCTCGTCGTAATAGGCCGAAAGCGATCGCTCCTTCAGAAACTGTTCGGCCTTCTCGGCCGCTTCGGTCGGATCACCCGCCAGCATGCGTTGGTAGAAAATCTCGGGAGGCGCGAGCGCGGGGCGATCGCCGAACATGACGTCGAGGAAGGAGAGCCGTTCGACGTGGCGCCCCAGCACGACGAGACAAACGGTGAGAGGTGTCGCGAGCACAAGCCCGATCGGTCCCCACAACGCGGTCCAGAAGGTCGCGGACACGACCACGGCCACCGGCGACAGGCCCGTGGTGCGGCCATAAAGCAGCGGTTCGACCACCTGCCCGACCAGGGGTTCGATCACGAAAAACAGCGCCGCGGTCCAGGCCAGCATCCACCAGCCCGGATCGACCGCCACCGCAAGCGCCAGCGGGAACGCGGCCGCGATGATCGAGCCGATATAGGGCACGAAGCGCAGCACGGCCGCGAGAATGCCCCACAGCGCCGCGCTGGGAATCCCGATCAGCCACAGGCCGCTGCCGATCAACACCCCGAACCCGGTGTTGAGCATCAGCTGGTTGAGGAACAACCGGCTCAGCCGCGCCGCGGCATCATCGAGCGCCGCGGTGGTGCGCTGCAGGTCATGAGAGCCGGCCAGCCTGATCAGGCGATTGCGCAGATCCTCGCGCTGGATCAGGATGAAGATCACGAAGATCACGATGATGCCCGTCGTCGCCAGCGGCGAGACCAGAGGTGCGATCAGCGAGCGCAGACTTTCGAGCGCGCCGGGATCCGGCTGCAGCACCTCGACGGGTACCGGCTTGACGCCGGTCCTGGCAGCCGGACCCGCGGTCAGCGGATTGGCCGGCGCCACGGTTTTGGGCTTGTCCAATTCCTTGCCGAGGTCCTGCAGCATCTCCGCGGCACGCTCCAGCGTGGAACTGCCGCCCGCGACGCCGCGTACCGACTGGATCTTGGAGAGGATGGTGGTCTGATATTTCGGCAGGTCGCCCGCCAGCCCGTTAAGCTGCGTTGCGATGACGCTGCCGAGCCCGAAGATCACGGCGAAGGCGAACAGCACGACGCCGACCACAGCGGCTGCGCGCGGCACATGAAGACGCTGGACCAGCCGTACGGGCGCCGCCAGGACGAAGCTCAGCAGGATCGCAAGCGCGACGGGGACGAAGATCTCTCGCCCCAGATAGAGCGCCGCGATGATGATGATGCTCAGGATCGCCACGCCGACCGTGACGACGATCGCCGAGACATCGTCGGTCGATTGCGGCTTGATCGCCGTGGGGATCATCGATCTCGCTTCTGGCCCAAGCCCTGGCATTGCGCTGCAGGACTGCGCGGGCTAACGGCCCGGCATGGGGTTGGTTCCTTTCCCCATGCCGCTGCACCGTTGCAGCCGGCCTTCAGCTGATCGTCGCGCCGCCGTCGATCACCATGGTCTGGCCGGTCATGAAGTCGCCGGCCTTCGATCCCAGGAACACCGCGGCACCGGCGATCTCGTCGGGGATGCCAATGCGCAGCAGCGGCGAGCGCGCGGTGGAGGCTTTCAGGTTATCCGGGTTGTCCCACAGCGCCTTGGCGAAGTCGGTCTTGATCAGGCCGGGCGCGATGCAGTTCACGCGGATGTTGTCCTTGCCGTATTCGCAGGCGAGGTTGCGCGCGAGCTGCATATCGGCGGCCTTGGAGATCGCATAGGCGCCGAGGATGGTCGAGCCTTTCAATCCGCCGATCGAGGAGACAATGATGATGGAGCCGTCCTTGCGCTCGATCATCTGCGGCACCACCATCGAAATCAGCCAATTGTTGGCGACGATGTTGTTGTCCAGGATCTTCCTGAACTGATCGTCGGAGATGCCGGCGAGCGGACCGTAATACGGGTTCGACGCGGCGTTGCAGACCAGCACGTCGATCTTGCCGAAAGCGCGGTTGCTCTCGTCGACGAGGTTTTGCAGATTCTCCTTCGACGAGATGTTGGCGGCGATCGCGACCGCGGTGCCTTTGCCGTATCTGTCGTTGATGCCCTTGGCCACCTGCTCGCAGACGTCGGCCTTGCGCGAGGAGATCACGACCTTGGCGCCGTGCTCGGCCATGCGCTCGGCAATCGCAAGCCCGATGCCGCGCGTCGATCCCGTGATGACGGCGACTTTTCCCTTCATGTCGAACAAGGTCATGTGTCTCTCCCAGAGTATGATTTGAATTGGCCTGAGCTTATGCCGCGGTCGCGCGAGCGGACAACGGCTCAGGCGAGCTTCTTGACTTCCGGTCCCGCGAGTTGATGCATCGCCGCATGCGCGTCATCCGCGATCCAGGGCTGCTGGTTCACCATAGGCAGGCGCCAGACCGTGCGTTCGGGGCTTGCAAAATGATCGATGCGCGTGATCGAGCAATTGTCGATGTCAAACGACAGAGCCTTCTCAAGCTGACCCTCGAGTGCAAGTCCGAGCGCCGCCTTGATCGTGCCGCCATGAGCGACCGCGATCACGTCCTGCCCGGCCGCCTCGACGTTGATCCGCTCGATGGTGCGGCGCGTGCGGTTGTAGAGGTCCATGAAGCTTTCGCCGCCGGGCGCGGGCTCGTTGATGTCGGCGAACCAGCTCGAGCCGACCGGGCGGCTCGCGATGAATGCGGCGCGGTTCATGCCCTGCCACTTCCCGAGATTCTGCTCGGCGAGATCTGCTTCCCATGGCATCGACGCGGGCTTCGGGTAGCCGGCCGCCCAGATCGCTTCCGCGGTCTGGTGGGTGCGCATCAGATTGCTCGAATACCAGACCGCCTTGCGCGGCAGCACCTTGGCAACGGCATTGAACACGTAAGTGTCGCTGGTGTCGCAGGCGAGATCGCTCTGCCCGTAGATGTTGCCACCGTCATTGCGCACCGGCGCGTGACGGACCCACCACCACCGTGTCGTGACCACATTGGGCTTGTCTGCGCCTGCCATCGAAACCCTTCCATCTCGTATGATGTCGCTGTACGTGAGGTGGCAACGTGTCTCAAGACACTTTACCGTTTGAAATCTTGTTTGAAATTCCGTCGCGCGGCAAGCGTCGCGCGAGGCACCCGAGGGAGAAACGCATGGGCCGCCTGCAAGGCAAATCCGTCATCATCACCGGCGCCGGCAGCGGCATCGGTCGCGCCGCCGCGCTGCTGTTCACCCGGGAAGGCGCCAGGCTGATCGCGGTCGATCGCACCGAGGCGGTGAAGGAGACCGTCGACGAGGTGAAAAAGGCCGGCGGCGTCGCCGAAGCCATGATCGCCGACGCGGGCTCCGAATCCGACGTCATGGCCGTTATCGACAAGGCGGTGAAGACGCATGGCCGGCTCGACGTGATCTGGGCCAATGCCGGCATCTCCGGCGGGCTCGTGCCGCTCGCCGAGCAGACCGTCGAGCACTGGCAGGAGATCCTGCGCATCAACCTGATCGGGCCGTTCCTCGCTGTGAAATACGCGATGCCGCACATGGTCAAGCAGCAGTCCGGCGCGATCGTGCTGACCGCGTCCGTCGCGGGTCTCAAGGCCGGCGCCAGCGGACACCCCTACGCCGCGAGCAAGGCCGGCGTGATCAGCCTGGTGCAGACCACCGCGTATTCGCTCACCGGAACCGGCGTGCGCATCAACGCGGTATGCCCGGGCCTGATCGAGACCGGCATGACCAAGCCGATCTTCGACCGCGCCAAGGAGCGCGGCACCCAGGGCAAAATCGGCCAGCTCAATCCGCTGCAGCGCCCGGGCCAGCCGCACGAGCTCGCCGCGATGGGCCTGTTCCTGGCCAGCGACGAAGCCTCGTATGTCAATGGCCAGGCGTTCCCGGTGGACGGCGGCCTCACCGCGTCGATGCCGTATGCGGGCAAGCCGGTCTAGTTGGCGCGCTCCTCGCTCTCGACCCGTCATCCTGAGGTGCGAGGCTTGTGATGCGAGAGCATCGCAAGCCTCGCCTCGAAGGATGCACAGCCGAGCTGACGCAGCGGGGCTGTCGCCCTTCGAGGCCGCTGAAGGAGCGGCCGCCTCAGGGTGACGGTCGTGGATGATGCTTGCGGAAGCATTCCGTATTGGTCTTCGTCTCGCAGACACACTTTCGCGTTCTCGCGGCTCCTTTCGCCCGAGCTTTGCTTCGTCGCCTTGCCCTCTTTGGAAAAAGGGCGCAGGGAAGGCCGGGAGCCGGTTGGCTCCCGTGGACCGCCATGCCAAGGGCAGACTGCGTGTGCTGCTGCATAGCGGAGAACAGGGCAACCGGAGACAACCCGGCCTTCCCTGCGCAGTGGTTTGACGGCTTATGTCGTGCTCTCCCCGGGAGCGTTGCACTATTGCCCCGTCGCCTTGCGGATGACCGATGCGTGGGCCCGGTTGGACCCTCCACATCACCGCAACACTTGACGCCAGACTGCGGGCGCCAGGACCACACGATTTTGCCGCACGCCGATCACACCGGTCGTGTGCGCGAGGCGTCTTGCTCACGGTTGCCCGCCCTGCAAAAACCTTCGCGCCGATGTCACCTGCGTCCACCGCCGCCCGGCCCGCGTTCGTGACGATCGCGATACGCCCCTCTTCCTTGGGCCGGGTCGAGGCGATGCATACGCCCTTTCCGAATTTCGGTAAAGTGGAATATTTTTGGCGCAGCGGATTGACCGGCATCTCGGGTGTTTTGCCCGTCGGGCAACGCGATATCTTGTAGCCCGGATGAGCGAAGCGACATCCGGGATTCCAGGTACGAGCGGCCCCGGGTATCGCTTCGCTCACCCGGGCTACGGGGAAGCGTCAGTTGATTTGCTCATCCGGCCACGGCGTTGGTATGGTTCCTGCAGGCACTTCCGCTTCCCGACCCCCCCTGACAAGAACGTGACATGCCAAGCTCAAGACCCGACCGCATTCGAAAACTCCTCACCGACCTCGTTGGCTTCGACACCGTCAGCGACCGCACCAACCTGCCGCTGATCGCCCATATCGAAAGCTACCTCGCCGCACTCGGCGTCGGCTTCGAGCGCATCACTGACGAGACCGGCCAGAAGGCCTCGCTCTGGGTCACCATCGGTCCGCAGGACCGGCCGGGCCTGGTGCTGTCCGGCCATACCGACGTCGTGCCGGTGGTGGGCCAGGACTGGAGCCACGATCCGTTCAAGCTGGTCGAGCGGGACGGCAAGCTCTACGGCCGCGGCACCACCGACATGAAGGGCTTCGTCGCGGTGTGCCTTGCCATGGTGCCGGAGATGGTGGAGGCCAAGCTCACGGTGCCGATCCATCTCGCGATCTCCTACGACGAAGAGATCGGCTGCGTCGGCGTGCGGCCGATGCTCGTCGAGGTCGCCAAGAAGAAGGTTCGGCCGCTCGGTGCCTTCATCGGCGAGCCCACCGAGATGAAGGTCATCATCGGCCACAAGGGCAAGCACGGCGTGCGCGCGACCTTTCACGGGCTTGCCCGCCACTCCTCGATCGCGCCCGAGGGCGTCAACGCGATCGAATACGCGGCCGAGCTGATCGTCGAGATCCGCCGCCGCGCCGTGGCGCTTGCGGCCCTTCGCGCAACCGACAGCCTCTACGACGTCCCGCATTCGACGCTGCTCACCAGCATCGTGCATGGCGGCGCCGCGCTGAACATCGTGCCCGATACCTGCACGGTGGATTTCGAATGCCGCGGCATCGGCATCACGGAATCGCGCGAGGTGACGGATGCGATCGTCGCCTGGGCGAAGGCCGAGATCGAGCCGGCGATGAAGGCGAGAAGCCAGGAGTGCGGCATCGATTTCGAGGAGATCCTCGACTACCCCGCGCTCGACACCGCCGCCGATGCCGCGATCGTCACACTCGCCAAGAGCCTTGCCGGGCGCAACGACCACGCCAAGGTCGCGTTCGGCACGGAGGCGAGCTTGTTCGCCAGCATCGCCGATGTGCCGTCAGTGGTGATCGGCCCGGGATCGATCGCGCAGGCGCATACGCCGGATGAGTTCGTGGAGATGGCGGAGCTGGAGAAGTGCGCCGGGTTCGTGGAGCGGCTGATCGCGCATTGCGTGAAGGGATAAAGCAGCACGACCGCGTAGCCCGCCATGAGCGAAGCGACATGCGGGGCAGCTGCCCCGGGTATCGCTGCGCTCACCCGGGCTACGGCGCTGACTTCGCGGCTGCAGTGGGGTGGGCAAAGCGCAAGCGTGCCCACCATCTTCGTTGCAATTGCGGACAGATGGTGGGCACGGCGCAAGTGCGCCTTTGCCCACCCTACCAGCCGCGCTTAAACCGCGCCCGCCTTCTGCGCGTAGTCCCAAGACGCCTTTGACAGCGGCACGGTGCGCTTGGCGGATTCCAGCGCCTTGGCGTTGGCCGCGGTGCCGTCGCGGACGCGGCCGGCGATGCCCTGGGTGATGCCGGCGAGGCGGAACAGATTGTAGGCGAAGTACCAGTTGAGATCAGGCACCGTCATCTTGGTGACGTTGCAATAGATCTGCGCGGCCTCTTCCAGGCTCGGGATGTTGAGCGCCTTGAGGTCGGCGCCTTCGAGACCCGGCATGATCCACTGCATCAGCAGATAGGTGAAGTCGGCCATGGGATCGCCGAGCGTCGACAACTCCCAGTCCAGCACCGCCTGCACGCGCGGTTCCGTGGCGTGGAAGATCATGTTGTCGAGGCGATAATCGCCGTGCACCACAGAGACGCGGGCCTGCTCCGGCACCGTGCGCGGCAGCCATTCGGCGACCTTCTCGAACTCCGGAATGTGCTGGGTCTCAGACGCCCGATATTGCTTGGTCCAGCGATCGATCTGGCGCGCGAAATAATTGCCGGGCTTGCCGAACTCGCCGAGGCCGATCGCCGTGGGGTCGTACATGTGAAGTTTTGCCAGCGTCTCGATCTTGCTGGTGAAGATCTTGCGGCGGTCCTCCGGAGTCTGGCTCGGCAGCGTCGGATCCCAGAACACCCGGCCCTCCTCCATCGACATGATGTAGAAGGCGGCGCCGATGACACCGTCGTCCTGGCACAGCGCATAAGCGTGCGCGACCGGGAAACCCTGCTTGCCGAGCGCTGCGATCACGCGATATTCGCGATCGACCGCATGCGCCGAGGGCAGCAGTTTGCCGAACGGCTTCCTGCGCATCACGTAGGAGCGCTTCGGCGTGTCCAGCCGGTAGGTCGGGTTGGACTGGCCGCCCTTGAACTGGAGCACGACCAGCGGCCCCTCGAAGCCTTCGACGTTGTCGCGCATCCAGGCTTCGAGCCGCATCTCGTCGATACGATGCCGCTCCTCGACCGGCTTGGTGCCGGAGAATTCTTCGTCTTTCCTGACGCCGTCAGCCACGATGACGCTCCCTCTTCAGTCCTGACCATTTCAGGTCGAGCATGATCCTAATCGGTAACCGCTGACGCACTTGCGTCAAGCGGTCATTCCGAATGGGACCATGCCCTGTCGTTTCTTCACGTCGGGGGCGCTTCCCGCCTCTCCCGCTTAATGCTTGGGAGAGTTGGCATACTTCCGAACTTCAAGCCTGGCAATGGCGCGATTGTGCACCTCGTCCGGACCGTCGGCGAGCCGCAGCGTGCGGATGCCGGCGTAGTCCTTGGCAAGACCCGCTTCGTCCGAGACTCCCGCGCCGCCAAACGCCTGGATCGCCTCGTCGATGATCTTCAGCGCCATGTTGGGGGCTGCGACCTTGATCATGGCGATCTCGGCCTGCGCGGTCTTGTTGCCGACCTTGTCCATCATGTCGGCGGCCTTGAGACACAGCAGACGCGTCATCTCGATGTTGGTGCGGGCCTCGCCGATGCGCTGCTCCCACACGCTGTGCTCGACGATCTTCTTGCCGAAGGCGGTGCGCGACATCAGGCGCTTGACCATCTTCTCCAGCGCTTCCTCGGCCTTGCCGATGGTGCGCATGCAGTGATGGATGCGGCCGGGACCGAGGCGGCCTTGCGCGATCTCGAAGCCGCGGCCCTCGCCGAGCAGGATGTTCTCCTTCGGCACCCGCACATTCTCGAGCAGCACCTGGGCGTGGCCGTGCGGCGCGTCGTCGAAGCCGAACACGGGCAGCATCTTCTCGACCTTGATGCCGGGGGTGTCGAGCGGAACCAGGATCTGCGACTGCTGCTGGTGCTTGGCCGCGTTGAAATCGGTCTTGCCCATCAGGATCGCGATCTTGCAGCGGGGATCGCCGACGCCGGACGACCACCATTTGCGGCCGTTGATGACGTAGTGATCGCCGTCCTTCTTGATGCTGGTCTCGATGTTGGTCGCATCCGACGAGGCCACCGCGGGTTCCGTCATCAGGAAGGCCGAGCGGATCTCGCCGTCCATCAACGGGCGCAGCCATTTGCGCTTCTGCTCCTTGGAGCCGTAACGCATGAACACTTCCATGTTGCCGGTATCCGGCGCGGAGCAGTTGAACACTTCCGAAGCCCAGGAAATGTGGCCCATCTGTTCCGACAGCAGCGCGTATTCGAGATTGGTCAGTCCCGCACCGCGGAATTCATCGTCTTCATGCTCGTTCGGCGGCATGAACATGTTCCAGAGGCCCTCGGCCTTCGCTTTCTTCTTGAGGTCTTCCAGGACCGGGATCACCTTCCAGCGCTCGCCGCTGTGATCCTGCTCGTTATAGATCGGCACTGCCGGACGCACGTGCTTGGTCATGAACGACTGCACGCGGTCGAGCCATTCCTTCTGCTTGGGGGACAGATCGAAATCCATGGGACGCTCCTCGGTCTCTTTGCAAAGCTGTTTTGACCGGACTGTCCTCCCGCATCGCACGGCCCGCAAGCGCGAATGCGCGCACATTGCGAACCTTCCGAACACGTTCGCGTTGCGAACGAGTTGCGATTGCGGATTGACATCTCCGGCCTTCAAACGATAGTTTCATACAACTGTTTGAATTGCAACTCCCCTCCCCGGGCACGCTCATGGCCAGCGATCATACGAGATCTGCCATTCTCGCCGCCGCCGAACGGCTCTATGCCGATCGCGGCTTCGGCGACGTGACGCTGCGCGACATCGTCGCGGAAGCGGGTGTCAACCTCGCCGCGGTGAACTATCATTTCGGCTCGAAGGACGAACTGATCGCGGAATTATTCGTCACACGCTCGATCGCCACCAACCGCGAGCGCCTGCGCGAATTGAAGGCGGCGGAGGAGGAAGGCGGCGGCCGCGCGCCGATCGAGGTGATCCTGCACGCCCTGGTCGGGCCGACGCTGCGCGGTTGTCTCGGCCCCGAGAACCAGCGCTCGACCGCGGCGCGCTTCATGATCCGCGCCTCGATCGAATCCGTGCCGCCGATCCGCCGCATCAAGAATCGCGAGATCGACCATTTGCGCAAATTCGCAGGCGCGATGCGCCGCGCCCTCCCCGACCGCAGCGACGTCGATATCTACTGGGGCCTCAACTTCGCGCTCGCGATGGCGCACCACACCATCCGCGAAAGCGAGCGGCTGACGAAACTGTCCGAAGGCAAATGCGATCTCGACGACGTCGAGGACGTGGTGGAGCGCGTCGTCAACGTCGCGACGATGGCACTGACGGCGGGCAAGTCCGAGGCGAAGGCGCCGTCAAGGTTGGCAGCGCGATAGCTCGGTCGGGGCACGCCTCGTCCTTCGAGACGACCGCTTCGCGGTCTCCTCAAGATGAGTCTGAATGAACATTGCACTTGTTGAGAATTGCCGCCACGTCCACCGCCCTCATCCTGAGGAGCCCGCCCCAGCGAGCGTCTCGAAGGATGGCCGCAAGGGACGTCGCCTCACATCATCGCGGTGCAGTCGATCTCGACGTCGAAGGGGCCGAACCATTCAGGCGTGACGATGAAGATCCGCGCCGGCGGATCGACCGGGAAATAGCGGGCATAGATCGCGTTGAACGCGGCGAAATGTTTCGTCGAGGTGCAGTAGACGTTGCACTTCATGACGTTGTCGAGCGAAGCGCCGGCCGTCTCCAGGCACAGCTTCAACTGTTCCATGACGATCTCGCTCTGGCGCTCGATTCCCATTCCTCCGATCGCACCCGTATCAGGGTCGAACGGCGGCAGGCCCGAGACGAAAATCATGTTGCCGGCGCGCGTCACCGGCGAGACCGGCGCGTTCGCGCGATCGAGAAAGGACGAGATCGGTTCGACGCGGAGCGCTTCGCGTTTCATGGGCGGCCACCTTCGGTTCGAACGAGACTGATGCCTGACTACATTAGTCTGCAGCCGGCATGCTTCGTTTCTAATCGAAGTGTGGTTGTAGCCGCGGGTTCAGGCCCGCTGCGGCATCTCCTCGGCCTCTTCCTTGGCGAGCAGCAGCAGCATCTCGATGCCCATGTCGCCTTCCTGCGGCGAGCGGATGAACTTTATTTCGTCCGAGCTTTGCCGCAGCGCGGCAATGATGGCGACGGCCTGATTGGCCGTTGCCGCCTCGGTCGCCAGAACTGCCTTCTGGTCCTTGGCCTGAAACCCGATCGTGTAGGACATTCACTTCCCTCCGGCATTCGCGGAGAGATCGAATCAGAGTCGGGCGCGAAGCGGAAGCCTGTGCGACTACGGACCGGGATTATCTGGGGATGGCCCGCAAGCCTCAGGCAAGCCCCAGCATTGCGCGCGCGTCTTCCGCGGTCGCAACGGACGCGCCGAGGCTCTTGAGGATGCCTGCCGCGTGCGCAACCAGCTCGGCATTGGTCTTCGCCAGCACGCCCCTGGACATATAGAGATTGTCCTCCATGCCGACGCGGACGTGGCCGCCGAGCAAAAAGGCCTGCGCCACCATCGGGAATTCGGCGCGGCCTATGCCGAAGCCTGACCAGACCGCGCCCGGCGGCAGCAGGCTGCGGGCGTAGAACATCGTCTCCGGCGTGGCCGAGAAACCGTATTTGACGCCGAGCACGAGCGAGAACAGGCCCGGCCCCTTCAGCGTGCCGTCGGCGAACAGGTCGCGCGCCAGGTGACAATCGCCGGAGTCGAACAGCTCGATTTCCGGCAGCACACCGGCCGCCTTCATCCGTTCGGCCATGATGCGGACGTTGCGCGGCGTGTTGATCACGACCTCGCCGCCGGAATTCATGGTGTTGAGGTCGAGCGTGCAGATGTCGGGCTTGAGCAGCTCGATGTGCTCGACGCGCTTCTCGGGCTGAAGCAGCGTGGTGCCGGGGCCGGCGACGCGGGGGTCTTCGACCGAGGGCACGAAACGCCCGCCGGGGCCGGTGGTGAGATTGATGACGAGGTCCTTGTTGCGGGCGCGGATCAACTCGACCACGTCGCGGTAGAGGCCGATCTCCATCGAGGGACGCCCCGTCGCGGGATCGCGCACATGGATGTGGGCGATGGCAGCGCCGGCTTCAGCGGCTTCCAGCGCGGAGGTCGCGATCTGCTCGGGCGTGATCGGCAGATACGGCGACTGCTCGGGTTTTGTGAGATTGCCGGTGATGGCGCAGGTGATGATGGTTTTGCCGGTCATGCGATGCTCCCGTCTTCCTTCTCCCCTTGTGGGAGAAGGTGGCGCGAAGCGCCGGATGAGGGGTACCTCTCCACTGACGAGATCGGTCGTGAGGAGAGATACCCCTCACCCGTCTTCGCTTCGCGAAGCCACCCTCTCCCACAAGGGGAGAGGGAAAAAAGTCAGATGATTCCCTGCTGCTTCAGCGCCTCGATCTTCTCGCCATCATAGCCGAGCTTGCCGCCGAGCACCTCCTGGGTGTGCTCGCCGAGCAGCGGCGGGGCGCGGTAATCCTTGATCGGGGTGCCCGAGAGGGTCAGCGCATTGCGGATCAGCGAGAGCTCCGGTTCGAACTTGTGCTGTGTCTTCACCCGCATGCCGCGCGACTGGACGTGCGGATCGGCAAACACCTGCTCGAAATTGTTGATCGGGCCTGACGGCACGCCCGCCTCTTCCAGCTTCTCCAGCCAGTAGGATACCTTCTGCTTCAGGAACAGGCCGGCGAAGATCGCCATGATCTCCTTGCCGTGCACCACGCGGTCGTTGTTCTTGATGAAGCGCGGATCGCTCGCGAGTTCCGGCTCGCCGAGCACCGCGCAGGTCTTTCGGAATTGACCGTCATTGCCGACCACCAGCATCAACTCGCCGTCGGTGCAGCGGAATACGCCGGCCGGCATGCCGCCATTGCCCCAGGTGCCGCGCCGCGGCGGGGTCTTGCCGTTGACGAGGTAGATCTGCAGCCAGTGCGACAGCGAGGCGATGACGGTGTCGAACAGGCAGACGTCGATCTGCTGCCCCTCGCCGCCATTGACGTCGCGATGGTAGAGCGCGGAGAGGATGCCGATCGAGGTGTTCATGCCGGTCATGTAGTCGACGATCGACGGGCCGACCTTCATCGGGCCCTCGCCGGGCTCGCCGTCGATATGACCGGTGACGCTCATCAGGCCGCCCATCGCCTGCAGGATGGCATCGTAGCCGGCGCGCGGCGCGTACGGGCCGGTCTGGCCGAAGCCGGTCACCGAGCAATAGATGATGCCGGGGTTGATCGCCTTGATCGTCTCGTAGTCGAGGCCGTAGCGCTTGAGGTCGCCGACCTTGTAGTTCTCCATGAAGACGTCGACGTCCTTGGCGAGCTCGCGGATGATGGCCTGCCCCTCGGGCTTGGCGATATTGACGGTCACCGACTTCTTGTTGCGGTTGGCGCAGAGATAGAAGGAATTGTTGTTGTTGGCCTTGCCCTCGGGATCGGTCAGGTAAGGCGGGCCGAAGGCGCGCGCGTCGTCGCCGGTGCCCGGCCGCTCGATCTTGATCACCTCCGCGCCGAGATCGCCCAGCATCTGGGCCGACAAGGGGCCGGCCAGCACGCGGGTGAGGTCAAGGATCTTGATGCCTGAAAGCGGCAGGGCCGACATGTCGATTTCCTCCGGGGAACTGATCTTGGCGCGGCGGCTGCAGGCGCGCCGCGCTCCCTGCGGATACACTATTTTGCGGCTCTGAGCACTGCACTGGCGGCATACGGCTATCTCCTGCCGGCCTCAGGGCCCGTCACCCTCCCCAACTTTCCGCGCCGCGAAGATTTCCTGATCGGCTCAAGCCATCACCACCCGCGGCCGTCGCCGCCCCAGCAGGACCAAAATCAGCACCGTTGCGCAGGAGAACACCAGCGTGAGAGCGAGCGCGCCACGGCTGCCGAACTGGGTGAGCAGGCCGACGAGGAGCGGCGGCGAGATCGCGGACGCCAGATTGAGCGGCAGCGCGATCATCGACATCGCCTTGGCGAACTCGGCCTGGTCGTAGAACACGAGCGGGATGGTGGCTCGCGCCACCGCCATCGCGCCGCTGCCGGCGCCATAGAGCAGGATGAAGGCCGCGACCGCCCAGGTCGCGCCCTCGCTCGCCATCAGCAGCAGCATGGCCACGGGAAGCGCCGTGCCGGCGACGAGCCCGGTCGTGATCCCGTCCCATCGCCCGCCGCCGAGAAGATCCAGCCCGCGGGCGCTGACCTGGATCACGCCCAGCATCGAGCCGAACAGGAGTGCCTGCGCCGGGGCCAATCCTTCGGCCCGGAGCAGCTCGATCAGGATGGCGCTGATGCCGAAATTGACGAAGGCGTTCAGCGTGATCACGCAGACGACGAGACCGAAGGTGCTTCTCGGAATTGCAGGCGGCGGCGCGGCCCGGGCCGACGCACCGCCATGGTCGGTCGCGATTTTCCGGCGCGGCGCGAGTAACGCATAGAGCGGAAGGTTGATGAGGAGCATCATCGCCGCATAGACCAGACAGGTGCCGCGCCAGCCGAGATGCCCGCTCAGAAACGAGGTCGTCGGCCAGAAAATGCTGCTGGAGAGCCCGGTCACCAGCATCAGCCCGCCGATGGCATTCTTGGCCCCTCGCCCGGCGACCTCGTTGAGCATGATGTACGCGCCGGTCGAGAGCGTGGCGCTGCCGCCCATGCCGAGAATGACCCAGCCGACGAAATAGAGCAGCGGCTCGTGTGCGAGGAACAGCACGACATAGCCCGGCGCGGACACGATGGTGCCCACCATCATGACCTTGCGCGCGCCGTGCCGCGCAAAGGCCTTGGCAAGCCACGGTGCGCACAGCCCCATCGTGACATAAAGCACCGAGCTGCCAGCAAATACGCCCGGCAGGCTCATGCCGAGACCGTCCGCAAGCTCGCGGCCAACCACGGCCGGAAGACCAATCGTACCCCATCCGATCAGTTGGGTGATGGCGAGCACCAGCAGGACGCCGATCAGCCTGCTGTCAGATTTGAAGAACCGCATTCCAAACGTTCGCCTGCCCGGCCGACGCAGATCGCGCCGGCGCGACCAGTCTTAGCCGGAGACTGAGGTCATCGGCATGTCGGTTCCGAATGGCACTGCGGCGCTGGCCGCAGAGCAAGCAGCGTCAGGCGGTATGGCCGGGATCGACGTGCTTCGGCGTCTTCTTCTCGCGCTGCGGCGTCATCTTCGCCGGATCGGGCGCGCCTGGCACGCCGCGGGGACCGAGCTGTTCGCGCTGGATGTCGTCTTCGGAACGGGATGGCTCGACGCCGTTCGGCTCAGGGGACCTGGTCATCGCGGTTTTCCTTCTGCGGTGACGCTGCTAGGGCGCCGCCTTGAACCCCAGCGTGCCCTCGCCCTGCTCGCGGCCGGGCACGCTGACGTGAACTTCATGCCCCTGCCGAAGCGCCAGCGTCGCGGCCAACACCGCAGTCTCGAAGGCGGCTTCCTTGGTTGCATACCTGTTCTTGACGTCGCCATCGTGCAGGACGCCCCACTCGTCCTCGACGGGAACGATGGCATATTGTGCAAGGCTCATTGATCACTCCTGACGCTGCGTGAGTTGGGGATGCGCGGCGCTGACGCGCCAGACCGTGTTGCCGCTGTCGTCTGCGACCAGCAAGGCGCCTGATTTGTCGATGGCCACGCCGACGGGACGGCCACGGGCCTGGTTGTCGCTGTTGAGGAAGCCGGTCACGACGTCCTGCGCCGGCCCTGAGGGCTTGCCGCCCTCGAACGGGACGTAGACGACCTTGTAGCCATTCAGCTTCTGGCGATTCCAGCTGCCGTGCTCACCGACGAAGGCGCCGCCGCGATAAGCGGCCGGCAGGCTCGTGCCGGTGGAGAAGGCCATGCCGAGCGGCGCTACGTGAGAGCTCAGCGCGTAGTCCGGCATGATCGCCTTGGCGACCAGATCCGGCCGCTGCGGCTTGACGCGGGGATCGACGTGCTGGCCGTAATAGCTGTAGGGCCAGCCGTAAAAGCCGCCGTCCTTTACCGAGGTCATGTAGTCGGGGACCAGATCGGGCCCGAGCTCGTCGCGCTCGTTTACCACCGCCCACAGTGCGCCGGTCTGCGGCTCGAAGCTGAGCCCGTTGGGATTGCGGAGGCCGCTTGCGAACACGCGCCAGCGGCCGCTGGCACGGTCGACCTCGAGGATCGCGGCGCGGTTGTGCTCGGCCTCCATGCCGTTCTCGGTGATGTTGCTGTTGGAGCCGACGCCGGCATAGAGTTTCGAGCCGTCGGGGCTGGCCACGAGGCTCTTGGTCCAGTGATGGTTGATCGGCCCGCCCGGCAGCGGCGTCAGCACCGTACCCGGCGCGGTGATCTTGGTGTCGCCCTCGGTGTAGGGATACCTGACGATGGCATCGGCATTGGCGACGTAGAGATCGTCGCCGACCAGCGCGATGCCGAACGGCGAATTGAGATGGTCGAGGAAGACGCTTTGCGTATCCGGCACGCCGTCGCCATTGCTGTCGCGCAAAAGCGTGATCCGGTTGCCCGGCCCGGTATCGTTGCCGCCCGAAGTCGCCCAGGACTCGATATAGCCCATGACGATCTCCTTGGGCCGCTTGATTCCCGCTCCCTTCGGCGCCTTGGATTCCGCGACCAGCACGTCGCCATTGGGCAGCACGTAGATGAAGCGCGGATGCTGCAGGCCGGTCGCGAAGGCCTTGACCTGCAGGCCCTCGGCCACGGCCGGGGTCTCGTCCTTCTTCCAGCCGACGATGCGCGCGATATGCATCGGCGGCAGCAGATATTGCTGAATGTCGGGAAGCTTTGGGTTGGCGCCGATCTGCGCCTTGGGATCGCCGCTGCCGTCGTCGCAGCCGGCCAGGAGCAGCAGCATTGAAGAGCACAACAGCGCGCGGCCTATTGAGAAATTCATCGCGCAACTCCCACGCCGTGACGATAGACCATGGCCCAGCCGAGCCAGCCGGTGATCGGCACGATCAGGACCGTGATCGCGGACAGCACAAGCCCGGTCGGCCACACCGAGGTCCAGGCATCGCGGGTGTGGATCAGCGTGTTGACGATCGCCAGGATGAGTGCGACGAAATTGCCGATCAGATGCGGCCAGGCCGGCGTCTGCGCTCGCACCAACCGGTTGCCGAGGAAATCGGTCAGGCCCGCGATCGCCGCCAGCACGCCGAAGATGACGCCGACAAGCAGCAGCCATGCGGAAAAATCCGCCCACATGATTTCGGCGCTGGCCACATAGGCGATATCGGTCAATAGCGCCCCGACGAAGCACGCGATCGGAATCGGCACCAGCATCGGATGAATGGGATGACCCGCAATTTGAGCGGTGGTGCGCAGGCGCACGTCGTCTCGCAGGGTCTCTTGCACCGTCGATCCTCTCGTCATTCGCCCTCTGCCCCGGTGGCAAACTCGACGTTGTTGCGAAGGTTCCTCGGCGGCGATTGGCCGCACCATCATCACGACCGGGCCGCTGGACGGAACCGACGAGCGCCACCGGCCTTGAATGCGATCACCGATTGGAGATTGCGCGTGGATCAACGTCGCGACGACGACTCGTTCAGTCCGGCCTCGAAGCTGGACGGCGTCTCGCAGCGCCAGACCGAGCAGATCGAATCCCAGAGCCGGCCGAACGCCGCGCTGATCCACGAGACGATCCGCGCCGAGGGCGAGCAGGAATTGGAGCGGCGCTGGTGGGCGATCGTGCTGTCCGGGTTTGCCGCCGGCCTGTCGATCGCGCTGTCGCTGATTGTCCAGGGTGAATTTCACGCCCTGATCTCCGATGAGGGGACGCGCCGCCTTGTTGCGCCGCTCGGCTATACCGTGGGCTTTCTGGTCGTCGTGCTCGGGCGGCAGCAGCTTTTTACCGAGAACACGCTGACGCCGATCCTGCCGCTGCTGCACAATCGCGATCTCGGCACCCTCGGGAGCGTGATCAGGCTATGGGCTCTGGTCCTCGCCTCCAATATCGCGGGGACCTGGGCGGTCGGCTCCGTGCTCGCCACCACCAGTATCTTCGAGCCGCGCATCGTCGAGGCTTTCGTCGAGATCAGCCAGCACACCGTGAAAGGCGACTTCACGTCAACCCTCGTCCGCGCGATCTTCGCGGGTTGGCTCATCGCCCTGATGGCATGGCTGCTGCCGGCCACCAAGGGATCGCGGGCGCACATCATCGTCATCATGACCTATGTCGTCGCCCTCGGTGGGTTCGCCCATATCGTCGCGGGTTCGGTCGAGTGCGCCTTCCTGGTGCAGAGCGGCCGGGCGTCGCTCGCGCAGTACGCCTCGGACTTCTTCGCCCCGACGCTGCTCGGCAACATCCTGGGCGGAACGACCCTGGTGGCGCTGCTGAACTATGGACAGGTCGCCTCTGAGATCGACGACCACAGGGAGTAGGACCGCTCAGATTCAGCGGGACGTCGGTGCATGGACGATGACGACCCGCTCCTGCACGAGGTCAGAGGCCGCGCCTCAAACCCAGGGCTTCGCGAACTTCGTCATCCTCGATCGTCTGTGCCAGGCGCCGCTCATTGCCGGCGTCCTTTCGGGCTTCGAAATTTTCCGCAACCGTCCCCAGCGCCCGAAACGCCTCCCCGGCGCTCGCTGCTGCCGCGATGTGGGCAAGCGACCGACCGTTGACCGTGAGATCGGCCTCGCCCCAAGGCGTGGTGTCGATCTCCAAGAGGTCGCCGCCGGCATTTGCGGTGAAGTGCTGGACGGTGGATTTGGAGGTCGGCAGCGTGATATCCGGCGTCCAGTCGATCGGCTTGTTGGTCATGGCGTGGTTGTCCCGAAGTTGCGACCAACTCATAGACCATCCGTCGCGCGCGACATTGACCTGGATCAGGCTCGCTGCCGCCGGGCCGTCAGCGCAGGATTTATCCCGCTTTCCTCTTTTGTCGGGTGGTTGCGAGCAATACGAGGAGGAACGAGGCCGCTGTCATCAGCGTCGATATCGATGCAATCGTCGGGTCGATCTCGTCCCGGAGCGCCGTGAACATGCGTTTGGTCAGCGGCTGGTACCGGCCGCCGGAGATGAACAACGCGACGATGGTCTCGTCCATTGCCGAGATGAAAGCAAAAATGCCTCCGGCGACCACGCTCGCCTTGATCTGCGGCAGCGTCACCGCAAAGAAGCTGCGCAGGCGGTTCATGCCGAGGCTGCGCGCCACCATTTCCTGTGCCGGATCGAAGCTTTGCAGCCCGGCCAGCACGGAGATGACGACGTACGGCAATCCGAGCATCACGTTCGCCAGCACGAGGCCGGGCATGGTCGCGACCAGCCCGACCTTGGCGTAGACGAAGAAGATGCCGACCGCGGTGATGATGACAGGCACCACCAGCGGCAGCAGCAGCGCCATGTGGATCAGGCGCATGATGCGCAGCTTCGACTGGCTGATGGCGTAGGCGGCGGCCACCCCGCACGGGGTCGCGATCAGCACGGTCAGGGCCGCGACCGTCAGCGTCACCTGCGTCGCCTGCATCCAGACGGGGTTCGTGAAATATTGCTGATACCAGCGCAGCGAGAACGACGGCGGCGGGAAGGTCAGGAAGCGCGCGCTCGAGAACGAGATCGGCACGATGATCAGCACCGGCAGGATCAGGTAGACCAGCACCAGCGCGCTGATCGCGTACAGGAAGATGCGTGCGGGCGAGAAGCGCGTCATTTCTGCCCCAACACGCGATCGAGCGCGACGAATCGGCTGACAACGAAGAAGATTGCGAGCACGCTCAACAGCAGCACCACGGCGACGGCGCTCGCCGCGCCGAACTGGTTGTAAAGCTCGACGTTGCGGCTCACCAGCATCGACACCATCACCGTACGGCCGCCCCCGAGCAACTCGGGCGTGATGTAGAAGCCGAGGCAGAGCACGAACACCATGGTCGAGCCCGCGAGCACACCGGGCAACGACAGCGGCAGGAACACACGGCAGAACGTCAGCGACGGGCTCGCGCCCAGGCTGGCGCCGGCCTGCATGAGATCGCCGGGGATTTTTTGCATGGCCGCGTAGAGCGGCAGCACCATGAAAGGCAGCAGGATATGCACGGTCGCGACCACCGTGCCGAAGGTGTTGTGCACGAGCGCCAGCGGCTCGGAGATCACATCGAGATAGCGCAGGAACTGATTGATCACGCCTGTGCGCTGGAGCAGCGCCAGCCAGGCGTAGGCGCGCACCAGCACCGACGTCCAGAACGGCAGCACCACCAGCGACAGGATCAGGATGCTCCATCCCTTCGGCAACGAATTGGCGAGATAGGCCACGGGATAGCCGAGCAGCAGCGCGATCGCCGTTACCGCGAGGCTGATCTCGAAGGTCAACGCAAAACTGCGCCAATAGATGTCCTCGGTGAAGACGCGGCGATAGTTCTCCAGCGTGAAGCCATCATGGTAGATCGACTGCCAGGCGAGCCAGCCGACCGGCAGCACGATCAGTGCCAGGATCACCAGCAGCGCCGGCGACACCAGCGCCAGCATCAGGCCCTGCTCGCGACGCTGATGCTTCTGCGATGGATCTGGCACGGATGTCGCCAAGGTCGATCTCCCTCACTTCTGCATGAACGACGCCCAGCGCTTCTCGGCGGCTTCGCCGGCTGGCGAGGACCACCATGCGTAGGACATCAGCGCCTGCTTGGCTGCATTTGCCGGCTCGCTCGGCAATTGCGCGGCACGCTCGGGCTTGATCACGCTGGTCTCGAACGCCTTGGGGTTGCCCGGGCCGTAGTCGATGTGGAGCGGCAGGTTGGCCTGGTGCACCGGATCGACGGCCTCGTTGAGGAATTTCACCGCGGTGTCGAGGTTCGGCGCGCCCTTGAGGATGCAGAGCGACGTGCTCTGCAAGATGCCCTGGTTGTAGGTGAAGGACACCTTCGCGCCCTCCTTGGCGACGGCGCTGACGCGGCCGTTCCAGGCCATCTCCATGTCGACCTCGCCGTCATTGAGCAGTTGCGCCGATTGCGCGCCCGAGGTCCACCACACCGTAATATTGGGCTTGATCTCCTCGAGCTTCTTGAAGGCGCGGTCGACGTCGAGCGGATACAGCTTGTCCGGCGCGACACCGTCGGCCATCAGCGCCGCCTCCAGCGTCGCGATCGGATGGTTGCGCAGCGCGCGGCGGCCGGGGAATTTCTTGACGTCCCAGAAATCGACCCAGCTGTTCGGCGCGTCCTTCGGGAACGTCTTCTGGCTGTAGGCCAGCACGCTCGAATAGAACTCGTACGAAACTGAATACGGGCTGCGGTAGGCCTCGGGCATCGCCGCTGCGTTGGGGATCTTCGAGAAGTCGAGCTTCTCGATCAGCCCCTGCTCGCCGCCGCGCAGGCAATAGCCGGTGGGGGTGTCGACGACGTCCCAGATCGGCTTGCCGCTACCGACCTGGGTCTTGATCGCGGGCCAGGCGTCAGGAATGGAATCCTGGTTGATGGTGATGCCGAGCTTCTTGGCGGAGGGATCGAGGATCGCCACCGTCTGCGCCTGCTGATAGGCGCCGCCTTGCGAGACAAAGGTGATCTGCTCGGCGGCAGTGGCCGCGCCGGTCAATCCGATTGCCCCCAGCAATGTGCAGCCAAGTCCAAAACCCTGTTTCATCTTCATTCTCGCCTCCTCCAAAGTGATCTCACCGACCGATCGCATCGAGAAACTGGTACCAGCCGGCGACCATGCGCACGGCGGGCTCGCGCAGTGGATAGAACGGAATGGTCTTCATGCGGCTGACGTCGAGCAGTCCGACGTCGGGCGTCTCGCCGCGCACGAAGGCCGCGAGATAGCGCCCCATCAGGCTCGACATCGCGACACCGGCGCCGTTGTAGCCCATCGAGACGAGGGTGCGGTCGTCGATCCGGCCGATATGTGGAACCGAGTCCAGCGTCATGCCGACGAGGCCCGACCATTTGTAGGCGAGCGCGACATCGGCCAGATCAGGGAAGATGCCGACCATCGCCTTGCGCAACGCGTCGAACGCGGCTTGCGAATCCTGCTTGCCGAAGGCGCCGCGACCGCCGAAAATCACGCGATTATCGACCATGCGAAACCAGCGCATCATGCGCTTTGTCTCGGTGTAGGTGCGCCCGGTCGGCATCAGCCTGCCCGCGAGATTGCGCGGCAGCTGTTCGGTCGCAACCATGGCGCTGCGGAACGGGATCAGCGTGCGCTGCATGTCCGCGGTCGCACCGGTCAGATCGGAATAGGAGTTGGTGGCGATGACCGCCTGCTTGGCGCGCACCGCACCTTGTGGCGTCTCAGCGACGATGACGCCGCCATCGCGCCGGAGCTTCACGACCGGCGAGCCCTGGAAGATCGGCACGCCGCGGCGCGCGACGCCGTCGGCGAGGCCGCGCAGATAATTCAGCGGATGGATGCCGCCGGAGCCGGGATTGAGCACGCCGCCGACGAAGATGTCGGAGCCGGTCTCGTCGCGCACCTGCCCCTTGTCGAGGACAATGGCTGCGGTCGAGCCCATCTCGCGCGTCATCCAATTGGCTTCTTCGATCGCGGCGCGGAGCGTCGTCTCGTTGTGCGCGGCCTTGACCTGGCCGGTGCGTGTCAGGTTTGCGCTGGCGATGCCATATTCGCCGACCAGCTCCTCGACCATGTCGGTCGATTCATGCGCGATCTCGTACATGCGCTTGGCCGTGGCGCGGCCATGGGCGGCGTCGATTTCGCGGAACGAGAGGCGGAATTTTGCGGTGATCACACCGCCATTGCGCCCGCTCGCGCCCCAGCCGGGACGGTTGGCCTCGAGCACAACGGGCGACAGCCCGCTCTTGGCGATGTGGTGCGCGGCCGACAGGCCGGTATAGCCCGCCCCGATGATCACGACGTCCGCCTGCTGCTCGCCGGACAGCACCGGAAACGCGCGCGCTGGCTCCGCCGTGGCTTCCCACAGCGAGTTCGCCGACGGCAGCGCGCTCCAGTCCCGTGTCATGCCCGCACTCACGAATTACGCCGCGGGTCCGATGGCCGCGTCGGCCAGCGCTTTCAGCGTCGGGAAATGGAAGTCCGGCTTGGTCAGCGTCTCCACCGCCGGCGTGCCGCCGAAACCGGCGACGCCCTGGCGGCGCTCGATCCAGCACACCTTGTAGCCGAGCTTCCGCGCGATCCCGATGTCGTGGTACTGGCTCTGCGCGACGTGCAGGATGTCGGATTGCTTGTAGCCGAAGGCTGACTGGCGGCCCTTGTTGTAGGCGAAGAACTCCGGGTTCGGCTTGGCCACACCGGTATCGTCGGCGCAGACGGTGTCGTCGAAGGGATTGCCGAGCGCGTGCGCGTATGCGGACAGCGCGACGCGGTCGGCATTGGTCATCGCGACCAGGCGGAATTTCGTGCGCAGGCGCTTGAGCGCCTCGGCCGAATCCGCGAACGGCCCCCAGCGCAGCACCGAGAGCTGGAAAGTGTCGCAGGACGCGTCGTCGGAAGGCAATCCGAGTTCCTTGGCGAGATGACGATAGACGTGGAACATCGCCTCGCTGGAGCGTTCGTAATGCATGTCGCGGCCGAGCTTGTAGGGCTCGAAGATCTGCTCGTCGCTGAGCTCGGCCGGCGTCTTGCCGGAGATCTTGCGCACCGCTGCGAGCACGCCGGCCTCGAAATCGATCAAGGTGCCGACGACGTCGAAGGTGAGGACCTTGAAATTGCTGAACGCGGCTTGGGTCGACATATCAGTTTCTTCTCTCAGGTTGAACAAGGCTTGAATTCAGTCCTTGACCCTCGGCACGACGATGGTGTCCTCGGGGTGAAGGGTCACGGTGAGACTGCCGCCGAGCGGCGGGATGCGGCTGTAGGCCTGGTGGTAGGCAGGTTGGCGCAGGCTGAGCGTGACGCCATCGGCAAGCGCCAGGAAGATGCGCAGGCTCTCGCCCTGGTAGACGATGTCGGCCACCGTCCCCGTCAGCCGGTTGCAGGCGGCATCCTGCGCACCGTCGTCGATCAGCAGTTTTTCGCTGTGCACGGCGAGCATCAGCGCGTCGCCCCCCGGAATGGCGCGGGCGCTGCGCAGCAGCGCGTTGCCGAGCGCGACGCTGGAGGCATCGACGCGGCGTACCGGCAGCATGGTCGCTTCGCCAATGAAGCTCGCGACGAATGAGTCGGCGGGATGGTCGTGCAGCCGCTCGGGCTCGTCGATCTGGATCAGCCGACCGTCCTTCATCACCGCGACACGGTCGCTCATGGTCAGCGCCTCGCGCTGGTCGTGGGTGACGTAGATGATGGTGGCACCGATCCGCCGGTGCAGCGCGCGCAGCTCGATCTGCATGGATTCGCGGAGCTGCTTGTCGAGTGCCGAGAGCGGCTCGTCCATCAGGATCAGCCGTGGCTCGAAGATCATGGCGCGCGCGAGCGCGACGCGCTGGCGCTGGCCGCCGGAGAGCTCCGCGATGCCGCGCTCCTCGTAACCGGCAAGGCCGACCATCGCGAGCGCCGCACGAACCTTGTCGGCCCAGCTTGCTTTCGGCAGGCGACGTGCACGCAAGGGAAACGCGACGTTCTCGCCGACGCTCATATGCGGGAACAGTGCGTAGTTCTGGAAGACGACGCCGATGTCGCGCTTGTGTGGGGGCATGTAGGTGACGTCACGGCCGCCGAACAGGATCGTGCCTGACGATGGCAGGATGAAGCCGCCGAGAATTCCGAGCAGTGTGGTCTTGCCGGACCCGGAAGGGCCGAGCAGCGAGACGAACTCGCCGGCGCTGACATTAAGAGAGACGTCGTCGAGAGCGCGAACGGCGCCGTACGCCTTGCTCGCGGACCTGATCTCGACGCTTTCCGCTCGTTTGTCCAACGATCGACCTCGCCCATGTCCCTGCAACGGCGTGCCTCACTGCGCGCCATAAGCCTGCTTTATAGACAGCATTCCGGAGCATTCGCGGGTGCAGCGTGCGCCGCACCAAATTGTCTCCCGAACACCCTTTCTTTGGGCTGTGTCGCCAATGACACCAGACTTGGCAAAACTCGGCAATTGCCAAATTCTCACCACGCTCATAACATGACGTTATGCCCGAGCTGCGCCGGATGCTGCCCTCAAGTAACGCCCTGTTCGTCTTCGACGCGGCTGCGCGCAATGGCAGCTTCACGGCGGCTGCCGCCGAACTCAACGTCACGCAGCCGGCGGTGAGCCGGATGCTGGGACAATTCGAGGAGCATCTCGGCGTCCGCCTGTTCGATCGCAAGGCCGGCCGCGCAGTGCTCACCGAGGAAGGCGAGCTGCTCTATCGCCGCGTGCTCGAAGGCTTTCGCAACATCGAGAGCGGCCTCGTCGAGATCGAGCGGCGCCGCAAGGGCACCGAGACCGTAACGCTCTCGGTCTCCTCTGCCTTCACCACGCACTGGCTGATGCCGCGCATCGACAAGCTCCAGAAACAGTTTCCCCAGGTCGATCTGCGCTTCCAGCTGATCTCCGGCGCATTGCGCGGGCCGGTGGAGAATGTCGATCTCGGCATGCGCTTCCGCGATCGCGACGAGCCGTCGTCCGGCGGCACGCTGGTGATGAAGGAAGTGATGCTGCCGATGTGCAGCCCGACCTATCTCGGCGCGACCGATCCCACCGAGGGCAACACCATCATCCGCCTCGCCGAGACGCCGGACGACTGGGCCACGAATTACGCGTCACTGCTGACCGGACGTCGCGGTGCGGCCAAGGGGCTCAGCTTCACCGATTATGCCGTTGTGATGCAGGCCGCCCTGCTCGGCCAGGGCATCGCGCTCGGCTGGCTGACGGTCGCCTCGCATTGGCTCCTGACGGGCGCGCTGGTGCCGGCCTCCGATACACTCACCACCACGCGCCGTCTCTGCGAGTTCCTGCCGCCACGCAACCGGCCCATGCGGCCCATTGCCGCCGAGATCCGGGACTGGATCATCGGGCAAATGCGGAACGAGCTCGCTGCGATCGATCGGCAATATCCGCGACTTGGATTGATGCCTGCGTGCTACTGAGGGCAAAGCAAGGTGCGCAAATGAAACGCACCAAGCGTCCTGCAAACATGCGAAGGAAATTGAGCGTTTGTCAGAACGGGAAAACGCGAGCTGTCGGAATTGAACGAGCTCGGTGCGATAAGTTATTGAAATCGTTGGAGCGGGTGAAGGGAATCGAACCCTCGTATTCAGCTTGGAAGTCTCGAAAAGCTGTAATGTTTTCAGCGGCCGTTCTGACATTTTCGGCAGTTTTGGCCCATTGAGAGCGTTACAGAATTTCTTGCTGTCAGAATGGCGGCAATGCCCCTGTGGCGTATCGACATGCGGTAGGTTTTGGAGGCCTTGTCTGCGATCCACGGACGCACGGCGGGTGTTGGTCGATGCCAAGCGTGCCTCGATCAGGACGGACTTAATCCCCCGATCAATTCATCAATGCAGCCCGGCTAAGGAGGCGGGTCAGCCGCGGGACCGTCCGGACCGGGAGCGTGCCGTGCCTCGGTAGAGCGTGGCTAGACAATCGTCGATCAGCACGTCGACGTCCACTGCCAGGATCTTCAGACGACCGGTCCTGTACATGAGCAGCAGGCCGAACATCCAGGACGCCCCGGCGACTGCCACCTCATTTTTTTTGGATGCGTCGACCAGACCGTCGGCCTCGAGCGCGTCCGCGACCGCAGCATAGACCCGCTTCAGACGGACGTTGAGTTCGCGGTTCAGGTCCTTGCCGACACCTGCGGGCTTGGCACCGCCGTACAGGTAGAACCCGAGATCGTACTCCGCGGGCCTCTCGCGGAAATACTCGAACCAAGCGCGCAAGGCGGCGTCACATTTCCGACCCACCCGGGCTGCTGCGGCCGCCTGCTCGACGGCTTCGGCCATGCTCGTCAGGGATTCACGCAGGATGTCGGCGTAGACCTCCTCCTTGCTTGCGTATTGGGCGTAGATCGCACCGGTCGTGTAGCCCGCCGCTTTGGCGATCTCCCGCACCGATGTTTTGTGCAGGCCAACTTCGACGAAAACGCGTTTGGCGGCCTCGCGGATCAGTTCGCGCTTGAAAGCGCTCACGGCGGCTTTGCGCTGTTCGATTTTCGGATCGGAAGCTTCCGCCATCGATAGTTTTCCGTTTCGCGAGGCCATGGCGGGCGGCACTCATGTCCGACCTCCGCGCCATTGTCGCCGCTCAAGTGCCGGACCGGGCGGTGCGCAGAGACGTTTGCTATCGAAATATAACAGTGTTACTTAAATGACGTCAAGGAAGCCGCCCCCGGCATCACTGGAGCTCGACTTTGTCAGCGAAAGACCTACATCCGCGAGCGAGGACGGCCTGGAGCGCCGAAGATAACGAGCAGGTTTTCGCCCTCGCCTCGTTCTACGCCGAGTTCGCGCCGCGAGACGATCAAGCCGACTGCGTCGACTCGATCTACATCCTGAAGGACCGGGGACGGCTGACCGAAAGCCGCATGTCGTTCGCTTCCCCGCTCAAGGAGCTCACCTTCGTATTTCGGGAGGACGGTCCAGGCGGCAGAGTAGTTTTCAGCGAGCCCAGCCTCGATCACCGAAGAAAAGGCAGAGCGTTCGTAGGCTGGATCGTGGGCGTCAAGTTCAAGCCGAATTGGTCCGGTTCACCGAGCGTCGACGATCCGGCGATCGTCGCCTGTCGCGATGCGCTCGCGCGCCTCGTCCGGGAGGGTCCATCGTGCTTCGACATCCTCGACACCATGGATCGGACCCTGCTCGCACTTTCGCGGCAACCAAGGCACGGATCGATTGCGGGCGGCGCCCCCCTGGATACGCCGCACGGCCGCGTCAGGGACCTGGCGCACCGCGTAGGCAGATCGGTCCGGACGCTGCAAAGGCGAGTGAGAACATCGACGGGCTGCCCGCCGAAGCGTTTTCTCGCCATGCAGCGGTTCCGCCGATCGGTCTACGAAATCGCGGCGGGAGGCGACGATCTGTCGGCGATCGCCTCCGATCTCGGATTCTCCGACCAGGCTCATCTGACCAGAGAATTTCGGCGACACGCCGGCGTCACTCCCGGCGCGTTCCGGCAGGCCTGGTGCAGGCCCCGCGCGCAGGCTGTCCGATTTCTTCAAGACGCCGGCCGATCCACGCGCCTAATGATGGCGGTGTGGCCACTTGAGACCACGACCGAAGCCGGTTGAGCAGGTCCGCCTTTCGCGCTGACCGGTCGTAGGCCTCGACCTCGACACCGTCAGACGCGAGCTCCTTAGAATGATCATCGACGCCTGGATGCAGCACCCGAACGCCGCATGGATCGGGAATCCGAGGTTCGATCGTTGCGGCGCTGAAGACCAGCAAGACGGGCGGACGAGCGCATCGCCAGCCTCCACCTCGGCGTCGACGCCCGTTCGTCATTCCCCGACCGACGACGCGCGTCGCCAGTTCAAGGTGGCCTGATCTTCCGCAACCCGAGACCCCGAACCGAAGGATGACCGATGCCCTGGATCATTGAACGCAAGCACCCCCACGTAGCCGTGGTGACGATGAACACCAACAAGGTCAACGCGCAGAATCCGGCCTTCTTCGCCGAGCTCCACGCGGCGTTCGATCGTCTGGAATCCGAGTTCGCCGATTGCGCCGTCGTGCTGACCGGATCGGGCGCGGTGTTCACGGCGGGCCTCGACTTCGATCATCATTTTCCGATGTTCGCACGCCGGTCGATCAAGGAGATCGATGCCTGGTTTGACGCATACCGCGCGACGAACCTGCGCCTCTTCACGTATCCGAGGCCCACCGTGGCGGCGATCAACGGCCACGCCTACGCCGGCGGGTTCATCACCGCGATCGATTGCGATCACCGGATCGCCAGCGAAGGCCCGCTGCAGTTTGCGTTGAACGAGGTGCCAATTGGAATTCCGATGCCGGCCGTCTACTGCGAGATCATCAAGCATGCCATCGGTCCGCGATCGGCGTTCGAGATGACGCTGTTCGGTCAAATCTACGATCTCGCCGCCGCCAAGCGTCTCGGCGTCGTCCAGCAGACGGTCGCGCCGGAAAAGCTGCTGGAGACAGCCGTCGCCTGGGCGGCGCTGGTGCCGCCAGATTGCCATGCGGCGTACGCCTTCTCGAAGCGTGCGCTTCAGGCGACCACGATGGCCGCCATCGATGCCGCGGCCCGCCTCGACAAGGACCTGCTGTCGCGTGGCATGTCGGATCTCGGAAGCATCCGCGCCCACACGCGACGCTACAAGGAATTGAAGGGCAAGGACGTGACCTGGCCCTTGCCCGCCTAGGCGCCATCCGAAGGAGGACGTGAAGTAGAGGCCATCGAAAAGAACGAAAAACAGGAGGGACTGATGCACCGCGGCCAGGCAACCGACGGTTCGTCGATCACACCGAGCTACGTCAGCGGAGGGTCGATGACGCCCCTCCTGGGCATGACGATCGGCGACTGCTTCGATGCCACGGTCCGCGCCCACCCCGATCGCCTCGCTTTGGTGGTGCGGTCTCAAGGCGTCCGATGGACGTACCGCGAGCTTGCCGCGGTCGTCGATCGCTTCGCGAGCGGCCTGGCTTCGCTCGGTCTCGTCGCGAACGAACGCGTTGGCATCTGGTCGCCCAACAACGCCGAATGGGTGGTCACGCAGTTCGCAACCGCAAAGCTCGGATTGATCCTCGTAACCATCAACCCCGCCTATCGTCCGCAGGAGTTGGAGTACGCGCTGCGAAAGGTCGGATGCGCGGCGCTAGTCACAGCGACCGCGTTCAAGACGAGCGACTACATCGGCATGCTCCGTCAGATCGCACCGGAGATCGCGACGGGCATTCCGGGACGATTGAACCTTCAGAAACTGCCGGACCTGCGCACGATCATTCAGATCGGCGAGACGACGACTCCAGGCCTGCTTTCATTCGAGGGCGTCTGCCGCCGCGGCTCGACTGCCTCTCCTCCGCGCGTGAAGCTACGTTTCGACGATCCGATCAACATCCAGTTCACCAGTGGCACGACCGGCGCTCCCAAAGGCGCGACGCTGACCCATCACAACATCCTCAACAACGGTTACTTCTGTGGACAAGCCCTCGGCTTCGGTCCCGATGACAGGCTCTGCATTCCCGTTCCCTTTTATCACTGCTTCGGAATGGTCCTGTCCAACCTGACCTGCATCACGCATGGCGCGGCCATGATCGTCCCGGGCGAAGCCTTCGATCCGCTGGGCGTGCTCGAGGCCGTCCAAGCCGAGCGGTGCACGGCGCTGCACGGCGTCCCGACGATGTTCATCTCGATTCTGGAACACCCCACCTTCTCCAGTTTCGATCTGTCGTCGCTCCGCACCGGCGCCATGGCCGGCGCTCCCTGCCCGGTCGAGGTCATGCGTCGCGTGATCGGCGAGATGGGCATGGGCGAAATCACCATAGCGTACGGCATGACGGAGACGAGCCCGATCAGCTTTCAGAGCGATCGGGGCGATCCCCTGGAACGGCGCGTGTCAACGGTCGGCCGCATCCAGCCGTACGTGGAAGTGAAGGTGATCGACGAAGCCGGCGACATCGTCCCGCGCGGCACGCCGGGCGAACTCTGCACGCGCGGCTATTCGGTCATGCGAGGCTATTGGGACGACCCGGACAAGACCGCGCAGGCGATCGACGCAGCCGGCTGGATGCACACGGGCGATCTCGCCACCATCGACGCCGACGGCTATTGCAACATCACCGGTCGCATCAAGGATCTGGTGATTCGCGCCGGCGAGAACATCTATCCGCGCGAGATCGAGGAATTTCTGTATCAGCACCCGAAGGTGCAGGATGTCCAGGTATTCGGCATTCCGGACCCAAAGTACGGCGAGGAGGTCTGCGTCTGGATCCGTCTCAAGGACGGGCAGACGTGCGACGAAGAAAGCATCCGATCCTTCTGTCGCGAGGCGATCGCCCACTACAAGATTCCGCGCTTCATCCGCTTCGTGGACGCCTACCCCATGACAGTGAGCGGCAAGGTTCAGAAATTCATCATGCGGGAAGCGATGGTGCGAGAACTCGCGCTGCAGGAAATCCGCACGGCGTGATCGCATCGCCTCAAGCAGAAGGGCCCTTCAATGATCAACCTTTACACATGGCCGACCCCGAACGGTCACAAGGTCCAGATCATGCTCGAGGAAATCGGCCTGCCCTACACGGTGCATCCGATCGACATTACTCGCGGCGCGCAGTTCGATCCGGATTATCTGGCGCTCAATCCCAACAACAAGGTGCCGACGATCGTCGACGGCGACGGTCCGGACGGCGCCCCGATCACGGTGTTCGAGACGGGTGCGATCCTCATATATCTCGCGGAGAAGACGGGCCGCTTCATGCCTTCGGACGCGCGCGCGCGATGCGAGGTGATGCAATGGCTCATGTGGCAGATGGGAGGGCTCGGCCCGATGCTCGGCCAGGCACAACATTTCCATCGCTACGCCACCGAGAAGGTGCCGTACGCGATCGAACGGTACACCAACGAGGGCCGACGACTGCTGACCGTGATGGAGCAAAGGCTCGACGGGCGCGACTATCTGGCCGGAGAGTATTCGATCGCCGACATTGCCTGCTTCGCCTGGGTCCGCATCCACAAGATGGCCAACCAGAGCCTCGACGACCTGCCGCAGGTCTCGCGCTGGTATGCGGCCATCCGCGCCCGGCCGGCAGTGGAGCGGGGTATCAAACTGTTGCTGGATCAGTGGGTCGACGTGACGAAGAGCGAGCAAGCGCGGACGAATCTCTTCGGCGGTCCGCAGTACGCGTCGGGCGCCGCCAGATCGCCCGGAACCAACTAGCCATGTCCACAAAAGTCACCCTCTACGTCGATTACCGCAGCCCGTTCTCCTATCTCGTCAAGGAAGAAGCCTACGCGCTCGCACGAGATTTCGATGTGACACTGCTCTGGCAACCCTTCACGATTGACCTTCAGGGAGCTTACGGCGGCGAAGTCGAAGAGAGGACCGACCGAGACTGGCGCAAGGTTCGCTATGCCTACATGGACGCACGGCGGCTTGCTGCGCGCCGCAATCGGATCATCCGCGGTACAACTAAAATCTTCGACCCTACGCTCGCGCATACGGGAATGCTGCTCGCGTCACAGACCGACGAATCTGTGTTCCGTTGCTATCACGATACGCTCTGCGAGCGCTTTTGGCGCAGAGACCTCGACATCGAAGACGCGGGAGCGATCAGGAGCCTCCTCATCGAAGCAGGCGCGGAAGGCCGCGCCTTCGACGAGTTGATTTTATCCGGCGAAGGGGTCCGCCGATGCCGGACGATCGCTACGGAAGCCGAAGAGCGGGGTGTCTTCGGTGTCCCGACATTCGTGCTGCAGGAAACCGGCGAGCTTTTCTGGGGCAGCGATCGGGTCTGGCTGCTGCGCGAGCGACTGTCGGGGACCGGCAGTCAGCCGCGTTGTCAGAATGGCTGTCAGAATGAAATCTGAGGGTTCGTGCTAAGCCATTGAAACAATGGAGCGGGTGAAGGGAATCGAACCCTCGTATTCAGCTTGGAAGGCTGCTGCTCTACCATTGAGCTACACCCGCGCTACCGGCTCCCTAACACGGCCGGGCTGCGGTCTCAACTGCTCAGGAGGTCGCTTTCCCGGCGTCCCCCGGCCTTGCGAACCGCCCTGGTTCCTCCGGAGCCGCCGGCTCTTAACAGCGGCGCCGATGCCGCCTATATTGAGGTCTTCCGAAACCAACGAAAGGAGGTGATCCAGTGTCTTTTACCAAGCGCTGTCACCTCGCTGGGATCGCCCGCTAAGCTCTGAATAAGGGCCTGGCATCGGGGCGCTCTCAGCCCTGGACCAGCGAGCAAGAAATCGGGCGCGACGGGGCTTCCCCGCCGCGCCTTTTTCTTGAGATGTCCGGGATCGGAAACCAGGTCAGCCCGCGCGAAGCCGCTCGCGCAACGCGACGGCGGCGATCAGCATGCCGATGCACCAGGCCACGACGGCGCGGTGAGGCTCCCCGCCGAGCAGCACCGTGACAATGCTCGTCAGCAGGCACGGCACGATTGCCCTGCCCGACAGGCTCGTCAGCGCGAGCAGGAACGGCATCGCCGCGATCGATATTTGAAGGACGTCCATATTGGTCATCGGTCGCCAGGCTTCAGAAGCCGCAAACACCGAGCGCGCGCGGGCGCTTGCCGCGCCGGCTTTCGACGATGCGCTCGCCGCCATTCTCGGCCGAACTGCCGTAATAGCGGTGATGGCCGCTCTGGTCGTGCAGATCGGCCGTCTGAGATTGTCCGGCCCGACGTGCGTCGCAGATGATCTTGATGTTACCTGGCATTGCCGCCTCCAGCAGAAATCTTGTTGTTGTGGTCATCAGTCGTGACCACTTCCGGCGGCGTTCACACGGCCGGTGCGCAATCGGGTTTCAGGACGGTTTCGTCGCGGCAAGGCCACGCAATAATTTATGTGCGGGGATTGTCGGCATCGCCTGCGGTGCTACGTCCTTCGGGATCGGTGCAGAAAACAAAGAGGTGACGATGCTGTACGCCATCCTGGCCTACCATGTGGAAGACGAAATCCTGTCCTGGACGCCTGAGCAGGACGCCGCGGTCGTCGCCAAAGTCATCGAAGTTCAGGCGCCCTTGCGGGCCAGCGGGCAGTTCGGGCCGGCGGCTCGTCTGGATGAGACCCGGAAGGCGCGCACCTTGCGCGGCCCCGGCGCGGGGATGGTGCTGGACGGCCCGTTTGCCGAGACCAAGGAGCAGCTTCTGGGCTTCCATTTGATGGAATGCGCCACCGAGGAGGAAGCGATCGCGGCGGCGCGAAAACTGCGTGCGGTCAATCCGAGTGCGGTCTACGAAATCCGCCCGGTCAAGCTTTACGTGCCGGCCGATGGGTTCGGCGCGACGTCCGGGTGAGGCTCAGCCTCACGCGCCCGGCCCGGTCCTCGCACCGTAGAACCGCTGGATCAGGAGGCCGCCGAAGGCGATGAACCACAGGAAGGGCGCGGCGTGCGGCGCGAAGGCCGCCACGATCGTGCCCGGTATGAACACGAGCAGCGGAAACAGCGAGGCCATGATCTCATGGCTCCAGCCGCCCAAGATCCTCCACCATAGCCAGGCGTTGAGGCCGGCGATCGCGCTCAGATGCAGGCCGTAGAGCACCGCGACCGCACTGCTCAAGGGATAATTGGTGTAGAGGCCGTTGGTAACAGGCAGCAGCACGATCGAGAGCAGGAAAAACAAATTGAGCATCACCGCACCGCGGCTGCCCACCGGCTGGCGCGCCAGCCGCCGGTGATGGCTGATCCAGAATACGCCGGCAATGATGAAGCTGAGCGCAAAGCCGATCAGCTTGCCAGAATAGACCCGGGCGAGATCGTTCCAGTCGGGCGCGCCGGTAAACACGGCCGCCTTCGGCAGGTCGTAGGCCAACAGCGTCATGGCAACGCCAAAGATGGTATTGCTGAGCGACTCCAGCCGCCGCATCTCGAACTGCTCGGGCTTGGGCCCGGGCTTGGGCTTGGGCTCGAATTTGGGGTCGGTCATACCGGGCTGTCCGCTTTTCGGGCTGGAACCTTGGGCCTTCTTTTCCCAAGGTGTCAAATCGAGTTGCGTCCAGCCGCATTGCGATTCGCGCGGCAATAGCCGACTCTCGTCGTTTCACCGGGGCGATTCGTGGCAACCTATCTGGACACGCTCAATGCGGAGCAGCGCCGCGCCGTCGAGCATGGCGTGGCCGATGGCGCGACCGTGGGCGCCCCCCTGCTGGTCATTGCCGGCGCCGGCTCCGGCAAGACCAATACGCTGGCCCACCGCGTCGCGCATCTGATCGTCGCCGGTGCCGATCCGCGCCGCATCCTGCTGATGACGTTCTCCCGCCGCGCGGCGGCCGAGATGGCCGGCCGGGTCGAGCGCATCGCCCGCAAGGTGCTCGGGGAGAACAACGCCGCGATCATGCGCGATGCCCTCACCTGGGCCGGCACCTTCCATGGCATCGGCGCGCGGCTGCTGCGCGAATATGCCGAACGGATCGGCGTCGATCCCGCCTTCACCATCCACGACCGCGAGGATTCCGCCGACCTGATGAACCTGGTCCGGCACGAGCGTGGCCTGTCGAAGACCGAGAGCCGCTTTCCCGCCAAGGGCACCTGCCTGTCGATCTACTCGCGCTGCGTCAACGCCGAGTTGGAGATCGAGAAGGTGCTCGGCCAACACTACCCCTGGTGTGCGGGGTGGGCTGCCGAGTTGAAGGGACTGTTCGCGGCTTACGTCGAGGCCAAGCAGGCCCAGCACGTGCTCGATTACGACGATCTGCTGCTCTATTGGTCGCAGATGATGAGCGATGCGCTGATCGCCGAGGAGATCGGCGGCCGCTTCGATCACGTGCTGGTCGACGAGTACCAGGACACCAACCGCCTTCAATCCTCGATCCTGCTGGCGCTCAAGCCCGACGGACGCGGCCTCACCGTGGTCGGCGACGACGCCCAGTCGATCTATTCGTTCCGCGCTGCCACGGTCCGCAACATCCTGGACTTTCCGCAGAGCTTCTCGCCGCGCGCGGAGATGATCACGCTCGACCGCAACTACCGCTCGACGCAGACCGTCCTGGCGGCGGCCAACGGCGTCATCGGGCTCGCGCGCGAACGCTTCACCAAGAATCTCTGGACCGACCGCACCGCCTCGCACAAGCCGCAGCTCGTCACCGTGCATAACGAGGCCGACCAAGCGCGCTACATCGTCGAGGAGGTGCTGGCGAACCGCGAGCAAGGCGCGCTGCTCAAGCACCAGGCGGTGCTGTTCCGGACGTCCTCGCATTCCGGCCCGCTCGAGATCGAGCTGACCCGGCGCAACATTCCGTTCGTGAAGTTCGGCGGGCTGAAATTCCTCGATGCCGCGCATGTCAAGGACGTGCTGGCGCTGCTGCGGTTTGCCGAAAATCCGCGCGACCGCGTCGCCGGTTTCCGCATCCTGCATCTGTTGCCGGGCATCGGGCCCGCGACCGCTCAGCGCGTGCTCGACCAGATGACGGAGAGCGCCGACCCGCTTGCCGTGCTCGGCCAGCTGCCGGTGCCCGCAAGGGCCGGCGACGACTGGACCGCCTTCGTCCGCACCGTCGAGAATTTGCGTTACTCGGAATGGCCGGCCGATCTCGAACGCGTGCGGCTGTGGTACGAGCCGCATCTCGATCGCCTCCACGAGGAGTCCGAGACGCGCCGCGCCGATCTGATGCAGCTCGAGCAGATCGCGAGCGGCTATGCCAGCCGCGAAAAGTTCCTGACCGAGCTCACGCTCGACCCGCCGGATGCGACCAGCGACAAATCCGGGCCGCCGTTGCGCGACGAGGACTATCTGATCCTCTCGACCATCCACTCAGCCAAGGGCCAGGAGTGGAAATCGGTGTTCGTGCTCAACGTCGTCGACGGCTGCATGCCGTCGGATCTCGGCGCCGGCACCTCTGCCGAATTGGAAGAGGAGCGCCGCCTGCTCTATGTCGCGATGACGCGCGCCAAGGACGATCTGCATCTCGTCGTGCCCCAGCGCTTCTTCGTCCACGGCCAGGCCGCCAAGGGCGACCGCCACGTCTACGCTTCACGCACCCGCTTCATTCCGGAGCAACTGGTCTACCTGTTCGAACGCACCGCCTGGCCGAAGGCCGCCGCAGGTGCTGCCCGCACCGCGGCGCAGGGGCCGAAGGTCGACATCGGGGCGCGGATGCGCGGGATGTGGCGGTAGACGCAAGAGGCTCGCCGCAGGACCTGTCAGGGATAGCTGGAACAACAGAGGTCCGGACATGAAAGCCGTCGTCGTCGAACAATACGCGCCGATCGATCAGATCGAACTGAAGGACGTTCCGTCCCCGTCCATGGAGCCGGGACAGTTGCGCGTCCGCGTCGAATCCGCGGGGATCGGCTTTGTCGACGGCCTGAAGATCGAGGGACGCTACCAAACCAAGGATCCCCTGCCCTTCATCCCCGGCACGGAGTTCGCGGGGGTGGTGACGGACGCGCCAGGCGCGCCCGGCGGCTATCAAGCCGGCACGCGCGTCATGGGGATGACGCGGTCGGGCGCGCTGGCCGAAGAGATCGTCGTCAAGCCTGAAGCACTCCACCCGCTGCCCGACGGCGTCGCGGCCGAAGTCGCCGCCTCGTTTCGCGCCAATTATCTCACCGCCCTCTATGCGCTGAGCGCGCGCGCCTCGCTGGTCGCCGGCGAGCAGCTTCTGGTGCTGGGTGCGGCCGGCGGCACCGGAACCGCGGCTGTGCAGATCGGCAAGCTGCTCGGCGCCCGCGTGATCGCCGCCGCATCGACACCGGAGAAGCGCGACTTCGCGCGGGCGCACGGAGCCGACGCGGTGATCGACTACACGCAGACAGGCTGGCGCGACACGCTCAAGGAGCTGACCGACGGACACGGCGCCGACGTGATCTTCGATCCCGTCGGCGGCGAAATTTCGGTGCAGGCGTTTCGGTCCATCGCTTGGCGCGGACGCCATCTCGTGGTCGGCTTTGCCGCCGGCGCCATTCCCGCATTGCCGTTCAATCTGCCGCTTCTCAAGGGCGGTGCCCTGCTCGGCGTCGACCTCGCGCAGATCGCCACCCGCGAGCCCGACGTTCAGAAGCGTCTGATGTCGGAGCTGATCGGCTGGCTCGCCGACGGCAAGCTGAAGCCCGCGGTCGGCCGCGTCTTCGCGCTCGAGGATTTTCGCGAGGCGTTCAAGACGATGCAGACGCGAGCAGCCCTCGGCAAGATGGTGGTGCGAATCGCGCGATAGACCTCACGAACGGAAACCGAGCATTTCCGAAAGCCGACTTGTCGCCCGGCAACCATCCATTAGATCCTGGCAATCCCTCCCCGCAGAGACCTGATCGATGACCGCACCGCTTCAATTCGGACTGGACACCTTTGGCGACGTGACAAAGGACGCCGCCGGCGCCATGCTTCCGCATGCGCAGGTGATCCGCAACGTCGTCGACGAAGCCGTGCTGGCAGACGAGCTCGGCCTCGACTTCATCGGCCTTGGCGAGCACCACCGCGCCGATTTTGCGATCTCCTCGCCGGAGACCGTGCTCGCGGCGATCGCGGCGCGCACCCAGCGCATCCATCTCGGCTCTGCCGTGACGGTGCTGTCTTCGGACGATCCGATCCGCGTGTTCCAGCGCTTTGCCACGCTGGATGCGCTCTCGAACGGACGCGCGGAAGTGATCCTCGGCCGCGGCTCGTTCACGGAATCCTTTCCGCTGTTCGGCTTCGACTTGCGCAAATACGAAGAGCTGTTCGAGGAGAAACTCGACCTGTTCGCCGCGCTCCTGCCGCAGCAGCCGGTGAGCTGGGAGGGCAAGCTGCGTCCGCCGCTGCGGGATCAGCTGGTCTATCCGCCGGTCGAGCACGGCACGCTCAAGACCTGGATCGGCGTCGGCGGCAGCCCGCAATCGGTGGTGCGCGCCGCGCATTACGATTTGCCTTTGATGCTCGCCATCATCGGCGGTGATCCCGCGCGCTTTGCGCCCTTCGTCGATCTCCATCACCGTGCCGCCAAGGAATTCGGCCGCACCGCGCAGCCGATCGGCGTGCACTCGCCCGGCTATGTCGCCGAGACGGACGAAGAAGCGCGCGAGCAGCTGTGGCCCGACTACAAGGCCATGCGCGACCGCATCGGCAAGGAGCGCGGCTGGCCGCCGATGGGCCGCGACGAGTTCGTGAGCGAGGTCGAGCACGGCTCGCTCTATGCCGGCTCGCCGGAGACGGTGGCACGCAAGATCGCCAGGACGGCGAAGACGCTCGGCATATCGCGGTTCCAGCTGAAATATTCGGCCGGGCCCCTGCCGCACGAGAAGCTGATGAAGAGCATCGAGCTCTATGGGGAGAAGGTGATGCCGCTGGTCCGGGAGATGCTTGCCGCTTGATCCACGTCAAGTCGCGTGATCGGGTTTCCGCACTAAAAAAGGATTCCCGTGGATCAGGACAAGCAAGGCGAATGGCACCTCTTTCCAGGAAGTCCCCGCAAGCGCGCCGCCGGAAGGCCCCCGGCAAACCGGCAGCGCAGCTCAAGTCGGCAAGCGCGCGGACGCGCGCGATCGAGTTGACGGCGGTCGAAAGGTCTTTTGCCGAGCAGTCGTCCTCGGCCGCGCTCCAGACCGAGATGGCGGCGCTCGACAGCGTGCTGAAGGGGCCGCCCGCCCTTTCGCCGGACAGCGAGCCGGTGCAGGCCATTCTGACCGGCGCGGCGCCCGACGATGCCGAGCGTCTCCAGGCGCTGCTGGCCGGCAAGGAAGCCAAGCGCGCAAGGCGTACCACCAGCGACGCATTGGCCGACGATTGGCGGATGGGCGGTTACCCCTACAAGTCGCGCATGTATCGCCGCGACTACGAGGAGCAGAAATTCGTCCTGCAGACCGAGCTGCTGAAATTGCAGAACTGGATGAAGGAGAGCCGGCAGCGCCTCGTCCTGTTGTTCGAGGGGCGCGACGCCGCCGGCAAGGGCGGTGCGATCAAGCGCTTCATGGAACATCTCAATCCGCGTGGCGCGCGTGTCGTGGCACTGGAAAAACCGAGCGAGGTCGAGCGCGGCCAATGGTACTTCCAGCGCTACGTGCAGCATCTGCCGACCGCCGGCGAGATCGTGCTGTTCGACCGCAGCTGGTACAACCGTGCCGGCGTCGAGCGCGTGATGAGCTTCTGCTCGCCTGGAGAGTACGACGAATTCCTGCGTCAGGTCCCCGAGTTCGAACGCAATCTCGCGCGCAGCGGCCTGCACCTCATCAAGTTCTGGTTCTCGGTCAGCCGCGAGGAGCAGCGCCGGCGCTTCAAGGAGCGTGAAGGCCATCCGCTGAAGCAGTGGAAGCTGTCACCGATCGACCTCGCCTCGCTCGACAAATGGGACGATTACACCCGCGCCAAGGAATCCATGTTCTTCCACACCGATACGGCGGACTGTCCCTGGATCGTCATCAAGTCCGACGACAAGAAGCGCGCCCGCCTCAACGCCATGCGCTACGTGCTTCATGCGATGCCCTATGCCGGCAAGGACAGCAAACGCATCGGCATGATCGACGATCTCCTGGTCGGGCGCGCCAACGTGATCCACGAGCGGGAAGAGCATGGGAAGTAGGACGGGAGCGGCGGACTAACGGTTGCTGAGACAGTCCGCCTACGCCCTCCGGGCTACGGCGCGACAGCCTTCGCTCTCTTCGCGCCACAGGCACTTATGCTGGCTTGCCGAGCCGTAGCTCGCGAAGCGAAAGTGAATCCTCGCTTGAGACAGTCCGCCTACGCCCTATGGGCTTCGGCGCGACAGCCTTCGTTCGCTTCGCGCCACAGGCACTTATGCTGGCTTGCCGAGCCGTAGCTCGCGAAGCGAAAGCGAATCCTCGCTTGAGACAGTCCGCCTACGCCCTATGGGCTTCGGCGCGACAGCCTTCGTTCGCTTCGCGCCACAGGCACTTATGCTGGCTTGCCGAGCCGTAGCTCGCGAAGCGAGCGAAGGCTGGTGGGGGAGGCAGGACTCGAACCTGCGAAGCCATGAGGCGGCTGATTTACAGTCAGCTCCCTTTGCCACTCGGGACACTCCCCCGCTCGACGGCAGCACAATCGGGCCGGACCTTGCCGGCGACCGAAGACGGCCATGGAACGTGAAGGCCGCGACAGCCCGGATGGGGGCGCGACCGGGCGCGGTTATGGGCGATCCGGTGGGGCAAAGTCAACCGAGGCGAACAGCTAAAATCGCCCCCGAAGCCGCCCAAATTGCCATATTCCGGGACCCGTGACACAAGCGAGCCCATGAAGGACAAGAAATTCACCCCCAGGGACCCGCGCGGCGGGGCTAAGCCCTTCAACAGAACAGGGAAATCGGGCGGCCGGCCGGCCTGGCGCGACCGCGATTCGCATGCCGACGGGCCGGTCATCCTCTATGGCTGGCACACCGTCACCATGGCGCTGACCAATCCGGCGCGGCAGATCCGCAAGCTGACACTGACCGAGAATGCCGCCAAGCGGCTCGCGGACGAGAATATCGCAACCCGCGTCACCCCCGAGATCGTGCGTCCCCAGGAGATCGACCGCCTGCTCTCGCCGGACGCCGTGCATCAGGGCCTGCTCGCCGAGGCCGATCCCCTGCCCTCGCCGGACATCGAAGACCTGGCGCAGGAAGGCATGGTCCTGGTGCTCGACCAGATCACCGATCCCCACAATGTCGGCGCCATCCTGCGCTCGGCCGCGGCGTTCGCGGTGAAGGCGATCGTCACCACCGCGCGCCACAGCCCGGAAGCAACCGGCGTGCTCGCCAAGGCCGCCTCGGGCGCGCTGGAGCTGGTACCAATGGTGACCGTGCAGAACCTCGCGCGCGCCCTGACCACGCTGAACGAGATCGGCTTCCAGACCGTCGGCCTCGACAGCGAAGGCAGCGAGGACCTCTCGGACGTCGCGCTGCGCGAACCGCTCGCACTGGTGTTGGGGGCCGAAGGCAAAGGCCTCAGGCAATTGACCCGCGAGACCTGCAGCGTCGTGGCGCGGCTCGACATGCCCGGCGAGATCAAGAGCCTCAACGTGTCGAACGCCGCCGTGCTCTCGCTCTATGTCGGCGCGAGCCGGCTGGGGCTGATGAAGCGGTAATTCGAAAAAGCAAAACGCCCGTCCGCATCGCGCGAACGGGCGTCTCGTCAGCTCGACCGATCAGGGATCAGTAGTAGCGGCGCAGCATGCGGTGGCCGCCGTAATACGGCGCCGGCGCGTGGCGGTGGGCGTAGCCGTAGCGCGGACCGTAGCCATAGTGCGCGCGCGGCAGGTAGCCGACACGCGGGCCGTAGCCGTAGCGGTACGGACGGTAGTACGGGCGGTGATAGGGAGCCACGGCAGCGCGATAGCGATAGCCATAGCCGTAATTGGCGGGGGCGACGACCGCGTCTTCACGGTAGGTCGGATACGGCGCGAAAGCGCCCGGGCCGGTGTAGGTCGGGCCCTGGTTGACGTGATAATATTGCGTGGTCGGCTCGGCGAGACGCTCATAGGCACCATAGCCGTAGCCGGCACCATAGCCGTAGCCGCCGCAACCGGTGTTGCAGCCGGAATAGACCGGTGCGACCGGCTGGCACGGATTGAAGCCGCACGCCGCGGCGGGTGCCGTGGCGACGAACATCACGGCAGCCGCCGCGACCAGTCCCGAAATCATCTGACGCATTACTCTCTCCTGTTGATTTCCGTTTGTTGGATTTTGACGTTTCTTAACCCGGCGGCCTGCCGGGGACTTGGACACGCGGTCGCGGTGGCCGCGGACGATCGTTGATCTCGGGCGCGAGGATCACCGGCGGTGCGTCGACCGGCGCATTCATCTGCGCCGGCAGCGGCGCCGATTGCGCGCCCCAACTCTGGTAATAGCTCTCGGCGGCCTTCGGCAATTTGCGATTCGCGGGCGGCTCGACCTCGAGCCGGCCGTAGCCGGGGCGCAGGCCCATCGTCGGATAGTAATGGCCGACATCGGTCGGCTGCCGCTCGGCAACATAGCGCCCGCCATAGATCGTGGGCTGCACCTGCTGGTTCTTGCCCAGGCCCCAGACACCCTCGACCACGGCATAGGACGCATCGATGTTGTTGATGATGATCGGCACGCCGGGCCGGCCGGGCACGACGATCTCGAAACCGCTCTCGGCAAACGCCGTTGCGGGCAGTCCGATCAGAAAGGCAGCGAGCGCCACAACGCGCATGAGAGGACCCCGGTTATGCGGCGGCAACCTACCCGATCGCGACGACAAGAGGGTTAAGGCCAGCTCACCAATTTCCGGTAAGCCTAATGTGTAGGGATTACGCGGCGTTCAAATGCCGCCAGGCACATCAGTGAAGCGTTAACAGCGCGCGTCAGAGCAGAGCGGAACCGCGCGTGCTCACATCGGTTTGACCATCCAATCCCCGAAAAATCGTCAGTCTTCGCGGAACGTCCGACGCCGCAAGCGTTTAGCCATGATCAATAATCTGGGAGACAAACAATCATGAACATCAAGCTTCTCGGGGCAACGGCGATCGCAGTGACCATGCTGGCAGGCGCGGCCAACGCGCAAGCGGTCATCAATGAACCGGGCCGTTGCAAGGCCCAATTCCCCAATGCCAATTGCACAAACCTCGGCCCGGGCAATCCCTACACCGACGGCGGTTATCGCCGCGGTCGCATGTCCGCCCGTCAGACCAATGGCGACTGGAATAACGACTGGAACAGGAGCCGCACCGGCTTCTGGCCGACCGACGTCGCGGCCGGCGTAGCCGGCGCCGCGATCGGCACCGCCGGCGCCATCGCCAGCGCGCCGTTCCGCGCTTGGGATAATTCCTACGCGTACGACAACAGCTGGGACAACCGCGGCTGGGACAATCGTGGCTGGGACACCCGCAGCTACGCCCAGCGTAACGGCTTCGTCTGTACGCCCGGCACCTGGTTCAAGGGCGAAGACGGCCGCCGGCACATCTGCCAGTAAGTCGAAATACATCGATGCGAGCGATCAGGCGGCCTTGGGGCCGCCTGATTCATGTCGGCGGCGACCGCCTTTACCGGTTCTGGCACTTTCCGATCAAGTCTGGTATTGCGGCGCGCAACGGGTGGACAGCCCCGGCCCATGCCGGCCCTGCCCGCGTCGCCGGCTTAGCTCAGCGGTAGAGCAGCGGTTTTGTAAACCGAAGGTCGGGGGTTCAATCCCCTCAGCCGGCACCAGTGGTTACAATAACTTAGCACGGAAACGTAGCCCGCAATGTCTTCAATGCAGGCGCTGAGGCAGCGCTGATTTGGATCAGCATGCGTTTTTGATCTGCGCTTTTCGTCGGCCGCAAGAACTGCGCACACGCAGGGAAGGCAATCGGGAGATCAGCGGCCAAGGTTCGGCGCGCGAACGTCTATCGCAGCTGCCGGCCCGATTTTTCGTTTCTCCGAATGCCAAGTCATCGCCATGGACCGCAGGTACGATCTGCTGGAACTACGGAGAGTTCCTTAGGTGAAGCGCCCGAATTTCGGTCGCCCGGCCGATGCTTTAAAGAAAACTCACCGTATGCAGCCGCTCGATGCCAATGGAGCCTGCAATGAACCACTCGATCTACAGCGCAGATAAAGCAACCCACCGTAAGGTGGTCATGTTCGTGCTGCTCACCGGCATTGTAATCATGGCGACGACACTGACCGCCCGGCTACCCCACCTGGAAACCGATGTACAGATGAAGGCTGTTCAGGCTGTCCATGAGCCTCATTCAGGCTCTGCCGTCAGCGAAATGGCCCGAAGCGAGAAGCGCTCGATCTAGATCAACGGGAGGAGGACATCGGGATGACCAATGAAGTGATCAAAGTTCTGATGGTGCTCGCCCTCTACTGCGCGCTCGAAGTCACGCTCTTTTCCTCGTCCATCGCGAGTCGTCAGCTGCGGACGACAAGAGCCGCTCAAAGAGCCGATAAAACGGGAACGCGTCGACAGGCGAGCTAGAGCGGCTCGTCGTCCAGTGTGGACGGCTCCATTTGAAGCGAAACGAAATCGCCTCCGCCGTAATCGTCTTCCGGATCGGGATGAGCAGGCCCGATGGAAAGACGGTCTTCCACCGACCGAACGTTGGGAACGGTCTCGCACGCTACGATGACAGCCCGGTGTGCGTTCCCGGCCTTGACAACGCCACGTAACGTGACCGTGCCGTTCCTCACGCTGACGTTCAGACCGACCGGTTGCCACGGTATCCTGGCCAACGCGGCGAGAACTGATCGACGAACCTGATCGTCATCTTCCGAATAGCCGGAGTTGTTCGCCAGCGGGCCAGCGACCGCTGACACGAAATCAGAGCGGGTGATGATGCCGACGATGCGACCGTCGCGCATGACCGGCAGATGATTCAGGCGTCCTCGCTCCATCAAATCCGCGACCTCCTCCAGCGGCGCCTGTTCGCTGGTGGTTACCGGCTGGCGGGTCATGACCTGCTCGACCTTGCGTCCGTGTTCCTTCACGAACTCGCCGGCGATGCGGTCGGCGCCAAGCAGGAGCGTGAGCAGCCGATTGCGCTCATGCTCCGTGCCGATTTCGGCTCGTCTGAGAAAATCGTTTTCACACAAGATACCAACGAGCTTCCCGCTCGAGTCCACGACCGGCAAACCACTGATGTGCTGCGCAAGCATCAATTTGATGGCATCGCCAATCGGCGCTTCGGGCCTTACGGTGACCACCCGCCGGGACATTATCTGTTGTGCGCGCATGTCTCGCTCCGGAAAGGCTCAAGACGTATTTGCCCCGGCAAATGAGGTGTTGATTGAGATCAAGACTGGAGGAGACCATGATGCCATTCTGACTGCCCACATTGGGAAGCTCGTCGATGACTTTGCGAACACTTATGTTTGTCGCGATCCTCGTAACGCTTTCGGCCTCCAGCGTCGGGGCTGTCGATGGGTCCACTGCCCTGTCCGAGTTGATGACGCGACTTCAGCTTCAGCATGCAAAATTGTGGTTTGCCGGCAAGCTGAGCAATTGGGGCCTGGCAGCCTACGAGCTTCGACAGATGGATGCCAATCTCGAGGCCGCGAGCAGAATGGTAGCCGATCCGTCGCATGCCATTCGTGCGAGGGAGCAGCTTCAGGCCGTTGGGCGGGCTCTACAATCCAAGGACGTGACCGCATTCACCAAGTCGTACGCAACCCTGACAACCGAATGTAACGGTTGCCACAGAAGCAGTGGGTATGCCGCTATTGCAATCCAGATCCCGCTGACATTGCCGGTTCCGAACCAATTGTTTGTCGATCAAGTGGCGGAGGGACGAGCCCTCGCCCACTCGACTTGCGGGACATGCCACATCGTCGCTGACGCCACAAAGGAGCCCTCGACGCTTCGACCGCCGACGCCCGCCTTCCCGGATATCGTGAGGCGACCGTCGTTTTCCGCCGATGGGCTCCGACTGTTGCTGGCGTCAAATCATCGCCACGTGGGACCCGACCAAGCCATGCCAAATCCGAGGCTTTCGGAGCAGCAGATCGAAGCCATCGTCGCCTACCTGGAGACGCTCCGAGCAGGCCTCTCTCGCTGACAAGGGCCAACGCTCGTACATTCTCATGCCAACCATCGCTCAAGAACGATTTCCGGCAGCTCGTCCAGCCGCCAGAGCCCGAGACTCTTGTCGCGCCAGCCGCCATCGCCCTCCTCGCAGCGCTCGTCGATCAATTCGCGCGGCACCGGCCAGCCGAACGGGGCCTTCGCCATGTTGAGCGCGCGCCAGTCGCCATCCTCGCAATCCCGATTGTCCTCAAATTCCGGAAACGTCGTGACGAGCAGGAATTGCGCGCCGCTCTCGCGAAACCGAGCGATGGCGCGCGCGATGTTCTGAAAACTCAGATGCACCAGGCAATCCCGGCACAGGATCATGTCGGCGCGCGGCAGGGCATCGCGCGTGATGTCGGCCACCAGGAAGCGGCCGGCGAGTTCGCCGCGCGCCGCACGCGCATTGTTGGTCTCGATCAGCGACGGCACAATGTCGATGCCGATGTAATCGAGATCGAGATTGATGCGGCCGATCCAGCCGGCGTCGCCGCAGGGCGCATCGAGCAGCGAGCGCGCGCCGAGCCGCTGCAGCAGCGAAGGAAGCGCGTCCCGGATCGCGGCGGTCGCAGGGTCCTCGGAGCCAAGGCCCGACACGGAAGTCGCGGCCCCCCAAAGGTTGGTGCGCTCGATCCGCTCGAACCGGGCGGCGAGATCGAGCCCTGAGAAATTGTCGCGGTCGGCGGCGAAGCGCTCGTGGGCGAGCACGGGGGGACGCTTGGAGATCATCGGCAAGCCTCGCATCAAGTCGCACGGTCACACTACAGCAAGCCGCGGGCTCTGAACCGCTCAATCCGGCTTCTGCCACTCCATGATGTGGAAGTAAGGCACGCGGCGATGCCGGGCGACCTGCTCGGGCGTGCCGCCCGTCGGTTGGGGCTCGCTGAACAGGCGCAGCTGGAGACCGTGATCGAGCAGCAGCGTCATATAGGTGCTGAGCGGCCGATGCCAGTTCAGGATCCGGACGCCGCGCCAGCTGACCCAGGTCGCGCGTTCGTCCATGTAGTTATCGATGATGAAGCGCGGGGTGCCGTCGTGATCGCGCGTCCAGCCGGTGGGTGGGCCGGCGGTATTGAAGCTGGTCATGTTGGCGATCAGCAACGTGCCGCCGGGCCGCAGTGCCCTCACCATGCCGGCGATGGCCGCGCCGAGATCGGGCATGTCGATCAGGGTGAGATAGCTGACGACGAGATCATGTGACGCTTCGACATCCATCGTCTCGGCGCGGCCGAGCCGATAGTCGCCGTCCGGGTCCAGCTCCCTGGCGCGCGCCAGCAGGGCTTCGGTTGGATCGATGCCGATGGTGCGGATGCCGGCGCGCTGCATGATGCGGCAGAAGCGCCCTTCCCCGCATCCGACATCGAGCGCATTGCGGAATCCGCGGCCTTCGATCCGCGCCCGCATCGGCGCGTCGAGCACGAAGCGGCGGCCGTAATCGCCGTCTTGTCCTTGCTCGACGATCCATGCGTCCGCGGACGCGGCCCAGCCGTCGCTGACATCCTCATTCATGTTCCGGACCTGTGGTGTCTCCGCCGCGCACCCGCGCGGGGACGGTCAGCAACCACAGATTGGATCGTAGCGCAACATGGAGTAATTTGTGTAAGTCATGCGTTCCCACCCCCGAGAGAATGCCAGGATCGTCGCCGGCGCGGTGACGGCCGTCGTGATGACGGCTGTGCTGTTTGCAATTGCAATGGCATTCCTGCTGGTGCTGTAGAAGGTATCGGCACCGCGGACGTGCGCTGGCGGAGCATGGGACCGGATCGGAACCAACGACCTGGGTCGTTCGTTCTGAACTCATGCGGATCACGGAAGAAAACCGAAATATGTTTCTGCTGGCGACGGTGACGCTTTGCTGTACCGCCGTGGCCGGCACATTGTCGCTGTTCGAGCCAATGCTTGGGCCGAAGCCCGAAAGGCTGGTCGCCGAGAGAGCGACGATCGACGCCACCCGGACGTCCGACCTCACCCCGGTACGGGTGGTCGGCGCGCCGTTCGAGCCCAACGTCAATCCGCGCGAGCGATAGCGCTCACCTCGGCGACGCCTCCGTACCCCCCTCGGGCCTGCCATGGGCACGCGCCAATCCTTCCACGAACGCGATCACCTCCGCCCGTTTGTCGGGCGGCAGCGACAGGAACGCGCGGATGAGCCTCAGGCCCTCCGCTTCGTCCGACCGTTGTGTTCCGGAATCCATCCGCGATATGTCGGGTGACCGGGAAAAATATGCAATCCCTTGCAAACCTGCTTGATTCGACGCAGCCGCTTTGCTGGAATGGGGGCGGCTGAGGTGGCCCATGAAATGGATCAGGGAACGCGACGCACTGATCGCGCAGACACTGGCCTTCGTCCAATCGGTGACCGGCAAGAAGGATGATGTCCTTCAGCCGGATGGGACCAGGATTGCCACGACCGTCGCGGTCGGGATGGTTGCCGTGGAGGCCGCCGCCGTCGAGATACCGCTGACGCAAGCTCCGGTGCCACCCCCGCCCGCACCCCTGCCGCCGCCGCGCGCGAGCGGTGATTTCCGCAACGAGATGCAGGCCCGCATCGCCAATTTCCGCAAGCATCAGGAGCGGTTCGAGCGCGAGCGCGAGGAATATTGCGCCGAAACCCTGACCAGGTTGCGTGCCGCCATCCGTGACGCCTCCGGCCCACCGGCCAGAAAGTAAGGCCGCCCCCGTCAGGGGGCCTACAGCCAGGACCACACCAGCCAAATATTGGCCGCGCAGGCGCCGAATAACGCCAGCGTCAGCGGCAGGAGCATGTGCCCGCAGGAGGTGTTCAGGTCGCTCGTCATGGCGGAAAACATCCGCTGATTCCGCCAAACGAGTCCCAAGGATTCTTTTTTTCGCGATTCAGGACTCGTTAAGGACTCAGAGCCCCACCCTCCGATCACGGCGCCGTGATCACCCGCCTCCCGGAACCGCCGGCCCCATAAAACCGTTAAAGCGCTTTCCGGGAGCGGGAAGAATGCCCTACGCCTTGTTCTGCAACGACGCCCAGATCAGCAAAGCCTATCCGAGCGAATCCGACGTCTGGAAGCTGGCCCATCGGAGCGGCCTGGTCGTGGACGCCAGTGCCGACGAGGAGCGTCCCGGGCCGCGCCGCGTGCTCGACAACGACTACGAGATCAAGCCCTGCCGGGTCGCCGAGGGGGAGGACCCCGCCAGGAACAAGGCCGAGGCCGATCGCCAGTCGAAGATAGAGCTCGAGTTGAATTCGTGAGGTCTGGCGGCGGAAGCCGCGAAGCGATCAGGGCGTCGCGGCCGCCAGCGAAGCCTGCTCACCCGGCATGGGCACGCAGGCCTTGCGGCGATGCAGCCCGCGGATCGCGCCTGTCACCTTCAGCACCTTGCCTGACGGGCAAGACGCATCCTTGACGAAAGCCACCTCGTAAGGTGCCAACATCAGAGGCTCGGATTTGAGGATTGTCTGTGCAGAGCACGGCAGGCCAAAGAAGCAAGAGAGCACCACTGCCGACACCAAGATACGCATGTCCGTCGTCCCACCAGCCCGGTAATTCTCATATAACGCTTTCCGGAGCGCGAGTTCCGTAAGCGGCAAAAATTATTTTTGCTTTACCCAAGTCCCATGACGCGCGTGAGAAGGCCCGCGCCGAAATGTTTTCCTGCAAATGACGCGCCAGATGGTTCACACAAAGGAAACATCGGGCCGGCAGGCAGGAGGCCGGCAGACGAAAGGCCGGCGGGAAGCCGGCCTTTGTCAGAGCGTGATCGCGGGTGGTCGGTCAGTAGCGCGAGGCCGCCGGACCGCCCCAGCCGAAGCGGTAGTTCACACCGACCTTGACGGTATGCTCGTCCTCCCGGCCGCGAACGCCGACGATGTCGGCCGGACCGGAGGTGAAGGTGGTGCTGCCGAAATTATAGTACTGGTACTCGGCCTTGGCCGACCAGTTCGGCGCGAACATGTATTCTAGGCCGGCGCCGACGGTGTAGCCGTCCTTGCTGTTGCCAGTGGTGGTGAAGCCCTGCGGCACGCCTGCGATGTTGACGCCCAGGCCGCCATTGCGCCAGGCGTAACCGCCCTTGGCGTAGAGCAGCGCCGGACCCCAGGTGTAGCCGATGCGGCCGGTCACCGACCCGAGCTGATCGGTATTGGAGGTCACCTGCGTGCCGAACGGGAACGTGACGCCGTTGTTGTTGGTCGGCAGCCAGGAATACTGGGCCTCGATACCCACCACCCAATTGGGCGCGAACTGGTAGTCGAAACCGCCCTGCACGCCGCCAAGGAAGCGGGCATCGCTGGACTGGAAGCTGCTGTCGCCGGCAAACGCGCCGCCGACATGGCCGCCGATGTAGAAACCGGTCCAGTTATAAATCACCTGCGGCGGCGTATAGGCCGGAGCCTTGGTGTAGGTGCGCGCCTGCATGTCCGCAGCTGCGGCTGGCGCTGCCAATGCAAGCAGAGCGGCTGCACCCAGCAAAATCGATTTCATGATCATCCCCGTTCTTTCATTTACGACACTCAGGAAACAACGTGGCGTGAATTGGGTTGCTTCGCGGCGATGCCGGAACGTTGATCGTTCGTAACTGTGACGGAGCGGCAACAACGCGATTTTGTTCCGTCAAAATGCCTTGCACCGGCTGTTTTTTGTCGCCTGCGCAAAGCCTGCCGTAACAATCTGTCGCGCGGTCAAACCGCCCCGTTCAAAGCTCCCCGAAATGTGATCCAGCGGATACGGCAACCCCGGGTCTAGCACCCCGCAATGAAAGCGGGCTTTGCGCTACCGCGTCATCTTTTCGAGTTCCGGAAAGGGTACGTAAACCGCGCCGGCGCAGAGGTCGCTGGTCCGGTCGACGACACGGTCCGCGCGTCCGTTCACGAAGATCACGGCGCGCTCCCGCATGGTCTTGTAGCTGCCGTCGCTCTCGCGCGGGGTGAAGTGCAGACAGCTCACGTAGAACTGCCGGCCGCCGACCTCGCGCTGGACCGGCTCGGCCATGCTGGCCTCGCGCACCCCGACCGGATTGTTCAGATAGGTGCGCATCAGGGCCAGGATGTCGCTGCGGAAATTGTCGGGAAACGGCTGCGGCCCTCCGGCTTGCGGTCCACCGATGATGGTCGGACGGTCGCCGTCACTGCCGAAACATGCCGCGAGCACCAGCGGCAACAGCAGGACCGATGCCAAGCTCGCCGCACGTTTCGCCAATCGCCCCACAGGTCCCGCTCCCGCTCGAACAGAATAGGGGACGTTCTAGCCGCAAGGTCGCGCAAAGGGAATTCGGTCCTGCCGGCAGGCCTCGCTTCGCAACGCACCGCGGCCGGCGCCTGCGCTTTCGCACGGACGCCGGCCGGGCCTGAAGTCCTCACCCGGCGGCGGGCAATGGATGCCGCCGCGTAAGGATCAACCGTTAGCTGCGCTTCTCGGTGGCCAGCGGCCTGGTCGCGTCAGGCTGAGCCTTCAGCTTCTTCGCCGACAGATGCTTGTGGTGGTGGCGATGGGTGTGCACGGTCTTGTGCTCGTCGGCCGTGACCGCGGCGTTGGCATTCATCGCCGTCGACTTGGTATCCACCTTGGCGTCCGCCTTGACGTCGGCGGACTTCGCACCGGTCTCCACACCGGTCTTGGCATCGGCCTTGACGGCAATGTCCGGTTTCGCGGCGGTGGTCGAGGCCTTGGTCTGGCTCTGGTCGGCCTTAATCACCGGGGCCGTGGTGGTCTTGCCAGCCTCGGCAGCGAAGGCCGGGGCTGCGATCACGGAAGCGGCGAGCAAGGCTGCGGAAATGGTCTTCAACATGGCAGGTCTCCTCTTGGAAGGATCTCGAGGCGGCGCCCTCTCGCCACCCCTTCGATCATGGGTGGGAGCCTAGGGACGGCGCGCTGAACCCGGTCTGAAGCCCCTTGCAGGCTTCCGTTCATCTCGATGACGAGTTTGTCATCCGCGCCCGGGCGAATAGATCGTGCGAAGCGGGAATGTTTTCGGCAGACGGGTGTTCCGGTCTTCGGGCAATCGTGTAGGATCGCCACGTTCCATACGGGAGAATTCAGATGCGCAAACTCTCAATGCTTGTCATGTCGGGATTGGTCGCCATGTCGCTGGCGGCCGCGCCGGTGCTGTCCAGCGCCTATGCCGCCGGCAGTGACGAGCCCTCGTCACCGCCCAAGTCGGACTCCTCGTCCAAGAAGGGCAAGAAGAAGAGCTCTTCCGTCAGCGATCCCAAATTCCTCGCCGCCTATCGCACAGCCTACACTGCGATCTACGACAACCACGACTACAGCGGCGCGATCGGTCAGTTGAAGTCCCTCAAGCGCGACGACGTCGCCGACGTCGCCAACCTGATCGGCTACTCCTATCGCAAGCTCGGCGACTACCAGTCGTCGAAGGTGTATTACGAACTGGCGCTGAAGGACGATCCGAACCACGTCCGCACCTGGCAGTATTACGGCCTCTGGCAGCTCGAACAGGGCAACCGCGAACAGGCGCAGTATCACCTGAACAAGATCGCCTCGCTCGCCGGCACCGACAGCTCCGAATATCGCTCGCTTGCCACCGCGCTCGACAAGCCGACCGGCGCGACGCTCGTCTACTGAGACGATCGCATCTTCAACCTCGCCAACGGGCACAACCTTTCGGTTGTGCCCGTTTGGCTTTGTCGGCTAGCCTCTCGCATCGATTTTCCCGATAAATTGGTGAGCAATGGACCCGTGGCAGCGATCCGCGATCGACTACATCGCCTCCTGGATCGAATTCCAACTGACGACGATCCAGCAGCCAGGCGTCACCGTCGCCTTCGCCCATCGCGGCGAGATCGTCGCCGAGCATGCGTTCGGCCTCGCCAATCTCGACACCGGCGAGAAGCTCACCCCGCGCCACCGCTTCCGCATCGCCTCTCATTCCAAGAGCTTCACCTCGGCCGGCATCATGAAGCTGCGCGAGCAGCGCAAGCTCCGGCTCGATGACACGATCGGCCAATATGTCGGCGGGCTGCATCCGCGCCTCGCCGAGACGACGATCGCGCAGGTGCTCTCGCACAGCGCGGGGCTGACGCGCGACGGCGCCGATTCCGGCCAGTTCATCGACCGCCGCCCCTATCTCGACGCGAAGGAGCTGCTCGCGGAGCTGAAGCTGCCGACCGCGATCGAGCCTGGCACCCGCTTCAAATATTCCAATCACGGCTTCGGCGTGCTCGGCCTCGTGATCGAGGCCATTTCGAAAGAGCCCTACTCCGTCTGGATCAAACGCGAGATCATCGAGCCCGCGGGCCTGCGCGCGACCGAGACGGACGCGCCGCTTCCCATGGGCGCACCGTTCGCGCGCGGCCACACACGAAAAGTGCCGCTCGGCGTGCGCTGCGTGATCCCCGGCGACAATCCGACGCATGCGATGGCGTCCGCGACCGGCTTTGCCGCCACGGCCGGCGATACCGCGCGCTTCTTCGCGCAGCTCGCACCCAACGCCAAAAAGAGCGTATTGTCGGCCGCGAGCCGCCGCGAGATGACACGGCACCACTGGCGCATCCCGCAGAGCCTCGAAACCTATTACGGCCTGGGCATCAGCGCCGGCAGGACCGACGGCTGGGACTGGTTCGGTCACGGCGGACACTTCCAGGGCTACATCTCCCGGACCTGCACGATCCCGGCCTGCGAGCTCACGATCAGCATCCTCAGCAACTCCATCGACGGCGGCGCGCCGTTCTGGATGGACGGCGCGATGCAGATCTTGCGTGTGTTCAAGACGCGCGGCGTGGCCGACCGCCGCCTGCGCGACTGGACCGGCCGCTGGTGGACGATCTGGGGCGCGACCGACCTCGTGCCCGCGGGCAACCGCGTGCTCGTCGCCAATCCGCAATTCATCAATCCGTTCATGGATGCTGCCGAGATCGAGGTGACCGGCCGCGACACCGGCAACATCGCCTGGGCTGCCGGCTATTCCAGCCATGGCGAGCCGGTGCGCCGGATCCGCGACAAGCGCGGCAAGGTCAGCGATGTCTGGATCGCCGGCGCCAATGTGAAACCGGCGAACGTCGTCGCAAAGGAGATCGTCCGACGGTACAAGCCGCGCAAGCGCCGCCCTACTCCCTGATCAGCGCCTCGACCTCACTGCGAAACGCCTGCCGCGAGCCGCCTTGCGAATAGAACATGTGGCCGCCGGGATAGACGACAAACTTCACGCGCTGGGTCGCAAAGGCCGGCATCTGATCGAGCACCCGCTTCGTGCCGAAATAGGGCGTGGCAAGGTCGAACAGGCCGTGCCCCACCAGCACGTTCAGCTTGGCGTCGGTGGCGAGGATCTGGCGCAGATCGGACACCGATTGCGGCGGGTTGATGCCGCGGCCGAAATCCCAGTGACCTTCGACGGCGCCGTTCAAGACTTCATAGGAGCCGTCGGGCCGCCAGTTGAGCTTGCGCGTGAGCACGTCGACCGCGGCGCTGGTCAGCGGCGCCTGCAGCGCATCGCCCGAGGGGTCGCCGAACCGCGAGCTGCTCGAATCCGGATAGGGATCGAAGCCGCGCACGGAGGCGTCGTAGCGTCCCGTGACCTTGCCGTTCTTGCGGTCGAATTCGCGGCGGAATTCGCCGACGTCGAAACGGCCGGCGAGCCTGCGGCTCACCGCCTGGTCGATGCCGGTGAGCGCGGCGACCTTGTCGGCGAGACGATTGGTCGCCTACTTGTCCGCCTCGCCCTTGACGAGGTCGACCAGGAATTCTCCGCGCGCGTAAGCCTCAACGTCGGCGAGATCGGCGCGCTTGACCGGTGCTTTGGCTTCGCGCGCCACCGCCACATAGCTCGGCAGCGTCGCGACATATTGCAGGAGGCTGGTGCCGGTGAACTCGCGGAAATCCAGGAGCGGCGAGACCAGGATCAGGCCCTTGACGCCGACGCCGTGCTGGATCTGCAACTGGCGCACCACCTTCGGCCCGCGAATCCCGCCATAGCTCTCGCCCGCGACGTATTTCGGCGAGGTCAGCCGGTCGTATTTTTCGAGCCAGCGGCGGATCACCAGCGCGATCGCGTTGGCGTCGCCGTCGACGGAGTAGAACGACTTGCGTGCGTCCTCGCCGCTCGCGATGAAGCGGCTGTAGCCGGTGCTGACGGGATCGATGAAGACGAGATCGGTGAAGTCGAGCCAGGTCTCGGCGTTCGGCTTCACCTCGGGCGAGGCCGACGGCGACAATCCTTCGCCGTCGAGCGGCAGCCGCCACGGACCGGCAGCCCCGAACTGGAGCCACGCCGAGGACGCGCCGGGCCCGCCATTGAACAGGAACGTGACCGGGCGTGTGGCCCGGTCGGCGCCGTCGAGCTGGTAGGATGTGTAGGCGATGTCGGCCAGCGGCTCGCCCTTGCCGTCGAACACCCGGATAGAGCCGGCGGTCGCGGTGAAGTTGAGGCTGCGGCCGGGCAGATCGAGCGTCTGCTTCGTGGTCGAGTCAGGCGGGAGACGGTGCGGCTCGGCCGCGGACGGCGAGGCCTGCGTCGCGCCCTGAGCGCTGCCTGCGCGCCCGCCCTTCTGTGCCGCCGGCGATGCCGCCTCGGGACGCGGCTGCGGCGGATCATCCGCGTGCGCAACGCTTACGAGCGCGAAAGCCGACACGGCCAGCACCAGCCCGGTTCGTCGCAGCGCCGACCAACGCATCACCATGACGGTTTCCCTCCCGGATTGTGCTCGGTTGCGCCTGCGAAAGCCGAAGTCTTAGCGAGCAATTGCGACGCTTTGGGGAACAGCGCCAATGCCTAGAAGCCGATACCGAGCATCAGCACGAATTCGCGACCGCACCAGCCGCCGCACGGAACTCCGGCGGGTATCGCGGCTAACCGGGTCGGCTGTGGAATGCCTGCGGTCGCCCTCCGCCCGGCCTGCAATGGGTGATGCCGCCCGAAGGAGGAACTTGCCACAGACCGCTCGCCTTCTTGATCGGCGGCGGCTGGCATTGCCGTCGACACCACAACTAAGGCGGATACAGCGGCAGCAAGCGCGAGCGAATGAAACTGCTTCATATCATGCTCCTTCATCACATCGACGTCAGCGAGCCAACGCGGCCGGGGACCAAATCGTTTCAGAACCCGACACCGATCATGGTGCTGTGACCGCTACCGCCACCGCTGACGATGCTCGGACGCGCAACGGCCTGCTGGCGGGCACGGGGCGCATCGTTTTCGGGCCTCGCACGCTTGACCGGTTCACGATCCGCCTCACGGCTCGCTGGCTTGCGGCGCGGCTTGTCTTCGTCGTCGCTCTTGCGCGACGCGGTCGCGGCCGGTGCCGGCTTCCCGTTGACGACACAGACGTCGTTACCCTTCAGGGTTTCGTCGCTCTTGCACTGGATCGGACACACGCGTGTGGCGTGCTTGGTGAGTTCGCCGACCAGGCTCTGCGTCACGCTGATCTTGTCGGCTTCGACCGGCTGACCGCCGATCGCGAAATAGCGGACGAATGCGGCCCTGGTCGGATCGCTCAGCTTGCCGTCGGGCTTGCCGGTCAGGCAGCCGAGCCGGACCAGTTCGGCCTGCGCCGAAGTGACGAGTTGCGGTGAATTCGGCTGGGTCGCCGCGCGCTTGACGGCCTCTGCGTTGAAGCGATCGATCGCAGCAACCACCACTGGTCCGAGCCTGTCGCAACTCACTGTCTTCGCAAAGGCCTTGAGATCATCGATGCCAGTGCCATCGCTCCCCTTGGAGATGATGATGTCCAGCCTGCCCTGCTGGTCCTTGCAGGCAGCTTCCCTGGCAGCGGCGAGTTCGGCCACCTTGCGCGCGTCCTCGGCGTCCCGCGCCTGCTTCTCCGCAGCTGCCTTCGCGGCTGTGGCCTCTGCGGCAGCGCGATCCCGGTCAGCCTGCTCGGCCTTTTGCCTGGCCTCTTGTGCCTTGCGTTCGATTTCGGCCGCCTTGGCCTGCCGCTCGGCCTCGACCGCCGCCGCGCGCCGCTGCTCCTCGAGGCGCTTCTTCTCCGCCGAACTCGTTTCCTTCGCGGCAGCGATCTCGGCCTGCTTGCGCGCCTCTTCGGCCTCCCTGGCCTGCTTCTCAACAGCCGCCTTTGCAGCCGCGGCTACGGCGGCGGCTTTTTCGCGTTCAGCCTGCTCGGCCTTTTGCCTCGCCTCCTGCGCCTTGCGCTCGGCCTCGGCAGCCTTCGCAAGCCGCTCGGCTTCGGCCGCAGCGGCGCGCCGTTCGTCGTCCTGACGCTTTCTTTCGGCGGCAGCGGCTGCCGCAGCCGCCTTGGCCTTCTCGGCCGCTTCGGCCTCGCGAGCACGGCGCTCGTCATCCTCGCGTTTCCTCTGCGCGGCAAGCTCCGCCTTCTCCGCATCCGCCTTGCGCTTCGTCTCCTCGGCAGCCTGCCGGGCGGCTTCGCGTTCGACGCGCGCCCTGTCCTCCCGCTCCTGGATTGCCTGCTTCAAGACGTCGATGCGCTGCTGCGCGGTGATTGCGAGCGGCGCATCGGGGAAGCGCTTGATGAAACGCTGGAGCAAGGGGATGTCGACGCTCTCCTTGATCTTGTCCCACTCGATCTGTTCTTTCGTCGGCGGGGCATCGCGGCTCGGCGGGGGTGTCTGCGGATAAGCGGCGAGCTGCGGTTGAACACCCAGAGCGTCCATCTGCGCTCGTGCCAGCTCCGCGTAGAAGCCGGTCGGATGTGTGGCCAGAAACACTTCCCACGCTCGCTTGGTACCAATCTTCTGCACCAGGTCGTAGTCCGCCTTGACGTCGCTGACCGGCACCTCCTGCGGCACAACTGGCGCCGGCACCAGTGAGATCGTGCCGCCGCCGAGAGCACCATAAACGTACGGCTCCTGGCGACTTCCCGTCGCCTTCAAGACCTCGTCCCTCACACGTCCGAAGGCGAGGCGGATGTCGAGACCCGGCACGGGAAGATTCTTGAGGATGGAAGTCGTGAATGGACTGTGCTCCCCGTCGCCATCATCCGCGGTCGAGCCGGCCTTCGCCGCGTATGCGATCAGGGTATCGGTCATGGTCGGCTCGACCTTGCCAAGACCACCGCTGACCGCGCGGGTCGCCAGGTTTCGCCGTTCCCGCCTCATCGTCGAGACGAAGGGATTGTCACGGCAAGCGTCGAGGATGACCAGACGGAGCCGCTTGGCGCCGTCAGCCGATGAGACAAGCCGCTCCAGCGGAATCGCCTCGTCGTCCGCGTCGCGGTCGGAGGCCAATCGCGCGTCGACCGGAATGAGGTAGTTGGTGCCGCCGATCTCAAGGCCGTGGCCTGCGTAATAGACGACTGCGATGTCGGCCTGATCAGCGGTAACCTCGAACTTGCGGATGGCCCGCTTGAACTCGAGGTTGCCGACATTGATCAGGGTTTCCACCGTGTCGAAACCGGCATCGCGGAACATCTTTGCGACCGAGTTCGCATCGCGGCCGGGATTGGGCAGTTGCGGCACCGATTGGTAGGTCGAGTTGCCAACGACCAAAGCCACACGCCGCTCGGCCAAAGCGCAGTCGGGCGCAAGGACCAGCGCTAGAAAGGTCCCGACGATCGTTGCCACCGCTGCGCTCAGCCGCCGGATCATAAAAAATTCCGATGGGGCCAGCAGCCAGCCAGCCCGAAATTTCCTAAATCTCTTCAGATTCTATAGTCGCCTTCGAACTCTAGCAATGCGTCGAAACGGCAGCACACGAAGGTAGTCCGATTTCTTGCGTGATCCGGATCACAAAGAAGTCCACCTGCTCCATCGCAGGCGACACTGGCATGACGTACGGACTGTCACGAAGTGATTTGGGTCACACAACTTGGCAGTCCGAAACTGCGGCTCTGTTTCAAAATGTTGCTGGCTGGATACACCGCGAGAAATTCACAGCCTCGCCCAGCCATAATCGAAAGGGCACCGTTTCGCGCTCCATTCCCCTCCATTACGCTGAGGCCAATTATTTTCGATTCCATTTTTTTGGGGAACTGCGATGAGCGTTTTCGCTAAGTGGATTGGCGTCGCCGGACTCGCAATGGCTGCCACCACGTTCTCGGGTTCGTCATCCGCACTGGCGCAAAACTGCGGCGCGACGACTCAAACGGGTGTCACGATCAATAATATCGGTACGCTGGCCATCCCGACGAGCTCTGCAAGCGCCTCTATCTCGGCAGCTATCGGCAACGTCAACACTGCGTTCCTGACGCAGCAGGGCAGCGCCTTCGTTTCCGCTCCAGCCAACCCGGCTCCCGATCAGCCCGGCGGTGGCGTGTGGGCCCGAGCCGTCGGCGGTGAGGTCAACATCAGCTCGAGGTCCAGCTCCGTGGGTACCTCGACGCAAGGCGGCGCAGTGTTCAACACCGCCTCGACCAACTGCTCCAATTCGCAGAAAGAGAGCTTTGCCGGTGTTCAAGTCGGCACAGATATCGCGCGGCTGAACTGGAGCGGCTGGAACGTGCACCTCGGCACGACGGCCGGATATCTTGGAGCCAAGACGACCGACAACGCCGGCTTCGACAACAGCTTCGAGGTACCCTTTTTCGGCGCCTACGTCGTCGCCACAAGGGGTCGCTTCTTCGCCGACCTGATGGTTCGTCAAGAGTACTACAACATCAAGGTGAACAACGCCGGCTTCGCGTTTGGCAATCAGCCGGTCAATGCGCATGGCTACTCGATCTCGGCGTCGACCGGCTATAACCTCGACCTGGGCGACAATTGGTTCATCGAGCCGTCGGCCGGTTTCATCTACTCCAGGACGTCCGTCGACAACTTCACGGCGCCCGGCGTCTCTGGTCCGAACTTCACCGGCATCGCCGGCATCATTCAGACCAACGACGTTGAAAGCGAAATGGGTCGCCTCAGTCTGCGCGGCGGTAAGACGATCGTGACCCCGAACGTTATCTGGCAGCCGTTCGCATCTGCCAGCGTCTTCCACGAATTCGCCGGCAACGTCACCTCGAACTACACATCGCTGAACGGTGTGTTCCCCGTCGCTGGCGCTCCTTTCACGTACAATCAGGCCACAACCACTTCGCGCGTCGGCACCTACGGTCAGTACTCACTCGGAATTGCCGGCCAAGTCGTCAACACCGGCTGGCTCGGCTTCGTCCGCGTTGATTATCGCAACGGCTCCAATATCGATGGCTGGACCGGCAATGCCGGCATTCGCTATCAGTTCACGCCGGAGACGATTGCCGCTACGATCATGCCGACCAAGGCCATCAGAATGGTCAAGGCGCGGCCTGTTTCGATCACCGAGACCAATTGGACCGGCTTCTATGTCGGCGGCTTCTTCGGCGGCTCCGCGGGGCGGACCGACGTCAGGTTTGGCGACCCTGTAACCGACAGCACCCGTCCGTGGGCGAGCGGCATCTTCGGTGGCGGTCAGCTTGGCTATAACTATCAGTTCAGCAAAAACTGGGTCTTCGGAGTTGAGGGCGACATCGGCGCAGCCAACATCCGCGGCTCCCGGACTGTCGGCCCCAACGCGCTCGGCGCTGGCATGACTTCGGCTTACTTCGTTGCCGAGGACAAGACGAACTGGGTGGCCAGCGCGACCGCTCGCCTTGGCTATGCTTGGGGACGTACGCTCTGGTACGTCAAGGGCGGCGCCGCCTTCGAAGACGGCCGGACGACCGCGACCTGCTACAATCCCCAAGGGGTGGCAGTCGGAAGCGTCTGTAATAACGGCGCGGGTGCCTTCGTCGCGAGTGGCGCCGGCTTCGCCGTCTCCAACACGCGCGTTGGCTGGACGATCGGGTACGGCACCGAATTCGATCTGGGCAAGAACTGGTCGGCAAAGGCGGAATACGACTACCTGTCGTTCGGGCGCGATCGCGCGCTCGCATCCGACGGCACGACGATCATGTCGGTCAAGTCGGACAGCATCAGTCAGGTCAAGGTCGGCCTCAACTATCGCTTCGCTCCGCAGGCTGTGATCGCCAAGTACTGACCGCGATATCACGGCGATCTGACGTATTCAGGAGGGCGGCTGTTCCTACAGCCGCCTCCTCTCTTTTGGCGACGTCATCCTCGACAATGCAGGCCTACCTCGTATAGACGAGCCCGGCGGACCTTTCTCCAGCCAGCGGCCCTGCCCGGAAGCCATGACCAAGCCAGCGCGATACGACCGGATCGCCTTCGTCGCCAGCCCGAGCAGCGAGGCCCAAGCGGCCTTCGGCCAGCTCACCAGCGAGTATGGCAACTGCGACCTAGAGGAGGCCGACATCGTGGTCGCGCTGGGCGGCGACGGGCTGATGCTCCAGACGCTGCACCAGAACATGCACACGGGAAAGCCGATCTACGGCATGCATCGCGGCACCGTCGGCTTCCTGATGAACGAATACTCGCCGCACGATCTGCGCGCGCGGCTCGAGACTGCGCATGAATCCGAGATCAATCCGCTCCTGATGCGAGCGACCGACGTCAACGACCGTGTCCACCTGCACCACGCCATCAACGAGGTCTACCTGTTCCGGCAGACCTCGCAGGCGGCGCACCTGCGGATCCTGATCGACGAGCGCGAGCGCATGCCCGAGCTGATCGCCGACGGCATCATCGTGGCGACGCCGGCCGGCTCGACGGCCTACAATCTGTCGGCGCAGGGACCGATCCTGCCGATCAATGCGGCCCTTCTGGCGCTGACCCCGATCAGCGCCTTCCGGCCGCGGCGCTGGCGCGGCGCCCTGCTGCCTAACACCGCCTATGTCGTGATCGAGGTGCTGGAGGACGACAAGCGCCCGGTCGCGGCCGTCGCCGACCATGAGGAGGTACGCAGGGTCCGGCGTGTCGAGATCCTCTCCGACAAGAGCATCTCGATGCGCATGCTGTTCGATCCCGGCCATAGCCTGGAAGAGCGGATCCTGCGCGAGCAGTTCGGCTATTGAGCCCCTCGCCAGGCGGGCGGCAACCCTTCCTTAACCCCCGCCGCGATATGGTTAACGAAAGTTGACCGCTTAAGCCCGGGCGCCATGTTCCGCATCGATTTCAACAAGCTGCGCTTCCTCATCTGCGACGACAATCCGCATATGCGCCGCATCCTGCGCACGCTGCTGCATTCGTTCGGCGCGCGCGAAGTTTACGAGGCCGAAGACGGTGCCACCGCGCTGGAAATGTACAGCCATTACGTGCCCGACATCGTCATCGCCGACTGGGCCATGCCGATCTTCGACGGGCTCGAGCTGGCGCAGATGATCCGGCAGCCGGAATCCAAGGGCAATCCTTACGCGCCGATCATCATGCTGACCGGCCATTCCGAGAAGCGACGCGTCACCGTGGCGCGCGATGCCGGCGTCACCGAATTCCTGGCCAAGCCGATCTCGGCCAAAGGGCTCTATCAGCGCATCCTCAACGTGGTCGCCAATCCCCGCCCCTTCATCAAGACCAAGACCTATTTTGGTCCGGACCGGCGCCGCAACACCAATTCCGCCTATATGGGCCCCGAGCGCCGCGTCGGCGAAAAGCACGAGGTGCTCCAGCAGCCCTCGCTGCTCGACAAGGCCCGCTCCACCATCTAGCGCAACGTCTTCAGGCGAGGCAGGCATCATGGCGAAGAACAGCGCAAAGGACATCGAGGTCACGGCCTTCGCCACGCATCAGATCATCACGCAGCCGAACCCGCTGCGGAAGGTTCTGCGCCGGGTCGACGAAAAGGACACGGACGATCCCGTCGCCCGCGCCGAACAGGCGCTCGCGAGCCTGTCCGGCGAGTTCAAGGCGTGGATGACGACGGAGGTCAACCGCCTGTCGGCCGCCTATGTCGCCATCCGCAACGACGGCTTCACCAGGGAGCGGCGCGACGAGCTGTTCCACGCCGCCCATGACATCAAGGGCGACGCCGTGACATTCGGCTATCCGGCCGCGGCGGGAATTGCCGAGAGCCTGTGCCGCGTCATCGAGCACGCGCCTGATCTTGAAAAGGTCCCGGCCGAACTGTTCACGCACCACATCAACGCCATCCTCGCCATTCTGCACGAGAATACCAGGCTCGACAGCATCAGCGTCTCCGCCGAGCTCAGCCGCCGTCTGCGCAAGGTCGCCGACGACTATCTCACCCAGGTGAACCGCGACCGCCCGGAGCATCTCGAGGTGATCCTGGCGCCAAGCATCGCACCGGCGGAGTAGTCCGCCGCTCTCTCCTCGTCATTGCGGGGACGGTGTCGAAAGGCCCGTGTCTATCATTACGATCAGTCTCGTAGGGTGGGCAAAGCGAAGCGTGCCCACGATTCAACATCAACTGCGCGGAGATATGGTAGGCACGGCGCAAGAGCGCCTTTGCCCACCCTTGTATTAGCGCATCGGTATAGGATTGGCCCGTTCCGTGAGGAATGACCCAGCCCGGGTGGCCACCCGAGCTGGGTCGCCGATCGATCGGATCGATGCCCACCGAAGCCTTTAGGGCTGCGTTTCGTAGCGAGATCGCGGTCGGCACTTCATCGGGACCCGCATGGTTGAACGAACTTCAGGTTCGCATAACAAGGGAGGGTCGAGGAAGATGGGCAAGCGTAACACGATCTGTGCCGGGATCGATACCGGCAAACACAAGCTCGACGTGGCGCTCGATGGCAACTCCGAGCAGTTGCAGGTCGACCACACGGTGGAAGGCCACCAGGTGCTGGTGGAGTGGCTGAAGTGCCGGAAGGTGAAGAGAGTCGGGATCGAGGCAAGTGGAGGCTACGAGCAGGCGGTCGTCGCCGAGCTGCGGCGCAAGCGGTTCGTCGTCGTCCTGTTTCAGCCGAAGCAGGTCCGTGCTTATGGCACGTTCCACCTGCTGCTGGCCAAGAACGACAAGATCGACGCGAAGCTGATTGCGATGTGCACCGCTGCGGTCAGGACGATACATTCCGCTCCGGATCCGCGCCTGCAGCCCTTTGCCGATCACCTGACGATGATCGACCAGATCACGGAAGACATCGCAAGGCTCAAGAACCGGCTCGAGAGTTGCCGAGACACGCGGATTCAAGGGGTTTGGAAGGCGCAGATCGCGCTCCTGGCCAAGTCCAAACGAGCCGAGTTCAAGGCACTGCTGGCGGCGATCCGCACACACTCCGATCTCGCCGCACGGCTTGATCTGATCTACTGCGGCCTGCCGACCGCGGCTGCCGTCCTGATCAGGATGCCCGAGATCGGCACCATCACGCGCGAGCGAGCCTCGGCTCTCAGCGGACTGGCGCCTTACGACGACGATAGCGGCAAACGCTCCGGTGCCCGTCACATCAAAGGTGGCCGTGAGCGCCTGCGTTGGGCGCTCTACAACGCGGCTCTTCCGGCATCCTCCCGCTGGAATCCGCAGATCAGGGCTCTCTATGGTCGACTGATCGCCGCCGGAAAACCACATAAATGTGCGCTGGTCGCTTGCGCCAGAAAGCTGCTCGTCACGATCAACGCTGTCGTCGCCCGCGGAATTCCCTGGGAGCCCGAGATGCCTCAACTCGCCAAGCTCACCACCTGATCGCGTTTCTTTGTTCGATCAGGCGGCCGTTTCTTCGTCCCGACCTGCCCCCTCACCGACGCCGCGCGCGGCGGCCGTCAAGGCTGGCCGTCGCTCCGCTCTCCCATCACACCCGCTGCCGCCAGGCCACGCCTTGACGGCCGCAAGCGCGGCGTCATGCTCAAGGGCAATCGGGCGCTGCTTTAATGGTTGCTACGGCAACTCGCTACGCCGCGATCAGATCGTCATACATCGGATCGAGCGTATCCTCCGCGACCAGCTCGTCGCAGAACAGCCTTGCCTCCTCGCGCGCGGATTCCGTGGCGAAGCGGCGCAGCAGGACCATCAGCGGCTCGGTGGCCCCGCGGTCGGTCTCGCAATGGGTGAGCACGCGCTCGACCATGCGCCGGCGCAGCCGCACCGCGCCGTCGTCGCTGTCGACGAAGCCCTGCTCATGGCAGGCGTCGAGCGCGACCTGGAACGCCGGGAACGTCGCCTCGGGCAGCCCGGCGCGGCGGAGCACCGCGTGAAGGCTGTTGCCACCGCGGTCGTGCAGCAGCGCGGAGACGCGCGCCAGCGGCAGGTCGGCGAGCTCGGCCAGCGCCGCGTCGAACAAATCGAGATTGCTGGACAGCAGCGCGCGCAGGATCAAGCCGGCGGTGAGCTGGCCGGTGACGCGCAAATGATGCACCAGGCCCTGCATATCCTCGCCGCGCGAGCGCGCCGCGATATTCATGGTGGAGCGGTCGCGTGCCTCGAGCGCGATGCGTTCGGCGCGGTCGGCGCTGAGCCAGTTTCGCGCCACGACGAATTGCGCCAGCGTCTCGGAGAGTTTGGCCACCAGCGCGGCGCGGGTTGCAGCCGGCAGATCGTCCAGCACCAGCATCGCCTCGCGGATCGCGGCGAGATGGCCGTGACGCTCGACGATGCGGTGCCATGAGAACGGCGCGAGTTCTGCGTGAGGATTCTCGATCAGCTCCAGTGCCGCCGCCGCGCAGCCGACCTCGGCGATGGCGGCGCAGACCGAGACCGGCAGCGCGATGCGGCGGGCAACCGCGCATTGCACTTCGTCATTGCCGGTCGCGACGATGTCGACGAGATCGGCGTCGATCAGCAGCGGGGAATGTTCGAGCACGGGCAGCGCGACGGTCGGCTGGTCCGCCGACAGCGCCCGTACGATCGAGGCCGGCGCATCCGTGCTGCGCGCAAACGCCTCGGCCATCGCCTGCCGCACCAGCGGCGAGGGATCGTCGAGTTGCATCAGAAGCGCGCCCTCGGCGGCGATGCGATCGTCATGGGAAAGATCTGAGATCAGCCAGGCCCGGGCCAACGCCCGCGTGGCCTCGGCGCGGTCGCCGGCAGGCGCCGTCCTGATCCAATTGATGAACTGCCGAACAATCATGCTGCTTCCGGCTTACACAACAAACGAAAATGGTGACGGCTCGTCACCTGCAATACAAAATAAACCACGACGCTTAACAAAGCGTTCACCATAACTGGCTGGTTTTGTTGAGGATTTGTTAAGGGAACAAAGGCGACTGGGAGCCGCGCCCCGGACGCGGCGCGCCAGTGATGCGCCGCCGAGCCGGACCCAAAATTTTCGAGCGGAGGCGCGGCGTGCGTCGCGGCTCCGCACAGCAGCGTTTCACGCTGCAGCGCGTCCGGGACACGCGGGTGAGTGTTAGCTCGAGAACGTGCCGCTGCGATCGCTGAACAGATCGAGCGGCTGCGGCGGCCGCACATCCGGCGTCGCTGATGCGACCGAGGTGAGCGAGGCGTTGTCGCCCCACAATTTCTGCACCGTGGTCGAGACCGGCTGCGTGGCGTCGCCGGGCTGATAGAGCGAACGAAACACCGGCGTGGTCGGGGCATTGTCGGCGACCGTCGCCGGCGATGTGGCACTGACGGGCGTCACAGCGCGCGTGTTCGGAAAGGTCTGGAGATAGGCGGCGTTGTCGATGATTGGCGCGGTGGGCTGCACGCCACTCGCGCTCGCAACCTCGGTGGTCGACGGTGTGCCGCCATACATCGCCATCGCATTACGGGTCGTTTTCGAATTGGCCGCGCTGGCATAGCGCGCGTCCAGCACCGAATAGACTTCGGAGACGCTGCGGGCGCGGCCGTCCTTGGCGTAGAAGATCGAGCGGTTGGCGGAGGCCGCATTGGGAAAAAGCCGCGCGCCGACGGCTTGCGGATTGTCCTCGGCATTGGCGATCAGTTTTGCGGCACCGCCGACGCCCATGAAATGCGCCATGTAGAGTTCGCTGTCGCTCGGCCTGCGTCCGAGCAGGCCGGTGAGCTTGAAGCTGTTCGACTGGGTCAGCGCCGCCGCCATGCTGGAGGCCGCCTCGGGATCGTCGCGCAGCTTCATGATCGACTGCTTCATCGCGGGATCGTCGACGGTGTAGCCGCCCGACGACGTCCGGCTGATGGCGTCGGAATAATTGCCATAGCCGAGCTGGGTCCCGGCCTCCTTCACGGTGCCGAGCCAGGTCTGGTCGATGAACTGGTAGAGCCCGTGCGCGGACGACGTGGTGGCGCCCGCCGTCGGATTGAAATCCGATTCCATCTTGGCGGTGGTCAGCATGTACTGGAAGCTGACGCCTGCAACGTTCGAGGCCTGCTTGATTGCACCAGCGACGCGCGCCCGCGACGGATCGAGAGCGGCCGTCTGCGTGACACTGGAATTGTCGACCGACATGATGAAGTGCCCGCCCCGCGCGGCGTTGAGCGGCGCCGGCAATTCGGCGCCTATCGTCTCACCGTGGGACAGGTATGGTTAATGCGAAGTTAATTCCCGAGGATGGCCCGGCTCACGGTCATTCCGAAGATCACTTCTTGTAGACCGCATCCGGATCGAACAGCCGCTCCGCGTCGGTAAAGACGAGCCTCGTGCCGCTGCCCTCCACCTCGACCTTGCGATAGAAGCACGACCTTCGCCCGGTGTGGCAGGCAGCCCCGATCTGCTCGACCCGGATCCAGACCGCGTCCTGGTCACAATCGGTGCGGATCTCGACCACGCGCTGGGTCTGACCCGAGGTCTCACCTTTTCGCCACAAGGCCTTGCGCGAACGGCTGAAGTACCAGGCCTCGCCGGTCGCGATCGTCTTGCGCAGCGCTTCGTCGTTCATGTGCGCGACCATGAGCACGTCACCGGTGGCGGCGTCGGTCGCGACCACCGTCACGAGGCCGGCAGCATCGAAATTGGGGAGGAAGGCAAGACCTTCCTCGATCTCGTGGGAGTGAGCGGACACAGCGACCTCGCTTGAGACACTTGCGAGGTCAGCGCTGCAGGCCTCGCACCAGGGACAGGAAACGGGCCTGCTCCGCCGGATTGTCGCGGAACATGCCGGTGAAGCGGCTGGTGAAGGTGGAGGCGCCGTGCTTGGCGACGCCGCGCACCGACATGCAGGTATGCTCGGCCTCGATCAGCACCGCCACACCGCGCGGCTTGAGGACCTCGTCGATCGCTGCCGCGATCTGCGCCGTCAGATGCTCCTGGGTCTGAAGCCTGCGGGCGAAGATGTCGGTGAGGCGCGCGAGCTTGGACAGGCCGACGACGCGCTCCACCGGCGTATAGGCGATGTGCGCCTTGCCGTAGAACGGCATCATGTGATGCTCGCATTGCGAGGTGAACTCGATGTCGCGCACCAGGACGAAATCGTCATAGCCCGCGGTCTCGCCGAAAGTGCGGTCGAGCACCTCGGCCGGGCATTGGTGATAGCCCTGATAGAGCTCGTCGAAGGCCTCGACCACGCGGCGCGGGGTGTCGAGCAGGCCCTCGCGCTCGGTGTTCTCGCCGATATAGGCGAGCAGCGTCTTCACGGCCGCTTCCGCCTCGGCGCGCGCAGGACGCGGCTGGTCGGCGCGGACGGCGGCCGCGAGGAATTCGGCAGGGTCAAGCTCGGCCGGGCGGCTCTCGGACTGCCGGTCGGATGGCTTGCTGGGGCGGATGGATTTGATGGTGGCGTCCATGTCTACTCCGTTCGACGGCCTTGCGGCCGGAGTGTCACCGGCAGACGGGGCGGCAATGCCGCCGGACGCCTGTAGAGAACAGTTTCGGCGAAAAAGGTCCTGGCGCTGTAACGCTGGCAGCACAGATCTGGATCACCGTCACCGCACGGCTGGACTGTTTTTCCGCCAGTTCCGCTCCTATATAGGACCCTGGACGCCGCCCGCCAAGGCCGATCCGGCGCGGAAGTGGGTGTGGACGTGTTGGACTCCTCACATGCTGAACGACATCTACAACAAGCGGATCATTGAACTAGCCGGCAATATTCCGCGCCTCGGACGGCTGCCGGACCCCGACGCGTCCGCTACCGCCCACTCCAAATTGTGCGGCTCGACCGTGAAGGTCGATCTCAAGATGGAGGGCGACAAGGTCATCGACTTCGCCCATGACGTGAAGGCCTGCGCGCTCGGACAAGCCTCTTCATCCATCATGGCAAGTCGCATCGTCGGCTCGACTGCGAGCGAACTCCGTGCGTTACGCGAAACTGTTCGCAAGATGCTGAAGGAGAACGGTGCGCCTCCTGAAGGCAAATGGGAGGAGATCAAGTTCCTCGAGCCGGTCCGCGACTACAAGGCGCGGCACGCCTCGACGCTGCTGACCTTCGACGCGGTGGTCGACGCCATTGGCCAGATCGAGGCCAAGCAGCCGGCTGCGGCGCAGGGCTGAGGTCCGCTTCGCGCTCCGCGCATGCCGGGACTGACTGCCGGGATTTGAGAGCTTACTTCTGCGTCGCCGGAGCTGGTGCGGCCACGCCACCGGTCGGCACCAGGGCTTCGGCGGTCTTGGTCGACTTGGCAGGCTGCGGCTGTTCGGGTTCGGCGCCGAACCTCGCCTGCATCTTCGGCGCGAGCTCCGCCATGGCCGGCGCAGAGATGTCCACATGCGGCAGCACGTCGGCCACGAGGTCGGTCGTCACGAGATTGGTGAGCTTGAGCTCGCCTGCGTCCAGCTCGTGCAGGTCTTCCCACGGCGGAACGCTGAGCGCGAGCGACAGCAGGTCGCCGGCGCCGCCCATGTCGAAGGTGTATTTGGCAAGACGGCCGATATCGCGTTCCACGATCATCAGATCCTGCGCGCTGTAGCTCGCCGCCTTGGCATCGTCGGCGCGGTCGCCCATCCAGATCTGGTGGACGCGGACATGGGCGGCTTCCGGCACGTAGCGCTTCTTGCCGGCCAGCAGCAGGAACACGCACATGGATTCGCAATAGGCCTCCGGCGAAACCGCCGGACGGGCCGACTGCCCGCCGCGGAGGCTGATGCCGACCGTGGTCAGGAGACCGAGATTGCGGAAGCGCCGGCCGAGCGTAATCGCGTCGTTGACGGAACCGCCGCTGGAATCGAGCACCACGGTGGCACCGCCGAGCTGGCGGCCGCGGGAAAACTCCTCGAAATCCTTCGGGGTATCGGCGGTGATGATGCCGACCGCGCTGACCCAGCCGCGGCAATTCGGCTCGCAGGCGATCCAGTTGAACTTCATCGGCAGCTTGCGCTCTTCGAGAGCAGCGCCAGCGCGGGCCGACGACCCTGATGTCGCAACGACGCCAGCCAGCGCGACTCCACAGACGGCGGTACCCACCAGCAACCAGCCGCGAAGATTGAGCGACGTCAGAACTTTCAAACTGGTCCCTTCCCCAAGCCCCAAGCACTAAGCCAAAGCCGATTCAGGCACGCCCCGTTTTGCGCCCGATGAGTCTACACATGGACGTCACAAAAATGGTATCCGGGGGAATACAGATCGTCCATAGGTACTTGCTGCACTGCTCCCAAAAAGCACGCAGAATATGGCCCGGAAACAACAGCTTACAGTTCCCTGCGCCGGAACCGCGCAATCCTCGCTCAACATCGCAGCATAGCGCACATGAAGCATCCAGCCTGCGGGCACTGTTCCAGCTCGGTCGAAGGGGTATTTCGGCTCCCACGCAGATTCGGCCGTGCGTTGATCTGGCTTTACCGGCATACGCTGTCGCCCCTGGTCGGCTACAATTGCCGGCATCTGCCGACCTGCTCCGTCTATGGCGACGAGGCGATCGAGCGGTTCGGGCTCTGGGCCGGCGGCTGGATGACGCTGGCGCGCCTGCTGCGCTGCAATCCGTTCGGCACATCGGGTATCGACAATGTGCCGCTCACCGCACCGCCCGGTGCGCACTGGTACCTGCCATGGCGATACGCCCGCTGGCGCGGCGTCAATGCATGACATTGCTGCGGTGCTTTGCGCATCGCTGGCCTGACGGGAACCGCAAACTTTCCTCCCGCGTTGTTTTGACGCTCCCCAGGGAGGAAACAACAATGCGCTGGAAAATCAGCCCTCATCTCCACCTCAGGCCTGGACCAACGCCCGGCGGGAGGCCGCATCATGACCCCCGCACCATGGATCTGCTCGCGATCGTTTGCCTGCTGATGCTCGTGCTCGGCTCCGGCTGGTATCTGGCATCGAGCCTTGCGACCGCGCCGGCTACCACGGCGTTCATCGTGCCGAGCCAGAGCGTGCACTGGTAAGCTGGACGTTAGAGGTCCAGCACCAGCCGGTCCGTATCTGAGCCGGCGACGCAAACCATGAGATAACGCTCGCGCTCATACGGCGACAGGATGCGGTCGCGATGGACCGGCTTGCCCTCGAGCCAGCCGACCTTGCAGGCACCGCAGATGCCGCCGCAGCACGAGGTCGCGATCTCGATGCCTCCCTCCTGCAACGCCGCCAGCATGGTCTGGCCGGCGCGGACCTGGATCTCGGTGCCGGTGCGTGCCAGCGTCAGCGTGAAGGGCTGTGCGTCGGGATCGAGCACGGGCGCAGCGGCGACGAAGCGCTCGATATGAACATTGGCCGCAGGCCACGCAGCGGTCACCCGCTCGAAATCGTCCGTCATGCCTTCCGGTCCGCAGCAGGCGACCATCGTCGCCGATCCGCCCTCTCCGACGAGCGCCGCGAGATCGGGACGTCCGGTCCGGGTCGTCCGATGCACGACGACGCGTCCATCTTCGATCAACGGGCCGAGCTGCGCGGCGAGCGGCACCTCCTCGCGCACGATTAGATGCAGCTTGAAGTCGGCCTGCTTCGTTCGTGCGAGGTACCGCGCCATCGACAGGAACGGCGTCACGCCGATGCCGCCGGCCACGAACACGCAGCGCGCGATGCCCGCACCGGCCTCCAGTCCGCCGCGCGGCAGCGAGACGCCGATGACGTCACCGACCCTGACATCATCGTGGAGCGCACGTGAACCGCCGCGCCCCTCCGCTTCGCGCTTCACCGCAATGACATAGCGCGCATTGTCGGCAGGCTCGTTGCACAGCGAATAGGTGCGAACGAGACCATTCGGCAGATGCAGATCGATATGCGCACCGGGCTTGAAGGGCGGCAGTTCCCACTGGTCTGGATCGGCCAGCGTGAACAGTTTTGTGCCTGCTCCCGCCTCCTCGATGCCGGTGACGACCGTCTTGACCGTGGTGATCGGGCACGCGGTCATGCCGCGTTCCGCACGGTGTCGCCGACCTTCACGGTGCCGCCTTGCAGAATCCTGCAATTGAGGCCCGAACGGTTGATCAGGGGATCGAAGATCGCCTTGCCGGTGATCTCCTCGATGTGTCGGCATGGCACCGACAACCGCGTCGCTTCCAGCAGGGTCTCCCCCAGCCAGAAGCGGCGGCCGACGAGGTGGTTCAGCGGCACGCCCTCCACCGTCACGTTGCGCCGGTGCTCTTCCGGGCCAAGCTCAATACCGGCGTCGCGCTTCAGCGCAACCAGCGTCTCGAGCTCGAACAGGGTGACCTGCCGACCCTCCTCGGGCTTGTGCGAATAAAACCCCTCTTCGTTGCCGATCATATAGCGGTCGCCTTCGATGCCTCGACCGGCGACGAGGGTGATCGTTTCTGCGGCGCGCATCGGCAGGAACGCGCGCGGGGTAAAGTGAAGGAAGCGCACCACCCCGGTCCAGCGGAGTTGCGTTGCGCCCTGCGCCGAGCCGGCGCCGATGGTGGTGTCGAGCATGACAAAATCCTTGTGAGAAACCATGGCGCGCCGCCAGAGGCGGCGCGCCGGAGGATCAGGTCAGTTCCTTGTTCGCCATCTCCGGCGCGAACCTGGTCGCGGTCGCGGTGATGGCGGCGCAAGCAATCAGCAGCAGCGAGACCGGCCAGGTGGCACCGCCGCTCCACGCCATCAGAGACGCCGCGATCAGCGGCGTCAACCCGCCGCTTATCGCTGCACCGACCTGAAAGCCGAGCGAGGCACCGCTATAACGCAGCCGCGCGGAAAACAGCTCCGAGTACCAGGGCGCGCCGATACCGAACATCACCATCTGGCCGAACGTGATCGCAACCACGATTGTGCAGATCACAATGGTGGGATCGCGGGTATCGAGCAGCCAGAACAGCGGGAACGCAAACAGCGCCGAGAACACGCAGCTCGCATAGAACATGGTCTTGCGCCCAAGCAGGTCGGACAGCCAGCCGAACAGGGGAATGGCGAACAGCGCGACCAACGAGGCCGTGAAGGCGCCGTTCAGCACCACCGTGCGTGACAGGCCGAGATTGGCGGTGGCGTAGGACATCACGAACACCCCACCGATGCTGGCATAAGCGATCTCCGAGATCTTCAGCCCGACCGCCGTGAAGAACGGCCTGCGATGGTGCTTGAAGATCTCGATCACCGGCAGTTTCGCAACGTCCTTCTTCGCCTGGACCTGGCGGAAGGCCGCAGTCTCCTCCATGTTGAGGCGGATATAGAGGCCGACGCCCACCAGCAGGATCGAGAGCAGGAACGGAATGCGCCAGCCATAGGCCATGAAGTCGCTCTCCGGCAGGCTCGCTACCAGCGCGAACATGCCGATCGCCGCGAGATTGCCGATCGGATTGCCGACCTGCACCATGCTGCCGAGCAAGCCGCGACGATGCGTCGGGCAATTCTCCACTACCATCAGCACCGCCCCGCCCCACTCGCCGCCGAGGCCGATGCCCTGGAGGAAGCGCAAGCCGATCAGGAGCAGTGGCGCGGCGATGCCAATCTGCTGGTAGGTCGGAAGCAGGCCGATCAGGAAAGTGCCGATGCCCATCACCATGATGGTGACCGCGAGCATCGCCTTGCGCCCGACCCGGTCGCCGTAATGGCCGAAGATCGCCGCGCCAAGCGGTCGCGCCAGGAATCCGACGGCATAGGTGCCGAAGGCCGCGATGGTGGCGAGCGTGGGGTTGCCGGCGGCGAAGAACACCTTGTTGAACACCAGCGCGGTCGCCGCACCGTAAATCAGGAAGTCGTACCACTCGACCGCGGTGCCGATCACACTCGACCACAGGATCCGCCGTAAGCTCGCCGCCTCGTCCGGCGCTACGTTCAGGGTTACGTCGTCTGCTACGGTCATCGATCTCTCCAGAAAGGTACCGGCACCACGGGGAAATTCTTGGCTTTGTCCGCGGAGCCCATCGGCCAAGGCGGACGGTAAAATCGATCATGTTTACTGTTGGAAATCAACGCCGCGGGAAGCGGCAATTGCCGACGATCGAGGCAGACAACCTGAATTGCACTATTTTTTAGCGCTTTTATGCGGCATATCAGCAAAAATGCTCACAATATCCGCGACCATGCTCTATATTTCCGCGCATAGGTTTTCCTTTGGAATACACCTGCGAGCGACCGGATCACCCGATCCAGGGCGCCGGGCTGGCAGTTCGGCCGCATCTGTTGCAAAAGGAGTCTCAGCGTTCGGGAGACTCATGCGTGCTTGACGTCAGCAAAGCGACAGCAGTCGGGGCCAATATCCGCCAGGCACGGATCGCCAAGGGCCTGACGCTGGACCAGCTTGCGAAGCAGAGCGATCTCACGCGCGGCTACATTTCGCTGGTCGAGCGCAATCTCAAGGTCCCCTCGCTCGCCGCGCTGCTGCGGATGGCCTCAGCCCTCGAGGTCAATGTCGCGAACTTCTTCGACCCCAACGCCGAGCCCGCACCGCGCTACACGCTGTTCCGCCGCGAAGGCGGCAACGTGCCCTTGTTCCAGGACACCTTTGGCGTGGTCCCGCTGGTCACGGGCCGCACCCGCAAGATGATGGAGCCGTTCCTGCTGAGCCCGCCGCACAAGGCGGCCACGCGTGCCTCGCATGCGGGCGAGGAACTGCTGTTCGTCATCAACGGCAAGATCGCGATCAAGCTCGACGGCGAGGAACTCACCCTCGGCAAGGGCGACTGCCTGTATTTTTCAGGCGAGACCCCGCACGAGGTCAGGAGCCTCGGCCGGCAGAAGGCGGAAGTGCTGGTCGTCGTGGCCCAGAGCCCGACCTGACGGTCGAGCCTCGGCGCCTCCTACCGGAACCAGAAAGACCGTCCGGATGATGGCGGGACGGATTCGGGCGGACGCAGCCGTTTCGTACGCGGCTTCGGCGCCGGCTCGGCGGACGAAACCGTCTCCGGCGCCGGTGCGCTCTCGCTGCCCGGCACCCTCACCGACAGCAGCAAATTGGATTCATGCATCCGCCAGCGATAGCCGACGCCGAAATCGATCGGCTGGGCACGTGTGAACAACTCGGCGTAGCGCTCCTGGTAGCGGCCGGGGAATTCGCCGATCGGCCCGAGATAGCGGCCGAACGGGAAGAACCGCCATTGCCGGGCGCCGTAATTCGCAAGCGGAATGCCGGAATCGTCCTGGATGATGGTGGCGCTGTTGGCGAGCAGCCAATCGCGGGCAACGGCGAAGTCGCTCTTGTGCAGCAGATAGGATGCACTCTTGAGCAGGCTGTTGCCGGGCCCCAGCGTCTCGCAGAATTTCAGGAATCCGGTGTTGCGCGCCCCGGCATTCGAAAGGTCGGTCGAGAAATAATACAGCGTGCGCGCTTCGCCATCACCGCCGGCGAATGTGATGCGAACGCCGCGCACCGCGTTACGCCCCGGATTGTCGTCGCCGACATGCAAGCCGCCCTTGTCGTCGAGCGCGATCATCTCGACGTTACGGATGGTCTTGCCGGAGCGCGCGAGGAAAACATAGAGGATCGGCAAGGTGCCGTTGACCTGGTTGGCGCGCAGGTCGACCTTCATCTGCTTGGTGATGAAGAAGGAAAAGCTCAGAATCGAGCCGAGCGAGTGCTCGACATTGTAGAGCGCGGCGCCGACCGAGCCGCGCGGCAACCGCGTCAAATCGGGCACGGCGCCGACCGGCTCAAGCGCGCCGAGCACGTAGGTGCTGGCCTTGGAATAGAAGGTGTTGGCGTAGAGGAAGTCCGGACCGCTGAACAGGTAGAACATGGTCGGCCGCGGTGCGGCCAGATTGACGTCGGACCAGGTGCGGATCTTCGAGAGCTGCCGCTGCTCGAGCTGGGCAAAGGCGCCGTCGAAGAACTTTGCGTGGCGCTGCCAGCCCGGCTCTTTCGTCAACGGCGTCAGCGGCGAGTCCGCCGAAGGCTGCATGCCCGCAAGGAAGCGCGCGGTGTCGTCGAAGGTGGCTTCGGCGGCGCGCGCGGACGAGACGGCCGCAGCCATCAAGGCGAGGACGACGGCCGCAATTCTCATGGAGCGAAACATGTCTATGCGCGATCGTTTGAATTGCCAGCGGCGACCGGCCGCCTGCGGAAAACAGCATAAATCAATAGGCCGAAGAGCATGACGAGCATCCCCGAGAGCGACTGCACGGGACGCTCGGTCAACAGGTAGTACATCATGAAGCCGGTCACGAGCAGGAATAGCAGCGGCGTGAACGGGTATCCCCAGGCGCGATACGGTCTGGGCATGTCGGGATCGGTGATGCGCAGCTTGATGACGCCCGCGACCGTGAAAAACGAGCAGAACAGCAGCGCGAACTGGATGAAATCGAGCACCGCCTCGAAGCTGCGCGTGAACAGCAGCAGATTGGCGACCGCAAGCTGAAACAGGATGGCATAGGCCGGCGCGCCGCTCGTCGACCGCTTCGAGAACACCCGCAAGGCGGGGATGTCCTCCCCCATCGTCATCATCACGCGCGGGCCGATCCACATCATCGCAGAGATCGAGGAGATCAGGCCGACGCAGATCATCGCGCCGACGATGCGGCCCCCGAGACTGCCGAAGATGGCACTGCCGGCGACGCTGGCGACATCGAGCTGGCCGGCGAGCGCACCTGCAGGCGTGGAGTAGAGGAAAACCGCGTTCAGCGCGACATACAGCACGAGCACGATCAGCGTGCCCGAAAGCAGCGCGCGCGGCAGATTCCGCTGCGGCATGTTCATCTCGCCGATGATGTAGGTCGCGGCATTCCAGCCCGAGAACGAATACATCACGAAGACGAGCCCGATCGCGAACGGCGCGCTGACGATGTGGGCGAGATCGCCCGGCTGCGGCGTGAAGGCGATCGGCTGCGGCACGCCGATGACGAAGCCGGCGACCAGGAAGGCGACGATCAGCACGACCTTGATGATGGTCGCGATCAGCTGGAAGGTCGAGGAGTGCCTGACGCCGGTCAGTTGCACAAGCGAGACCAGCCACACCACGGCGATCGCGAGCGGGATCGGCGGCAGATCGGGCACGACCGATTTGGCGTATTCGCCGAACGCCATCGCGGCGAGCGCCACCGGCGCCGCGAAGCCCACCGTCGCCGACACCCAGCCGGCGAGAAAGCCGAAGGCCGGATGATAGGCGCGGCCGAGGAAATTGTACTCGCCGCTCGAGCGCGGAAACATCGCCCCGAGCTCGCTATAGGCGAACACCCCGCACAGCGCGACGATGCCGCCAATGCTCCACAGCAGCAGGATCGAGAAGCCGGATGGGATATCCTTGACCTGGAAGCCGAGGCTGGTGAAGACGCCGACCCCGATCATGTCGGCCACGACGATGGCGGTTGCGACCAGAACCGAGACCCCGGTCCCGCTTCCTGTCAACCGGCCGGTCCAGGGCGCCGCTCCCGCTTCTGATGCCGTCATCGGGGTCCTTCGCCTCTGGCGTCTTGCCTCGCCGGCCATCGTGCAGCTTCGCCCAGTCAATTCAAGCAGGGTTAACAAGGGTTAAATGAGGCGGCGGAAACAGGTACTCAAGCACCACTTATTCCCGCTGCCAGGTGAAAAAGCTGCGTGCGCTCCGGAAAGTCCCACGCCCCTTCCCCACAATCAGGACACGATTGCATGGTCCTTTTGAGCGTTCCGGATGTGGGGAAGTTTCTCCGGACACTTAACGTCGCCTAAACGCCAGTCGGCTCATTTGAAGCTGCTGATGGACGTGACTTTGGGGTCATGGGTGGATGGTCGGGGCCGTTCCGAAACTGAGCGCTGATAATCGTGCCGATCGGAGGCCGTCCGGTCGACGCTGTCGTGCGCTCCGGATCGGCCTGATCTCAGCCTTGGTGCCGCTGTCGCTGACACTGGTTCAATGCGGCAAGGCGCCGAACCCGGCGGCGCTCGCGGCGAACTCGCAGGCCAATGTCCAAGGGGGCAATCAGGTCGTTGCGAAGACCCACGCCCAAGTCGCGAGCGGCGACACGTTCGAGGATCGCTTTCCCGCTCCGCAATTCAGGGAGCGCTTCCCCTCGGCGAACGAGAGTTTCCTGCAACGGCAGATGTCGGACTTCTCGCCGAAGCGCGCAGTGCAGCAACCGTCGCCGGAGCAGGCCCCCTACAAGGTCGCTTCGCTCGAGCCGCAGCTCCCCTACAAGCGCTCGCCGCGCGACGACTTGACCACCCTCGTCAGCATGAAGTCGTCGGCCTTTCCCTATTTCGGCACCAACCCCGCCTCCGACGCGCCCTTCCTCAATATCGCCAAGGGCGACCGCCGCGGTCATCGCAGCTATTCCGGTCGCGTGTTCTGGCAGGACGAGACCTACAATGACAGCCGCGTGCTGATGCACGTGCCCGAACATTTCGACGTCCGCAAACCGGGCGTGATCGTGGTGTTCTTCCACGGCAATGGCGCGACGCTCGAACGCGACGTGCGTGATCGCCAGCTGGTGCCGAAGCAGATCACCGATTCCGGCGCCAATGCCGTGCTGCTTGCCCCGCAATTGGCGGTCGATGCGGCCGATTCCAGCGCCGGCAAGTTCTGGCAACCGGGCGGCTTCAAGCGCTTCATGGCGGAATCGGCCGACCACCTCGCCCGCGCCACCGGCGATCCGAACAGCGCGCGCGCCTTCGCCAACATGCCGATCGTGATCGTCGGCTATAGCGGCGGCTTCCTGCCGACGGCCTGGAGCCTCGAAGTCGGCGGCATCAGCGACCGCGTCCGCGGTGTCGTGCTGCTCGACGCCGTCTATGGCGAGATGGACAAGTTCGCGTCCTGGATCGAGAGCCACCGTTCCGGCTTCTTCGTCAGCGCCTACACCCGCGGCACGGCGCGGCGCGACCGCGAGCTGATGAGCACGCTGCGGCAGAAGGGCATCAGCGTCGCCGAGGACATGGACGGCCCCTTACGTCCCGGCAGCGTGGTGTTCGTCGAGACCGCCGACGGCATCACCCATCGCGACTATGTCACCCGTGCCTGGACGCGGGATCCGCTCAAGGACGTGTTGGTGAAGATGTCGGCAACGCCCGCGCTGGCGCTGACGCGCGTCGCCTCGACCAACCCATCAGCATCGAGCCGCTAAGCGATATTGCGCCAGCCGGCATTTGACGGCACTGCCTGCAATTGTCTCAGGCGCTGATCAAAATGTGATGTTGATGGCCGGCATCCCCGGAAGCCACAGGATTGCTTCCGCCGGCAGAGCTCATAGTTTGCGGCCGAGTTGCGTTTGGAATTGTGCGGGGACATGCAGTGCGTCAGGGATTGTACAAGGTCGACTTCCACACCGTTCATGGAACGGGCTGCGGCGTCGTCTATGTGACGGACGGCAAGATGCGCGGAGGCAATTCCGCTTTCGCCTTCATCGGCACCTACACGGGCGAAGGCGACAGCATCAAGGTCAAGATCTCGACCCAGCGCTATAACGACGACCCCTCCTTCAAGGGCCTGTTCGGAGCCGACCGGATCACGCTGGCGCTCGCCGGCCGGGAGGACGGTGACACCGCGGAATTCGAAGGCAACGCACTGCAGGCGCCGGGCGTTGCCTTCCGGGCGGTGCTGAGCCGGATCAGCGACTGAGCCTCAGCTCGTTCACGATCGGCTCTTGCAAGTCTCAGCTCTTGTAAGTCTCAGCTCTTGTAAGTCTCAGCTTTTGGGCAGCTTCGGAATGCTCTCGGCAAATCCATTGAAGCAGGCCAGCCGCTCGTCTTCTTCCTTGAAAAACCGGCAATCGGCGTAGCCCTTGGCCTTCGCCGGCTTAGGCTTCGGCGTCGGCGGGATGATGGCATCGTAGCAGTTGAGACGGTCCTTGGTGCCATCGTCGAGCTCGAGGCAGGCTTGCAGCCGGGCCGCGATCGATTGCGGCCTGCCCTTCGGCGCCGCGGCCGGCTTGGCCGCCGCCTCCTTGGTCCCCGCCTTCGCCCCCTTGGGCTTGACCTGCACCAAGGGCTTGTCCCCCACCATCGGTGGCTTGTCGGCTTGCGCGAACGCGGAGGCTGAATAGAGCACCGCGGCAACCGCCAGAATCATCCTCATTTCAGTCAACTCTCCCTGGTCCCCATGACCGGCCTTCTAACGCTCCCGCGCGCGGTTTGCCAAGCACCTTGCGTACACGAAAATGCGTGATTCAGGCCGTCGCGGCCGCAGGCCGGGGCCGGGTCATGACCACCAGGATCAGCGCCAGCACGACGAAACCGACCGCGACGAAGCCGAGCGCATGCAGCAGTTCGTGGGCGAACAACAGCCCGCCGATGGCGGAGCCGACCGCCTGGCCGATATAAAGGACGGACGTATTGAGCGCGACGGTCGCCGATGCGAGCGGCGGCGCGGCCGCAACCAGCCTCACTTGCTGCATCGAATTGGTCGAGGCAAAGCCGAGGCCCCAGATCGCGACTCCGACTGTCATGAAAGCAAGCGTTCCGGCACCGAGCGCCCAGCCGGTGACGCCCGCGAGCAGCAGGCAGGTGAACAGCAACGAGGTCCGATACGGCCCTGAGGTGTCGACGATGCGGGTGGCGACGACGACGCCGAGGAAGCCACAGACGCCGAAAAGCGCGAACACCATGCCGATCGCATCGGGACCGGCGCCGGTGAGCTTGTTGAGCAGCGGACCCATGAAGGTGAACACCACGAACTGCCCCGACATCTGCAGCATGGTGATCGCGAGCAACAGCAGGATCGTGCCGTTGCGGCCGACATCGCGCCAGGTCTTCAGGTCCACCGGCGCGCCCTTGAGGCCCGCCGGCAGCCGCAGCAGCAACGAGAGGAAGCTGACACAACCGAGCACGCCGATCGCACCATAGGCGGCGTGCCAGCCATAGCGGCTGGCGATGAAGGTGATCAGCGGCAGGCCGACGGCGGCAGCGAGCGACCAGCCGAGAAAGATGTAGGCGATGGTACTGCCCCGCCGCTCGACCGGCACGATCAAGGCCGCGGTGCCGGCAGCCTGCGGCGTGTAGAGCGCGCCGACCGCGAGCATCACCAGACGGATGGCGACGAGGCTGGTGTAATCCGGCGCAACGGCCGAGGCGAGATTGCCGAAGGCGAGCACCGCAAGCGTGGTCGTGAGCAGCGTCCGCCGTTCGATGCGGCTGGTCAGCCAGGCCGTCAGCGGCGAGCCGATGCATAGCGTGATCGCGCCGAAGGTGATGAGGAGCCCAGCCGCATGAATGCTGACGTCGAGCCCTCTCGCCAACTCGGGCAGCATGCCCGCCGGCGCCAGCACCGAGCATCCGGTGACGAGATTGCCGAGCATCAAGGCGGTAGGCGAGAAACGGCCGGCGGGTGCATTTTCCATGCAAATGCATGTAGAACAGCCGCCCGGCCGATTAAAGGGCCGCTGCGAAATAGTTCGTGCGCACACCGCTTTATACGCCAATTTTCTTGGAATTGCCGGATTGCGCAGGCCGAATCGCCTGATATATCGCTCGTTCCCGCTTACCTGCGCTCGTTCGCAGGAGTGAGCCTCAGGAGAAAAGCAATGACCGAGCAGCCTAAATCCGAATCCGGCTTCCAATATTCCCTCAGCAATCTGAAGCCCGTGACCCCCGCCGCCAAAGTCACCCTCACCTTCCCGGACGGCGCCCAGCGCCAGTTCGATTACGGCATCACCGGCCTCGACATCGCCAAGGGCATCTCGCCGTCGCTGGCCAAGCGCACGGTTGCGATGGCGCTCGACGGCGTGGTCGCCGATCTCAACGATGCGATCGAGGCCGATGCCAGGATCGAGTTCGTCAATCGCGACGACCCGCGCGCGCTGGAATTGATCCGCCACGATTGCGCGCACGTGCTCGCCGAAGCCGTGCAGGCGCTGTGGCCTGGCACGCAAGTCACCATCGGTCCCGTGATCGAAAACGGCTTCTATTACGACTTCTTCCGCAACGAGCCGTTCACCCCGGACGACTTTGCCGCCATCGAGAAAAAGATGCGCGAGCTGATCGCGCGCGACAAGCCTTTCACGAAGGAAGTCTGGGACCGCGAGAAAACCAAACAGGTGTTCCGCGACAAGGGCGAGGCCTTCAAGGTCGAACTGGTCGACGCCATTCCCGGCACCGAGCCGATCAAGATCTACTATCAGGGCGACTGGTTCGACCTGTGCCGCGGCCCGCACATGACCTCGACCGGCAAGGTCGGCAACGCCTTCAAGCTGATGAAGGTGGCCGGCGCCTATTGGCGCGGCGACAGCAACAATCCGATGCTGACCCGCATTTACGGCACCGCCTTCGCCAAGCAGGAGGACCTCGACGCTTATCTCAAGCAGATCGAGGAAGCGGAAAAGCGCGACCATCGCAAGCTCGGGCGCGAGCTCGACCTCTTCCACTTCCAGGAGGAAGGCCCGGGCGTCGTGTTCTGGCACGCCAAGGGCTGGACCATCTTCCAGCAGTTGATCGCCTATATGCGCCGGCGCCTGACCGGCGATTACAGCGAGGTCAACGCGCCGCAGATCCTCGACAAGTCGCTGTGGGAGACCTCGGGACATTGGGGCTGGTACCGCGAGAACATGTTCGCGGCGCAATCGGCCGGGGACGAGGCCGAGGACAAGCGCTGGTTCGCGCTGAAGCCGATGAACTGCCCGGGTCACGTCCAGATCTTCAAGCACGGCCTGAAGAGCTACCGCGACCTGCCGCTGCGCCTCGCCGAGTTCGGCGTGGTGCATCGCTACGAGCCGTCCGGCGCCATGCACGGCCTGATGCGCGTGCGCGGCTTCACCCAGGACGATGCGCACATCTTCTGCACCGAGGATCAGCTCGCCGAGGAATGCCTCAAGATCAACGATCTGATCCTGTCGACCTACGCCGATTTCGGCTTCACAGGCGATCTCACCGTGAAGCTGTCGACGCGGCCTGAAAAGCGCGTCGGCACCGACGAGATGTGGGATCATGCCGAGCGCGTGATGGCCACCGTGCTCCGCGAGATTCAGTCGCAGAGCAATCACATCAAGACCGAGATCAACCCGGGCGAAGGCGCCTTCTACGGGCCGAAGTTCGAATATGTGCTGCGCGACGCCATCGGCCGCGACTGGCAGTGCGGCACCACGCAGGTCGACTTCAACCTGCCGGAGCGGTTCGGCGCGTTCTACATCGACCATGACGGCGGCAAGAAACCGCCGGTGATGGTGCACCGCGCGATCTGCGGCTCGATGGAGCGCTATATCGGCATCCTGATCGAGCACTATGCCGGCAACTTCCCGCTCTGGCTCTCGCCGGTGCAGGCGGTGATCACCACCATCACCTCGGAAGGCGACGAATACGCCAAGGTGGTGATGGAGCAGGCGCGGCGCGCAGGCCTTCGGGTCGAGATCGATCTGCGCAACGAAAAGATCAACTACAAGGTCCGCGAGCATTCGCTGGCCAAGATTCCCGCGCTGCTCGTGGTCGGCAAGAAAGAGGCCGAAACGCATTCGGTCTCGGTCCGCCGGCTCGGCAGCGACGGCCAGAAGGTGATGACGACCGAGGAGGCGATCGCCGCGCTGGTCGACGAGGCCACGCCGCCCGACGTCAAGCGGGCGCGCGGCATCGCCTGATTCCTGAAATCGATCTAAACTCGCTTCCGGTTGCGGGCGCGCGTGCTTATCTCGGCATGGCACGCCCGCCGACCAGTTGAAGAGGATATCGCAGTGCCCGACGCCATCGAACTCCTGAAGACCCGCCGCTCGGTCAAGCCGCGCGAGATGACCGGGCCCGGCCCTTCGGCGGCCGAGCTCGAGACCATCCTCACCATCGGCGCGCGCGTGCCCGACCATGGCAAGCTCGCGCCCTGGCGCTTCATCATTTTCGAGGGCGATGCCCGCCAGCGCGCCGGCGAGGTGATCGCGAAGGTCTTCGCCCGGAAGAATCCCGGCGCGCCCGCGGCCGACGTCGAGACCGAGCGCAAGCGCTTTATGGACGCGCCGCTGGTGATCGGCATCGTCAGCTTCACCAGGCCGCATCCGAAGGTGCCGGCGTTCGAGCAGGAATTGTCGGCCGGCGCCAGCGCCATGAACATCGTCACGGCCGCGACCGCGCTCGGCTACGGCGCCTGCTGGCTGACCGGCTGGTTCTCGTTCGATCGCGACGTGCTCGACGGCCTCGGCCTCAAGCCGGATGAGAAACTCGCCGGCTTTATTCACGTGGGCACGCCGACCAAAGCGAGCGAAGACCGTCCGCGACCGTTCCTTTCGGAAATCGTGACGCGTTTTTAATCGAACGCTTGTTGACGCCTCGAGCGTCTTGCGGCTTTGATCCCGCCGAGGGAGGAAGCCCGGATGAGACGTCGTGATTTTCTGGCCGGGGCTGCGCTGCTCGCCGGCACGATGGCGCGAAGCCGCGCCGCCGACATCCCCGCCCCCTCGCCTGACGGGCTCGAGCGCATCACGGCGTATTTCAACGACGAGGTCGGAAGCGGCCGCCTGCCGGGCGCGGTGATCCTGGTGCAGCAGCACGGCAAGCCGGTCTACCAGAAGACGTTCGGCGTGCGCGATACCAGGACCGGCCTTGCGATGACGCCGGACACGATCTTCGCCATCCACTCCATGACCAAGCCGATCACGTGCCTCGGCGCGATGATGCTGATCGACGAAGGCAAGCTCGCCCTCACCGACCCCGTGTCGAAATACGTTCCGCTGTTTTCCCGCACCAAGGTCGGCCTCGAGGTCACGGAGCCGGACGGCAAGCTGGAACTCGACCTCGTGCCGCCGGTCCGCCCCGTCAACATCGAGGATCTGCTGCGGCACACGTCCGGTATCAGCTACGACTATATCGGCGGCAAATGGGTCGAGCAGGCCTACCAGGCGGCCAACATCTTCGAAGGCCAATTCAACAACAGGGAATTCGCCGACCGCATCGCCAAGCTGCCCTTGGCGCGGCAGCCGGGAACGCTGTGGCGCTACGGCCATTCCACCGACGTGCTCGGCAGCGTCATCGAAATCATCTCGGGCCAGACCCTGTACCAGTTCCTGAAAGCTCGCATCTTCGACCCGCTCGGCATGAACAGCACCAAGTTCGCGCTGGCGACCGAGGACGAGCTGACGCGGATGGCCCGGCCGCTGCCGAACGACTTCATCCTGCTTGCCGGCGAGCGGGAACGCCTTGACCATCCGGAATGGCAATCCGGCGGCGGCGGCCTGCTCTCCACCATCACCGACTATCAGCGCTTCTCCCAGATGCTGCTCAACGGCGGAACGTTTGCGGGTCGACGCTATCTGAGCCCGGCCGCGTTCAAGGCGATGACGACCGATCACATCGGGCCCGGCTCCGGCGTCGGACGCGATTATTTCTATTTCCCGGGCGACGGTTTTGGCTATGGCTACGGCCTTGCGGTACGGACCGATCCCGGCAACGCGAAACCGCCGCCGCCGGGCTCGCTCGGCGAGCTGAAATGGGACTCCGGGAGCGGCACCTATTTCGGCGTCGATCCCAAACTCGACATGGTCTACCTCATGATGCAGCAGACCCAGAACGAACGCAGCCGCATCACCCCCGCCTTCAAGGCGCTGGTCTACGACTGCTACCCCGAAGGACTACGCCGCCCGTGAGGCGCGCTGGCCGAAATCGGCGAGCAGCTTTGCGATCTCGCCGGCGGGCCGCGCCGCGCTGAACAGGAAGCCCTGTACCTCGTTGCAACCTTCGGCGCGCAGCCAGTCGAGCTGGTCCTCGGTCTCGACGCCCTCGGCAGTCGTGGTGATGTTGAGGCTGCGGCCGAGGCCGGAAATCGCGCGCACGATCGCGCCGCAATCGGGCCGCTCTGCCAGATCCTTCACGAACGATCGATCGATCTTGATCTTGTCGAACGGGAAGCTCCTGAGATAGCTGAGGCTGGAATAGCCGGTGCCGAAATCGTCCATGGAGATGCCGACGCCGAGCTCGCGCAACTGATGCAGGATGGCGAGATTGGCATCGGTCTCGGCGAGAAAGATCGACTCGGTGATTTCGAGCTCGAGCCGCCGCGGCGACAGGCCGGACTGCGCCAGCGCCGAGATCACGATTTGAACCAGATTGCGGCTGCGGAATTGTGCCGGCGACAGATTGACCGCGACCTTGACGTCGGCAGGCCATCTGACCGCCTCGGCGCAGGCTTCGCGCAGCACCCACTCTCCCAACTGCGTGATGAGGCCGATGTCCTCGGCAACCGGGATGAACTCCGCCGGCGAGATCATCCCCTTGTCCGGATGACGCCAGCGCAGCAGCGACTCGAAGCCGGAGATTCGGTCTGAGGCGATCGACACCAGCGGCTGGTAATGCAGCTCGAACTCGCCATTGGCGAACGCACGGCGCAGATCGAGCTCCATGTCGCGGCGCTTCTGCGCCTGCAGGTCCATCTCGCGCTCGAAGAAATGGTGGACGCCGCCGCCGTCGGACTTCGCCCGGTACAGCGCCATGTCGGCATTTCGCATCAGCTCTTCCGGCGTCGTGCCGTCGCCGGGCGACAGCGCGATGCCGATGCTGGCACCGATCACCATCTCCTGACCGTCGAGATCGTAAGGCGCCTTCAGCATGTCGATCAGCAGGCCAGCGCAGGCGCTAGCCTCGTTCGGCGAGACGTCGGCGGCGAGGATCACCGCGAATTCGTCGCCGCCGAGCCGGGCCGCCAGATTGCCGCCGCGGACCGCGGTGGTGAGGCGTTCGGCGACCTCCTTGAGCAGGCGGTCGCCAGCGAGATGACCGAAAGAATCGTTGATGTTCTTGAACAGGTCGAGGTCGATATAGAGCACGCCGACGCGCTTGTCGCCGGCCTGGTCCAGCGCCTGTCTCAGACGCTCCTGGAAATATTCGCGGTTCGGCAGGTCGGTGAGCCCGTCATGGTGCGCCATATGCGCGATCCGCGCCTCGGCCTTGCGCCGCTCCGTGATGTCGACCACCGCGACCAGATAGCCGTCGCGATCGTCGAAGGCGACGCGGCGGCCGAAGGTGAGCACCTCGATCTCGCTGCCGTCGGCGCGCAAATGCCGCCAGTTGCGCGAGGAGTGATAGGCCTCGCCGAGGCGCTCGAGTGCCTCGGCGTGGCTGTCCCACTCGTCCTCCGGCCAAATCTCGTGCAGCTTCATGCGCAGGAAAGCGGTGCGGCTGTAGCCGTAATGCTGGACGGCGGCGTCGTTGACGCCGATGAATTCCTTGGTCTGCGCGTCGAACACCCACATCGGCATCGGATTGTTGTCGAACAGCAGGCGGAACGAGGCGTCGCGCCGCTTCAACGCGGTGACGTCGGAGATCGTCAGCGAGACCACGTCGGCGAAGGCCGTCGCGCTGAGGCGGAGGTGGCGGCCCTCGCTCTCGATCTCGAGCTGCTCGCCGCGGCCGCCGGCGACGGCCCTGAGCAGGAAGTTCATGATCTCGGGCAAGGCCAGCAGCGTGCTGCCTTCGCCGATCCGCCGCCACAACAGGCTGCCGGTTTCGACCTTCAGCAGCGCGCTTGCGCTGTTGTTGTGATGCACGACCTGCAGATCGGACGGCTTGCCGCCGGCATCGCGCAGCGTCGCCAGCGAGATCACCGCATCGTCGGTCGAGGCAAAGATCGCGTCCAGCAGATTGTACTGCGCGCCGCGCTCGTTGACATAAGCGCCGACCAGCGTGGCGCCCCAGCGCGAGGCCGTCGGCAGTGCCAGCACGTCGTAGGTCCGCACCATGCCGTCGCGCACGCAATGCGCGCTGGCCCGATGCGGTCGTCCATTGGCAAGCGCGCTCGTCGCCGCTTCCGACAGTGCCGTGGCGCAATCCGGCGACAATTCGGCGACGGGAATGTCCCAGCGCTCCTCGCCGAGCCATTTTTGCACGTACCGTCCGCTACGCGACAGTTCGAGCGTGCCGTCGCCCCTCAGCAGCGCGATGTGATCGGCGAGCCGTCCGAGACTGCCGAGCATCACGTCCTCATAGCGCGGCAGCCGATCGCCCGGCTTCAACGCGGCACGCCATTTGCGCTGAAGCACCGGGATGTCGTCGAACATTTCGGCGGCCGGTTTTCCCGACACTTTCTTCGCGGCATTCATGGCAGTCCCCAACGCACTTTCCCGCTGCATCCAATGCAGGTGCGCTTAACGACCTGTAAAAAGGTCGCAGGCACGGGTTCCATTCGGCGATTATGACAGTTTTAAGTCAGGTGTTGGTTAGTGCGCGTTAGAGACCATGACGGATGTGAGAAGGCGATGCGAGCGTGTCCCGGACGCGCTGCAGCGTTCTTACGCTGCTGCGCAGAGCCGCGACCCAGTTGGCCCCACACCCGCTGATGCATGGGCCCCGGCTCTGCAGCGCACCGTCGAAGGGACGCTGCGCTGCGTCCGGGGCACGAGAGCGGTGTTCAACGGCACACATGATTGATCATCCTCGCGGCGCATGTCGCCCGAGCTTTGCTTCGTCGCTTCGCCCTCGATTGGAAAAGGGCGCAGGGAAGACCGGGTGCCGGCTGGCACCCGCGGTCCACTGTGCGAATCCTGCGTGACAAGAAGCTGCACAGCGGCATACAGGTGTAGCCAGGACATCCCGGCCTTCCCTGCGCAGTGGCTTTACGGCTTATGTCGTGCTCTCCCCGGGAGCGTTGCACTATTGCCCCGTCGCCTTGCGGATGACCGATGCGTGGGCCCGGTTGGGCCCTCCACATCACCGCAACACTTGACGCCAGACTGCGGGCGCCAGGACCACACGATTTTGCCGTACGCCGATCGCACCGGTCGTGTGCGCGAGGCGCCTTGCTCACGGTTGCCCGCCCTGCAAAACCCTTCGCGCCGATGTGACCCACGTCCACCGCCGCCCGGCCCGCGTTCGTGACGATCGCGATACGCCCCTCTTCCTTGGGCCGGGTTGAGGCGACACATACGCCGTTTCCGAATTTCGGTAAAGTGGAATATTTTTGCCGATCCGGGTCGACCCATGGATGGGGTGTTTTGCCCGACAGGTCGTCAAATTCTAGTAGGCCCAATTAGGCACCCCCTAGCCGGGCTACGGAAAGCCAACCTCTGTCTCCGGTGCGAACAACGCGGATCACCGGGAACGTGCACTGCCGGGCCGACTTGCTTCGCCCGGACTCCTTCTCGCGTGCCTTTCAATAGGTCACGGTTGCCCACAATAAGAACAACCGCGAGGACTTTAGATATGTAAAACTGTTTTAACTGACGGAGGCGATGATGCCGATCGATTTTACGCTGACGTCTTATCAGCGGCGCCTGCAACGGATGGCCCGCGAGTTCGCCAACGAAATCCTTGGTCCGCTGGTGAGCCCGGCCGACGAACATCCCGATCCGCAGAAGGCTTTCCAGTCGATCAAGGGCGCCTACGTCGAAAGCTACAAGCTCGGTTTCGCTACCGGGTTCATTCCCAAGAAGTACGGCGGCGGCGGCATCTCAAACGTCGATCTCCAGATCGTGGTAGAAGAACTTTGCGCAGTCGATCCCGGCTTCGCTACCATCCTGCTCGTGAACGGACTGGCCTTGATGCCGCTGGTCTGGTTCGCCAACGAACGGCAGAAGCAACGATGGCTGGTGCCCGCGACCAGCGATCCGCGCGGTGAATATTTGGCCGGATGGACCGTGAGCGAAGCAGCCGGGACCCCCGGGGGAACGGCGAATTTCGACGGCCCGGCATCCCTTCCCGCCGGCATCGCGTTGACCGCTGTGCACGACAAGAAAAACGGCGAGTACATCCTCAACGGACGAAAGCATTGGCCGGCAAACGCCGGTGGTTGGGATTTGCAGGGCGCAGACGTCAATGTCTGCATCGTTCGGACCACGCCCGAGGCTGAAGGATCTCGCGCGCTGAGCGCCATCATCATTCCACGCGGGACCCCTGGCGTCACCTACGAGCCGCCGATCAGCAAACTTGGGCACCGCATCTGTCAGAATAATTCCGTGGTTTTTTCGGACTGCCGTGTGCCGGAGGAAAACGCGTTCGCGGTTGGAAACGGCGATCTCGTCGTCAACAAGGCCTTTACCTGGTCGGGACCCGTGGCCGCGATCGCGTCCGTCGGTGTGGCGCGGTCCGCCTACGAATACGCGTTATCGTGGTCTAAAAAATACACCGGCGGAGGAGACAAGCCGATCATCAACCACCAGATCGTGGCCTACACGCTGGCGGAGGTCGCGATGAAGGTCGAGGCCGGACGCGCGTTCGCCTGGAAGGCGGCCCATTATCACGACCTTCACGACGCCAACGGTCATGCGATCGGCCCTATGTCGAAGGTGTTTTGCAGCGAAATGCTGTTCAACGCCGTGTTTCAGGCGATGAAGGTCGTGGGCGTCAACGCACTGGACAAATCCAATCCGCTCGGGCGCTATCTCCGCGAAGCCTCGGTTTTCCCGCTCTATGACGCCGGTAATGTCGGCATGCAGATGCGGAAGATCTGTGCGGTCATGGCCGATCCCGCCTTCGACCCGCGCTCTATCGCGGCCTCGGCCGCAACGCCCTTCGGAAAGCAGGCGCCCCCGCCAGATGCTCAAGCCGTCGGCAGGAACCTGAAGCGGCAGGCCTGACCGCCGCGCTGCATGCATTCCTGATGCTCGATAGGCGCGCCCATCAGGCCGGACAGAAAGCCGAGGTCGAATTGACAGACCTCGGTGTAATCCTTCGAAAGATCGTGGAATACGCAGTTCTTGCATTCGATGCGGGGAAGCTTCTCACCCTTGCCGGGGGACGTGACGCGGGCCGCGAATCCGGTCTCGTTCATGATCTTCACGATCTCGACGACGCGTTCGACCCGGGTCTTTCCCACCAGCCGGGGAATCGCCGCCGCCGACATGTCCACACCCAATTCGAACATGTAGGCGCCGAACTTCGACGCGCCGATCTTCTTGCGCAGGCTCTCGAACATGACGCGCGAAAACCAGGAATAGCGCTTCGGAAACAGATCAATACCGCTTTCGGTCAAGGTATATAGAAAGCGTGGCCGGCCTCCGCTCTTCGAAGACGTGTGCTGCACGTATCCGGAACGCTCCATCCCCGAAAGATGCTGCTTCACCGCACTGCGCGTGAGATCGACCTCGCCGGCGAGCTCGTCCACCGTCAGTCCGGCCTTGGCTTCCAGGAGTTTGGCCAGCAGCTTTTGCTGGGTATCGCCGACGATCACGCAAAGCCTCCAGTTACGGCTGCATCGCCAGATGTATCCGAAGAAACGGACCGGCGCTGCGTCAATTTCAATCACATCATGCACAAAACGCCGACAGATTGCACGCGCCAAAAGCGCTTTAGATACTTTAAACAGATTTACCTGCCTAAAGTATCTTCTTGTCGTTTTATCCCGACGCCCCATGATGGGAGCGTTGAAGCAGCCCGGCCGGCCTCGCCTCCAACGATCTGTAACGAGCAATCAACGGAGAACGCGAATGGCGATCGATTTCACGATGTCACCGGAGCAGCGGAAGATTCAGAAGTTTGCGCGGGAGTTTACGGAGAACATCCTCGCGCCTGTCATCCCGGCAGCCGACAAGGAGCCGGACCCCATGCTGGCCTACCAAAAGACCAAGGGCGCCTATATCGAGGCCTACAAGGCGGGCATCGCCATGGCCATGCTGCCAAAGCAATATGGCGGCGCCGAAATGTCGTGCCTCGACTACGTGATTGCTTGCGAGGAGATCACCTCCGTCGATCCCGGGTTCGCCTGTACCTGCCTCTGCAACGGCCTCGGCCTGATGCCGGTCCTGTGGTACGGCTCCGACCAACAAAAGAAGCGCTTCCTCGGCGAGGCGACGTCCGACCCGACCGGGACCTATCTGAGCGCCTGGACCGCCGGCGAACCGCCGGGCGGCACCGGCGGCACGGCGAATTTCGACAGCCCGCTGCCGAAGGCCGGAATCGGCATGACGGCGGTCAAGAAGGGCGACCGGTTCATCATCAACGGCAAGAAGAAATGGTCGTCCTCCGCGGGCTGGGACGGACTGGGTACCAACACCCAGACCGCGATCATCCGCACCGACAGCAGCGTCGGCGGCACGGAGGGATTGTCGGCGATCGTCGTTGAGCGCGGCACGCCGGGCATCACCTGGACGTTCCTCGACAAGGAAGGCCACCGCACCACGTCGAACGCATTTGTCGTGTTCGAGAATGCCGAGGTTCCTGTCGACAACCTGCTGCCCGGCGCCGCGGGGAACGGCGATCTCGTCATCAACCGCAACTTTGCCTGGTCTGGTCCGGTGGCGGCGATTGCCGCGGTCGGCGTAGCCCGGGCGGCCTACGAGGACGCGCTGAAATTCCTGAAGAGCAACACCGCTGGATCGCTCACCCCGATCATCCGCTTCCAGAATGCCGGCTACATCATGGGCGACATCGCCGCCAAGATCGAGTCCGCGCGTTATTTCGCCTGGCGGGCCGCCGACTACCTCGACAAGCACTCGCAGCACGCCGAACTCATCGGCGCAATGTGCAAGATCAATGTTACCGAAACGATGATCGATTGCGTCTACAAATGCATGCAGATTGTCGGCGTCAACAGCCTCAGCACGGAGTACAAGTTCGGCAAATATCTCCGGGAGGCTTCCGTATTGCCGATCTACGATGGCGGCAACATGGGAATGCAGCGCCGCCGCGTGCACGGCATCATCGCGGACGAGAACTTCAATCCGCGCGCAATCATGGACGACGACTTCGTCAAGTTCGACAAGTCGATGGAAGCCATCGACACAGTCGCCGATCCCCTGCCCAGAACGCGCGGAATCATGGAAGCTGCGGAATAGAACTTTCGGGACCGGCCTCTGGAAGGCCGGTCCCTTTTTTCCGCGAACGCCCCGCTACTCCGACAACCTTTCGATCACGAGATCAAGCAGCGCGCGCAGACGGGCGAGTCGCCTGAGGTCGCGGTGATAACCAACAAAGGTGTCGCGGCCGGGCGGCACCGTTCCGATGTCGAGCGCGACCAGACGGCGGTCGCGGTCGCCGAGCGGACGCGGCAACACGGCAAAGCCGTCGCCGCTGGCGCAAAGCTCGGCCTGCACCTGCCTGTTGTTGCTGCGCGAGGCGATTGCTGCATTCGGCAGCGCGCGCTTCAGCCAGACGGCGTCCGGCATGTCGGCGAACTCGGCATTCATGGTGACGACGCGGACGCTGCTGCCGTCGCCGGCGCGCGGCGGCTTGCTGCCCTTCTTGCCGTAAAGCGCGTAGGGAATGTGCAGCAGCTTTCTCGATATCACCTCGGGCTCGCTGAACGGCTTGATGCGGAAGACCAGATCGGCTTCGCGCCGCGGCAGACTGTAGAGCCGCGCATCGGTCAGGAGCTCCACCGTCACCTTGGGGTGGCGCTTGCCGAACGCGGCGATCACCGGCGACAGCATCACCGTCCCGAACCAGTCCGACGACGACAGGCGCAACAGGCCATCGAGCTGCGTCTCGGCACCGGAGACGTGGCGTTCCAGCGCGAGTGCCTCGTCCTCGATCCGCTCGGCATGGCGCAGCACGGCGGTGCCCTCGTCGGTCAGCACCAGGCCATCCGCCGTGCGCTGGAACAGCGTCTGGCCCAACGATGTCTCGAGGGCGCGAAGCCGCCGGCCCATCGTCGGCTGGGTCTGGCCGATCTTTCGTGCGGCAGCTCCGAGCGTGCCTTCGCGCGCAATTGCCAGGAAGATGCGCAGGTCGCTCCAGTCCATCGGACATCCCGCCATACAGAAATGTATGACCATCGTACATCCTTGTCTCTTCTCATGCAAAATTTCATGGGCATATTGAGCCGATCACGGAGCAAGACGATCATGACGAGACCATCGACGATGCGCGCCGGCGTCCTGGAGACCCACAACGCCCCCTTGCGCCTCTCAACCATTTCCATGCCAGAGATCGGCCCGCACGACGTGCTGGTGCGGGTGCGTGCGAGCGGGGTCAATCCGCTCGACACCAAGATCCATGCCGGCGCCGCGGCACATGCGCGCCATCCCCTGCTGGCGATCCCGGGAATCGATCTCGCCGGCGTGGTCGAAATGGCCGGGGGCGAGGTGACGCGGTTCAAGCCGGGCGACGAGGTCTACGGCATGACCGGTGGTGTCGGCGGCGTGCAGGGATCGCTGGCCGAATTCGCCGCGGTCGATGCCGATCTCCTCGCGTTGAAGCCCGCCAATCTCAGCATGCGGGAAGCGGCCGCCCTGCCCCTCATCGTCATCACGGCCTGGGAAGGCCTGATCGACCGGGCGGCGCTGAAGGCAGGCCAGAAGGTGTTGATCCACGGCGGTGCCGGCGGCGTCGGCCATGTCGCGATCCAGATCGCGCGCGCCTTCGGAGCGGAGGTGTTCGCAACCGGTTCGCCGTCGCAGCGCGCCACCATCGAGGGCTTTGGCGCGGTGTTCATCGATCGCGACAGTCCGCTCGAAGCCTACGTGACGCAGCACACCGACGGCCGCGGCTTCGACATCGTCTACGACACCGTCGGCGGCAAGGTGCTCGACGCGTCCTTCGAAGCGGTGCGCCGCTTCGGCCATGTGGTGAGCGCGCTCGGCTGGGGTACGCATGCGCTTGCGCCGCTGTCGTTCCGGGCGGCCAACTATTCAGGCGTGTTCACGCTGCTGCCGCTGCTGTCGGGCGAAGGCCGCGCGCATCATGGAGAGATCATGGCGGAGGCCACGCGCCTCGTTGAAGCCGGCAAGCTCGTGCCCCTGCTCGACGCCAGGCGCTTCACGCTAGAGAATGTCGGCGAGGCCTATGCGCTGATCAGGGACCGCGCCGCCAAGGGCAAGCTCGTCGTCGATATGTAAGGTGGGGGTTCGTAGCCCGGATGAGCGCAGCGATATCCGGGGTTCTCGCTTGAAGCACGAAGGTCCCGGGTATCGCTGCGCTCATCCGGGCTACGAAGGCTCGCTACAAGGCGCCCGCCGCTAATCCTCGCTGGCCGCGGCGGAGCGATTGCGCAGGTGGTAGGCCTGCGACAACAGGAAGAATAATGCGCGCTCGCCTTGATATTTGGCGGACGGCCGGGTGCGCTCGAAACCGTCGGCAAAGATCTTGCCGGACTGGTCGCACACTTGCCATCGCCAGCCAAACCGCTTGCGCCTGGTGAGGATCACTTCGAACATGCCGACGAGCTTGGCCCCTGCTCCTTGCCGGTCTGCCAAGGCATCCAAGCCCTCGCTCCGGCCTCCCCCATGAGACGGATGCCCGACATATAACCCAGCGGAGTGGAAAGAGAATAAAATTGATGATCGGAAATTCGTCTCTTGCACCGCTGTGACGAAGTCGCGATGGCGCAGGGAATAAGCTTTCGCCAGCGGTGTTTTCTTTAGCCCCACGAGGCGATCAGCTTGCGCTCGCGGTATTCAAAGCAGAACACAGGACGTTGACGGGGCACGAGCCCTTACTGACGAAGCCCCACGACTGATGTGGCGGTAACAGGAGACGCACGCTCGTGCGCTCAATGATAACTATCGTGCCGGGTATCAGGTCAGGTGTCAGGCTGCAGGCGGCACCGCCGCCAGGACCTTGGGCGCGAGGACCCTAGCGCGCAACGACCTCGACTTCGCCGTCGACGCCGTTGACGACGTTGAAGCCGCGCTCGTAGACCTTGCCCTCGTTCTTGGCGATGGCGCGGTATTCGCCTTCGGAGAGCACCACGCGCGGGAAGGCGCCGATCGATTCCTTGATGACGTCGCCGCCGGGGGTCAGCACCGACCAGGCGGTATTGGCGAGCGCCTCGCCGCCTTTGTCGCTGACCAGCTTGAGCGTGATCACGGCAGCGCGGTGGGTGATGGTGACGTCGGTGAGCTTGCTGGCCTGGACGCGGATGTCGGAGCGTACCACCGAATTGGCGTCGCCATAGTTGGAGATGATGTAGTAGGTGCCCTCCGGCAGCAGCACGACGTCGCCGGCGGCGACGTTCGGCACCAGCGAGGCGCGCTCGCCGGATTCGAACTGGCTGCCCTTGTAGATCGCGAACGAGATCTGGTTCTGCGGAATGCGGGTGGTGCCGACCCGGCCCTCAATCCGCAGGCCCCCGGCCGGCAGCACGAAGGATTCGCGGTCGGTCTCGGCCTTCAGGCTGACGGTGCGCACCGCGCTGACGAGGCCGAACGCGACGTGCACGACGTAATTGCCGGGCGGCAGCACGATGTTCGGGGTGGCGCTGCGGTCCTCGCGGATCAGCTTGAAGGTTCCGTTCTCGTCGGGACGGTCGGCAAACACGCGCCAGACCAGGCCGCTGGTGATCGCCGGAGAATCCTTGCCGTATTTCGCGGTCAGCGACAGCACGCCCTGTCCGGGCACGGCTGCGTTGAGCGGGGCGGCCGGCGGCACGGTCGTGACCGCGGGCGGCGGCATGCTGGGGGTCGTCGGCTGCATCAGGGTCGGCGGCAGGCTCGGGGGGCCGGCGCCGGGACCGGAGGGCGGCGCCAGGCTGACGGCGCCGCCGGGGTCGGGCACCGAAGCCGGCGGCACCGGCGGCGGACGGTCCGAAAAAAGCTGGGCCTGCGCAGCGGTTTGGCCTGAGGCAACGAGGCACGCGACAAGGATCAGCACCGGCGCCAGCCTGCTGCTGCGCCGCCGTCCGATGATGCCGTCACCCCCGCGTGTCATACCCCCTGCTTTTCACTGAAAACGCGGCAAATTCAAGCCTCTGAAACCCCAGGAAATACGGGCACACGCGATCGATGGAACCCGGTTGACGCCTGCGTGATTACACCAGAGGCAACCGTCTCCCGCCATACTCCTGCCCCGAGCCCTTTCCAAAGCGGCATAAACCATGCTTCGCGCCTGATATGGCGGAGCGCAAAGGCGGTGCCTAGTCTGAGGGTGCAGGCCCCGTGGGAGAGTTTCGGTGCTGGATAGATTGAAGGGTCGAGGCGCGAACGGCTCGAATGGCGAAAAGATCGGCCTTGGCCCCACCCGCCGGCCGGTCATCGGCCTCGCCCTCGGTGGCGGCGCCGCGCGCGGCTTTGCCCATATCGGAATCCTCCGGACCCTGCTCGCCAACGGCATCGTTCCCGACGTCGTGGTCGGCACCTCCATCGGCGCCGTGGTCGGCGGCCTCCATGCGGCCGGCCGGCTCGAGACGTTCGAGGAGTGGGGGCGCAGCCTGCAGGGGATGCGCAACATCCTCGGCTATCTCGACATCCGCCTCAACGGCTCCGGCCTACTCGGCGGCGAGAAGCTGGCAAGCCGCCTCGAGGATGCGGTTGGGCAGGCCCTGATCGAGGATCTCCCGGTCAAGTTCGCGAGCGTCGCGACCGAAGTCCGCACCGGCCACGAGATCTGGCTGACCCATGGCCGCGTGGTCGATGCGATGCGCGCGTCCTATGCGCTGCCCGGCATCTTCCAGCCTATGCTGGTCGGCGATCGCTGGCTGGTCGACGGCGCGCTGGTGAACCCGGTGCCGGTCTCGGCCGCCCGCGCGCTCGGCGCCGAAATCGTCATCGCCGCAAATCTTTCCAGCGACATCTTCACCCATTCCACGACGATCTATTCGCACGGCGCGATGCCCGCACCCGTCGCCCCGGAGGCCGAGGAGACGACGGCCAAGCGGCGCTTTCCGCGGCTCTTCTCGGCCGAGAAAGCCATGAAGCGCGAGTTTTTCGGCAGCGCCGGGCGCCCGGGCATCTCCTCGGTGATGGTTGATGCCTTCAACATCATGCAGGACCGCATCACCCGCGCCCGCCTCGCCGGAGATCCGCCGGATCTCTTGATCTCGCCGCGGGTCGGCCAGTTCGGCTGGTTCGACTTCCATCGCTCCGAGGACCTGATCGCCCACGGCGCGCGCGCCGCCGAACGCGCGCTGGAGTCGATCCAGGAGGCGATCGACGTGCTGGCGCCGGCGCCCGCGGGCCACGCGCCCAAGGCCGAGGAATAAGGCGGAAGACCAAGGCAGGCGCGTCAGGCCGTCTTGATGTAGTCGCGCAGGGCTTCCTGCTCGGATTCGTATTCCTGGACCCGGCGCTTGACGATGTCGCCGATCGAGATCAGGCCGACCACCTTGCCGTTATCGATCACGGGCAGATGGCGGAACTTGCCTGATGTCATCATCTCCATGAGTTCGGCGACCGTGTCGGTTTCCTTGCAGGTCACCACCTTGCGGGTCATGACCTGAGCGACCGGCTCCTCCAGCGCGCTGGCGCCGCGCTCGCCGAGAACGCGAACGATGTCACGCTCGGACAGGATGCCCTCGAGCCGGCTCTGGTTCATCACCAGCACCGCGCCGATCTTCTTCTCACCGAGCAGCTTGACCGCTGCAGCCAGCTTCGCGTCGGGCTCGACGCTCATGATCTGGTGGCCCTTGGTGTTGAGAATGGAGCGTACCGTCATTGTTGCCTCCCTGAATCGGACCCGTCCGCCTTTTGGCGATTCGGACTTGTTCTTCGAGTCTTCAACTAACAGTTTTGTTTGGCGCCGGTTTCACGTGCAGGCGCTTTTCGAGGCAGCGCAATTGGCGCTTTGTCGCTTCGAACATTCTTCCCGTAAATGATGGATGAGTTCGGGCCGCGCCGCAAGCGCCGCTTCAGATACGGTCTGAAACGTCCTGTGATGACGCATCCGCAGCATCGTTTCGCATGCGCGGCACCGGATCGAACAGCGCGAACAGCAGCAGGCCGGCGAAGAAGCCGCCGATATGCGCCTGCCACGCCACGCTCGTGGTTTCGGAATCGACGCCGATGGCGCCGACGCCGAAGATGATGTTGACGCCGAACCACACGGCGAGGAAACCGACCACCCGCCCGTCACGCAACGCGCGCGACAGCGGCAGCGCCGGAACCCTTGCCGCGGTATCGGCGTCCGCCCGGTTGAACGACAGGAAGCTGCCGCGGACGAAGGCGAAGCGGATCGCGGCCGCCATCGCGCCCGACACCGAGGCCGAGGCGCCGATCATCGGCGCCACCGCATGCTCATGGGTGACGAGATGGGCGACCGCGCCGGCCGCCGCCGTCACCGCCAGGAACAGGAAGAATCTGACCGCGCCGAACCGCCGCGCCAGCGCGCTGCCGAACGGCAGCAGCCACAGCACGTTGAAGCCGAGATGGGTCAGGTTGGCGTGCAGCAGCGAATAGGTGACGAAGCTCCAGACCTTGGCGCCGGCGCCGCCCGGGATCTCCAGATTGAGCAGCGAAGAATCGTACCGCTTGGGGATGAAGCCGAAGACGTCGATGGTCCAGTTCTCGAGCTCCGGCGGCAGCAGCACCCGCAGATGGATCACCGCCAGCAGGACGATATAGGCGGTCAGCGCGAACGGCAGCGTCAGGATCGGCTCGCGTGGAGCCTCCTCATGGACAGCCTCTTGGGCGACCGGGAGGCCGGGCTGAGAGTCCTGCGGCGGTGAATCGTGCGGGGAATCCAAGGCAGTTCGCTTTCAGGCGCGATCGGAGCGATCCGTCTGCAGATAGTCGCCTTTGCCGGCCCAGCGCAAGTGCACAAAAGGAAAAGGCAGGGCCCTGGGAGGCCCTGCCTGTCCGTGTCGGCCTTCCGGTGCCGGAGGAATGAAGGTGTATCCCCACCCCTCCCCGCGGCCCGTGACCAAACTGTTTGACGCCCTGTGTACAGGCCCCGCCGAGAACCTGGATGAAAGCGGCGAGGCTTGCGACCGAGATCACCATAGCAGCGCGGCGCGAGGCGCAAAGGCCATAGTTAATTTAACGTTAACGACGCAAAGACCGCCTTAACGGGGGCGAAAACGGCCTCCCGGCATGGACGCTGCAAATCCCCTCCTGCACAACAACACAGGGATCGCGGGTGCACTGAAGCGGGACAGCTCTGTCCCTTCGAGGTTGCGCCCCGGGATAAGCGTTCAGACATGAAACATCCGTCGAGCCGCGCGTTCTTCGCGTATTGGGACAACAAGCGCGGCGCTGCACGGGCCCCTGACCGGGCCGACATCGATCCGGCCGCGGTCCGCGGCCTGCTCGGCGATATATTCGTGCTGTCCTGCGAGCCCAATCTCGGCTTTCCGTTCCGCGTCGCGGGCACGCGCGTCTGTGCACTGGCGGGACGTGACCTCAAGGACCAGAGCTTTGCGGCGCTGTTCGTTGACGCGAGCCGCGGCGAGATCGAGGAGATCACCACCGTTGTCGCCGACGAGGCGCTGGGTGCGATCGCCGGCGTCACGGCCACGCGAGAGGATGGCAGCAAGGCCTATCTCGAACTGCTGCTGCTGCCGTTCAACGCCCGCCCGCACACGCCGGTGAGCGTGACGGGCGTGCTCGCGCCGTTCGACGACGAATGCGGCGCGCTCTCGACCTTCACCCTCACCTCCTGGCGCTATCTGCACCAGCCGGAGAAACTGCTGCCGCGCGCGATCCGCAAATTGCAGATCGCACGCGGGCTGATGGTGTATGAGGGGCTGAGATAGTCGCCCGCTCTCACGGCATCGCCAGATGCCATGCACCGTTCAGAAAACCATCGCCGGTGATATCGCCGGGCTTCTGGTCCTTGGCGAAGGTGTAGAGCGGCTTGCCCTTGTAGGCCCACTGCTTCGAACCGTCGTCGCGCGTGATGACGGTGTAGCCGTCGCTCGCGGCATCGCTCGCCTCGGCCTTCAGCACCGGCCAGTTCGTCGCGCACGGACCGTTGCAGGCGGACTTGCCGTCCGCGTCCTTGTCGAAGGTGTAGAGCGTCATGCCCTTGGCGTCGGTGAGTACGCTGCCCTTGTCGGTCTTGCCCGTCTTGGTCGGCGGCGCGGCAAAGGCGGCGGGAACGATCGCGAGCGAGAGTGCCAGCGTCAGAGCGAGGCGGATCGAGGACGTCATGAGTTCTCCTGTCATGCAATTGGCTTGCATGGGTAGGACGCCGCCCGCGGTCCGGTATTCCTGACGGCGCGGCAAAGATATTTTTCGCTGCGCACGACAAGGCGGTGGAATAAAGTGGGATCGACATGAGCAAGCCGCATTGGCGTCCCGCCCACGCATCCGACCTGCCCGCGATCAGCGCGATCGCGGCGCGGATTCATCCCGATCTTCCCGAAAGCCCGGCAGTGCTCGCCGAGAAGATGCGGCTCTCTCCCGACGGATGCCGCGTGCTCGTTGCCGGCGACGAGATCGCCGGCTATGGGCTTTCGCATCCCTGGAAGCGGCACCGGATCCCGCCGCTCGACGGCTTGCTCGAACGACTGCCTGAGGATGCGGATTGCCTCTACGTGCACGACGTTGCGGTGTTGCCCGACTTTCGCGGCGGCGTCGCGCGCCCCTATGTTGCTGATGTCGAGCAGCTCGCGCGCGCGTCAGGCATCACAACGCTCGCGCTGGTCTCGGTCTACGCCACGCAGCCGCTGTGGCAGCGTCTCGGCTTTCGGCCCGTCACGGCGGATGCGGCGCTGCGCGCAAAATTCGCCTCCTACGGCGAGGGCGCGACCTACATGCTGCGCGACCTCGCTGCGACGTAACGTCCCTTCCCGCCTCACGCGGGCGTGAACCGCCGCCTCGAACCGGGTTGGATCAGCCCCCGTCGAAGGTGTGTGCGAGCCCTTCCGGTCTCGCCGAACCGAGGCTGGAGACTATCCATGAAACTCACATTGTCGAAACTTGCTTTCGTCGCATGCGTTGCGACGGCTGCGTTCACCGCGACCAGCGCCAACGCGGCGCAATACCGCACCTATGGCTGCGACACCGCCTTCTTCGAAGGCTGCGGCATCGTGGTCGAGACGCCCAACGCGCCTGGCAGAAGCCGCCCGACCGTCACCCATCACGACACCTCGCCGATCTACATGAAGCAGACCGATCCTCGTTACAGCTCGTCGATGCGTGATGGCGGTGGCGGCGGTGGTGGTGGTGGCGGAGGTGGTGGTGGTGGCGGCGGCGGCGGCCGCTGAGCCCACCTGACGATGCAGATGATGCCGCCGGTGCAATCCGGCGGCATCATTGTCGCCTGCGCTGAACGGCGCCGGTTCAGCCGCGATGCTTTTTCTTCTTCGGCTTCTTTCCAGGCGCGCCCTTCGCGGGCCACGGCATGACCGACGGCTCCGCGTGACCCGGCTTGTTCTTGTGCTTCTTCTTGCCGAAAGAAGACGGAGCATCATCGAATTTCGGCCCGCGCTCGCCATGAGGCTTGCTGCGCGGCTTGAACTCACTCTTGTCGCGCGGACGATCGTCGCGACGTTCGCGATGATCGCTGTCGCGGCTCTCGCGCCGGGGCGCCTGGGACCGCTCCTCCACAGGGGCCTGCTGCTGCGGCGCGCCCGCCATCGGCTCGAGGCGGATATTGTCTTCCTTGTCAGGACGCTTGATCTTGACGGCGAAGGACTCCGCGACCCGCTCGGAAATCTCGAACTCGGTCGTGGTGTCCATGATCTTGATGGCGCCGATGTCGCCCTTGTCGATGCCGCCACGGCGGCAAATCATCGGCAGCAACCAGCGCGCTTCCGCATTCTTGCGTCGTCCGATGTTGGCGCGGAACCAGACGGTGGCCTCTCCCATGCCGTGACGGGCCGAGGATTTGCCTGGTTTCGATCGCGGCCCCGCAGGGCGATCGTCGTCGCGTGGGGCGCGGCCATCGTCGCCGCGCGGCGTGCGAACATTGTCGCGACCGCGATCGTCACGCGGCCGGCCAGTGCGCTCGCCGGGATCGAGGATGTCTTCGGGCGACGGCAGCCGTGCGCGATAGAGCCGCGCCAGCGCAGCGGCAATGTCCTCGGCCGACCGCTCGGCGAGCAGCGCCTGGGCCAGCACCAGATCGTCGGCCGTGGTCTCCTCGGTGAACAGCACGTCCTTCATGCGTTCGTGGTCGAGCTTGCGGATCTCCTCCGCCTGCGGCGCCGTGCCCCAGTTCGCGTCGACCCCAGCCAGATTGAGCAGCAGCTCCGCGCGACGCCGCCGGGCGGGCGGCACCAGCAGCACGCTCGTGCCCTTGCGTCCGGCGCGCCCGGTGCGGCCCGAGCGGTGCTGCATCACTTCGGCGTCGTTGGGCAAATCGGCATGAATGACGAGGTCGAGGCTCGGCAGGTCGATGCCGCGGGCAGCAACGTCGGTCGCGACACAGACGCGGGCGCGTCCGTCGCGCAGCGACTGCAGCGCCATGGTCCGCTCGTTCTGCGTCAATTCGCCCGACAGAGCGACCACGGAGAAACCGCGCTCCAGCAATGCCGCCTGCAAATGCCTGACGTGATCGCGCGTGCTGCAGAACACCAGCGCGCTCGGCGCCTCGTAGAAGCGCAGCACGTTGACGACGGCATGCTCGGCATCGGCGGGCGCGATCCGGATGGCGCGGTACTCGATGTCGGCGTGACCGCCTTCGTCGCCGGCGACCTCGATCCGGAACGCCTGCTGCTGATATTGCTTGGCGAGCGCGACGATGCCGCGCGGGAACGTCGCCGAGAACAGCAGGGTGCGGCGCGTCTCCGGGGTGGTCTTGAGGATGAATTCCATATCCTCGCGAAAACCGAGATTGAGCATCTCGTCGGCCTCGTCGAGCACGACCACCTTCAATTCGGAGATGTCGAGGCGGTTACGCCGCAGATGATCGCACAACCGGCCGGGCGTCCCGACGACGATGTGGGCGCCTGCCGCAAGCTCGCGCTGCTCGCGGCGCGGATCCATGCCGCCGACGCAGGAGACGACGCGCGCGTCCGCATGCTGGTAGATCCAGGAGAGTTCGCGCTGAACCTGCATCGCGAGCTCGCGGGTCGGCGCCACGATCAAGGCGAGCGGCGCGGCCGCCCGCCCGAAGCGCTCGGCATCGCCAAGCAGATCCCTGGCCATGGCGAGGCCATAAGCGAGGGTCTTGCCGGAGCCGGTCTGGGCCGAAACCAGGAGGTCGCGGCCGGCGGCTTCGTCCGCGAGCACGGCGAGCTGAACGGGGGTCGGTGAATCGTAATTCCGCTCAGCCAAAGCGCGGGCGAGCGGCGGGGTCAGGGCCGGAAAAGACACGGGATGGAGAACCTTGGTTAATTCAGGCGCGGAGGCGGTGAGCCGAGGGGCCTGAGCTGCGTGCGCGGCAATAGGCCCGGCCGCACGCTGATTTGATCTGGGCGCTCTTTACGCCAAGTGCCCGGAAATCACCATGCCTATGATGCATGGCTTGCCGAAGAGAGCCGCGCCCTGGAGGTTGCAGAGGATTTTTGCGACTACCTTGATTAACATCGGCACGGCCGGTCTGGCGGCAACCGAGCCGGAATGGATGGGGACCACAACGATGCGACTGGCAGTCATTTCCGATATCCACGGCAACCTTGCGGCGTTGGAGGCCGTGCTCGCCGACATCAAGGCGCGCGGCGTCGATCACACCGTGAACCTCGGCGATTGCGTCACCAGCCCGTTGTGGCCGAGAGAGACCTTCGAAGCGCTGCAGTCGCTGGCGTTGCCGACCGTGCGCGGAAACCATGATCGCTGGATCGAGGAGTTTCCGGACGACAAGCTCTCGCCGGCGGGTCTATTTGCGCGTCGCGCATTGACGGCGGAGCAACGTCTCACGCTGCACAGCCTGCCGTCCCAACTGCGGCTGGACGATGGGATCCTGGCCTGCCACGGCACGCCCGAGAACGACACGACGTGCCTGCTGGAGGAATCGCTCGACGACGGCCGCTTCGTGCCGGCACGCCGCGACGTACTGGCAGCACGCCTCGCGAGCGAGCCGATGGCGCGCGTGGTACTGTGCGGCCATAGCCACCGCCAGGCTGCGGTGAATGGCCCCCGCGATTGCATGGTTCTCAACCCGGGCAGCGTTGGTTGCCCCGTCTTCGCGGACATCCCGTTTGCCGCAAGCCTCGAGTACCGCTCGCCTCACGCCCGATACGCGATCCTCACCAAGAGAAACAGGGGCTGGCAGGTCGAGTTGCTGGCCCTCGAATATGATTGGGAGGCCGCATCGGCGCGCGCGCTCGCCAACAACCGGCCTGAATGGGCGCAGGCGATGCTGTCAGGATACGTCAAATAGCGGCTGTCGAGAGCTTTGCGCTACGTGGCGGCAAGCAAGCGCGCGACGCGGACAAGGACGGCTTGTCATCTCCGCCACGCCATCCCAGATCATGCCCACGAGGAGAGCAAGGGTGACACATGACAGGTAGCATATCGCTTGCCGACAAGCTCGCGACCTTCAGCGACTACTGGTCGCCGCGCACGGTCACGACCTTCAACGATTGCGACGTGATGGTGGTGAAGGTGAAAGGCGAGTTCACCTGGCACAAGCATGACGACACCGACGATTTCTTTCTGGTCCTGAAAGGCAATCTGGAGATCGAATTGCGGGATCGCACGGTGAGGCTGGGTCCGGGCGAACTCTATGTCGTGCCGAAAGGCGTCGAGCATCGTCCCGTGGCGCGCGAGGAGGTTCACCTGATGCTGATCGAGCCGACCGGCACGCCGAACACGGGCGACAAGGCGACCGCGGCAGCCCGCAAGCTCGCGTAGCAGGGTATCGCGGCCGGGTAGCCCTCAGTCGGCCGTCGGGATGAAGCGAAGCGTGCCTGCCTGACGCGTCGGCTTGCCGGTGTCATTGGTGTGATTGACGCCGTCCATGACGGGCACCTCTGCGAAATCGAACGGGCTCACCCCATCCAGGCAGGCGACATTGACGGCGTAGAGGGATTGGTCGGACCGGCGCTGGTGGTGGGTGTAGATTCCACAACGGGAGCAGAAGAAGTGCTGCGCCGATCCGGTTTGGAAGCGGTACGTCGTCAGCGCCTCCTCGCCCCGCAGGAACCTGATCCCGCCCATGGCCGCCATCGCAACGACGGCGCCCCGCATTCGGCAATAGGAGCAAGTGCAGCGGCGGATCGACTTGAAGCCGTCGCTAAGTGTCACCTCGAAGCGCACCGAGCCACAATGGCACTGGCCTGCTCGAACGGTCGCGTCACTCGTCATGGTCCGTGTGTACCCCGATCCAGATCACGTCCACGCCCGGCTCGGGGCGCACTGGACTGTCTTAGCGGGGATCGAACGAGATGTAAGACAAATTCGCGCAACCCTTCAATTCCGAGAGGTCGCCAGCCTGCTGAAGCCGTTGACCAGTCTTGTTCTTGCCCGCGCAACACTGTCCCTCACCGCGCGGCTCACGGCCCGGATGGCGCGCCAGGCGTCCGTCTCCTGCAGCCAGGCCTTCGCCGCGGCGTATTTTCCGTAAGCCCAGGCAAAGGCGGGAATGCGCATCAGCTTGTCGCGCGTGAGGTGAAACAGGCGCTCGACCAGCACCAGCTTGAGCAATTCGCCAACGATCAAGACCATCGCTCCGCTCAGCACCTGGCCGGTCGCAGTGAGGTACGCAGCAACCGGCTTGACCGGCTCCAGAATGATCACGGGCACCAGGAACAATGCAAGCGACGCATATGGCGAAAGCGATTTGATCCAGGCGCTCAAACGCCTGAATTCAGCGTGCCGCCCGATCCAGCGCGCGATCGGCGCCGCCACGGCCATGAAGACCGCATCCACCAGGAAGTAGATCGCAGCCAGGATATAGGTGATCGGTCTCAGGATTTGCTTCACGGCATCTCTCCCGCAGAGTGAAAGCCGGAACCTGGGCCTAAGTTTCACCTCCGCGTGGATAGTTCGAGGCAGCCGGCGGGAACTTTTCCGGGTCGGCGTCTCAGATCTCGGCATAGATCTCCAGCAGATTGCCGTCGGGATCGCGGAAGAACAGCGTGCGGTGGCCGAAGGACTGGTTGGTGGGCGGTGACACCAGCGCAACGCCTTGCCGGACGAGTTCGTCGGCGCACGCGTCGACCTCGGCGGCGGATACCTTGAAAGCCAGTTGCAGGGAGGCCGTGCCATACGGCACCGGTGCATCGGCGGCGGTCCGACCCGGCTTCGCCAGGGCGAGCGTGTTGCTGCCGAGGCCATACTCGATCCAGTTCGGCGACAGTTCGCGCAGCAGGGGAAAGGCGAGCACGTCCTCATAGAAGCGGCGCATCGCGGCCATGTCGCGCACGAAGATGACGGTGTAGTCGATCGCGCGGATGGCGTTGAAGGGAGAGCGCCGGGTTGGTTCGGGTGTCTGATCGTTGGTCATCGCGTCCTTCATACTTCGGCTCGTAGCCCGCATGAGCGAAGCGACATGCGGGAAGACTTCAGCCAAGGCCCGGATGTCGCTTCGCTCATCCGGGCTACAAAATCACTCCACCAATTCCGGCCACGGCACGATGGTCGACTTCACCGTCTTCATCGCCATCGCGTCCTTCACTGCCTGCGCGACGCCTTCGTCCGTGAACGGATAGATCGTCTGCATCTTCAGCCAGGGATATTTGTCCCGGGTGCGGTAGAGCATGTCGACGCCGAGCGGGAGGTCGTTGCCGGTGAAGCCCCAGGAGCCCAGCACGTTGAGATCCTTGGTGCAGATGCGATGCCAGGAGGTCTCGATCGAGCCGGCGTCGGTGAACTGGCCCATCTCCACATAGGTGCCGCCGTCACGCAGCATCTCGATGCCTTCGGGGCCGGCGGTAGGGTGCCCCGAACAATCCATCACGAGATCGGCGCCGAAGCCGCCGACGATCTCGCGGACGCGCGCGATGCGCCCCTCGGGTGACTTGATCTCCTCGATGTTCACGGTCGCCTCCGCACCGAACTCGCGCGCAAGCTTGAGCCGCGGCTCCTCGGGGGCGCCGACGCAGATCACGCGCCCTGCCCCCATCTCCCTGGCGGCTGCGACCGCCAGAATGCCGATCGGACCGGAGCCCTGGATCACCACCGTGTCGCCCCAGGTAAAACCGCCGGCACGGCTGGCGCGGTTGAAGGCGCGGATGCACGATGTCAGCGGTTCGGACAGTGCCCCTAACCGCAGCGACATGTCGTCGGGCAGCTTGTAGATCTTGGTGCCCGGCAGCATCTCGAGATCGACATAGACATATTCGGCCCAGCCGCCCCACATGTGCGGCGCCTTGTCGAAGCCGAGATAGCGGCCGTAATAGACCGGCGTCAGGCACTTGTTAGCGGTTTGCGGGTAGTGGATGCAGTAATAGCACTGGCCGCATGGCATCAGCGGCGGGATCATCACTTTTGATCCGACCCCGAGCGGCTTGCTCATGAAGTCCTCGGTGAATTCCTCGCCGCACTCGACGATGACACCGCCGATCTCGTGGCCGAGCGTGAACGGCCAGGGCAGCGGCTTCGGCCAGTGTCCTTTGAGAATGTGCAGATCGGTGCCGCAAACGCCGCAGGCGCCGACCTTGATCAGCGCAGCCTTGCGGCCGACCTTCGGCCAGGGCACGGTTTTGATGACGGGCTCCGAGCCCGGCCCTGCATGGGTGCATACGCGAATGGATTCCATGGCTATTTCCTCGATGCCCGTCTGTTCTGATTGATGGGTGCGGGCGTGAGGTGAAGCGTATGTGAGATGTACGGTCGTGCCAAGGTGGCAGTCTAATAGTGCGCATGAGCAAAGTGACATTTGGGACAAGCGGTCCGGGGTTATCGCTTCGCTCATCCGGGTTACGGTGCAGCTACACACTCAGTCGTCATCCTGAGGTGCGAGACGTGCGACGCGTAGCGTCGCGCGGGGAGCCTCGAAGGATGAGCTACAGGCGCTTGCTGCCCATCCTTCGAGGCTCGCTTCGCTCGCGCCTCAGGATGACGGCGGTGCGTGTGGCAGCAGTGCATGGCGACTATCCCACCCAACTGCCTTGAGCGTTCAGCGCTGAGCGTGTAAGGCGCCGATAGTCTCACCCTAGGTCATGCCCCTTGAATCCCCTGCCCCAAGATCCCGCCGCTGCGTCCGGCTCGTTCGCGGCGATGAAGTCGGGGCCGTACCGGCTCCAGTTTGGCTCTTACGTGCTGGCGATGATGGCCGACAACATCGAGCATGTGATCAGCTATTGGGTGGTGTTCCAGAAATTCCATTCGCCGGCGCTGGCGGGCTTTGCGGTGCTGTCGCACTGGCTGCCGTTCCTGCTGTTCTCGGTCGCGGTCGGCGGCCTTGCCGACCGGTTCGACCCGCGCCGCATCATCCAGTGCGGCATGCTGCTGTTCATCGTGGCATCGAGCGGATGGGGCTTCTTCTTCCTCACCGACACGATCCAGATGTGGCACGCGATGCTGCTGCTGGTGATCCACGGCTGCGCCGGCGTGCTGTGGCAGACGCCGAACCAGTTGCTGCTCTACGACCTCGTCGGCCCCGCCGATTTGCCGAGCGCGGTGCGGCTCAACGCGATGGCGCGCTATCTCGGCATCCTGGTCGGACCTGCGGTGGGCGGAATCATCATGCTGACGCTCGGCACCTCGCACGGCATCATCTTCAACACGCTGTTCTATCTGCCGATGCTGCTCTGGCTGTTCTGGGCACCCGTGCGGGACAGAAGCGTGGCGGCGCGGCGCTTCGCGGTGCGAGGCCTTGCCGACATCGTGCTGACCATCCGCGCCATCGGCACCCAGCCGACCCTGACGGCGATGACCTGGCTTGCCGGCCTCACCTCCTTCATGATCGGCAACGCCTATCACGCCCAGATGCCGGGCTATGCCGGCGATCTCGGCCATGGCGATCCCGGTGTCTCCTACAGCGTGCTGCTCGCGGCCGATGCGGCCGGCGCGGTGCTCGCCGCCATCGCGCTGGAATCCTGGGGACGCCTCAAGGGCACGCCGCGCACCGCGATCCTGCTTGCGATGCTCTGGAGCGTGGCGCTGCTCGGCTTCGCCACGGTGCGGATCTATCCGGTTGCGATTGTGCTGCTGTTCTGCGCCGGCTTCTTCGAGCTGTCGTTCAACACCATGGCGCAGGCGCTGGTGCAGCTGAATGCGCCGCACGACATTCGCGGCCGCGTGGTCGGTCTCTATAATATGGCGGGGCTCGGGATGCGGGCGTTCAGCGGCATCACCGTCGGGGTCGCAGGCGCGGCGATCGGCATCCACTGGTCGCTGGGGCTGTCGGCTGCGGTGCTGCTGGCGCTGCTGGTTCTGCTCTATGGTCGAGCGACGAGAAAGGCGGCCGGTTGACTCTCGCCCCTGCCCACCGCACCTTCGACACAGGGCATGGGGAGATCAGGCGTTGCGCAATCGCTGGTGCATTCTTGCGATCCTGTTCGTCGTTCGCCTCACCATTGCATTCCAGTTCCAGAGCGTGGCCGCGGTGGCGCCGCTGCTGCAGCAGACTTTCGGCGTCGGGCTCGCCGACATCGGCATCCTGATCGGACTCTATTTCACGCCCGGCATCGTGCTGGCGCTGCCCGGCGGCGCGATCGGGCGAAAGCTCGGCGATAAATCCACGACCATTGCGGCGCTGCTGCTGATGACGGCAGGCAGCCTCGTCATAGCCGCCACCGATATCTGGGGCTTGCAGATGGCAGGCCGGCTCGCCTCCGGCGCCGGCGGCGTGCTGCTGACGGTGCAGCTCACCAAAATGGGCGCCGATTGGTTCGCCGGAAGGGAGATCGCAACCGCGATGGCGATCTTCGTCAATTCCTGGCCGGCCGGCGTTGCGATCTCGCTGCTGGTGCTGCCGGCGATAGGCACCGCGTACGGCGCAGGCGCCGTGTTCCTGACAACGGGCGCACTGAGTGCGATCGGCATCGTGCTAATCCTGTTCTACCAGCCGCCGCCAGCGACGACAGCCAGCGCGGCCGGCTCCGGCCGGCTCGATCCTCTTGCGCTGCTGGCGGTGATCGTCGCGGGCACGATCTGGGGCCTCTATAATGTCGGCTTCGCCATGATCTTCTCGTTCGGCCCCTCGCTGCTCGTCGAGCGCGGCTGGAGCATTGCGGCGGCGGGCTCGGCGATCAGCCTCGTGATGTGGCTGTCGGTGATCTCGGTGCCGTCAGGCGGATTTCTCGCCGATCGCACCAAGCACCCCTTTGTCTTGGCAATCGCGGCGAGCCTCGTGGTGGCCGGCCTGCTCGCCTGGCTGACCCGGTCCGATGCCGTGATTGCGATCCTCGTCCTGGGCGGCCTGATCGGCGGCCTGCCCGCCGGCCCGATCATGAGCCTGGCCGCCCGGGTGCTCGCGCCGCAGACGCGAGCGATCGGAATGGGCGTGTTCTACACGCTGTTCTATGCGGCGATGATGCTGGGGCCGGCCGTGGCAGGACGGCTTGCCAAGTCGGCCGGGACCGCGGCGGTCGCGCTCGACCTCGGCGCGTTGGCAGTGCTGGCCTGCCCGCCGCTGATGTGGCTTTTCGAACGCATTGTGTCCGTCCGTGACCGCCGCACCCAATCCTAACGCGGCATTAACCCTATGCACCTTAGGGTCGTCCCCGGACTCCGCCAGGCGGGGGGTCGGGTTGTGAAAATGGCGTTGGCGAACAAAAAATTTCTTCCGGCCGCCGAAGAGCGTCGGCGTTTCCAGCGGGTCAAGGTCCACCTGCTCGGCCGCTACATGCTGCCGGATCGCCGTGAATTCCCCTGCCAGGTGATCAACATGTCGCCGGGCGGCCTCGCGCTGCTCGCCCCCGGCATCGGCAATGTCGGCGACCGCGTCGTCGCCTATCTCGACCATATCGGCCGCGTCGAGGGCAAGATCACCCGCATCATCGACAACGGCTTCGCCATGACGGTCGGGGCGACGCCGAGGAAGCGCGACAAGCTCGCGGCACAGCTGACCTGGCTCGCCAACCGCGACATCCTCAACCTGCCGGAAGACCGCCGCCACGACCGTATCGTGCCGCGCAACCCGATCGCGGTGCTGACGCTCGAGGACGGCACCAAGATGACCTGCCGCATCATCGACCTCTCCCTGTCCGGCGCGGCTATTGCCGCGGAGAACCGGCCGCCGCTGAAATCGACGGTTCTGCTCGGCCGGGTCCAGGGCCGCGTGGTCCGAAACCTCGAAGACGGCTTCGCGCTCGAGTTCGTCCACGCGCAGCCGATCGAGACACTCGAAGAGAGCGTTACCGCGCGGTAAAGCGCCTGCACGCCAAATCCCACGTATTTCCAGCCCCGAAGGCGGCCTCCGCAATGCGGACGCCGCCTTTTTCATGCGTGATGACAGGCCTCGCGCCGGTTAACGCGCGACCCGTTTGCGCACAGAAAGTGCGGTTCCGCCAACGTTTCCGCGTTAATCGATAAAACTTGAATCAATTGCAGTTGCTTCAAATTTTATGAGAATTCGATTCAAGTATAGATCGAATTCGCCGCGCCTTTTACTTGTATTCGTCTCGACTTGACTTGGCTGACTTAGCGGCAACGCAAAAGCTCCGTGCGAAATGTGGTCCCAACAAGAAACGGGGGCCGCAATGTTTGATTTCAAGGGACAGGGGAAAGGGCTGGCACTGGCTGCCATGCTCTTCGGGATCAGCGCGGCAGCGCAGGCCGGCGAAAGCCGTCTGCTCTACGCGAGCCTCGGCGACACCACGCGTGCGCCGATCGGCTGGGTCGAGTTCTGCGCGGACAATACCGCTCAGTGCCAAAGCGCGCCGACGCAGCCGCGCGACATCGTGATGTCGCAGGCCGCATGGCGCGACCTCGTCAAGGTCAATCGCTGGGTCAACGAGACCGTCAAGCCTTTGACCGACCAGGAGCACTGGGGCGTGATCGAGAAATGGTCGCTGCCGACCGACGGTTACGGCGACTGCGAAGACTACGTGTTGTTGAAGCGCAAGATGCTGATCGATGCCGGATGGCCCCGCCAGGCCCTGCTGATCACCGTCGTGCGCGACAAGAAGGGCGAAGGACACGCGGTGCTGACGGTGAAGACCGACAAGGGCGAGTTCGTTCTCGACAATCAGAACGAGAACGTCGTTGCCTGGACGGAGACCGGCTACCGCTTCGTCAAGCGCCAGTCGCAGAGCGATCCCAACGTCTGGGTTTCGCTGGGCGATACCAAGCCGGCGGTCTCCACCGCCAGCGCGAGAGATTAAGAACGAGACAAGGAGTTACGCGACCCGGTCACATCCCCACCCCTCCCCGTCCCAGACCGGTTCGCGCGCGCCCAGCCATCCCCCAATGGCTGGGCGCAACTTTTTTGGGGGTCTTCAATCAGCCCTGCGACGACCACGGCACGCGCGCGGCGGTGAAATCACGCCAGGTGCCTTGCAAGGCCGGCCTGACGCCGATCGATGCACGCGCCTGCCAGCCGGCGATCGCGGCGGCAGCGATGGCGCCGTCGGGCTCGGCTCCGAGCCCGTCGAGCAGCGAAGCCGTGACCGCCATGTCGTTGAAGGCGCCGAGCTCCTCCTGCAAACCGGCGAGCCTGCGGGCAAATTTCCGCGCGGACTTGCGATCGGCAAACAGCGGCAGCAGGAACTCGCTGAGATAGCGCAGCCGCTTCGTCGCGAGCCGCACCCGGTGCAGTTCGTCCATCGTGAGCGACTTGAAGCGGCGGCCGCGCTTGAGCACCTTGGCGTGCTGCTCCGAGAGAATGCGCTGCGCGAAATTGACGGCGGGCTCGGCGAGCCGGCCGAGATCTTCAGCAGCGACATCGTTGCGCCAGCCCCGTGTCTCGATCCAGTTGCCGAGACCGATCAGGAACATGGCGCAGCGGCGGTCGTCGAGCGCGTGATGCGCCTTGCCATAGGCGTCGGACTGGCGCTTCGCCGCAGCCCGGCCGAGAGCATCGAAACCTGCGATGGAAGGGCATGCTTTCGCGATCGTCGGCAAGGTCTCGAACTGGAACACATCCCAGTCGCGTGCGGCGGACAGGTCTTGCGCCAGCCAGCGCGCCTCCGATCGCAGCGCGTCGAGATTGCTGAGCGCGCCGACCGAGCGCATCAGGCCGAGCGCCGATCGGATCCGGCGCAGCGCGACGCGCAGCTGATGCACGCCTTCCGGATTGCGCCCGTCCTCGGCCGCCGGCAGCGACTGAAGCAGATGCAGGAAGCAGGAGCGCAGGATCGTCGCGAACGCCTCGTCGAGCGTCACTGACGGATCGAGGCGAAGTTTTCGGGGGCGTCGTGCCGCGGGCGGCGTGCGGGCGGCAAGGTCGAATCCGCGCGCCGATTTGCTGCGGATGGACGGCTTCACCGCGCCGTGCTCGGCCAGCCGCAAGGCGACCTCGAAGATCGTGCTCGCGCTGCCGCTCTTGAGCTCCAGCTCGATCTCGCTCACCGGCAGCGATCGATCGCTTGCCGTCAGCGCGCCATGGTCGAAGGCGACCTCGACCGTGCCGGACGGCAGCTCGATCATCCGCGCGTGGCGGTGGATGTCGGCGGCGAAGACGGCTTCGAGCGGCCGCGCTTCGAGACGGCTGCGAAGCTTCTCCGGAATGAAAGGCATCGCCAGAGCGCGATCGGGCGCCAGCGAGGCCACGCGCGCCTCCCACTCGCCGCGGCGCAGCGGATCGTCCGTAGCCTCGGTCTTCACCGTTTGCACGAAGCGCGCGCCGCTCTGGCGAACGCGCAGGCTGAGGCCGTTGCGCCGGAGCATCCGCTCGGGCGTGTCATAGTAAACGGATCTGAGATGCTTTCGCGAACCCTTGTTGCGCGCATTGGCGGCGATGATTGGTGCGGCGTTGAAATGCGCCATGCGATCGGCATCGACCAGCAGCTTGAGCTCGATTTCATGGGAATGGGCGGCAACGCCCGACTGCGTCGACTCCGGCGCGGGCGAGGCATCTGGCGATGGCGTCTCATCACTCACGGCGCCCTCGACGATCGCAGGCTCAGCCGGTTCAATCTGCCTGAGGAAGCCGGCTACGACTTGCGTCCTCTTGTTGTCCTTCGGGACAGCATTCCCGTCCGGCGCGCTCGGGGTTTTGCGAGCCGGTGTTGTGTCTGATTTCAGCATTTGCGGTAACATGACAGTTCAATGACAGAGCGGCAGCATATAGCCGGTCAGGCCCGCAAGGAATAGTTACATGACGTCGCGCCGCGTGATCGTCGACTGTCATAATTCGCAGCAAGGTTGCGAACTACGTTGCAGTAGAGATTCGCGGGCGATCGAATTGATGGCGAATCGCGTTGTTCTCGAAACCGAAATGAACGCGTTCGCGAGCTTGACTCATGCTGGCCGAGAAATTCTTTCTGGTTCTGGAGACGCTTAGAAGTCACGCGTCCGACGACAGACCCGCGATTGTGACAAGCGCCGCGCCGCCGCCTGCCGTCCCTGAGATCGCAACTGCCTTGCATTGCAAGAAACCGGTCCCCGACCAGCGGGGATAGAAAAAATCCAGCCTGGACGATCGGTACTTGGTGCTGCCCGCCCTCACGCGCCCAGCACGTCCGCGAGCCGCAGCTCGTCGGCGACGGGATCCTTCAGGAACAGCTCGGCCTCGATCTCGTCGAGATGCGACAGCATCTCGCGGCGCGCGGCCTGCTTGTCGCGCTTGCGGATCGCGGCGACGATGCCGGCGTGATGATCGGTGCCGCAGGCCGGCGTGTCGTGGCGGCGGTACAGCAGGATGATGAGCGAGGAGCGCGCGATCAGCTCCTTCAGGAATCCAAGATAGATGGTGTGGCCGCTCATCTCGGCGACGAGCTTGTGGAACTCACCGGACAGGCGAACCGAGGCGCGCGCGTCGCCGCGCAGCTCCGCCTCGCGCTCCTCACTGAGGTGTTGCTGAAGACGATCGAGCCAGGCCGGCGACATCGCTTCGATGGCGAGATCGACGATGGTGGGCTCGATCAGGCGCCGCGCCTCGAACACTTGGCGGGCATCGGCCGGCGTGGGACGCGCGACAAAGGCGCCGCGGTTCTTCTCGATATTGACGATGCCCTCATGCGCGAGCTGCTGGAGCGCAGTGCGGACCAGCGTGCGGCTCGCGCCGTAGATCTCGCCGATCTCGTCCTCGCCGAGCTTGGTGCCTGGCAGCAGGCGGTGCTCGAGGATCGCGGCGGTCACGCCCTCCCGGATGCGGCTGACGCGATCGCTGGCGTCTGGCGCGTCGGATTTGGGGCGGGGCTTGGCGGCCATGGTTGCAGGGGCTCGATCGACGACGTTCGCCCCGGATGTTAGTCGACCAGCTGTATCCAATCACAGGCGAAACTTTATACAATCGCCGCCCGCTTTGTGTGCAGACGCCTGCGCGCAGGTTTGACGGCCGGGATGCGCCGGATTCGATCTAACGATCTGACTCCGCTGCACAGTTTCGAGAAACCGGCGGACCGAAGGCGGTTGGCACGGACCTTGCGGAGAGAGCCGCAGCACCGCCTTCCTCTCGGATACGCCATGGCCACTCCCGCCGCTCTCGAACTGGTCGCCGTCACCAAGCGCTACGACACGACGCTGGCGGTCGACACCGTCAATCTGAAGATCCCGGCCGGCACCTATTGCTGCCTGCTCGGCCCGTCCGGCTGCGGCAAGACCTCGACGCTGCGGATGATCGCGGGCCACGAAGCGGTCAGCGAGGGCGACATCATCCTGGGCAGCCAGAACGTCACCGACCTGCCGCCGGCCGAGCGCGGCACCGCGATGATGTTCCAGTCCTACGCGCTGTTTCCGCATCTGAGCGTGATCGACAACGTCGCCTTTGCCCTCAAGATGCGCGGCGTCGACAAGCCGACGCGCCACAAGCGCGCCGGCGAATTGCTGGAGCTGGTGGCGATGAGCCAATATGCAGGCCGACTTCCGGCGCAGCTGTCCGGCGGCCAGCAGCAGCGCGTCGCGCTCGCCCGCGCGCTGATCACCGAGCCGCAGATCCTGCTGCTCGACGAGCCGCTCTCCGCGCTCGATCCGTTCCTGCGCGTGAGGATGCGCGGCGAGCTCAAGCGACTGCAGCGCGAGCTCGGCATCAGCTTCATCCAGGTCACCCACGGCCAGGAAGAGGCGATGGCGCTCGCGGACCACATCGTGGTGATGAACCACGGTAAGATCGAACAGCAGGGCACGGCCCGCGACATCTTTCACCGTCCCCGCACAGAATTCGTGGCCCGCTTCATCGGCGGCCACAACGTCCTCAGCGACGCCGGCAAACTCATCGCCGTCCGCGCCGATCAGCTCGGCATCGCGCCGTTCGTTGACGGCGCGTTCGGCGCGCCGGCGCTGCTGACCCAGACCGAGTACCAGGGCTCCTACATCGCCGTCTCGCTGACGCTCGACGACGGCACCGCCCTGTTCTCCCACGTTCCCGAAGCCACTTTCGACGTCCACCCGTTCCGTCCGGGCGATCGCGTGCTGGCCACCTGGGATCCCGCCAAGGCGCAACGCCTGCAATAGCGCCGATCGATCACTGGAATGCGCAACAGAGGAGTGACTGACATGAGCAAGACCACTGGGACGAAGGGCGTCAGCCGCCGTACGCTGCTCAAGGGCACCGCTGGTCTCGCCGGCCTTGCCGCCGGCTCCGGCGCCATCACCGGCTTTCCCTATGTGAAGTCGGCCGACGCGAAGGTGCTGCGCTATCTCGGCACCGCCGTGAACGAAGGCGACGACATCTCCAAGCAGTGCCTGAAGGACACCGGCATCAAGATCGAATACATCACCGCGACCACCGACGACGTCACCAAGCGCGTGATGACCCAGCCGAACTCCTTTGACGTGCTGGACACCGAATATTTCTCGCTGAAGAAAATTGTGCCGTCGGGCAACATCCTTGCGCTCGACGCCAGGAAGATCAAGGAGTTCGACAACATCACGCCGGTCTTCACCAAGGGCGAGACGCCCGGCGGCAAGAAGATCGGCGGCCAGGGCACCGCGCCCTGGAAGGTGCTCTATCTCGAAGGCAAGGACTCCAAGAAGTTCGCGACCTCGGCGACCGAATTCGTCACGCTGATCCCGACCGTCTACAACGCGGACACGCTCGGCATCCGCCCCGACCTGATCAAGCGTCCGATCAGTTCCTGGTCCGAACTGCTCAACCCCGAATTCAAGGGCAAGGCCTCGATCCTCAACATCCCCTCGATCGGCATCATGGACGCCGCGATGGTGGTGGAAGCCACCGGCAAGTACAAATACGCCGACAAGGGCAACATGACCAAGGAAGAGATCGATCTCACCATGAAGGTGATGACCGAGGCCAAGAAGGCCGGCCAGTTCCGCGCCTTCTGGAAGGACTTCAACGAGAGCGTCAACCTGATGGCTTCTGGCGAGACCGTGATCCAGTCGATGTGGTCGCCGGCGGTGACCAAGGTGCGCTCGATGGGCATCGCCTGCACCTTCCAGCCGCTGAAGGAAGGCTATCGTTCCTGGGCCTCGGGCTTCTGCGTCTCCAAAGG